>NZ_BAABGN010000002.1:0-808487 GCF_039541595.1 Georgenia halophila | reverse complement strand
AGCAGGAACTGCCGGAGGGCCCGTGGCAGGTCACCACCAAGCTGACGATAGATCCGGAACAGAAGTTCCAGCAGGGCGGCCTGCTCCTGTACAACACGGACACGCACTACGCGAAGTTCAACATCGGGCGCGCCACACCGGGTCACCGGATCGAACTCGTCTATCACCGTGACGGCGAGAACCGGCTCGATCAGTATCCGCCTGAGGTCTATCAGGACGAGGCATGGTTGCGCCTGACCAGTGACGGCGAGGACATTCGCGCCAGCGTCTCCTACGACGGCGAGACGTTCGAACGCTACGGCAGGGACATCTCCGTGGCCGAGGCCGGATTCACGCACATCGGCCCGTTCGCCTTCCGCGGCAGCGAGTCGACTCCCGAGATCGAGGCAACCTTCGACTGGTTCCGATTCAGTCCGGACGCGGACACCTACGCCGAGTGCCTTGATGAGGGCGCCGAGCCGGACACCACCGCGTTGGCAGCGAAGGTGGATGAGGCGAAGGCCATCGAGCTGGACGCCTACACCGAGCAATCGGTCGCAGAGCTCCGGAATGCTCTCCCGCGGGCCGAGGAAGCCCTCGCCGCCGCCAAGGACCAGGCTCAGGTCGATGACGCCTTGGCGGCGCTCGAGGCTGCGATCAACGGTCTCGAGACGATGCCGGCACCGGAACCCACGCCCGAGCCAACGCCGGACCCGGAGCCGACCGACCCGGAGCCGACCGAGCCGGAGCCGACCGAGCCGCCATCCGAGTCGGACCGTAGCACCGAGATCACCGTCGACGACGCGACCGTGCGGCCGGGTGACCCTGTCGAGGTGAGGGTCACTGATGCGCCCGGAACGCAGGTGAAGATCGGCCTCACCAACGAGAACCGCACGCTCACGACCATGGCGGTCGTCGATGGCACGGCCGAAGCGACCGTGATCATCCCGGAGGATCTCACTGCAGGAACGCACCGACTCCAGGCCCGGGCAGCCGACGGCAGCCTGCTCGCCGAGGTCGCCATCGAAGTGCTCGACGGCGACGGTGAGCTACCGCTGACCGGTGCGCCCGCGATGATCGGCCTGCTCGCAGTGGCGGCGGTACTGTTGTCCCTCGGCGGCGCGGTGATGGCGATCAGGCGTCGGCACACCTGATTCGACGTTCGTCACGGGTAGGAGCGGTCTCCTGGTGCGCTACCAGGAGACCGCTCCTGCACCGCCTCGCCTACCAGCGCTAGGCGGAGTTGTCGTGATCGCGGACCCAAGCAGCGTGCAGCCGTCAGGGCAGGTGACGATCCGCCTCCGAACGCCCCTGCCGCCGACGCAGTTGAGGTCATGCTCGACATGATGCGTCTGCTGGCGATTTCGGCGGTGGCGTGGCTACCCGCGCGGTGCGGGTTACCAGGTGCGCCTCCTGTGACTTCGAAAGCTTGGGCTGCTTGCCGCGCAGCCGGCCCTTCGCTTTGGCGACCGCCACGTCCTCGCGGTTACGCATGCGGATGAGGTCGGCCCCGAACTCGGCGACCATGCCGAGGACGTTGAACAGCAGCCGGCCGACCGGGTCGGGCCGTACAGGCTCCCACCGAGGGTAAGGGTGACGCCCTTGCGGGTGAGCTCGTCCGCGATGTCTCGGGCGTCCGGTAGCGACCGGGCGAGACGATCGAGCTTGGTGACCGAGCGTGTCCCCGGCCCGGCAGGCGGCCAGTTCTTCACGCAGTCCCGGTCGAGCACGATCCGCGCCGGTCAGCCCGTGGTCGACGTAAAGCACAGATAGCGGGCTCGGTAGGCGGCGCGGAGGTGTTGCAGGCGCTCTCATTTGTCGCCATTCTGAATCGCTCTCGCGAGATCGACGGAAAACAGGATGAGCGAAATAGTCACAGACACGCCGAGCAAAATTAATAAGATGCTGGGCCCACCCTCGATGACAAGGACGGCGACGGAGCCCAGCACTAGTGCACACGCGCCCACCAGCACGATCAGCAACCATCGCGGCAATGTGGTTAGACGCTTGTGCATCAACAGCTCTCAATCAGGTTGCGGACTGAAAACGGGGCGGAGAGAATCGCTATCTCAAAACCAGCAAGGATGCCGACGAGAGCCCAGCCTCCGGTCGCTGCTGTGAGAGTGACTAGACTCATTGTTGCAAAAGCGAGTCCTGCGGCGCTTAGGACAGCTTGGAATACAGCGCCAGCACATGTGGCAGTTCCGGTGGGGTCGGTGTTGTTGCAGGGGTTGGCGGCTGCGTAGGTGTAGGGGTTGGGCTCCTGGCCGGTGGGGTCGGCCTGGGTGAAGCGTCCGAGGGTGGCGTCGTAGTAGCGGGCGCCGAGCTTGTACAAGTTGGGGCTTTCTTCGTAGCCGCCGGCGAAGCGCAGGTTGTTCGAGGCGATGGGGAAGGTTGTTCCGGTGGATCGGCGTTCGCCGTAGGGCGAGTAGGAGTAGCCGCCCTGCCAGGTGCCGTTGTCGTTGAAGGAGCCGAGGACCGAGCCGAGGTGGTCGGTGACGCAATAGCTCGGAACCAGGCGTTGGTTGTAGATCGCGCTGCCGTTGGCGTCGCGGATGTAGTCGGTGGCGGTGCCGGTGGCCTTGCGGACCAGGCCTTGGTCGGTGTGCAGGTAGTTCGTGGTGCCGGCGGTGAGCTGGCGGGTGTTGCCGTGCCCGAAGGTGGTGTAACCGGTCGGGCCGTTGGCGGTGACCTGGAGGCGGTCACCGTAGGTCGCGGTTTCGTGCGGGATGCCGCCCTCACGGTGACTGGTCCGGGTCTGCAGCACGGTCCGGTCGTCCCCGGCCTGGGTGTACCCGACATCTGCCCGGACGGCCCCGTTGACGTCGGTGGCGGTGATCCGGGTCGGGCGCACGGAGGCGTCCCGGTCGGTGTCTTGCCGGCCCCCACCGGGGAAGAGACGGGAGGTCTCGTTGCCGTTGTCGTCGTAGGTGAAGGACACGCAGTCGCTTGGGCAGCCGCCTTGCGGGCCGGCCTTGATGAGCTGGTTCGCGGCGTCGTAGCGGTACTCATACGGTCCAGAGGCGTACGCGCCCTTCACGATCCGGAGGTTGCCGTTCGGGTCGTAGGTCAGGTTCACCGTTGTCTCGATCCCCAGGTCGAGCGGGGAGTTGGTGGTCTGCCAGATCGGCTTGCCGAGCAGGACGTTGTAGCCGTAGCTGATCGCCGTCCCGGTCTCCTCGTCCCGCTCGTAACGCACCGTCCCATCATCGCGGTAGAGCCGGATGGTGGCGGTGACGCCGTTGACGGTGGTCCTGGTGACCCGGTCGGCCGCGTCGTACTCATACGTCGTGGTGTCACCGTTGCCGTCGGTGACCTCGACGAGGCCACCCACGGCGTCGTTGTCGTAGGTGGTCGGCCCTAGCGGTGCGGGCGGGGTCACGCTCGTCAGGTTACCCGCGGTGTAGCCGTAGCTGGTGGTGTTGGCGTTCCCGTCGATCGCCGAGCACACCTGTCCCGCTTGACCACCCCTACCGGGCCATATGGGCGGACAGCGGCATGTGCGGACGCTCGGAGACGCTCCCGTGTCGAGGCGGTAGCAATTAGGCCGATGAATGCGGCACTGACAATATGCGACTGCACAGGCGACCGCGGCTGGTGTTGGATCGATCCGTGAGCATTGTGATGAGCACGCCAGATGTTCAGGATCTCGCCTACGTGGCCGGAGTCCTCAGCAGTTGGCAATACGACGGGGCCCCACTTCATCTGCACCCCGGCGATCTGGGCTGGCATTCCTTGAAATGCGCGGGCAAGACGGCCGCTTCGCTGCGGGTCTGGTCACGCGAGGGGAAGATCCTCGCACTGGGACTGCTGGATGGCCCCGATGGACTGCTGCGCATGGCTGTTGATCCTGATCTACGCGACGACGACGAGCTCTCTCGGCAACTCGTCGCCGACGTCAACGACCCGCAGCGTGGAGTCTTGGATGTTGGAAACGCCATCGTCGAAGCGCGCGGTGCCGAGCGCTTCTCGCAGTTGCTGTCGGAGGAAGGGTGGCAGCCCGATGAGCCCTGGACGCCGTTCCGTCGCGACCTTTCAGGCCCGGTCGAGGAAGACCGGGTGGAGGAAGCCGGCGTGCGCATCGAGACCATCGGGCCGGACCGCGTCGACCCTTGGGTGGCCGTCCATTGGTCAGCGTTCAAGGGCACGCCGTTCGGCGAAAAGGAACGACTATTCTTCCGCGAACGGTGGCTGACCATGGCCGAGGGTCCGTTCTACCACCGGGCACGCAGCTTGGCCGCGTTCGACCGACACGACAACGCCGTCGCCGTCACAACGGTGTGGTCGGCTGAGCCAGGTCGACCCGGGCTCCTGGAGCCCATGGGAGTGCATCGAGACCATCGGCGACACGGCTACGGCGTGGCCATCTCGGTGGCTGCCGCGTCCGCGTTGCGGGAGATGGGATCGTCCAGCGCCATCGTGTGCACCGAGAGCTCCAACATAGGGGCCGTCTCCACCTACGTCGCGGCCGGATTCACCGCACACGAGCAGGTGGCCGACCTTCAGCGGGGCGCCTGACGGACACGGGTGAGCTAGCGCCGGCCTTCCAGATCCGGGGGACAGCCCGGCGGGGCCCACCGATGAAGACGCTTGACGGGGGGCCGCCGGCACGAGCCTTGAGGGCACCTCTGGGACGAACAAGCATGCGGACTCCCTTGGCAACATCGACATGCGGCCCGAGCTGAATCGCAGAGGACCATCAGGACGGTCGCCTCATGCGGCGTGAGGTCCGAGCTACGTAGCGCGGCAAGCTCCTTGCCCGCGAACTTGTTCACCCATTCCGGTGCATCGGCACGGACAGTGCGCCTGGGGAGGCGCGATCGCGCACGTGGCGGGCTCGGCGACGCGCCGCTGAGCAGCTGCACAAGCACCGTTGAAACCTCACCAGATCCATCAGTGAATCACTGTCATAGGCAAGCTCTCGGTGAGAGGGAGGAGGTGTAGCCCATGGGGACGGATCCACCCGCCACCATTCGCACGTGGAACTGTCCTCATGCGCCGCGAGGCCCTGCACGGTCAGGCTTGGCTAGAACATCCAGTCACCGTGGAATTTCGCTACGTGGACGGCTGGCTGCGCTGACATGATCGCCCGATGCCGGACTTCACCACGAAACCGACACTCGTCGGTGAACGCCTCACACTGCGCCCGTTCCGGCCGGCGGACCTCCATGCCATGGGGGAGGTGCTCGCCGACCCCGAGGTGCTACGCCTGACGGGCTCGGCCCACACCACGTCGGAGCTGACGGCCGTCGACCCCGCCCTGGACGAGCGCACGCGGCAGTGGTACCTCACCCGCAACGAGCAGACCGACCGGCTCGACCTCGCCGTCGTCGACAACGGCACCGGCAGCTGCGTCGGCGAGGCGGTGCTGAACGACTGGGACGAGTCCAACGAGAGCTGCAACTTCCGGATTCTCGTCGGACCACGCGGTCGGGATCGCGGCCTCGGTACCGAGGCGGTCCGAATGACGCTCGGGCACGCGTTCCGCGCCCTCGCCCTGCACCGGGTGTCGCTGGAGGTCTATGCGTTCAACCCGCGGGCCCGCCGCGCGTACGAGAAGGCGGGGTTCGTCGTCGAGGGTGTCGCCAGGCAGGCCCTGCGGTTCGACGACACGTGGGTCGACGCGATCATGATGGCCGCGCTCGCCGACGAGTGGCTCGCCGCTTACCCGACCTCGGCGTAGCTGCGCACCACCGCGACATCTAGGGGGAACTCGGCCGGGAACGTGCCGAACAGCAACCGGCCGGCACCGACGGCCGCCTCCTGGACCGCCGTCGCGACGTCGTCCGCCAGCTCCTCGGGTGTGTGCACGACGACCTCGTCGTGCAGGAAGAAGACCAGGTGCGGCCCGATCGGCCCGATCGGCCCGGCCGGCCCGGCCGGCCCGGGCCAGGTTCCGGAGCCGCCCAGCGCCCGCAACCGGCCACGCAGATCCGCCATCCAGCACAGCGCCCACTCGGCGGCCGTGCCCTGGACGACGAAGTTGCGGGTGAACCGCCCCCAGTCGCGGACCAGCTGCCGTGCCCGGCGGACCTCGTCGGCACCGGCGTCCTCGGCGCTCGCGCGGTGCTGCGCGTCGCGCCAGGACAGCGGCGGTTCGGGTGAGGTCCGGCCCAGCCAGGTGCGGACCGTCTCGCCGCGCTCACCGGCCCGGGCGGCGTCCTCGACGACGCCGGTGGCGCGTGGGTAGGCACGCAGCAGCCGCGGCATGAGCCGGCCGGCCTCGCCCGAGGTGGCCCCGTACAGCGCGCCGAGCATGGCGACCTTGGCGTGGGCGCGGGTGTCGACGATGCCCTGGTCGACCAGGCCCTGGTAGAGGTCGGCGCCACGGGCCGCCTCGGCCATGCGCTCGTCGCCGGCCATCGCCGCCAGCACCCGTGGTTCCAGCTGGGCGGCATCGGCGACGACGAGCCGCCAGCCCGGGTCGGCGACGACCGCGCCGCGGACCTGCTTGGGCAGCTGCAGGGCGCCGCCGCCGCTGGTCGCCCACCGGCCGGTGACCACGCCACCGACGACATACTCGGGGTGGAAACGGCCCTGCTCACCGGCCACCGGGCGGACCCACTCGTCCAGCCACGCCCAGCCGTTGGCGCTGAGCAACCGTGCCAGCTTCTTGTACTCCAGCAGCGGGGCGACTGCCGGGTGCTCGATCTGCGCGAGCTCCCACTTGCGTGTGGTGCGGACCTCGACACCGGCGGCGTTGAGCGCCCGGAGCAGCTCGGCGGGCGAATCGGGATTGAGCGATGCCGCAGCCAGGTGGTGGCGGATCTGACGGGCGAGGTCCTCCAGCACGGCGGGGCGGCGGCCGGGCTGCGGGCGCGGCCCGAGCAGGCCGGTCAGGATGCGGTCGTGCTCGTTGCGGTCCCACGGGAGTCCGTCGTGGCTCATCTCGGCCGCGGTGAGGGCGCCGGCCGACTCGGCCGCGAGCAGGAGCCGCAGCCTC
Organism: Georgenia halophila; assembly: GCF_039541595.1. Classification (NCBI taxonomy): domain Bacteria; kingdom Bacillati; phylum Actinomycetota; class Actinomycetes; order Allobogoriellales; family Allobogoriellaceae; genus Georgenia; species Georgenia halophila. The sequence goes on along the minus strand of NZ_BAABGN010000002.1, from coordinate 801,565 downwards.
CCGGGTTCCGGTGCCGCTGTCACGGCGGTTCGCTGCCGGGCGTGCTCGGCGACCGCCTCGACCGGGTCGAGCTGCGCGGTCAGCTCGTCGAGGAGGGTCGGCTGGTGCACGTCGTGGGCGGCCTCGTGCGGCTGCGCGGCGTGGGTGGGGTCGAGGATGGCGCGGCCGAGGCGCAGGTCGTGGCAGCGGCCGACCCGTACGCCCGCGGCGAGCAGGCGCGGGTACACCCGCGCCGTGTCCGGCCAGACCCAACGCGGCGAGTGGCGGGCCTCGAGGTCGGCCACGCGGCCCGGCAGCTGCTCGGCCGTGACGTCCACCGGCTCGGCCGGCGCCGCGTCGTCGGCAAGGACGGTCAGGACCGCTCGGTCCGGTCCGCTCGCCAGCACCACCTCCACCGCTGCAGCGTAGGAGACCGGGCCCACGCTGTCGCACGGGCAGGGACCAGAGCCGAGGAGCCGACGTCGACGGCGGTCCCTCCCGGGCCCGGACGCGGGCGGGATACCCTCGGCTCCGGTGTCGGCCGCGGGACGACAAAGGGGGAGCGATGGCCCACGAGGGCGTGATGACGCTCTTGTTCGTCTTCATCGGTGCGATGGTCCTCGTCGGGATCCTGGTGGCGGTCCGGCAGGCGAGGAAGAGACGGGAACGGCGCGCGGCGCTCGCCCGCTGGGCGCAACAGCGCGGCTGGGCCTATGCGGACGAGGTCCCCGGCGCCCACGACGGGCTGCGGGGCGGCCCCTTCCACAAGGGACACTCCCGGAAGACCACCGAGGGTGTGTGGGGCTCCTACGACGGCCATCAGGCAATGTCGTCGCGCTACACGTACCTGGTCACCACCAGCAACGGCAAGACGACGACCACCCACACCTACCATCACCATGTGCTCTCGCTGGCACTGCCTGCCACGCTGCCGGACCTGGAGCTCAAGCCCGAAGGTGTCCTGTCCGGGATGTTCGGGCGCGACACCGACTTCGAGGACGCCGCGTTCAATGACGCGTGGAACGTGCGCGGCGCGGACCCCAGGACGACGTCGGACATCATCCACCCGCTGATGATGCGGCGGCTCATGCGGGCGGACCTGCAGGGCGCGAGCCTCCTCCTCGAGGGCGGCCGGATCTTCCTGTGGCGCAAGGGACAGCCCGAGGTCTCCGCGATCGACCCCGGCCTCCGGGCGCTCCGTGAGGTGGTCGAGCTGATCCCGGGCTTCGTCTGGGACAACGCGCGCGGGCGGGGCGCCTGAGACGTGGAGGTCGTGGGTCTTTTTCCGTTCGTGATCCTTCTGCTGGTGATCGCGGTGGCGATCGTGGTGGCCGTCCGCACCCGTCGTCGGACCCGGGAGCGTCGTGCCGGGCTGCGGGCCTGGGCGCACGCCCGAGGGTGGTCCTACGCGGACGACGCACCTCGGTTGGGAAGCGGGCTCCGAGGTGGCCCCTTCGGCACCGGCCATTCCCGCTCGGCCACCGAAGCCGTCTGGGGCACCTACGCCGACCGCCCCGCCGTGTCCTTCCGCTACACGTACAAGGTGACCTCCGGGTCCGGGAAGAACCGCCGCACCCGGACGTACCACCACCACGTCCTGGCGCTCGAGCTGCCCGAGCGGCTGCCGTACATCGAGCTCAGCGCCGAGAACTTCCTGACGCGGACCTTCGGCAACGACATCGAGCTCGAGCACCATGCCTTCAACGACGCGTGGCGGGTGCGCGGCGAGGACAGGCGGACCACCTACGACGTCGTTCACCCGCAGATGATGGAGCGGCTCATGCGGCCGGACCTGCGCGGCGCGAACCTGCTCTACGAGGGCGGTCGGATCTTCCTGTGGCGCCGCGGCCAGCCTGACCAGGCGGTCATCGACACGGGTCTGCGGCGGCTCACCGAGCTGCTCGACCTGACCCCGGAGTTCGTCTGGGACGACGCCCGGAACCGCCGGGGTGACTGAGGCAGCCGGACGAGCTGGTGCCCCGGCGTGGCCGGGTGCCCCTCAGGCGCCGCCGCCTGCCGCGGCCCGCAGGAACGCCTCGACGACGTCGCCCGCCGCCCCGGCGCCGTGCCCACCACCGTGAACCAGAGCGGCGACGGCGAGGTCCCCCTGGTACGCGATCATCCAGGAGTCGACCCGGAAGTCCTCGCCCTCGCCGGCCTCCGCGGAGCCGGTCTTGGCGTGGACCGGCTCGCCCGGCACGTCGGCCAGCAGGGTCGCCGTGCCGTCGGTGACGACGGCGCGCATGTAGTCGGCGAGCACGTCGGCCTCCTTCGCGGTGAGCGGGGCGGCGTCGACGGCGGAGGGGGCGTCCGCAACCTGCTCGGGACCGGTGACCAGGGTCGGTGTGACCGTCTCGGCGGCGGCGATCGACGCCGCGACGGTTGCCATCGCCAGCGGCGACGCGAGGACCTCGCCCTGCCCGATGAGTGAGGAGGCCAACCCTGTCTCACTGCCGTCCTCGGGCACCGATCCCGTGAACCCGGGCCACGCGCCGGGCAGCTGCTGGCCGAGACCGAGCGACCGGGCGGCGTCGACCAGCGCATCGAACGAGACGTCGCCGCGCGCGTTGATCAGGGCGCTGTTGCACGACTGGGTGAGCGCTTCGGTCAGTGTGAGGTCTCCGATCCAGGCGCTCGGGTAGCCCGGGTAGTTCCCGATCGTGTACCCGTCGACGGTGACGTCAGGCGTGCACGAGACCTGCGCCTCCGGGCCGACGCCGGCGCGCAGCAGCGCCAGCGCGGTCACCATCTTGAACGTCGAGCCCGGCGCGAGCGAGGCCAGCATCGCCGTGTTCAGGCCCTGACTGCCGGGGCCGCTCGCGGCGGCCAGCACCTCACCGGTCGAGGCGCGAATCGCGACGAGGCCGGCCGGTGACTCCGTGGACTCCAGGGACTGCTCGGCCGCGGTCTGGACCTCCGCGTCGAGCGTGAGCGAGAGATCTGCTCCGGGCTCGGGATCGCGCTCGAAGACGACCTCCGCGTCCGGCCCGATCCCGGACGTCACCCGCAGGCCGGAGCCGCCGCGCAGGACGTCGTCGTACTGCTCCTGCAGACCGGACAGGCCGACCTCATCCCCGGCCTGCACCGTGCCGCCGGACGCCTCGATCACCTCGCGGGTTGCCTGCCCGACCCGGCCGAGGACGGGGCGCGCCCACGCGGACGTCGGGGCGAGCGGCATCTCGTCGGGCAGGGCCACGCCGGCCGGGATCTCCTCCAGCGCCGCGAGGTCGACGACGCCGCTGCCCTCGCGCACGACGATCGCCTCCACGAACGCCCTCGGCCCCGCGGCGACGACCTGGTCGGCATAGCCGTCCGGGTCGTCCCACCCGGCGAGGTTCGCGACGTCTTCGGCCACGCCGCGCACGTCTCGCTCGTGCGCGTCGTCGGGCAGCCGGGTCTTGTCGATCCCGATGCGCAGCACCGGGCGCGGCGTCACGACGGCGGTGCCGTCGCCCGCCAGCACCTCACCGCGCTCGGCGGGCACCCGGGTCAAGGTCAGCTCGCCGCTGGTACCGAGGCCATCGGCGATCATGCTGGGGTCGTAGGTGGCGCCCCAGAATCCGTCCGCGTCCCGCGCGAGCATCGCCGGGCGGGTGTAGACCCAGTCGGCACTACCGTCCGCGTCCAGGTCCCAGGACCATTCCAGCTCGACATCGGCCACCCGCAAGTCGTCGCTGTCCGCGATGGTGCGGGGGTCGCCGACCTCCACGACGGTGACCTCGCGGGACAGATCCACCATGCCGGCCAGCGGACGACTGAGGTCCTGCGGCGCGTCGCCGCTCCAGCGCACCTGGGACAGCTCACCGGTCTCGAGGCCTTCCGCGAGCTCGCCGGCGATCCCGGCGAGCTCGTCGGCGTCGGGCCCGCCGCTGCACGCGGCGAGACCGGACACGACCAGCGCGGCGGCCGCGAGGGCGGGGATGGTGCGGGGGCCGGTCAACGACCGCGAAGACATCGTCACCTGGCAGAGTCTCCCGCCGTCGGGGTGCTCATGTCGAAGACGAATGAGACATGGAGATATACCCGAAGTGCATACTGGGGCGCCGTGGACCTCCTGACGCATCTGCGTGCCTACCTCGCCGTGGCCGACGAGGGCAGCTTCACCGCGGGCGCCGCCGGGTCGGCGACGCCCCAGCCCGTCCTCAGCCGGCGGGTCGCGGCGCTGGAGCGTGCGCTGGGCGGTCCGCTGCTCGAGCGCGGACCACGCGGCGTCACGCTCACCCCGCTCGGCGCGGCCGTGCTGCCGCCCGCGCGTGATCTGCTGGTGCGTGCGGATCACCTCCTGGACACCGCCCGCGGTCACGTGCTGAACGACGTCCGGGCCGCCCTGCCGCCGCAGGCAGACCCGCGGTCCCTCGCCGAGCTCCGGCGGATGCTCACCGCACGAGGCGTCACGGTGGTCCTCGACGACGCCGAGCCGGGCGCCCGCGAGCAGCTTCTTGCCCGAGGCGTCGCACAGCTGATCGTGATGCCCGTCAGCCCGGACCGTGCGCAGATCCACGTGCCGCTCGGCGGCGCGACCGTGCCGGGAACCATGCGGAGCCGCCGCCTGCACGTCGAGCAGCTGCGCGACTCGGACGAGACACCGGGACCGCCGCAACGGCTCCTCCTGCAGGTGGAGGACGACGTGCCGCACGTACGGGACCGCCTCACTCAGGCGGCGCACGCGGCGGGCCTCGCTCCGTACCAGGTCGTCACCGCGCCGCCCGCCGCCGAGGCCCTCACCGCGGTCCACGAACGTGGTGACGTGCTGGTCTGCGACACCGAGGAGGCGCGCCGGCACGGGCTCGAGTGGCGCAAGATCGTCCCCCCGATCGTCCGCGGGTACCGCGTCCGGCTCGCCAAGGACCACCCGAGCCGGCCGATCCTGGACGAAGCGCTGCCGGAGATCGTCGACGTCCTCGGGCGCGCCCTCGGAGCTCCCGCGGCGGACCGGCCGCCTCCGGCGATGGCCCAGGATGCGGCGGATGGCTGAGATCCTCGGGTTCTCGCCCGGGGCTCTTCGCACGGCGCAGGAGATCCACGAGCGGTGGATCACACTCGGGCTGCGTGGTGCGTTCCTGGCCCGCAACATCGACACCGGGGAAGAACTCGGGTTCGACGCGGAGCGGCCGCTCCCGCTCTCGTCCGTCGTCAAGCTTCCGCAGGCCCTCGTCGTGTGCGACCTCGCGGCCCGCGGTGAGCTGGACCTCACCCAGGCGGCCACGCTCACGCCGGACACGGTGACCCCAGGACCGACCGGAATCGCACGCTTCAGCTGCCCGGCGACGGTCGCCGCGGCCGACCTGCTCTACCTGACCATGGCGATCAGCGACAACGCGGCCGCAGACGTCCTCTTCGACCTCGTCCCGCCCGCACGCGTCACGGAGCGGCTCCACGCCTGGGGCTACGACGACCTGGTGGTCCGCCACCGGATGCGGGCCCTCTACGATGCCGTGGCGCGCTGGACGGACAACGACATGCGCCTCGCACTGCGCATGGCGGCGTCGGCCACCACGGCCGGTGGTGGCCACACCCTCCCCGTGCTCGACGTCGACTCCGGCAACGTCGGGACCCCGCGCGGCCTCGTGGGTCTGCTCGAGGACGTCTGGACCGACCGCGTCTCCCTCCCGGCGGCGACCACGCGGGTCCGGCAGCTCCTCGGTACCTCGGTGGTGCGCCACCGACTCGCGGCGGAGCTCGCCTCGGACAGCGTCCGGGTGAGCAGCAAGACCGGCACCTTCCTGCACACTCGGCACGACGTCGGCGTCGTCGAGGGCGACTCGACCGGCCGTATCGCCGTGGCGGCACTGACCGAGTCGACGGTCCCCGCCGAGATCCAGCCGGAGGCCGACCGCGCCATCGGCCGCGCCGCCCGTCTCGCCGTGGAGGTCCTGCGCGACTGAGCGCGGTACGCGCAGGACAACGGTCCCTGCACAGAAGCACAGACATGGCAGGCGGCCCTCCGGGATGATGAACCACGTGATGCTCCGGGCCGGTCGGCTCGAGATTCGGGGAGCCGGGAACTGATGGAACGAGGCCGAACGGGCCGGGATCGTCCCGATGGGGGCAGACGCTGCAGACGCCGCCCCTCGACGACACTTCTGCTGCTGGTGGTGATCGGGCTCGGAACGGCCGGCTGCGCCGCAGTCGCGCCCGAACCGCCACACGCCGTCGCGTGCACGCCAGGGGACGTGCGGGCAGAGGACGTGCGGGCAGCGGACGGGCGGGGCCTGGAGCCGGTCGTCCGGCACTCCGCCCGGCACTCGGTCAGCCTCGGTCTCGAGGACGTCGTGGACCCGCAGCAGGACTGGGACGAGGTCGCCGCTCGCCTGGACGGTGCCGGCGTGAACACCGTGCACGTCTCGGCCGGCCGGGTGGAGTTCACCGCCTTCGACTGGGACGCTCACCCCGAGGCGGCAGCCGAACCGGGGACGGACCACCTCGCACGCGCGCTCGACAACGTGGGGGCCCTGCCCGACGGGACGTGCCGAGAGGTCGGCATCGTGATCGACGCCTACGTGCCGGCCTGGATCGCCGACGACCCGTCGATCGCCGGGCTCGACACGTCCGGACGCAGGTCGACGTACACACCCTCGGCGTCAGCACTCCTGGAGGGGGCGGTCGGCGAGCGATACATCGAGTACCTGGTCGCCGTCGCCGAGCGCTACCAGCCCGACCAGGTCTCCTTCTCGGAGCTCGCGTTCGACGACGAGACCTTCGGGGAGGAGGACCTCACGCTGTACCGATCGATGACCGGCGCGTCGGACTGGCCTCGCCGATCGGACGGCACCGTCGACGAGGACGCCGTCGAGGTGGGAGCGTGGCGGGCCGAGGTCCTCGCCGGATTTCTGCGCCGCGCCCGCGCGGCCCTCGAGGAGGTCGAGCAGCGCACCGGTCAGCAGATCCAGCTCGTCACGGACGTGCAGGTCAGCTGGGACGACGTCCTGGGCGGCAAGCCGAGTGTCGGGCACGACTACGGGGTGCTCGCGTCCGCGGTCGACGAGCTCATCCTCTGGGCCTACCTCGGCACGCAGGGTCGTGCTCCCGGCGATCTCGAGCGGCTCGCGGCGGCGCTCGACGACATGCCCGTCGACGCCGAACGATTCACGATCTCGATCGGCCTGTGGGACGAGCAGACGCCCGAGGCTCGGCAGACGGAGGCCACTATCTCGCCCGAGGTCCTCGCAGCCTCGTTGACCGCCGCGCAGACGCACCACATCGTCGCCGTGAACGTCACTCCGTACTCGTTGATGTCGCCGGCCCACTGGGAGGTCGTCGACGAGGCCTGGGACGACTCCGGCGCGGGCACCTGAGGAGGCGCGCACCGCGTTGCCCGGGACCGGGCTGCCCGCCTGCGCGCCCCCTCGGTTACGGTCACGACCGCGTCCGTATCGGTCCCCTGCGGCGACCAGACGTGGCACACTGCAGCTGGCTACTCACGAAGGAGGACAGGTGCTCGCCTCGAGAACCACGACGTCCGGGGCGACCAAGATCCTCGTCACCGGTGTCGGCGGACCCGCCGGACGGTCCCTGGGCGCCCAGCTGGCCGCCCTGGGCAACAACGAGCTGGTCGGCGTCGACGTCACCGCGGTGGACGACCCGCACTTCCCGACCACCGAGATCGTCCCGCGCGCGGACGACCTCGACTACGCCCGCGCCATGCGGGAGGTCATCGAGCGGCACGCGCCGGACCTGGTCATCCCCACCGTGCAGGACGAGCTGCCCCAGCTGGCCGTGCTCGCCGAGCTCCTCGGCGTGCGACAGCCCGCCGACGGGCGGCACAGGTCCGCAGTCGTCGTCTCCTCCCCGCACGCGGCCGCCGTCACCGCGGACAAGTACCTGACGATGTGGGCGCTGGACGCCGCGGGCGTGCCCGTGCCCCGATTCGTCGCAGCGACGGAGATCGCGAGCACCGAGGCCGCCCTCGCCTGGGGCGGCGGGCCCGTGGTCGTCAAGCCGCGCCTGTCCCGCGGGGGCCGGGGCGTCCGCCTCGTCGAGCAGGTCGAGGACCTCGAGTGGTCCGAGATCGGTTCGGGCGCGATCGTGCAGGAGTTCGCGCCCGGCACCGAGTACAGCCCGCAGCTGTACGTCACGGCCGCGGGCGAGGTCACCGTCGTCGTGCTGGAGAAGACCGAGCTGAAGCAGGGGCGTGTCGGCAACGCGAGCGAGGCGGTGCGCGTGCCCGACGGCGCGGCCGCCGACGTCGCCGAGGTCGCCACCGCGACGGTCCGAGCACTGGGCCTCGCCGGACCGATCGACATGGACGTACGCCTCGACTCGGGCGGCAGGCCCGTGGTGCTCGAGGTCAACAGCAGGTTCGGCGCCAGCTCGGCGCTCGCGCCGGAGCTGGTCGAGGCGGTCCTGCACGAGTGGTTGCCGTGACGGACGCACTGGGCATGGTCGCCCTGGTCTTCGGGGTGACCGTGCTCCTGGTCGGGTTCACCCGACTGCTGATCGTGCCGTTCGCGCTCTACTTCGAGCTGCGCGCGCGCCGGCTGCCGGACGACACACCGCTGCACGCCGGATCGATCTTCTCCGAGCCGCCGCTGGTCAGCATCATCGTCCCCGGCTACAACGAGGGCGTCGTCATCGAGAGCTGCATCCGCTCCATTGCCCGCAGCAGCTACCCGCGCTACGAGGTCATCTGCGTCGACGACGGCTCGAGCGACGACACCTACGCCAAGATGCAGGCGCTCGCGGACGAGCTCCCGACGGTGCGTGCCCTCACGCAGCGCAACGCCGGCAAGGGTGCGGCCCTCAACCGGGGGCTCGACCACTCCAGCGGCGAGGTCTTCATGCTGGTCGACGCCGACGGTGTCTTCGGTCGCGACACCATCACCGAGATGGTCCGCGCCTTCGACGACGAACGCGTCGGCGCGGTCTGCGGCGACGACCGCCCGGTCAACCTCGACCGAGTCCAGACCCGCTTCCTCGCCGTGATCGCCCATCTCGGCACCGGGTTGATGCGGCGCGCCATGAGCGTGCTGCACTGCCTGCCGATCGTCTCCGGCAACACCGGGGCGTTCCGGCGGGACGTCCTGGAGCAGACCGGCGGCCTGGACCAGGACACCATCGGTGAGGACCTCGAGCTCACCTGGCGCGTCTACCGGGCCGGCTACCGCGTGGCGTTCGCCCCCCGCGCCCTCGTCCACTCGGAGTCGCCCTCCACCGTGCGCGGGCTGTGGAAGCAGCGGGTGCGGTGGTCCCGCGGGCTCATCCAGACCGTCGGTCGGCACCGCGACATGATCGGCAATCCCCGGTACGGGGTCTTCGGCCCCTACCTGGTCATCAACGTGCTGTCGCAGATCGTCGTGCCGGTGCTGCAGGTGCTCGGCGCCGCCACGCTGGTCGCGCTCGCCCTCCTCGGGGACACCTCGACCGTGCCGGTGACCGCGTGGCAGGCGGTGCTGTTCGTCGGTCTGCCGCTCTCCCTGGCCCTCCTGCTCCTCGCTCTCGCCCTCGACCGGGCGCCCGAGGACCTGCGGCACGTCTGGACGTTGCCTCTGTGGCCGATATATTCCGCAGCGATGAGCCTGGTCATGCTCCATGCCCTCTGGCTCGAGATGCGGGGTGCCGAGAACCGATGGAACAAGCTGGAACGGACCGGGGTGGTCTCGACCCGTACGGCGGAGGACGGCAACGGCGGCTACTCGCCGTGACGCTCACCGTGGCCGCCCTGGCCGCGGGGGCGGTCGCCTGCACGCCGGCGGGTCCGCACGGGCCATCGGTCTCGGGCTCGCAGGTGTCGGGCCGGAGCGCGACGCCGGGGCGTGGGGCCGACGAGCAGGGGCGCAAAGTTCAGAAGCTCGCCGAGCCTGCTCGGCCAACCGGGCCCGCGCCGTCCGAGGAGACCGCGCCGTCCGAGGAGTCCGCCGCGGACGACGGAGTGCTGCGACCGGCCACCCGGCCGGCCGTGCGGCGATCGATCAGTCTCGGCCTGGAGGACGTCGCCGGCACCGACCAGAACTGGGACCAGATCGCCGAGCGGTTCGACGCCGCCGGCATCACCAGCGTCCATCTCTCCGCCGGCCGGGTCGAGTTCACGGCGTTCGACTGGGCCGCCCATCCCGAGGCGGCGGCGGAGCCCGGCGAGGACCACCTGGCCACGGCGATCGAGCACGTCGGCCGGATGCCGGACGGCTCCCCGCGCGAGGTGAGCATCATGATCGATGTCCTCGTGCCGAGCTGGATCGCCGCCGACCCGTCGCTCGCCGGTCAGGACGCGCGGGGCCGCCGCGCCGAGTACGTACCGTCTGCTACGGCACTGCTCCACGGACCGGTCGGTGAGCGCTACATCGACTACCTGATCGCCGTCGCCGAGCGCTACCGGCCGGACCAGATCGCCTTCTCGGAGCTGGCGTTCGACGACGAGACCTTCGGTCCCGAGGACCTCGCGCTGTACCGGACGATGACGGGTCGAGCCGACTGGCCGCGGGACGCCGGCGGCGACATTGCCGAGGACTCGCCCGAGGTGGCGTCCTGGCGATCGGACGTGCTGGCCCGATTCCTGCGCCGCGCCCACACGGCGCTGGGTGAGGTCGAGCGGCGCGCAGGCCAGGAGATCCGGCTCGCTACGGACGTGCACGTCAGCTGGGATGATCTCGCCGCGGGGCCGGCCGGCGTCGGCCACGACTACACGGAGCTGGCGCCCGCCGTCGACGAGCTGGTCCTGTGGGCCTATCTCGGCACGCGGGGACGCGAGCCAGGTGACCTGGCGGACCTCACCGGGGCGTTGGACGAGATGCCGCTGAGCAACGACCGGCTCACGGTCTCCATCGGGTTGTGGGACGAGCAGGCACCGACGACGGCCGACGGCGACGTCCCGGCCATCTCGCCGGAGCTCCTCGCGTCGTCAGTCGCCGAGGCCCAGAGCGAGCACGTCGCCGTCAACGTCACGCCCTACTCGCTGATGAGTCCGGACCACTGGACGGCGCTGCACGGCATCTGGGGCGACGCCGACGGCGGGACGTAGCGACGGGCGACGTCTGGGGACCCACAGGCTGCGGGCCAGCAGCACCTCGCGCAGGACGTCGGGCCGGTCCGTGATGATGCCGGCCACGCCGTCGTCGATCAGGCGGCGCATCGAGACCGAGTCTTCGACCGTCCACGCCACGACACCGACTCCCAGGTCGGCGGCCATCTCGACCAGCCGGACCGCGACCCGCCGGTCGTGCAGGACCGGCAGCCGCCCGTACGTCCAGCCCACGTGGGCGAACGCGCCGGTGGCCACCGCGCGCGGCGGCCGCACCCCGGCGCAGGCCGCCGAGACGAGCGCGGTGAGCGAGCGCCAGCCGAGCGCCGTCGTCAGCCCGGGTCCGCACGCTTCCCGGACGGCGGCGAGCCACCCGTCCCAGCCGCCCGCGACGCACACGCGCCCGGCGGCACCCGCGCGGCGGATCGCCTCGGCCACGGGCCGGACGGCTCGTGCCTCCTTGACGTCGAGGGCGACGCACATGTCCGGGAAGGCGGCGAAGAGATCGTCCAGGCGCAGCACCGGTTCGCCGTGCACCCGGGCACGCGAGAGCTCGGCCCAGCTGCGGGCGGCGACCGGCCCACGCAGACCGGTGACCCGGTCGAGGGTGCGGTCGTGGAAGGCGACCGGGACGCCGTCGGCCGTGACACGCACGTCCGTCTCCAGGTAAGTGAGCCCCAGACCGGCGGCCCGCTCGAAGGCGGCGAGGGTGTTCTCGGGCGCCAGACCCATCCCGCCACGGTGGCCGACGGCCCACGGGCCGGAGTGCGACCCGTAGCTGCGGTGGACATCGCGGGTGACCACGGAGCAATCATCGCCGGTGGCAGCAACCGCGGACGGGAGCACCCGCTGCGCACACCAAGGGTTCACCGACCCGCCACGAACCGGTCGCCGTCAGTTCCCCGTTCGGAATGGCACGCCGCCCCGCCCTGTTCGGCCAGGTATGGACACCAGCATCAGGACCCGGGAAGACCGGTTCGAGATCCTCCTCGACGGCGAGGCCGTGGGCCTGACCCAGTTCGTGGACGAGGGCGAGCGGCGGCACTTCTTCCACACGGTGGTCGCCGACCATCTGCAGGGCCGCGGCCTGGCGGCCGACCTCGTCGGGCACGCCCTCGACGAGACCCGCCGGGCCGGGCAGCAGGTGGTCCCGACATGCTCGTACGTGGCGCGCTACATCGACGAGCACCCGCAGTACGCCGACCTCGTCGCCGGCGGCGCGCAGGAACCCGGCGCCTGAGCCTTCAGACCGCCTTCATCCCGACCGCCGTCCTTCAGGCCACGCCGCGCAGGCCCTCGAGGGAGTGCGGCGCCACCAGCTCGCTCTCCTCGTGCCGGACCCAGCAGTGCCTTGTGCGTCGCAGCTCATCGGCGGTGGTGTACCGGTACCGGAACACGCGAGCGCGCACCCAGCGCGGGCGGCGTCCCTCGAACGGGTCACGGGCCAGGAGCCGCAGCGTGCGTAGGTCGGCCTCGAGGAGGCGCACCAGGAACACCGTGAACCACCGGTGCTGCGACGGGGCGCCGAGCGCGAGGAACCACATGCCCCAGTCCAGCCGTAGGTGGTAGGGGGCGTACTGGCGCGGCCAGCGGTCCACCGGGCCGGGCTTGCCTCGGAACACGTACTCGTGCCACGTGGCGGTTGCCGGGTCCTCGTCCTCGGTGCCCTCGACGACGACCTCGCTGCGCCGCCGCGTGATCGACCCGAACGCGCCGTAGGACCCGACGAGGTGGAACTTGTTGTACGAGGCGTTCATCGCCTGGTGCTCGGAGACGAGGTTCTTCGCCGGCCACCAGCTGAGGACGACGACGCCGACCGTGACCACGATGACGAGCACCACCCACCAGAGCGGCCCGGCCGTCGTCGGCCCACCGGCGAGGGCGGGACCGAGCGCGGGGACCAGTGCGGCGAGCTGGTCGTCCCCGACGGCGGCGAAGGCCAGCAGCATCGTCAGCCAGTTCAGCCAGGCGAAGTTGCCGGAGAGCACCAGCCAGAGCTGGGTCAGCACCACGATCGCGGCGGCCACGGAGGCCACCGGCTGCGGGAGAAACAGCAGGAATGGCACGACCAGCTGCGCCACGTGGTTGGCCGCGACCTCGACCTTGTGCAGCGGCCGCGGCATGTGGTAGAAGAACCAGCTCAGCGGGCCGGGCATGGGCTGGGTCTCGTGGTGGTAGTACAGCGCAGTGAGGTTCCGCCAGACGGGATCGCCGCGCATCTTGATCATCCCGGCGCCGAACTCGACCCGGAACAGCAACCAGCGGAAGAGCAGCAGGACCAGGATGGGCGGGGCGACCTGCTCGGAACCGAGGAACGCGGCGAGGAACCCGGCCTCAAGGAGCAGCGACTCCCAGCCGAACCCGAAGAAGACCTGCCCGGCGTTCGCGACCGACAGGTACAGCCCGTACATCACCAGGAACGCGGCCAGCGGCAGCCACGGCGGGCCTTCCTGCGGCAGCCCGGCCAGGAGGCTCACGGCAAGCGCCACCCCGAGCCACCCGACGGCGGTCAACAACCGGTCGGAGTAGCGCCACCGGAACAGCGTGGGCCCGGCGCGGCTGCCGACGCGATCCAGGTAGCCGGGGACGGGCAGCAGACCGTGCTCGCCGAGCAGCGGCCGGAACTGGCGGAGCACGGCCACGAACGCCACCAGGTACATCAGTGCGACGCCTCGTTGCAGGACGATCCGTCCGGCGTCGTAGTTCTCAGCGGCGAACCACTCCACGATGCCTCCCGTACGGGGCGCGAACCCGCGACCGCAGGGTTACCGCGCTCGCTCCGGTCCTCCGGTGGGCCCCACGCCGGTGACCGTGGTGAGCAGGAACACCGAGTCCTCGACCGCCACGACGCCATGTCGCTCGTGCGTGATGATCCGGAGCGCGCCGGTGGGGACCTCCTCGGTGTCGGCGCCCGTTATCCGCACCAGTCCCTGCAGCACCTGCAAACTGGCCGCGTGGGGGGCGTTGTGCTCCTCGAGCGATTTGCCGGCTGTGAGGGCGATGATGGTCTGCCGCAGCGGCCCGTCGTGCAGCAGGAGCTCGGCGCTGCGGCCACGCTCGTCGGCCCGCGAGGCCACCAGATGAGCCTCGGTCCGTTCGATCAGGTCGGCCACGTGTCCTCCTCGTCGTCGTGCGGCCAGTGTGCCGCCGCGCGCGGCTACGCGCATCGGGGCCGGACCTACTCGTCATGCGGCGACACGATGCGCCCGTACCGGTCTGGCCGTGCGCTCGGCAGTACCACCAACCTGGTGGCCCGAGCCGCAGGTGGGCGACACCCATCCGGGAGCGAGCTTCCCGAGGCCGCGAACATCGTGTTCCTCGACGATGTCGAGAAGCCGCACCCGAGTGCTACGTCTGTGCCGCTCCGGCGACGATGTCGGGGTCCTCACAGGCGCGGGCGAACGCGGCGATGCGGATACGGATCTCGCGGCCCAGCAGCCACTGGCCCACGGGATGGGCGACGAACGACAGCCAGCCGGGTTGCACCGCATAGGTGTACTTCCACACCGCTACCGTGCCCGGGGTCCCGCCGCGTTCCGACGCGGTGAAGCGCCACCCGCCGCCGAACGTACGGAAGAACCACGGGCCGGTCACCATGGTCATCCCGACGGACGTCGGTGGCCGGTAGGAGACGTACTCGCTGACCATCCTGGGGCCCACCCGTGCCCGGGTGAGGGTCCGCACGCCCTTGCCGGCCTTCGTCGCGCCGTCGAGAAACCGCTGGTGCCGGATGAACGGGTCCCAGCGCAGCCGGAGGGCTCCGGTGGTCTGCGAGACGGCGAAGGCCACCTCCGGGACCACCGGGACCCACGTCTCGGCGCTGATCTGCGGCATTGCAGCGAGCCTAGGCCGTAGACGGCGACGAGAGTGTTGATCCTGTCCCTATAGCAACAGGATCAACACTCTCGTTCGTCGGCGGGCGTCAGGCTCGACGGGCTCGGCCGGCGAGCAGCAAACCGCCAGCCACGAGGAGCAGCGACAACGCGATCAGCCCGCTCGGCAGCTGTGCGCCGGTGTCCGGCAGGTCGGAGGCCCCGGCAGAACCACCCGGGGGCGCATCGTCCGAGCCGCCGGACCCGCCGGACCCACCGGAGCCGGCACCGCCGTCACCTTCTGCGCCGTCGTCTGCGCCGTCGTCTGCGCCGTCGTCAGGACGGCCGTCCGGACCCTCGTCGGAGCCGTCGTTCCCGCCGTCGCCGGAACCACCGTCCGAACCGCCCTCCGAACCACCGTCAGAACCATCGTCCGGATCGCCGTCTCCACCGGAACCGACGGTGAGCAGGTGCACCGCCGAGGCCGCCACGCCACCGTGCTCGTCGGCGGTCGCCACGTACCAGCCGTGCTCGCCTGGCTCCTCGAGCGTCCAGCTCGCCTCCACGACCGACCCGCTCGGCACGGCGTCGAAGGACTCGATCTCCGTCGTCGTCAGGACCTCGGCGGTGAACGTCTCCGTCGCCAAGGTCTTCGTCTGCGGGTCGATACCCAGGTCCGCGTACGAGATAGAGAAGTCCTGGAACACGTACGGGTCCTCCGCGGGACCGAGCAGGCTCTCCTCGTCGGAGTTGTACTGGTCCAGCGACGGGGAGAACGTCCGGACCGTCATCTGCTCGTCCTGGTTGTCGAAGTGCAACAACCGCAGGAACCCGAGACCGCCCTCGGGCAGCCCCTGGTAGTCGAACAGCATCGAGTGGACCGTGCGGTCGGCCGCACCGTCACCATCGTCGTCGAACTCGTCGATCCGGGTGTACGCGTCGTGGTAGTGCCCGGACAGCACCATCCGCACGTTCGGGTTCGTCGCCACGACCTCGTCCATGATCTGCTGCGGGATCGGGCCCAGCCCGCCCGTGGTCAGCATGAACTCGTGCAGGTTCACCACCGCGACACGGTCCGGGTACTGCGCGAGGACCTCGTTCATCCAGTCGATCGCGTCCTGGCCCGGGTCCCAGCCCATGTACAGCATGAGGAAGTCGATCCCGCCGGCCGTGACGAGGTCGTAGTGGCCACGGTTGTCCTCGTAGCTCCCGCCGTACCAGGGGTTGCCGGCGTAGCGGCCCTCACCGAAGTACCGCGAGTACTGCGTGTAGTCGGACGCGCCGCTGCCGACGTCGTGGTTGCCGGCGAGCACGCCGTACGGCAGGCCCGCTTCGTCGAGCCGGGCGTACTGCGGGTCGGCGTTCTCCCACTGGTAGGGCTGGTCGTAGTCGTCGACGATGTCGCCGGTGTGGATCAGGTACTGGAGGTTGAGCTCCTCGCGGCGTTCCAGCACGTAGTCGTGGATCGCCACCTGGTGGTCGTAGAACTCCTCGTTGTAGTACTGCGTGTCCGACTCCCACGCGATCGTGAAGTCGTACTCCGACCGGGGGGTGTCCTCCGGATGGCCCGGGTCGACCGCGGTGCTGCGGTCGGACAGGTCCGGCCCGGCGAAGCCCGCCGAGTGCTGCACGAGCGCCGTGATGACGCCCTCGTGCGCGTGGTCGGCGACCGTCACCACGCCGGAGAGCCGGAACTCTTCGCCGTCGGCCCCGGTCAGATGCCCGTCCACCTCGGTCCACGACGTCCCGTCCGCGCTGCGCGCGTAGAGCGTCACCTGTGCCTCGCCGTCGGCCGTGCCGTCCCAGGTCAGTCGGGCGGTCGCGTCGGCGTCGGCGCCTTCCGGCACCTGAACCTCGAACTGGTAGTAGGGGAGCGCGGCGTCGGAGGAGACCGGCGCCAAGGCGTCGGTCATGCGGACGTCGGCCGCGGGCGCGGCCTCGAACGTCTGGATGCCGTCGCGGTCGAGGGCGGCGGCGTCGTGGGTGACACCGGAGGACGCGGTGACCTCCGCGTCGTCGAGATCGAGCCGGTAGCCCTCGCGGAAGGCGACATCGAGGTCGTCGCCGGTGGGGTCGTCCACCTGTGCTCGCAGCGTGACCTCACCGGGCTCGACCTCGGCGCCGTCCGCCGGCGAGAAGCCGGACGCGCCCGGCTGCTCCTCCGGGACCGTGAAGGTGGTCGCCGACGCGCTCGTGTTTCCCAGCGCGTCGGCACTCTCGATCGCGAGCTCGTGCTCGCCGGCCTCGAGATCCGTCGAGGAGGTGACGAGCCCCAGCTCGATCTCCTCGCCGTCGAGCGTGGCGTGCACGCTCTCCACGCCGGAGCCTGCGCCGTCGGTGATGTCGGCGTCGAGGACGATCTCGCCCTGGTACGTCTCACCGGTCTCGACCGTCGGCGTGATGACGGGTGCCGTGTTGTCCACGACCACGGTGGCCGAGGCCAGGTTGGCCCCGTCGGTCGCGGAGATCACGTGCTCACCGTCCGCGACGGCGGTGGTGTCCCACGCGTGCGCGGCGGCCGTGAAGGCGTCGCGCGGGAGGGAGAACACCGAGTCGAAGTAGTCGTGCTTGCCCGCGGAGTCACCCATCCGGATGACCTCCGACGGGTCGTCGTAGCCGGCCGGGGAGAGGGTCCGCCCGTCCGGCAGCACCAGACGCATGCCCGAGACGACGAAGTCGTCGTTGTTCTCGTCCTCGTCGATCTCCGGGGCGGCCTTGGTGCCCGCCCAGATGCTCAGGGTGAGGGCCTCGCCCTGCTCGATGTGGGTGAGCGGCACGGGCGTCGACATGGTCACCGTGTCGGCGTAGGTGCCCTCGTCGAAGATGTGGAGGACCTCCTCGCCGATCCGCACGCCGTTGCGGAAGTAGAAGTCGGTCCCGGAGACCTCGAAGACGAACTGCGGCTCGGCCTCGAGACCCTCCTGGGTGGCGACCCGCTCACCGTCGACGGCCAGCTCGATGCCGGGCGGGTAGGGCTCACCGGCGCCCGAGATCCTCGTCGTGCCCCCGACGTAGTCACCGTCGGCGACGTTGAGACGCACGGGGTCGGTCTGCGCGCCCGCGACGGGCACCCGGACCGTCTCGTTCCGGGTGACGTTCGTGCCGTCCGTGACGGTGACCGTGTACTCGTACCAGGCCTTGCCCGTCAGATCGGCGGCGGTGACGACGTGGCGGTACTGGTCGTCGCCGTCGTGGAGGAGGTTCACGGTGGTCGGGGCCTGGGCGACGTCGCTCTGCAGCTCCAGGGTGGCGGTGCGAACCTGGACGTCGTCTGTCAGCTTCAGCTCGATGGTGAAGTCGCCGGTCGGGTCGATCTCGTCGACGGTCAGGTCCTCGACCTGCGGGGCGGAGCCGTCCGCGGGGACGATCATCAGGCCGTCCCGTGCCTGGTCGGCCTGGACGGTGCCGGGCGTTGCCGGCGCGATGCCGGCCTGCTGCTGGAGCTCGAGGTCTTCACCGACCGTGTACCGGATGCCCTGGTTGGGGCTCGTCTGGTCCTCGGTGCCCATGTTGTAGTAGGCGCGATTGACGCTGAAGCCGGTGTTGGTGCGGATGTCGACGCCGCGGGCGGACCCGTTGGCCATGCCGCCGACGAAGATCTCGACCAGGTCCGTGCCGAGGGTGAGGTCGGTGCCGAACTGAGCGTTGAACTCGGCACCGCCGAGGTCGTCGTTCTGGCCGTTCTTGATCCAGAGCACCAAGGTCTCGCCGGGCGGGATCGTCACGTCGCGCGGGACCGAGGGCCAGTGCGCCTCGTTGGTGTTCGTCTCGTAGTCCTGCGGGTACAGGTACGTGATCGCGTAGTCGGAGAAGTCGACCGGCTCGCTCGTGGCGTTGTAGACCTCGATGAACTCGTACCCGTCGGCGGTGCCCACGTTCGTCGAGTCCGGCTGCACCTCGGTGACCTGCAGCGGTGCCGTCACCAGGTCGGCGTCGGGTTGGGGATCGAACGGCGCCTCCGGCTCGGGGTCCGGCTCGGGGCCCGGCTCGGCCGGGACGAGGGCCTCGGGTGCGACGGAGCCCGGGGTGGGCGCGGTCTGCGTGGCGAGCACCGTGGCGCCGGTACCCGAGGCTGCCGGCACCTGGAACTCGACGCCCAGGTCCTCTCCCATGGACCCGCCGGGATAGTGCGACCAGGTCAGGACGCCGTCGCCGTCGAGGATGCGGACGGCGCGGTCGCCGCCGTTGGCCATGCCGGGCTGGCCCGTCACACGGACCACCGAGGTGGAGGCTTCGGCGCCGACGTGGGCGCGGAAGTCGTCCACGGTGTAGGCGAACGAGTCCAGCGTGCCGGTGTCGTTGGTGTAGCTCAGCCAGAAGACCACGGACTCGCCCGCACCGATCGTCACGTCACCCTCGACCGTGAGCGGTACGTCGCCGCTCGTGTCGTCCGAGTCGACGTACGCGTACGCGAAGGAGATGCCCGAGTCCGCCAGGGAGATCGCGGCGTCGGTGGGGTTGGTGACCTCGAAGTGCTCGAAGGTGTCGTGGCTGTCGTTGTTTGCGACGATCTCGGACACGAAGAGCGGCACGGCGGTGTCGGCGTGCGCCGGTGCGCCGCCAAGCATCAGGAGCGGTCCGACGGCGACGGCGGTGACGAGGGCGGGCAGGCGTCTGGGGCGTAAAGGCACAGGGGTACTTCCGGTCGACAAAGGGAGACCTGAAGAACCTAAGGAGGTGTCATGGCGAATGTCTGACCGAGAGATGACGTAGCGATGGCCGGGGAGTGGCCATGACGTGTCCGCCGTGGTCGAGCCGGCGTCAGCGTCGGCGAGGTGGCGCGGTAGACCCGCGCACCCGGAGGGTCGTGGGCATCTGCAGCCGTACGGCCTCGGTGCGCCCACCCATCCGCTCCAGCAGCAGGCGGATCGCTTCCTGGCCGATGGCGTAGCCCTGCTGGTCGACGCTGGTCAGCGAGATCATCGGATGGCTGGCGATCGGGATGTCGTCGAAACCCGCCACCGAGACGTCGTGGGCGTCCAGGCCCGCAGCGGCGATGGCGCGCAGCGCCCCGACGGCGAGGGTGTCGTGCCCGGCGAAGATCGCCGTCGGCCTGCTCTCGTCGTCGTCCAGCAGCGGGCGGACCGCCGCGGCGGCGTCCTCCTCCATGTGCCCGGCTCCGTTCACCACGCGCGGGGGCAGGCCGAGCGCGCCCATGTGCTCGTGGTAGACGCGCCTGCGGATCGCGTGCGGGTCGCGTCCGGTCGGGGAGATGAACGTCTTGGACCTGCCGCCCTGCCCGCGCCTGCGGTCGATGTCCAGGAAGGCGATGTGGCGATGACCGAGCTCGATCAGGTGCTCCATGACCTCTTCCGCACCTGCCTCGTCGTCGCCGGCGACCGTGTCGTACCGCGTCGAGATGTCGTGCCGGCCGACCATCACCACCGGGATGCGTTCGGCGAGCCGGTCGAGCCAGTCGCTCGAGACCAGCGGTGCGACGGCGACGATGCCGTCCACCTGTCGGTCCGCCAGGCTCTGGATCGCCTTGTCGCCCTCCTGCGGGTCACGGATCGGAGCGATGACGAGCTGGTAGGGGGTCTCGGCGAGGAAGTCGGTGGCACCGGCCGCCATCACGGAGTGGAAGTCGTTGCCGATCTGGGGGATCTCCAGGCCGAGCGTGAAGCTGGAGCCACGCATGGCACGTGCGGCAACTCGGGGGCGGTAGTCCAGCCGAGCGATCACCGCTTCCACGCGCTGGCGCATCTCGGGCGAGACGCCGTACGCGTCGCGGATGACCTTCGAGACGGCCGCGCGCGAGACACCCGCCTCGTCGGCGACGTCCTGGATGGTCGCGCTCCGACGGCGGAGCGTGCCTTCACCGTCCGGGCCGGCGGCCTCCTCACCCGCATCGGGATGTGCGCCGGCATCGGCATCCGCCGGAGTGGTGGCAGGTGCCGGGTTGACGTCCAGCCGCAGGCGGCCCATCGCTCTCCCTGTGTAGATCGGTTGACACTCGTGTGCCGCCACACTACTTTGGCTCGCAAGGTGAAAGGATTCACACACCGGATGTAGATCGGTTGACACACCGCCCTTACGAGGAGGTAAGGCCCATGAAACGTCCACTCTTGCGTCCGCTGGTGGCCGCCACCGGCGCGCTGTCGTTGTTCGCGCTCACCGCGTGCTCGTCCGGCGGTGGCGGCGGCAGCGGCGACGGCAGCGTCAAGATCGACTTCCTGGTCGACAACGGTGCGGACACCATCGCTGCGGCAGAGGCGCTCGTCGAGGCCTTCGAGGCCGAGAACTCCGACATCTCGGTCAACATCGATACCCGCCCTGGTGGCGGCGAGGGCGACAACATCGTCAAGACCCGTCTTTCCACCGGGGAGATGGCCGACGTCTTCATCTACAACACCGGTTCGCTGTTCCAGGCGCTGAACCCGGACGAGACACTCGTCGAGATGAGCGACCAACCCTGGCTCGGCGACCTGGACGACCAGTTCGTCAACACGGTCAGCACGGACAACGGCACCTACGGCAACGCCTGGGGTGCCACGTTCGGCGGCGGGATCCTGTACAACCGAACCGTCTACGAAGACCTCGGCCTCGAGATCCCCCAGAGCTGGGACGACTTCATGGCGAACAACGAGGCGATCGCCGAGGCTGGCATCACGCCGGTCATCCAGACGTACGGGTCCACCTACACCAGCCAGCTGTTCGTCCTCGCCGACTACGGCAACGTGCACACGGTCGACCCGGACTGGGCCGAGGAGTACACCGCCGGCAATCGTTCCTACACGGAGCCGCCCGCGTTCTACGGCTTCCAGCACCACGAGGAGGTCGCCAACGCGGACATCTTCAACGAGGACTTCGCGTCGGCGACCGACGCGGACGGCGCCCGCATGCTCGCCGAGGGCGAGGGCGCGCACTATCCGATGCTCTCCAGCCTCATCGCCCTGATCAAGCAGAACAACCCCGACGCCATCGAGGACATCGGTTACTTCGCGATGCCCGCCGAGGAGGCGGCCAACACGACCGCCACGATCTGGCAGGCCACGGGCATCTACGTGCCGCAGACCACCGAGGACGCCGAGCGCGAGGCCGCCCTGTCCCTCGTCGAGTTCATCACCAGCGACGCCGGGTGCGAGATCCAGAACGAGAACCTCTCGGCGGCCGGTCCCTACCCGGGCACCTGCGACCTGCCCGACGACGCCCCGCCGATCCTGACGGATCTCCAGACGTACTTCGACGAGGGCAACACCGCGCCGGCGCTGGAGTTCCTCTCGCCGATCAAGGGGCCGAACCTCGAGCACATCATGGTCGAGGTCGGCTCCGGTATCCGGTCCGCCGAGGACGCCGCCGCTGCGTATGACGAGGATGTGGTGAACCAGGCGCGTCAGCTGGGGCTCGAGGGCTGGTGACTTTCGCGGCGTCCGAGGTGCGAGCCCGTCGGGCCCGGGCTCGCACCTCGCGCCAGGACAAGGCCCGTGCCGCGGGTGCGCAGCGGCACGCCTACCCGATGTGGTTCTACCTGCCGGCGGGAGTCCTGTACCTCGTCTTCTTCGCGATCCCCACCTTCGCGTCGTTCTACTTCAGCCTGACCCGCTGGACGTTGTTCGAGACGGAGTTCATCGGGCTCGAGAACTACATCCGCTTCTTCCAGGAGCCGCGGCTCTTCCAAGGGTTCATCAACACCTTCATCTACGGCATCACCACGTCGGGGGCGAAGGTCGTCATCGGCATGGCGCTGGCCGTGCTGCTCACCTCGCAGATCACCGCGCGCGGCTACCTCAGGTCGGTGGTCTTCTTCCCCGTGCTGGTGTCGACCATCGGAGTCGGCGTGATGGCGACGGCCTTGCTCGATCCGTTCGACGGTCTCGTGAACACGGTGCTGGCGGCCTTCGGAGTCGAGGGGCCGCACTGGTTCACCAACCCGGACATCGCCCTGCTGAGCGTCGCGGGCGTGGACATCTGGAAGGGGCTCGGCATCGCGACCCTGATCTACATCGCCGGCCTGGTGGCGATCCCGCGGGAGTACTACGAGGCCGCGCAGATCGACGGCGCGAGCCGATGGCAGCAGTTCCGGCGCATCACGCTGCCGCTCGCGATGCCGGCGACCGGGACGGTCATCATCCTCTCGCTCATCGACGGCCTGCGCTCCTTCGACCTCATCTGGGCGACCACGGAGGGCGGACCCGGCTTCTCCTCGGACGTCATCGCGTCGGTGATCTACAAGCAGTACCAGGCGGGGTTCTACGGGCTCTCCACAGCCGGGAACGTGATCCTGTTCCTCGTGGTCACGGCGATCATGATCCCGGTCACGAGGCTGATCAACCGGCAGGCGGTGGAACGATGAGGCGCCGCGGTGTCGTGATCGGGGTCATCTCGGTCCTCGTCTCGATCGTCGTCTTCCTCGTGCCGTTCGCGTTCGTCATCCTGCAGGCGATGAAGACTCCGGCCGCGGCGTCGCGACTCGCGTTCTCCTGGCCCGAGGAGATCGTCTTCGTGGAGAACATCGTCGAGGTCATGACCATGCGTGACGGGATCGTGCCGCGGGCGTTCGTCAACAGCACGATTTTGACCGTCACCAGCGTGGTCATCATGGTGATCGCTGCGGCGATGGTCGGCTTCGTGCTGCAGCGCCGCGCCAGCAGGTGGAACCCGGTCGTCAACTTCTTCGTGCTGGCCGGGCTGATCGTCCCGCCCGCCGTGGTGCCGACCATCTGGCTGCTGCAGACGCTCGGGCTGTTCAAGACGTTGCCGGGCCTGATCCTCATCGAGGCCACGTTCGGGCTGTCATTCTGCATCCTGCTGTTCCGGGCCTTCGTCGGCACCATCCCGCGCGAGCTCGACGAGGCGGCGCTCATCGACGGCGCCGGACCCTTCCGGCTCTTCTTCACCGTGGTCCTGCCGCTGATGAAGCCGACGGTCATCACCGTGATCGTGGTGCAGTCGGTCGTGGTCTTCAACGACTTCACCAACCCGCTGTACTTCTTGCCGGGCGACGAGAACGCGACCGTCCAGCTCACCTTGTACAACTTCCTGAGCCAGATGCTGAACCAGTGGAACCTGTTGTTCACGGACGTTCTGCTGATCACGATCCCGCCACTGGTCATGTACATGTTCTTCAACCGCCAGATCGTCGCCGGCATGACCGCCGGCGCCGTCAAGGGCTGAACCATCGAGGGGAAACGCACCACATGAGCACCACCCGAGTCACCGCTGTTCGCGTCGAGCGCCGTCGGGACGGGGCGTTCGCCGAGACACCGACGCCGCGACTGTCGTGGACGGTCGCGTCCGACGGCCCCGGCTGGCGCCAGAGCGCCGCGGAGGTCCGCCTCGACGGGACCGAGGTCGCTCGGCTCGACACGGCGGAGTCCGTCTTCGTGGACTGGCCTTATCCGCCTCTGGTCCCGCACGCGCGCCACACCCTCGAGGTGCGGGTGACCGGGGACGACGGCGGCACCTCGCCGTGGAGCGAGCCGGTCACCCTGCGCAGCGTATTCCTGGCCGATGGTGAGTGGCAGGCGGCCTTCGTCGCCCTCGCGCAGCCGGAGGGGGAGGCGTGCCCCGGGCTCGTGCGGACCGAGATCGACGTGGACAAGGAGGTCGCCTCCGCGACGCTCTACGCCAGCGCGCAGGGCGTCTACCAGGTGGCGATCAACGGGCGCGACGTCGACGACGCGGTGCTCAAGCCCGGCTGGACCAGCTACCAGTACCGCATCGAGCACGAGGCGACGGACGTCACCGGACTGCTGACGACCGGACGCAACGCCGTCGGCATCCGGTTCGCCGGCGGCTGGTTCACCGAGGAGTACGGCTTCCATGGCAGCGCGCGCCGCGTCTACGGCGACCAGCCGGCCGTCGCGGCGCAGCTGCACATCGCCTACACCGACGGCACGTCCGACGTCGTCGTCACCGGGAGCCACTGGCGCGGCGCGGCCGCCGGGCCGGTGGTCAGTAGCGGCATCTACGCCGGTGAGCGTATCGACGCTCGCCGCGCGGTCTCCGGTTGGTCAGCGCCGGGTTTCGACGACTCGGCCTGGCCTGCGGTCGCCGTCCGTGACGCCGATGTCGTCCCGGAACCGGCCACCGCCGAGCCGGTGCGCCGGACCGAGGAGCTGGTGGTTCAGGAGGTCATCACCACGCCGTCGGGGAAGACCGTCCTCGACTTCGGTCAGAACCTCGTGGGCTGGTTGCGCGTGCGCGTCGCCGGGCCCGAGGGGCAGGTGATCACGGTTCGCCACGCCGAGGTTCTCGAGCACGGCGAGCTTGGCGTGCGGCCGCTGCGCCACGCACGCGCCACCGACGAGCTCGTGCTCTCCGGCGGCGAGGACGTCTTCGAGCCGGAGTTCACCTTCCACGGTTTCCGGTACGCCGAGCTGGAAGGCTGGCCGGGAGAGTTCGACAGCGAGCTGGATGCCGCCTCGGTCACCGCCGTCGTCGTGGGCAGCGACATGCGGCGCAGCGGTTGGTTCGAGAGCTCGGAGCCGCTGCTGAACCGCCTCCACGAGAACGTCGTGTGGGGGATGCGCGGCAACTTCCTGTCAATCCCGACCGACTGCCCGCAGCGGGACGAGCGGCTCGGTTGGACGGGCGACATCCAGGTGTTCAGCCCGACGGCGAGCACGCTGTTCGACTCCGACGCCTTCCTGTCGGCATGGTTGAAGGATGTCGCGGCCGAGCAGGCCGCGTCGGACGGTGTCTGCGGGTTCGTGGTGCCGCAGGTGCTGCCCGACGGTGACCGGGCGGCGGCCGCCTGGGGCGACGCCGCGACGGTGGTGCCGACCGTGCTGTTCGAGCGCTTCGGCGACCGGCGGGCGCTGGCCGAGCAGTACCCGAGCATGCGGGCGTGGGTCGACAAGGTCGTCGAGCTGGCCGGCGAAGGGCTGCTGTGGCAGGGGATGTTCCAGTTCGGCGACTGGCTCGACCCGGACTCTCCGCCGGACAACCCCGGTCAGGCGAAGGTCGACAAGGAGATCGTCGCCACCGCCCACCTCGTCCGATCCGCGCGGCTGGTCGCCCGGGCGGCGCGGGAGCTCGGGCACGCCGAGGACGCGTCCCGGTACGCCGACATCGCCGAGCGGACGAGGCAGGCCTGGCTGCACGAGTACGTCACGCCTGCCGGGATGATCGTCTCGGACGCCCAGACGGCGTACGCGATGGCCATCGCGTACGAGCTCGTGGACGCCGACGCCCGCACCGTGATGGGCGAGCGTCTCGCGGAGCTGGTGCGCCGAGCGGACTTCCACATCGGGACAGGGTTTGTCGGCACCCCGATCATCGCCGACGCGTTGACCACCACCGGTCACGCCGACGTGGCTGGACGACTCCTGCTGCAGACCGAGGTCCCCTCGTGGCTGTACGCCGTCACCATGGGGGCGACCACCGTCTGGGAGCGGTGGGACTCCATGCTCCCGGACGGCAGCATCAACCCGGGGCAGATGACCTCGTTCAACCACTACGCGTTCGGCGCGGTCACCGACTGGATGTACCGCCGCCTGGCCGGCCTGGCTCCGGACGCGGCCGGGTACCGGCGGCTGCGGATCGCGCCGGTCCCGATCGCCGGGCTGGACCGTGCCTGGGCGCGGCACGAGACGCCTTACGGCATGGCCGAGTCCGGATGGACGGCCACGGACGGTGAGATCAGGGTGCGGGCCGTGGTGCCGGCGAACACGACGGCGACCGTCGAGCTGCCGGGTGCGGAGCCGGTGGAGGTCGGTTCGGGCGCCCACGAGTGGACCATCGCGGACCCGCGGCCGGCCGAGGAGCACACCCTCGCCAGAGTGTGACGGGGACGAGAGCCGCAGGGCTGCAGGCCCTTGGCCGGACCCGAGCGTTAGGGTCCGGATGTGCGGTGGGTCGTCTCGGTCAAGGGTGTCGTCGAGCACGAGGGACGATTCCTGCTCGCCCGCAACGAACGCGACGAGTGGGAGCTGCCGGGCGGTCAGCTCGAGGAGGACGAGTCACCCGAGAGGTGCGTGGTCCGCGAGATCCACGAGGAGACCGGCCTGACGGTCGGTGCCGGGCCGCTGCTCGACGTCTGGACCTTCGAGGTCGTACCCGCACGATCCGTCCTGATCGTGGCGTACGGGTGCGTCCTGAAGTCTCAGCCCGAGCTCGTCGTCTCCGCCGAGCACCTCGATCTCGGCCTCTTCAGCCCGGAGGAGTGCGACGCTCTCCGCCTGCCCGAGGGCTACCGTCGCGCCATCGACCTCGCGGTGTCACGGCCATCAGGTTGAGCCGCCGCTGCCGGATACCACCGGAGCTCTAGCATCGACGAATGCCCGCCCGTACGCGTTCCGCCCGCCTGCTCGTCGTCGTGACCGGCCCGATCGCCGCGGGGAAGAGCACGGTTGCCCGGGAGCTGGCGGACCGGTTGCTCGCGGCGGGCAGCACCGTGGCGGTGGTCGACGTCGACGAGGTGGCGGCGATGGTTCACGGCGGACTCTCCGACTGGGACCTCGCGCACCAGGTGCACGGGCGCCTCGTCGCCGCGTGGCTGGACAGGGTGGACACGGTGATCGCGGACGGACCGATCTACAGCCGGCAGGAGACAAATCACCTGATCGGTGACGTCTCGGGGGACGTGCGCCTGGTCCGCGTGATGCTCCGGGCGACATACCCGACGGCGCTCCGGCGCGTCACCGGCGATCCCGACCGCGGGCTCTCGAAGGATCCGGCGTTCCTGCGCCGTGCGTACGAGCGGTTCGAGGCGCTCCGTCCCGACATGGACGCCTGCGACCTGGAGTTCGATGCAGAGCAGGTGTTTGCCGAAAAGATCGCCGACGAGATCGCGGCCCACGTCGCGTGCCGGTGAGTCTCAGCCCGCCAGGAGCGCGCCGAACCGCGCCGGGTCGACGTTCCCGCCGCTGAGGACGACGCCGACCCGCTGCCCGCGCAGGTCCTCCGCCATGGCCGTCGCCGCCGCGAGCCCCAGGCAGCCCGTCGGCTCGACGACGATCTTCAGATACGTCACCAGAGTCCGCATCGCCTCGACGAGCTCGTCGTCGGCGGCGGTCAGGACCGTGGGGCCCTCCCGACGGAGGATCGCGAAGGTCAGCTCGCCGAGGTGCTGGGTCTGGGCGCCGTCGGCGATGGTGCGGGGGGTGTCGATGTGGACGATCCGGCCCTCCGCGAGTGAACGCTGCGCGTCGTTGCCCACCGCCGGCTCCACGCCGTAGACCCGGCAGGCGGGGGAGAGGGCGCGGGCGGCGAGGAGCGAGCCCGAGAGGAGCCCGCCGCCGCCGAGCGGGACGAACAGCGCATCCAGCTCGCCGGCCTCCTCGAGCAGCTCTTTGACCACCGTGCCCTGCCCGGCGATGACATCGGCGTGGTCGTACGGCGGGACGAGGGCCAGCCCGTCCCGCTCGGCGAGTGCGCGCCCGATCCCCTCACGGTCCTCGGTGTAGCGGTCGTAGCGCACCAGTGCGGCGCCGTAGGCGGCGGTGGCGGCCACCTTCGCCTCCGGCGCGTCGTGCGGCATGACGATGGTCGCGGGCACCTCGAGGATCTGGGCGGCCAGCGCGACGGCCTGCGCATGGTTGCCCGAAGAGTAGGCGACGACGCCGGCACGCCGCTGCTCGGGCGAGAGCTGCGCGAGCGTGTTGAACGCGCCGCGGAACTTGAACGCCCCGATCCGCTGGAAGTTCTCGCACTTGAACATCACCTCGGCGCCGAGCCGGGCGTCGAGGAGCCGGGAGCGCAGCACCGCGGTGCGGTGCGCCCGGCCGGCGAGCCGCGCGGCCGCGGCGGCGACGTCGTCGTAGGTGGGCAGGGCGGTCGAGGCGGAAGCCGTCACGTCAGCACACGCTAGCGCCCGCGACGCCGTCGTCATCACCGGTCGTGGGCAGGAGGTCGTCGAGAGGAATCAGACCACCGGGGTTCGAGTTGGCCCGGATGCCCCTAAGGAGAGGAGACGATCCGGATGACCGACCTGCTGCCGCTGACCCCCGACGAGCTGCTCACCACGACACGCGCGGTGCGCAAGCGCCTCGACCTCGACCGCCCCGTCCCGCTCGCCGTGGTGCGCGAGGCCCTCGAGATCGCCGTGCAGGCGCCGTCGGGTAGCAACAGCCAGGGCTGGCACTGGATCGTGCTCACAGATCCGGAGCTCAAGGCCGGCGTCGCCGAGTGGTACGGACGCTCCTACGACGCCTACCGCGGCTCTCGCGGAACGCCGGCAGAGGGCGTCCAGGCACGAGTGAGCTCGAGCGCCGACCACCTGAGGGAGGTGCTGGGCCAGGTTCCCGTCCTGGTGATCGGGGCGATCACGACCGGCGAGGAGGACCTGCCGGCAGCGAACCAGGCGGGCCTGTGGGGCTCGCTACTGCCGGCGGCGTGGAGCCTGGCACTCGCCCTCCGGGCCCGGGGGCTCGGGACGGCGTGGACCACGCTGCACCTGCGGTACGAGCGCGAGGTGGCCGAGCTCCTCGGCATCCCGGCGACCGTGCGGCAGGGCGTGCTGCTCCCGGTGGCGTACACGAAGGGCACCGACTTCAGACCCTGGCCGCGGGTCGACCTCGACGGCGTGGTGCACGTCGACGGTTGGTGACGGGGCAGCACGTCAGCCGGTCTCGACCAACAGGCCCGACCAGCGGCGGGCGATGTCGACGAGCTCCACGCGGTCCAGACCGTCGACCTCGGTCAGCGGGAACCACGCCACGTCGTCGGTGGACCCGTTCACCTCGACGGCGAGCTGCCCGGCCACGACGTGGGCCCGGTAGACGATCCGCAGGGCCTGCAGCGGCACGCCGGCCCGGCCGGCGGTCATCCTTCGCCCGCCGGGTACGACCAGGCTGTCCACGCCGATGATGCCGTCGAGCGCCACGTCGTAACCCGTCTCCTCCCGGACCTCCCGGACCGCCGCGTCCTCGGGATGCTCACCCGGATCGATGCCGCCGCCCGGCAGCGTCCAGCCGGAGCGGCCGTTCTCGCTCCAGTGGGGCAGGAGGATACGGCCCTCGTCGACGATGACGGCGTACGCGGCGATCCGGATGTCCATGTCCACCCGAGCATTGTTCCTCAGGATGACCGGCGCCCGACCGCGCCTGACGACACCGCAGGGTCTGGCAGCCTCGAAGAGGCGGCCAGCTGGCTGGCGACCGCACGCGGTTCTCGGCCGTGGCGCCGTCGACCTGCGGTGACGGGCCGGAGTCAATGAGGCTTCTTCAGGACCCGGCGGCCGCGTCGTCGAGCTTGCCCGAGCGTCCGCCCAGGAAGCCCTTGATGTCGTCCGGCAGGGCGGCGGCCACGTTGTCCATCAGGCCGCCCTGGACCGCGTCGCCGACCACCTCCAGCACGGACCGCGCCTGGAACACGGCGTCGGGCGCGTCCGCCCCGGTCCGGTCGGTGATCCGTGAGACGAACTCCGAACGGTCGAAACGTTCGCCGGTGCCTTCGCCGCCGAAGGTGATCGTGCGCCGGAGATTCTCGCCGATCTCAACCGGCAGCTCGGCGGCCAGATTCTCGACCAGCCCTTCGGGGACGCGTTCGCCGAGGGTCTCGAGGGTCGCTCGGGTAGCGCGCTCGGCGTCGCCGCGGCTGGCCAGCTTGGCCCGGGTCTGGACCTGACCGATGAACTCGTCGTGCTGCATTCGCTCATCACTCCTTTCGACGTTGTCTGACCTCGTGCGCGTCCGTCAGCTTCGGTCGATCAGCTCCGGTGCTCCCGACTCGCGGGCGCAGTTGGCGCAGCAGTAGATCGCGCCGTCCGCCTCCACGCCGTGGCCCAGGATCCGGCACCCGCAGTGCTCGCAAGTGGGAGCCATGGCGTGGACGGCGCACTCGAAGCTGTCGAACGTTCCGGACTCGGTGCCGCGCGTGATCGTGAAGGTCTTGTCGTACTCGTTGCCGCAGGTGTCACAGGTTGCCATGGGTGCTACTCCCTCGAGGCCAGCGGGGTCATTCGTTCGGCTGCTTGGCGGAGATGTCGGCCAGCGCCGACTCCTGGTCCCGCTCCATGGCGAGGTCGCCGATCGAGAGGATGCCGACGAGGTCGTCGCCGCGCATGACGGGCACGCGCCGGACACCCTTCTCGCGCATCAGGTTCACCGCGGCCTCCTGCGGATCATCCGGGGAGACGGTGACCAGATCGGCGCTGCAGGCGTTGCGTACCTCGTCCTCGGCGCCGCCGCCGGTCGCGAGGACGCGGATGACCAGGTCGCGGTCGGTCACGATGCCGACCACCTGGCCGCCGTCCTCCACGACGAGGTCACCGATGTCCTGGGCCTTCATCAGCTCGGCCGCCTCGCGGACCGTCTGGTTCGCCCGGATCTTGGTCGGGTTCTTGGTCATGACGTCCGTGACGGTGTTCGCCATGGTTTGTCCTCCTTGTGTCGAGGAGTCGCTCTCTGGCGTCATCACCATCGTGAACCGAGGGCCATGCCCCTGCATCTGGGCCGGGCGTGCCGCGGCGGGTCCCCGATGAGAATTCGCCCCGCCCACACGCCGAGAGCGGAAACCTATGCCAGAAGCGGACGTTTGAACGTCCGCTCTTGGTGCAGGTTTCCGCTCTCGGCGTGGCCGTGGGGGTGGGGCTCGGCGTGCGGGGTGGGGTGGCTCTCTGGCCGTGGCGGTCAGGGCGTCGGCTTGCCCCCGTTGACGTTCATGGTCTCGCCGATGACGTAGCTCGACTCGGGGGAGGCGAGGAAGACGAACGCCGGGGCCATCTCCGTGGGCTGCGCGGCGCGACCGAGAGGGGTGTCCTGGCCGAACTTCGGCAACTTCTCCTGCGGTTGGCCCTCCGAGGGCTGGATCGGCGTCCAGACGGGCCCGGGCGCGACGGCGTTGACCCGGATGCCCTGCGGCGCCAGCTGCTGGGCCAGGCCCTTGGAGAAGTTGTTGATGGCGGCCTTGGTGCTGGCGTAGTCCAGCAGCGTCGGGGACGGCTGGTACGCCTGGATCGACGTCGTGTTGATCACCGTGGCGCCGGCGGGGAGATGCTTCAGGGCGGCTCGCGTCGTGCGGAACATCGCGAGGATGTTGGCGTGGAAGGTCTCCTCGAGCTGCTCGTCACCGATCTCGCTGAGGGACTGGGTGGCCACCTGCTTGCCGGCGTTGTTGACGAGGATGTCCAGGCCTCCGAGCTCGTTGGCGGCTCGCTCGACGGCCTCGGTGCAGAACGCGGGGTCGATGAGGTCGCCGGCGATCGTGACGGCACGACGCCCGCACTCGGTGATGATCCGGGCGACCTTCTCCGCGTCCCGCTCCTCGGGCGCCAGGTAGGTGATCGCGACGTCGGCTCCCTCGCGCGCGAACGCGACGGCGGTGGCCGCGCCGATGCCGGAGTCGCCACCGGTGATCAGCGCCTTGCGTCCCTCGAGACGTCCGGTGCCGCGGTAGGAGTACTCACCGATGTCCGGTGTGGGAGTCATCTCCTTCTGGACCCCCGGCTCCTCCTGATGCTGCTTCGGCGGGCTGATCTCCGGGAAACGCTCGACCGGATTGACGAAGGCGAGCTGGTCCGTGCTCGTCCGGGCGTCGTCGGTGCTCACGAATACCTCCTGCTGGTGTCGGCTGTGTCGCCATCAGTCTGTGGCGCAGTGCCCGCACCCGCATGCGGAGTCGGTGGAGGGTCGCGCCGTCGGATCGTCGAGTCGTTCCGCCTGCACGTGCGCAGATCCTGGAGATTCTCAAGATCCTGTGGAGGTATCGCGTCGATCACCATGAGGGGTCTCGTGGGCAGGCACGCCGCGGATACGGTCACGGCATGAAAACCGTTGACGTGCTGGTCGTCGGAGCTGGTCTCGCCGGGCTGCACGCCGCCACCCTGCTCGCCGAGCGCGGCCACGAGGTGCTGGTGGTGGACCGGCGACCGACGCTTGCCGGCGCCATCTGCACGACGGGCATCTTCGTCCGTCGCACGCTCGACGACTTCGCGCTGCCTGCCGAGCATCTCGGGCCTCCGATCCGGCGGGTGGTGCTCTACCCCCCGAAGATGCGCCGTCCGGTGAGCCTGGTCAGCTCGCGCGACGAGTACCGGGTGGGTGACATGGCAGCCATCTACGAAGCAGCGGCCCGCACTGCGGCCGTTGCCGGCGCACGGATATCGCTGGGCACGCGCTACGAGGGTCGACAAGCCGACACCTTCCTGATGACGGGTCCGGACGGGCCGACCTCGGTGCGGGCGCGGTTCGTCGTCGGGGCCGACGGAGCGCGCTCGCGGGTGGCCCGCGACCTCGGGTTCGACCGCAATCGGCACCTGCTGGCGGGCGCCGAGCAGGTCTTCGACGTGCCCCCGCAGGAAGGGCCACCGGCCTTCCACTGCGTGCTCGACCCCACCCTGGCTCCCGGTTACCTCGCCTGGGTCGTCAACGACGGTCAGCACGCCCATGTCGGCGTGGCCGGCTACGCCGACCGCTTCCCCGACGGCGTCCACCGGGCGTTGGAGCGGTTCACCACCCGCGCCCCGGGCCTGGCGGGCGTCGACCGTCCCGACCAGGTCGAGCGCCGCGGCGGCCCGATCCCCGTCGGCGGCCTGCTCCGCCGGATCAGCTCCGCCGACGGGTTGCTCGTCGGCGACGCGGCCGGTGCGGTCTCCCCGCTGACCGCCGGTGGCCTGGACCCGTGCCTACGGCTGTCGGAGCATGCCGCGACGGTCCTCGACGAGGCCCTGCGAGCCGGCAGTCCCGACCCGCTGACTCAGTACGACGGCGCCGCCCTGCGGACCCGCTTCAGAGGGCGGCTGACGCTGCGCCGCGCCCTGGCCCAGGTACGTACCCCCGCCCTCGCGACCACGGCGTTCACCCTGCTGCGCACCCCCGTCGGCCGCGCCGCCGCCCGGCAGGTGCTCTTCGCCGACAGGTCGTTTCCCGACCCCCGGCCGCCTGCCCCGGCGGCCGGGGCAGCAGCGCGCGAAGGATCCCGATGATCGAGGGCCCACCGGCTGACGAAACGCCGCGGCGAGACTCACACTGGAGGCGCCCCCTGCGGCGCGCCGAACAACACAAGGAGCTGAACGACCATGCGTCATCCGAGTGAAGACGTGCTGCGCCGAGTGCTGGAGGAGCCGGCCGGCGTGGCCGATGCCGATCGCGAGCACGTCGCCGGCTGCCAGCAGTGCCTGGGCGGCCTCGCTGCCATGCGCCACGACGCCGCCGATGGGCGGCCGGCATCGACCGACCAGAGCCGGCCGACGGCGCACGCCGGGCGATCGCGTGCCGCGCTGCGCGGTCCGGTCGCCGCGGCCCTCGCCGTGGCCGTCGTCCTGGCCGGAGCCGGCGCCGCGGCCGCCGGGGGTTGGCTGCAGATCTTCCGCACCGATGAGGTCGCGCCGGTGACGGTCACCGAGGCCGACCTGGTCGAGCTGCCCGACCTGTCCGCCTACGGCGACGTCGAGGTCACCCACGACCTCGACGTCCGCGAGGTCGCGGACGCCGCTGCCGCCGAGCAGGCGACCGGTCTCGCCGTCCCGCAGGTGAGCGAGCTGCCCCGCGGCGTCAGCGGAGAACCGACATTCCGGGTCGGCGGCCCGGTGAGCGCCGAGCTCACGTTCTCGGCGCAGCAGGCCGCCGAGGCGGCAGAGGCGGCCGGTGAGGCCGCGCCACCGCCGCCGCCGGGCCTCGACGGCAGCCGGTTCCGACTGGAGGCCGGCCCCGGCCTCGCCGCTGCGTGGTCCTCGGACCATGGTGCGCCCGGTCTGGTGGTGGCCCGCGCGGTCGCGCCGACGGTGCACTCCTCGGGCGTGCCGTTCGAGACGGCCCGCGACTACCTGCTGTCCTTGCCCGGGCTGCCGGAGGACGTCGCGGCGCAGCTGCGCGCGTTCGAGCCGGACGGCTCCACCCTGCCTCTGCCGGTGCCCGCCGACGAGGTGACCACGTCCTCCGCACAGATCGGCGACGTGCCGGCCACCGTGCTGGTGACACGCGATCGGACGATGGCCGCCGTCGTGTGGGTGGACGACGGCGTGGTGACCGCCGTCGCCGGGGCGCTGGACGCCGACGAGGTGCTCTCCATCGCCCGGGACCTGAGCTGATCATGACCGCCCAGCCCGCCGGCGTCCACGCCGACGCGGACGTTCGCGCGGCGGCGGACCTGGTCGCCGGCCTGCCGGCCGGACCCGCCGTCTGGTGCTCCGGCTTGCGCAAGCGGTACGGACGGCAGACCGCGGTCGACGGCGTGTCCTTCGCCGTGGGTCGCGGCGAGGTGGTGGGCCTGCTCGGACCGAACGGAGCCGGCAAGACCAGCGTCATCAAGATGCTGCTCGGCCTGGTTCGGCCCGACGCCGGCGACGTGCTGCTGCTGGGGCGACGGGCGCGCGCCCCGCAGGCACGGGCCCGCGTCGGATACCTGCCGGAGCTCTTCCGCTACCAGCCGTGGCTCACCGCCGCCGAGGTGCTGAGGCTGCACGTGCGGCTCGCGGGCATGACCGTCCCGGCCGCGGAGCAGCGCGACCGCCTGTCGCTGGTGGGCCTGGACCACCGGGCCGGCGACCGCGTCGGCGGCTTCTCCAAGGGCATGCAGCAACGCCTCGGGCTGGCCGTCGCGCTGGTGGCCCGGCCGGAGCTCGTGGTGCTGGACGAGCCGACGAGCGCGCTGGACCCGCTGGGGCGTGCGGATGTGCGCGACATCGTGGGTGACCTCAAGTCCCGGGGCGTCGCGGTGCTGCTCAACTCGCACCTGATCGGGGAAGTCGAGCGGGTCTGCGACCGGGTCGTGATCCTCGACGGCGGCCGGGTCGCCGCATCGGGGACGCTCGCCGAGCTGCTCGGGCAGCGCGAGGTGAAGCTTCAGCTGACGGACCTTGCTCCGGCCGCGGAGGAGAGACTGGCCGCGACCGGTGAGGTCGAGCGCGCCGGTGACTGGTTCACCGTGGCGCTGCCGGCCGACGACGCCGGGACCGCCGTGCCCGACCTGGTCCGTGACCTGGTCAGCACGGGAACCCGGGTGCACGCCGTCGAGCCGGCGCGGATCAGCCTGGAGGAGCGACTGCTCGGCATCCTGCGGAACGAGCAGGGGGACGGCCGATGACCACGGTGCGCACCGTCGTGACCATGGCTGCGCTCACCCTGCGTCAGGCCTCTCGCCGGCGGGTGCTGTTGGCGCTCGCCGGGCTCACGGTCCTGCTGCTCGCCCTGAGCGGCTGGGGGTTCGCGCGACTGGCGGCCGAGAACGGGGGCGCTGCCCTGACCACCGGCGAGGCCCGATTCGCCGCGTCCATGCTCCTCAACCTCGTGATGTTCGGGTACAGCCTGATCGCGGCGCTGGGTACCGCCTTCCTCGCGGGGCCCACGCTGTCCGGCGAGACGGAGTCGGGCGTCGTGCTCACGATGCTCGCCCGGCCGATCCGTCGCTCCGCCGTGCTGCTCGGCAAGTGGCTCGGGCTGGTGGTCGGCGGGGCCGGCTTCGTCGTCCTCGCCGGGCTGGCCCAGTGCCTCGTCGTCCTGTGGACGACGGGCTACTGGCCGCCACAGCCGGCGACCGCGCTGGCACTGCTCGCAGCGGAGACGACCGTCCTGCTCACCCTGGCCCTGCTCCTGTCGACGGCCATCTCGCCGATGGCCTCCGGCGTGGTCGCGGTTGGTCTCTTCGGTGCCACCTGGGTCGCCGGGGTGGTAGGTGGCGTCGGAGCTGCTCTGGGGAACGACGCCGTCGCTCGCGTGGGCACCGTCTCGAAGATGCTCCTGCCCACCGACGGCCTGTGGCGCGGTGCCATGCACGCGTTCCAAGACCCCGGGGTGCTGGGACAGCTCGGCGCCGAGATCGAGGGCCACCCGTTCCTGAGCGAGGCGCCGTTGACGCCCGCCTACCTCGTGTGGGCCGCGGTGTGGGTGGCGATGATCTGGGGACTGGCGCTGGTGTCCTTCGCGCGCAAGGACCTGTGACGGGTCTCAGCTCTCGCCGACCGACCGACTCAGCCATGCAGGATGGGGTGGTAGACGAGCTCCTGAATGTGGCCGTCCAGCGTGCGGCGCTCGATCAGCTCGAGGTCGAAGTCGGCCGCGCCCTGGAAGATCGGGTCGAGTCCGGTCTGCCCGGTGATGACCGGGAAGAGCGTGACCTGGATGCGGTCGACCAGCCCGGCGGCCATCAGCGCCCGGTTCATCGACAGGCTGCCGTGCGAGCGCAACGGCAGCGCGGACTCCTCCTTGAGCCGGGCGACGACGTCGACCGCGTCGCCGTGCACGACGCTCGCGTTCGGCCAGTCGAGGGGTCCTGCCAACGTCGTCGAGACGACTGTTGCCGGCAGGTTGCGCATGCGGGTGACCCACGGGTCGCGCACGTCGGAGTCCTCGGTGCTGGAGGCGAGCATCTGCACGAACGCCCGGTACGTTCGGGCTCCGAAGACCATCCGCTGCTCTTGGTCGTACAGGCGGAGGCGGTGGTCGAGGAGCTCGGGGCCTTGCTTGCCCCAGTAGCCGGTCCAGCTGCCGCCGGCGGCACCGAAGCCGTCGAGGCTGGAGAAGACGTCGAAGGTGTAGGTAACGGTCACGATGCTCTCCTCAGGGTTGATCGCGTGGTGCTGAAGGCAGACGGCGTCACGACACGATCGCGAGGACGACGCAGAGCGCGCCGACGGTGACGTCGAGGCCGATGCAGAAGATCGCCATGGAGCGGTCGACGACGATGTCGTGACGGTAGTGCCGGATGTCCCAGAGGGCGTGCGC
Source organism: Georgenia halophila (assembly GCF_039541595.1). Classification (NCBI taxonomy): domain Bacteria; kingdom Bacillati; phylum Actinomycetota; class Actinomycetes; order Allobogoriellales; family Allobogoriellaceae; genus Georgenia; species Georgenia halophila. Next base: position 764,276 of record NZ_BAABGN010000002.1, on the reverse strand, counting down.
CGCCAGCACCGCGCCGGCGAGGGCCAGACCTGCCCGGGGAGCAAGGTGCAGGGCGAGGACCGCGATCCCGAAGAAGCCGAACAAGGCGGCCCCCTGGACGGCGGTGACACGGCCGGCGCCCACGAGGCGCCCGACGACGAGCAGGACGGCGGCCACGAGCCCGAACAGCGCCCACCACGGGAGCGGCACGAGCAGGCCCGCGAATGCCAGGCCGCTGAACACCGGGACCCCGAGCCAGGCCACCCAACGGGTCGTCGTCGCGGCCGCCGCCAGGTAGCACAGTGCCGCGACCCCGACGGCGGTAGCGGGGGTGAGCGTCGTCGTGCCGTCCACGATCGTTCCGTCGTGCATCACCGCCAGCCCGTAGGTCAGCCCCAGACCTGATGCGATTCCGACGACGATCCAGGTGGCCAGGAAGGCTCCGGACTCGGGCTGGGGGACCGCTCCGGTCCCGGTGCCTGGCTCGCCAACCATGGTGTGGCTACTCGCGGTCATGGTCTCGCCCCTCGTCCGTTCGTTGCGGCCGCCTCGGTCCGAGCGGCGTGAGCACAAGGATGCCGACGACCGCGGCCCGGAGCGGCGCCCTGGCCGACTTCCTGGGAAATGTGGCCGACCGGAATCGCGATCGCTGCCTACCCTGAGGTATGGCCGACCGTGAGGTGCTCGTGATCGGGTACGACGCTGCCGAGTTGGTCGACATCGCGTCCGTGACCTCGTCCCTGGAGCTGGCGAACCGCCTCGGTGCCCGGCCGAGGTACCACGTGGAGCTCGCCACGCTGGACGGTCGCGACATCGTCTGCGACTCCGGGCTGAGGCTCGGCGCGCAGTGCGCGATCCACCAGGTGTCCGCGGTGGACACCGTGATCGTCACCGGAGGACTCGGTCACGAGGCAGCCGGGCGCAGTCTCGAGCTCCTGCGGCAGGTCAGGCGTCTCGCCGGCCCGGCGCGCCGGGTGGCGGCGGTGTGCACCGGTGCCACCGTGCTGGCAGCCGCAGGGCTCCTCGACGGGCGGCGTGCGACCACGCACTGGTTCTACGCGGCCGAGCTCGCCGCGCACTTTCCACGGGTCTGTGTCGACTCCGCGCCGGTCTACATCAGAGACGGCAAGCTGGCGACGTCGGGCGGCGTCACCGCCTCGCTGGACCTCACCTTGGCGTTCATCGAGGAGGACCATGGCGCCGAGCTCGCCCGCTGGGTGGCGATGGGCATGGTCACCTACCTGCAGCGGCCCGGCAACCAGGCTCAGATGAGCATCTTCACGGAAGCGCCCCGGACCGACCACGCGCTCGTCAAACGCGTCCTCGACCACGTGGTCGCCCATCCCGACGGCGACCTGCGGACCAGCGCCCTCGCCGAGCTGGTCGGGGTGAGCCCCCGTCAGCTGAACCGCTTGTTCCACGAGCACCTTCACGGCCCTCCGGCCAGTGCCGTCCGCAGGATCCGCCTCGAGCTCGCCGCGAAGCTCGCCTCCTCCACGGACCTGTCCATGTCTCAGATCGCACGGCGATGCGGCTTCGGCTCGGCCGAGAGCATGCGCCAGGCCTTCGTCGCGCGCTACGGGGTCAGCCCCCGCACGCTGCGCAGCACGCATGCCCGCTCGTTGGCAGGGCCGACGCCGGACGAGCCGGCGCTCGCGGCGGCCGTCCGCTGACGCGGTCCCGATCGCCCGCTCTCGCCGTCAGCCGCGGTCCTGACGAGACTCTGCCATGTCCTGCGTGAGGGCCCGCAGCGGGTCCAGCACGTCGTTCAGCTCGGCCATGCGAGGTATCCAAGAGCGCCGATGACGAGTGCTTGACTTCGCCGCGTCGGCGGGGGCTTTTAGCGCCAGACTCACTTGAGATGTAACCACTGCCCTGCGCGTCGCGGCGCGTGTCGGTGATGTGGCTGGGGTCGTTGTCGGCTACGGCTGTGCGGGTGCCGCAGCACGGCGCTAGGTCCGAGGTGCTTCGGGCAGGCACGCGGCCACGATCGCGGCCACCGCCGCCGGCGCGTAGAACAAACCTATCGACGCGAACGCGGCCAGGACGAACATCGTCAGCAGTGCCGCGGACGCGATCGACAGCGACTGCCACGCCCTGCCACGCGTGAAGAGCGGCAGGAGTGCCACGGCGATCGGGACCATCATGCCCACGACCGCCCAGGGGCCGTTGACCTCCAGGAACCGGCCCGAGGTGACTTCCGCTGCTCCCGACTCCACCGTGTAGAGCGGCATGACCAGGATCGTGACGGTGGCCGCCACCACGAGGGCGAGCACGCCGAGCTGGACGAGGCGCTTGGCCGGGCGGCGACGGGTCGGAGGCTGGGGTGCCGGGTCTGGTGCCATGGTGTGGCCAGCGTGCCACGGTCCGTCCGGTGCCGGGAACAAACGCACCACTTCGTTAGTTGAGCCAGGCAGACTCAAGTTTTGGCCTCCCGAGTTGGACATCAACGCGCAGAGGACGCAGACTTGAGTGCATACGGCTCAAGACCCGGCGTGAACGCGCTGGGCACCGGAACGAAGGAGCACAGACACATGGCACGAGCTGTCGGTATCGACCTCGGAACCACGAACTCGGTGGTCGCCGTCCTGGAGGGTGGCGAGCCCACCGTCATCGCCAACGCCGAGGGTTCCCGGACCACCCCGTCGGTCGTCGCGTTCAGCAAGTCCGGCGAGGTCCTGGTCGGTGAGGTCGCCAAGCGGCAGGCCGTCACCAACGTGGACCGCACCATCTCCTCGGTCAAGCGGCACATGGGCACGGACTGGTCTCACGAGATCGACGACAAGACCTACACGCCGCAGGAGATCTCCGCGCGGATCCTCGGCAAGCTGAAGAACGACGCCGAGTCCTACCTGGGCGAGGAGGTCACCGACGCGGTCGTCACCGTGCCGGCGTACTTCAACGACGCCGAGCGCCAGGCGACCAAGGACGCCGGCCAGATCGCCGGCCTCAACGTCCTGCGCATCATCAACGAGCCCACCGCCGCGGCCCTCGCCTACGGCCTGGACAAGGGCAAGGAGGACGAGCTCATCCTGGTCTTCGACCTCGGTGGCGGTACCTTCGACGTCTCCCTCCTCGAGGTCGGCAAGGACGACGACGACTTCTCCACCATCCAGGTGCGTGCCACCAACGGCGACAACCGTCTCGGTGGCGACGACTGGGACCAGCGGATCGTGGACTGGCTCGTCAAGCAGGTGAAGAACAAGGACGGCGTGGACCTGTCCAAGGACCGCATCGCCCTGCAGCGGCTGCGTGAGGCCGCCGAGCAGGCCAAGAAGGAGCTGTCCTCGGCGACCAGCACCAACCTCTCGCTGCAGTACCTCTCCATGAGCGAGTCCGGCCCCATCCACCTGGACGAGAAGCTCACCCGCGCCGCGTTCGAGGAGATGACGTCCGACCTGCTGGAGCGGACCAAGCAGCCGTTCCACAACGTCATCAAGGACGCCGGCATCTCCCTGAGCGACATCGATCACGTGGTCCTGGTCGGCGGATCGACCCGCATGCCGGCGGTCTCCAACGTCGTGCGCGAGCTGACCGGCGGCAAGGAGCCCAACAAGGGTGTGAACCCGGACGAGGTCGTCGCCATCGGCGCGACCCTGCAGGCCGGCGTCCTCCAGGGTGACCGCAAGGACATCCTGCTGATCGACGTCACCCCGCTCTCCCTCGGCATCGAGACCAAGGGCGGCGTGATGACCAAGCTCATCGAGCGCAACACGGCCATCCCGACCAAGCGCTCCGAGGTCTTCTCCACCGCGGAGGACAACCAGCCGAGCGTGCTGATCCAGGTCTTCCAGGGCGAGCGCGAGTTCGCCCGGGACAACAAGCCGCTGGGCACCTTCGAGCTGACCGGCATCGCCCCGGCTCCCCGCGGCATGCCGCAGATCGAGGTCACCTTCGACATCGACGCGAACGGCATCGTGCACGTCTCCGCCAAGGACCGTGGCACCGGCCAGGAGCAGTCGATGACGATCACCGGCGGCTCCGCTCTGCCTCAGGAGGAGATCGACCGGATGGTCAAGGAGGCCGAGGCCCACGCCGCTGAGGACGCGAAGCGTCGCGAGGAGGCCGAGACCCGGAACACCGCCGAGCAGATGGTCTACTCCACCGAGAAGCTCTTGAACGAGAACAAGGAGAAGCTCGCCGACGACGTCGCGACCGAGGTCCAGGAGTCCATCGACGCCCTGAAGAAGGCGCTCGAGGGCGAGGACATCGAGGCCGTCAAGAGCGCCCAGAGCGACCTGGCCACCAAGAGCCAGAAGATCGGTGAGGCTGTCTACGCCCAGCAGGGCGACGGCGAGCCGGCTGCCGAGGGCGCTCCTTCGGAGGAGGCCGGCACGTCCGAGAGCTCTTCGGACGAGGACGTCGTCGACGCCGAAGTTGTGGATGACGAGGACAAGAAGTGAGTGCATCTGACAACGAGCGTGCCGAGGACTACGAGAAGCCCGTCGTGCGTGACCGCCGGAAGATCGACCCGGTGACGGGCAAGATCCGCACGGCCGACGAGGAGGCGCCGTCGTCGAACGACGGCGGCGCCCCCGCCGAGGGGTCGGGCGGCCCGGGCCCGGACATCGCCGAGGCGGCGGACGGCATCGTCCCGGAGGACGCGTCCGGGACCGTCGGGCCGCCGCCCGCGGGGGACGTGGGCGCCGCCGACCCCGTGGCCGAGGCCCGGGCCGAGGCGGCCGACCTGCAGGACCAGCTCGCGCGCCGCAACGCGGACGTCTACAACCTCCAGCAGGAGTACAACGCCTACGTGCGCCGCTCGAAGGGCGAGGCCGTGAACCAGCGGCAGGTCGGCGCCAACGAGGTGCTGGAGGCCCTGATGGGAGTGCTCGACGACGTCGAGCTCGCCCGGCAGCACGGCGATCTGACAGGGCCGTTCGCATCGATCGCGGAGAAGCTGGAGAGCACGCTCACCCAGCGGTTCCAGCTGACCCGGTTCGGCGACGTCGGCGAGGAGTTCGACCCGGAGGTGCACGAGGCACTCATGCACACCGCGGACCCCGAGGCGACGGCGACGACCGTCACGCAGGTCCTGCAGCCCGGCTACCGCGCCGGCGAGAAGGTGCTGCGGGCGGCCCGGGTGGCGGTCAGCAGCCCTGAGTAGACATCGATGAGCGGATCCGTATTCGTGGTGCCGCGGCGGGACAGCAACCGCCGCGGCACCGCACGATCGAGGAGGTAGGTCTTGACTGGTCAGGACTGGCTGGAGAAGGACTTCTACGCCGCTCTCGGCGTGCCCAAGGACGCCGACGCCGACGCGATCAAGAAGGCCTACCGCAAGCAGGCTCGCCAGTTCCACCCGGACAAGAACCCGGGTGACCCGAAGGCCGAGGAGAAGTTCAAGTCGGTCGGCGAGGCGTACGCCGTGCTCTCCGACCCCGAGCAGCGCAAGCAGTACGACGCCCTGCGCACCATGGCCGGCGGCGGCGCCCGGTTCTCCGCCGGCAGCGGCGGACCGTCGTCCGGCGCCGGCTTCGAGGACCTGTTCGGCGACATGTTCGGCAGCAGCACGGGGGCGGGCGGTCCGCGGATGCGGTACACGTCCACCACCGGTGCTCAGGGTCAGCCCGGGTTCGAGGACATCTTCTCCGGCATGTTCGGAGGCGGCGGATTCGGCTCGCGGCGCCGCCCGCAGCGCGGCGCTGACGTCACGACGTCGGCGCGGCTGCCGTTCCGCAACGCCGTCGAGGGGTCGACGGTGCAGCTGACGACCGAGGGCCGGACCATGACGGTCCGCATCCCGCCCGGGGTGCACGACGGCCAGAAGATCCGTCTGCGCGGCAAGGGCCGTCCCGGCGTCGCCGGCGGCGAGGCGGGCGACCTCATCGTGACCGTCCACGTCGAGCCGCACCCGCTGTTCACCCTGGACGGCAAGAACCTGCGGCTGACGGTGCCGATCACCTTCGACGAGGCGGCGCTCGGCGCCACCATCGAGGTGCCGACACTGGACGGACGCACGGTGAAGGTCAAGGTGCCGGCGGGTACGCCGTCGGGCCGGACGCTGCGGGTCCGTCGCAAGGGACTGAGCCAGAAGAACGGCCCCGACGGCGACCTGCTGGTGACCGTCAACGTCGTCGTCCCGAGCCGCCTGTCGAGCAAGGCGAAGGAGGCCGTCAAGGCGTTCGCCGAGGCCAACGACGGCGTCGACCCGCGCGAGGGCCTGCGGGAGCTGGCCTCGCGATGACACGGCCGGGGGCGTCGGGCCGGGCAGGCACTCCTGCCCGGCCGTTCCTGCATGTGGCACCACAGTGATCAGGGAGGGCAGAGCGATGGCGGACAGGCGTGAGGACGCGCCGGTGCTGACCATCTCGGTGGCGGCCGGCCTCGCCGGCATGCACCCGCAGACCCTGCGGCAGTACGACCGGCTCGGCCTCGTCGAGCCTCGCCGCACGCGCGGACGCGGGCGGCGGTACACCATGCGCGACGTCGGACGGCTGCGCGAGGTGCAGCGCCTCAGCCACGAGGAGGGCGTCAACCTCGCCGGCATCAAGCGGATCCTCGACCTCGAGCGCGAGCTCGAGCGGGTCCGTGAGGAGAACGAGCGGCTCCGCCTCGCCGCGGACCCCGGGAAGCGGATCTTCGCCGCCGACCAGGCCGGCGACGTCGTCGCGGTTCCGCGCGGCACGCGGGTGCGGCGGGTCTCGACCTCGTCGTCCGGGGCGATGGTGCTCTGGCGTCCCCCGTCGCGCCGTTGACCCCGACCGGTCAGCTCACGGCGGTGGAGACGAGGACGGCCACGGCCACGCCGATGGGGATCAGGAAGATGCTGAAGCGCCGCCACAGGTTGGGAACGAGCGGTCGGGTGCCGAGCATCTGCAGCGCCTCGTCGTCGGACACCGAGCGGGCAGCCCAGCCCTGCGGCGTGGCTGTGGCCAGCTGGTAGCGGTACCGATAAGCCACCGAGAAGATGAACATCAACGTGAAGTAGCCGTAGGTCAACACCACCACGTGGTCGGGTGACACCTGCCGGTTGAGGCTCCGCCGTCCCCAGGACCAAAAGATCATCGTGTTCCTCTCGTCTCCGCACGGACGCGTCATCTGCGCACCGACGTCGGGGACCAGAACTATCAGGGCCTGCCCCGGAACTCGATGGTGAGAACTACCCGGCCGGGACGGGAGTGATCCCTACCACCGGCCGGACCGGCACGGCCGACGGCACGGGCAACGGTTGCGGGCCGACGTACGTTGGGCCGGTGGACGTGGCTGGCCTGTGCCTCTACCCCGACCGCTACAGCTACCGGTACGAGACGCCGTCGGGAGAGGTCCGGCTCGACCCGTCGACCGGGCCCAGCGCGGTGGAGCTGCCCTGCGCACCGATCACACCGACGTCCCCGACCGCATGCCCGTGGTGGCTTGGCGGCCGGTATCGACCTGAACCCGATCGACGTGCGCGACACCGACCAGGTCGGCTGGCTCGAGACGCTCGCCTGGCCGGAGCACCAGGACCGGCGGCGACGCATCCGTGCGGCGCGGAGCTCGTCGCGTCCGACCCGCCGCGCCTCGTCCGTGGCGACCTGCTCGAGACGCTCCCGGACCTGGTCGCGGAGGCGCCCCACGACGCCACGATCGTCGTCCTTCACAGTGCTGTGCTCGTCTACCTCGATCGCACACGGCGCGAGCGGTTCGTGGACCTGGTCCGTGACCTCGACGTCACGTGGCTCAGCAACGAGGGCGCGGGCGTGCTGCCCTCGGTGGCCGGGAAGCTGACCGTCGAGCCGGGCGGGCGCTTCGTCCTCGCCCGCGACGGCGTGCCCGTCGCTCTCACGGGTCCGCACGGCCAGAGCTACGAGCACCTGCCGCGCTGACGAAAGTGTTGATCCTGCTGCTATAGCGACCGGATCAACACTCTCGAAGGGCCGAGCCGCGCGTTACGGTGCTTACTATGACGACATTGGCCGCGACGAGGGAGCGAGGGACCGGTGATGAGTCCGGAAGCGGAGCAGGCAGAGGCGAGATCCTCCGTGGAGCCGGATCACGTCCGGGTGTCGCGGCACCACTCTGCCACCTGGCCCAGGCCAGCCACCATGAAGCGTTAAAGGCGGTTCACATAGAACTCAGTGTCGGTTAATCTAGGGTGAATTGGCGGTGCCAATGAAGGGCCCTTGACGACCCGATATGCGCCATGTTGGAATATTTGAACGTGCACAGCAGTTCCGGCGGCGAGGGGGCTAGCCGCCATGCCAACCTTCTTGGGTTTTGACGCAAGTTGTGCAAAGTGTCGGGCGATCTCGAGCGAGATCGACGATGCTCAGCAGAAGATCGAAGTACTCAGCCTTGAGGATCCACGGATGCTCGGTTGGCGTAGACAGGCTTATGGCGATGACCCGCCGTGGACGCCGACGTTGGTCGAAGTATCGGACGGTGGCCAAGTCCGTGCATGGAAGGGGCTGGGTCTCGCTGTCCAGGTGTCCCGGGCTCTCGGGATACGAGCGTCTTGGCGGCTCGCCAAGGCGGTGGGCTCGACATCCCCTCGAACCTCGGGCGCGGAAGGTGGCATCACGAGGTCCCAGTTCGGCAAGGTAGTCGTCGGGGCGATCGCGACAGCAGCATTCCTGACACCGGCGACCGCCGCGTGGGCAACCGGTGGTCGCAGGCCGAGCCCGAAGTTGCGTCCCGCCATCCCCGCTTCCGAAAATGTTGCTGAGCGGATCCGGACAGCCGACATGAGCAACGTGCTGCAGGCAGCGGATTCGGTAGCGGTGATTGGAGCTGCGGGATTCGCGGCCATGTCAGCTTTCGACAACGGCTATGTCTCCTCGAACGGAGACTCTGGGAAGGGTCGACTTGTGGATGGCCCCATCCGAAACTCTGCTGGAATCTTCGAACGGGCGCTTCCGCGCCATGTTCGCGGAAGAGCGGGGGACGGGTCGCGCTCTAGGAACAGCCTTGATCATCGACGACTCGCATGTCGCCGTCGCGTTTGACTCAGGGCGCGATACGGATGAGGTGCGCTCGTACGCGGAGTTGCTGGAGGTGTCGGGAACCGAAGCTGAGAGCATCACCGTACTGGCGTCGAGCCAGAATGGCGCCTTAGACACTCGCGTTAGTGCATCTGGCTGCGACTCGACCTGTTGTGGCCGGTACACATGCCGGCCACGACGGGAACGTTGTGTCGATTACGACGGCTGGTGCGTTGCTAAGTCGTGTGGGCAGTGCGCGACTCTTGTTTATCCACCCGCAATTGCCGCATGTCTTGGTATATTTTTGTGCGACGGTTGCGCTGCACTGTTGCAATCGGACTGAAGTGTCTTGTTCGACCTGCTGACCATCAGGCGGCAAAGGGGCAAGTTGCTCTGAACGATGAGGACGAACCAGGAGAGCGAACGAACAGGTGTGGATTTGCCGGAGCGCCGGCATATCCAGGTCTCACGGGTGCACACGTGGCTCCTGGTGGGTGTGGTGGCCCTCGCAGGGATGATCGTCGGGTCGGTACTCGAGTCGCCTATGGAAAGGGACCCGTGGCACTGGTTCTCGGCGCTGATGATGGTTGGCGCTGTGGTGATCCAGCTCGTTCGGAGCCGCCTGGTCACGAGCACAGCAGTAAACCGCGTCGGTTGGGCGATAGCAATTACTGGCATGGCCGGCGGGTTGATGTCCCTCCTCATTTTGTGAAGTTGACCTAACATGAAGTCAGCTCGCGCAGGCGTGCGGCGACGTCGTCCAGCTCCTCGCGTGCCGGCCGCCCTGGCGGGTGGTCCTCGACGATGCGCAGCCCGTCTTCCGGCCACCGGGGTATGACGTGCAGGTGCACGTGCTCGACGCTCTGACCGGCCGCGACGCCGTCGGAGAGGTGCAGGTTCACCCCGTCCGACCACGCCTGGTCCGAGCGCAGCGCCGCGCCGATCCGGTGGGCCACGCGCCACACCTGCACACCGTCGGCATCCGGCAGGTCGGCCAGCCCGACGGCGTGCGCGCGCGGTGCCACCAGCACATGACCGTGGTTGACCGGTGCCGTGTCGAGAAAGGCCACGACGATCTCGTCGGCGTGGACGACGCTCGCGGCCTCGGAGCCCTCGCCGATGCGGCAGAACAGGCAGCCGTCGGCGCTCATCCGATGCGCTGCCAGAGGAACTCGAACGCCAGCGCCTGCAGGTAGGCCGCCTGCGCGTTGGTCGCCGCGCCGCCGTGCCCGCCCTCGATGTTCTCGTACGAGGTCACGTCCATGCCGGCGTCGAGCATCTTCGCCACCATCTTGCGGGCGTGCCCCGGGTGCACGCGGTCGTCCCGGGTCGAGGTCGTGAAGAGCACGGGCGGGTAGTCGCCGTCGGGATCGAAGAGGTGGTACGGCGAGAAGGTCCGGATGAACTCCCACTGCTCGGGATCGTCCGGGTCGCCGTACTCGGCCATCCACGACGCACCGGCCAGCAGGTGCGAGTAGCGCTTCATGTCCAGCAGCGGCACCTGGCACACGATCGCCCCGAACAGCTCCGGGTACTGGGTGAGCATGTAGCCCATGAGCAGGCCGCCGTTCGAGCCACCCTGGGCGCCGAGGTGGTCCACGTCGGTCACGCCCCGCGCCACCAGGTCACGCGCGACGGCGGCGAAGTCCTCGTAGGCCCGGTGCCGGTTCTCCTTGAGCGCGGCCTGGTGCCAACGGGGCCCGTACTCGCCGCCGCCACGGATGTTGGCGACGACGTACACGCCGCCGCGCTCGAGCCACGCCCGGCCCATGCCCGCGGAGTACGTCGGCACCCGGGAGATCTCGAACCCGCCGTAGCCGTACACCAGCGTCGGTGCGGGCCCGTCCTGGCCGGCGCCCTCGCGGGAGACCTGGAAGTACGGCACCCGCGTTCCGTCGTCGGACGCAGCGAAATGCTGCTCGACCCGCAGACCCGACGCATCGAAGTAGGTCGGCAGCGACTTCAGCGGCTCGATCGACGTCGTCGCGCCGTCGTCGTCGTCGAGGTCCAGGCGGGCCAGCGTGGTCGGCGTCAGGAAACCCGTGGTCGTCAGCCACAGCGCGTCCTCGGTGGCGGAGTCCACCCCACCGACGGCGATCGTCGCCAGCGGCGGGACCACCGCCCCGGCGCGCCCGTCCGCCGTCAGGTCCAGGGGCCGGCGCCGCCACGGTCCCCGTGACGCCGGCTCCGGCGGGGTGAGGACCTCGAGCCGGTTCGTCACGTCGTCGAGGACGTTGAGGACGAGGTGGTGACGCGTCCACGTCGCCCCGGCGAGAGACGTGGAAGGGGTCGGGGCGTACAGCACCTCGAACGCGCGGTCGCCGGCCAGGAAGGCGTCCAGGGGGACGGCGAGCAGCGAGCCGCCCGGGTACGTCGTCGGGGCGGTGCCGTCCTCATGTTCCGGCGTCCAGTCTTCCCGCAGCTCGACGGTCAGCCACTCCCGGAACAGGTCCGGCTCGCTCGAGCGTGGCACGTCGATCAGGGTGAGGCCGCCGTCGTCGCCGAGGAGGTACATCTCGGACTTGTAGAACGCGAGGTGGCGGAAGACGACGTCGCGCTCGTAGCCGGGCGTGTGGTCGCGGCCGGCGCCGATGAACATGTCGGTCGCCTCACCGGCGTAGATCTCGGTGGCCTCATCGATCGGGGTCCCGCGCCGCCAGCGGCGCACCGTGCGCGGGTAGCCGGAGGTCGTCATGGAGCCGTCGCCGAAGTCGCTGTAGACGTAGACCTCGTCGCCGGACTCGTCCGCCCAGCCCATGCCGCCCTTGGACTCGTCGCGGATGAAGCCGTCCGTGACCCAGGTCCTGGTGACCAGGTCGAACTCACGGGTGAGGTCGGCGTCCGAGCCGCCGCGCGAGAGGGACACGAGGGCCCGGGTGTAGGACGGCTTCAGCACGTGGGCGCCGTGCCACACCCAGTTCGCTTCCTCCTCGACGTTGAGCGCGTCGACGTCGATCAGGACCTCCCACTCCGGGTGCTCGCTGCGGTAGGAGTCCCAGGTGGTGCGGCGCCAGATGCCGCGCTCGTGCTCCGCGTCGGTCCAGAAGTTGTACAGGTGCTTCCCGCGCTGGACCACCGCCGGGATCTTGTCGGTGGAGTCGAGGACCTCGAGGATCTGGTCCCGCATCCGCGCGAACCGGGCTCCCCCGAGAGTGGACTCGGCATGGGCGTTGCGCTCGCGCACCCAGGCCAGCTGCTCCTCGCCCTCGACCTCCTCGAGCCAGGCGTGCGGATCGATCTCTTGATCCGCGGAGGCAGCGTCCGAGTTGGCTGTTGTGGTTCTCGTCATCGAGCTATCTCATCACGCCGGTCGAGAGCGGCAGCGCGATGAGACGACGAAGGCCGCGGCCCCCGGCTGCGTCCCGCGCGCGCGGCACGCCGCGCGCGCGGTGCTACTCGTCGCCGACCTTCTTGTCCGCGGCGTCGGTCCCCTTGTCGAGGTGCTCGGTGTGCTCGCCGCCGGTCTTCTTGTCGGCGAAGTCTGAGCCCTTCTGCAGCGCGTCGTCGCTGGTCTTCTCCCCCTCCTCGCTGTCGAGGAAGTCCTTGCCCTTGTCTGCGACGCCCATCGGGTTCTCCTTCCATCGGGCGTACCCGGTCGGCACGCCACGCTCGAGTCTGCGGCGGTGCCTGAAGACCTGCAACAGCGAGCGGTGCCGGGCGCCGGTCGACCGCTACGGTCGGAGGATGAGCGAGATCCACGAGCTGTCCGCCCTCGAGCTCGCCGACGCGATCCGTACGGGCGAGGTTTCGCCCGACGAGGTGGTCGACCACACGCTCGACCGTGCCCACCGCCTCGGCCCGGACGTCGGCGCGTTCGTCCACGTCGCCGACGACCGCGCGCGGGCGCACGCCGACGAGGCCGCCGAGCTGCTCGCCGGCTCCCGCGGCGTCGACCCCGCGGCGCTCCCGCCCTTTCTCGGGGTGCCGGTCCCCATCAAGGACCTCACGATGGTGGCCGGCCTGCCGTTCCGGGCCGGCTCCGCCGCGCTGGAGGACTTCGTCGCCCCGTTCGACGACGGCGTGGCGACCCTGCTCCGTGGTGCCGGCACGGTCATGGTCGGCAAGACGAACACGCCAGAGCTGGGCCTGCCCCCGTACACCGAGCCCGACGTCGCCCCACCGGCGCGCAGCCCGTGGGACACCAGCCGCACGGCCGGTGGTTCGAGCGGCGGCGCGGCCGCCGCGGTGGCTGCCGGGATCGTGCCCGCCGCGCACGGCAATGACGGTGGAGGGTCGCTGCGGATCCCCGCCTCGGCGTGCGGGCTCGTCGGTCTGAAGGCGTCCCGTGGCCGCGTCTCGCGCGGTCCGTACGGCGTCGACGGTCCCGGCCTCGCCATCGACGGCGTGCTGACGCGCACGGTGCGGGACACTGCCGCGTTCCTCGACGTGCTCTCCCAGCCGTGGCCGGGGGAGACCTATCATCTCCCCACGCCGCAGGGCACGTTCCTCGAGGCCTGCGAGCGCGACCCCGGCCGCCTGCGCGTCGGTGTCCTGACCGAACCCATCGCCGCGACGGTCGCACCGGTGCACGCCGAGGCGCTGGCCGCCGTCGACGAGGCGGCCACGCTGCTCGAGCGGATGGGGCACCATCTCGAGCCCGTGGCGGCGCCCTACTCGGCGGAGCAGTGGGAGGCGTTCATGCCGCTGTGGGCGGTCGGCGTGCTGCAGGCACCGGTGCCGCCGGAGGCGGAGTCCTCGTTGGTCCCGCTCACCCGGTGGCTCCGCGAGCTGGCGCGTGGCTTCTCCGGCGCCGAGTACGCCGACGCCGTCGCCGCACTGCAGCGGCTCACCCGGCAGACCGCGCTCGCCTGGTCGGACGTCGACGTGGTCCTCAGCCCCACCCTGGCCCAGCCGCCCGTGCCGATCGGTTCGCTGCGCGACGACGAGGACCCGGCCGGCGACTTCCGGGCCCAGCGGGCCTTCACACCGTGGACGTCGACCTGGAACATCATCGGCGCGCCCTCGGTGAGCCTCCCGCTGCACCGCGCCGTCGTGGACGGCGTCGAGCTGCCGTTCGGGGTCATGCTCGGCGCCCGGACGGGTCGGGAGGAGACCCTGCTGGCACTCGCCGCGGCGCTCGAGGCCGCCGACCCGTGGCCGGCATTCGCGCCCGGGCTGCCCGCGGCCTAGCGGCCCGGCACCGATCCGGGCGGCGGCCCGGGACTCGCGGGGTCGTCCGGCATGTCCGGGGTCTGCGGCGAGGCGGGGGAGTCGTTCGCGGGAATGGTGCCGGGCGACGGCCCGGGTCCCTTGGGGTACTCCTCGGGCGACTCTGCCGACTCTGCCGATTCCGGCGACGGTCCGCCGGTGCCCCGTCCCGGTGGCTCGGTGCCTCCCGGGCCGACCGGTACACCGGCCGTGCCGGAGGTGCTCGTGCCGCCGGTCCGTTCCGGCGTGGTATGCCCTTGACCGCCGCCGACGACCGGGGTGCCGGCCGGACCCGTGGGCCGTTCGGTCTCGTCGTTCTCGGGAGTGCTCATGGTGACCTCCGTCGGTCCACGTTCGTGTGTCCTGCACGATCGTCGCCGGATTCGCGGTGGACCGCACCTGCTGGCCGGCGGTGTCGGGACTAGCGGCCTTCGCGACCCTGGTTCCCGGCCCGACCGGCCTCGCCGGTGGTGTCCCCGCCGGACTGCTGGTCCTCGTTGCCGATTCGCTCGTCGGCGGTCTCGCGAGCGCTGTCGATCTTGTCGCTGTACCGGCCTCCGGTCAGGCGGTCTGCCTTCTCGGACACCGTGTCGAACGCCGAGTCGGTGGCGTTCTCCCCCTTCTCGGTGTTCAGCGATTCCTTGGCCTTGTCAGCGAAGTCTCGGATACCCATGGTCGTCCTCCCTGCTCGAGGCTGGTGGCATCTGGCCGGGCGAGGATCCGTCGTAGGCGGCGCCCTTGCACCACGACGATAGGCGCGATGGCCACCGGCCGACAGCGGGGTCGCGCGGTCGTCCGTCCTCCGTCACCTGGCGGCCGTCTCGGGTGGCTCCGCCAACGTTGAGCGGAATAGACTCAACTTTGTCGCGGTTCACTAGTCAGTAGCCGCATCACAGGAGGTCACATGGACACCAAGCTCACCACGAAGTCCCAGGAAGCGATCGCCTCGGCGATCCAGTCGGCCTCGACGGCCGGCAACCCGCAGCTCGAACCGGTCCACGTCCTTGCCTCGCTGCTCGAGCAGGACGGCGGGGTCGCCGGCGCGCTGCTCGACGCCGTCGGCGCCGACCGTGGCGCCATCTCGCAGCGGGTCAACGCCGCGCTCGCCACGCTTCCCGGCGCGTCCGGCAGCTCCGTGGCCCAGCCGCAGACCTCCCGCGCCACGATGACGGTGATCACCGACGCCGGCAACGAGGCGCAGACCCTCGGCGACGAGTACGTCTCCACCGAGCACCTGCTGATCGCGCTCGCCGCCTCCACCTCTCCGGCTGGCGAGATCCTGCGCGGCGCCGGCGCCGAGCGAGACGCCCTGCTGGACGCCCTGCCGTCCGTGCGTGGCTCCGCGAAGGTGACCTCCCCCGATCCCGAGGGCACCTACAAGGCCCTCGAGAAGTACGGCAACGATCTCACCTCCGCGGCTCGGGAGGGCAAGCTCGACCCGGTCATCGGCCGCGACGGCGAGATCCGCCGCGTGGTCCAGGTGCTGTCCCGGCGCACCAAGAACAATCCCGTGCTCATCGGCGACCCGGGCGTCGGCAAGACCGCCGTCGTCGAGGGTCTCGCGCAGCGCGTGGTCGACGGTGACGTCCCGGAATCCCTCCGCGACAAGCGCATCGTCGCGCTGGACCTGGCCGCGATGGTCGCCGGCGCGAAGTACCGGGGCGAGTTCGAGGAACGGCTCAAGGCCGTCCTGCAGGAGATCAAGGACTCCGACGGCGAGATCATCACCTTCATCGACGAGCTGCACACCGTCGTCGGCGCGGGTGCCTCCGAAGGGTCCATGGACGCCGGCAACATGCTCAAGCCCATGCTGGCCCGCGGTGAGCTGCGCCTGGTGGGTGCGACCACGCTGGACGAGTACCGCGAGCGCATCGAGAAGGACCCGGCGCTCGAGCGACGTTTCCAGCAGGTCTTCGTCGGCGAGCCCTCCGTGGAGGACACCGTCGCGATCCTGCGCGGCATCGCGCCCAAGTACGAGGCCCACCACCTGGTGACCATCTCCGACGGCGCGCTCGTCGCCGCGGCGACGCTGTCCGACCGGTACATCACCGGCCGGCAGCTGCCCGACAAGGCCATCGACCTCGTCGACGAGGCAGCGTCGCGTCTGCGTATGGAGCTCGACTCCTCCCCGGAGGAGATCGACGCCCTCCGCCGCCAGGTGGACCGGCTGAAGATGGAGGAGTCCTACCTGCTCGAGTCCGACGACGAGGCCTCCGCCGAGCGGCTGGAGAAGCTGCGCGCCGACCTGGCCGACCGTTCCGAGGAGCTGTCCTCCCTCACCGCACGGTGGGAGGCCGAGAAGGCCGGGCACAACCGGGTCGGCGACCTCAAGTCCCGGCTGGACAGCCTGCGCACCGAGGCCGAGCGCGCCCAGCGCGAGGGCGATCTCGAGCGTGCCTCCCGGCTGCTCTACGGCGAGATCCCTGCCGTCGAGCGGGAGATCAGCGCCGCCGAGGCGGCGGAGGCCTCGGCGGCCGAGTCGGAGCGGCAGGCCCCGATGATCGCGGACAAGGTCTCCGCGGACGAGGTCGCGGAGGTCATCGCCGCGTGGACCGGCATCCCGGTCGGGCGGCTGCTGCAGGGCGAGACCGAGAAGCTGCTGGAGATGGAGGACGTCATCGGCCGGCGGCTCATCGGTCAGCGTGACGCGGTGCGGTCCGTGTCCGATGCCGTGCGCAGAACCCGCGCCGGGGTCTCCGACCCCGACCGGCCCACCGGCTCCTTCCTGTTCCTCGGCCCCACTGGTGTGGGCAAGACCGAGCTGGCGAAGTCCCTCGCCGACTTCCTCTTCGACGACGAGCGGGCCATGGTCCGCATCGACATGTCCGAGTACTCCGAGAAGCACTCGGTTGCCCGGCTCGTCGGTGCGCCACCCGGGTACGTCGGATACGAGGAGGGCGGCCAGCTCACCGAGTCGGTCCGCCGTCGCCCGTACTCCGTGGTGCTGCTGGACGAGGTCGAGAAGGCGCATCCCGAGGCCTTCGACATCCTGCTCCAGGTGCTCGACGACGGTCGCCTCACCGACGGCCAGGGCCGCACGGTCGACTTCCGGAACACCATCCTCGTGCTCACCTCGAACCTCGGCTCGCAGTTCCTCGTGGACCAGTCGATGCCCGACTCCGAGAAGCGCGACGCCGTCATGGCGGCAGTCCGTGGACACTTCAAGCCGGAGTTCCTCAACCGGCTGGACGACGTCGTCGTCTTCGACGCGCTCACCGTGTCGGAGCTCGGCGCGATCGTCGACCTGCAGGTCGAGCGGCTCGCCCAGCGACTGGCCGACCGGCGCGTCCGGCTGGAGGTCACCGACGCCGCCCGCGAGTGGCTGGCGTTCGAGGGCTTCGACCCGTCCTACGGCGCCCGGCCGCTGCGCCGCCTCGTGCAGCGCGAGATCGGCGACCAGCTCGCCAGGATGCTGCTCGGCGGCGAGGTGCACGACGGCGACACGGTCGTCGTGGACCGGGCGGAGCTGGATACCTCGGCGTTCGAGTCCGGCGCTCAGGCGCCGAACCTGCTGCTCACCGTGCGCAGCGGCGAGCCCGTCACGGCCTGATCGCGGCCGTGGCAGGCTGGGCGGGTGAGCTCCGACAGCGCCTTCAGCAACCTTCAGGACCTGGATCATGCGGTCGGCGTCGTCGTCAGCAGTGCCGACGGCGTCATCGACACCTACGGCGAGCCGGCCACCGTGTTCCCGTGGGCCTCGGTGACCAAGCTGCTCTCGGCGACGGCGACACTGGTCGCCATCGACCGGGGCATGGTCGATCTCGACTCGCCCGCCGGGCCCGAGGGCTCCACCGTCCGGCACCTGCTGGCACACGCCTCCGGCCTGCCGTTCGACGCCGGCGCCGCGCTGTCCGAGCCCGGCAAGCGCCGCGTCTACTCCAACCTCGGCATCGAGACGCTGGCCGAGCGCGTTGCCGAGGCGGTCGGTCGCGATTTCGCCGAGTGGGTCGAGGAGTCGGTGATCGCGCCGCTCGGGATGTCGGCCATGATGGAGGGCTCACCGGCGCACGGGGCGTCCGGTTCCGCCGAGGACCTCGCCCTGCTCGGACGCGAGCTGCTCGCGCCCACGCTGCTGGGCCAGGACCTCTTCGCCGAGGCCACCACGGTGGTCTTCCCGGGCCTGCCGGGCGTGCTCCCCGGATTCGGTCGTCAGGAGCACAACGACTGGGGGCTGGGATTCGAGATCCGCGACGACAAGTCGCCCCACTGGACGGGGCAGCGGTCCTCCCCGCGCACCTTCGGGCACTTCGGACAGTCGGGCAGCTTCCTCTGGGTGGATCCGGACGCCGGACTCGCCACGGCGTTCCTTGGGGCCGAGCCGTTCGGGGAGTGGGCGACGCAGGTGTGGCCGCCGCTGACCGACGCGATCCTCGCCGAGCACGCCGCCCACGGCCGATGGTCCCGGTCGAGCGGGTGAGCCCTACCGGACGGTGAAGGAGTCGGTGCCGACATAGCCGGACATGTTCCGGCCCTCGATGTGGAGGAGGACGCACAGCGCCGAGGTGGTCCCGTGCTCCCATCCGGCCTGATCGGGGGTAAGCGTGGAGACTCGGAGGGCAGATGTGCCGACGTCGGCCGGGATGGCGATGTTCTCCCCGGCCGCGGTGCACTGCTCGCTCGCCGCGGAGGCGACGGCGTCGTCACCCGGGTACTCGCCCTCACCGAGGCTCACCTCCCCGAAGACCTCCGCCTGATGCCACTCGGCGCAGTCGAGGAGGGTGACCACGGCCACCGAGGGGTCGACCTCGAGCGCGCACTGACCCACCTGCATCGTCCCGATCGGCACCTCTTCGCCGCTCAGTGCCGGGTCGTCCGGCTGTTCCGTCCCGGTCGGCTGCGGCGATGAGCCCGACGGCGAGTAGGCCGAGAGCGACGCGGCCACCGAGGACAGGACGGCCAGCGTGACCACCGCGGCGGACAGCGCCCCGACGATCATGCCGCCGACACCGGGGGCCCGGGAGCCGTTGCCGCGCTTGGCCTTCTGGTACGAGATGAAGCCCAGAACCATCCCGAGCGGTCCGAGCGGGATCCCGACGACGATCGCCCAGATGCCCATGGTTCGGCCTGCCGACGTGGTCGGCGGTCGCTGCGGCAACGAGTTGTACGGCTGACCCGAGGAGAACGAGGCCCCGTAGGTCTGTGTCCCCGTCAGGAGGCCGCCCTGCTGCTCCAGGCCGTACGGTCCGGGCTCGGGCTGACCCGGCTGCTCCTGGGGTCCCGTCGGTGACCGCCCCCACGATGACGTCATGGGCCGCAGCCTATCGGTGCGGTGACGGCGCGCAGCGGAGACGAAGGTTCAACCGACCAGGTCGGTGGTTACCTCCGAGGGCCACTCGACCAGGCATGCGACCTGACCGCCGGCGGCGACCAGCGTGACCGGTTCGCCTCCGTCGAGCTCGAGAGTGGCGAGCTGCTCCCGGCAGAAGAGGGCGGCCTGGTCGGCCTGCGTCGTGGTGCCGACGTCCTCGGGCAGCATGCCAGCAGCGATCACCTGCGCAGCGTGCTGCTGGACGCAGGGCACCACCGTCACGTCGGTCACCTGTCCGTCCGGGAGGTCGCGCACGCAGTTGCCGCGCTGCATGTTCACCGCTGGTACGACGACCACCTCGGAGGCGTCGTCCTCGACCACCGGGTCCAGCATCGCGGGCAGGAGCACCGCGGCGAGCCCGCTCCACACCAGCCCCAGCACCAGGCCGACGGCGGCGAAGATCCGGCCGCGGCGACGCCGGGTCCGGACCAGTCCGATGACTCCCAGGACGACGGCGACCGGTCCGGTGGGCAGCACGCCGGCGACCAGGGCCGCCACGCTGACCGGCTCGCGCCCGCCGGGCGCCGCGCCGGCCGGATCCGGCCCCTCAGCACCGACCGGGGCGGGTGCCCGCTCGCCCGGTTCCCTCGGCGGGGGATCGACCCGACCCGGCGGCGCCCACGCCTCGCCGCCGCTCATCCGGCCACCTCGACGACGACGGGCACGTGGTCGGACGGCCCCTTGCCCTTGCGCTCCGCACGCTCGATCGATGCCCCGGTGATCTGCTCCGCCAGCGCCCGGGAGGCCTGCACGAAGTCGATCCGCATGCCCTTGTTCCGCGGGAAGGCCAGCTGCTTGTAGTCCCAGTACGTGTACTGGGTGACCAGGTCCCGCGTGACCTCGGTGAACCCCACGTCCTCGAAGGCACGGAACGCCTCCCGCTCCGCCGGGGAGACGTGCGTCGCGCCCTCGAAGCGCGTCATGTCCCAGACGTCCTCGTCCCGCGGGGCGATGTTCCAGTCGCCGACGAGGGCGACCTTCGCCCCCGGGTCTGCTCGCACCCAGCCGGCAGCGGCCTCCCGCAGCGCGTCCAGCCAGTTCAGCTTGTAGGCGTAGTGCGGGTCCGCCAGGACCCTGCCGTTCGGCACGTACAGGCTCCACACCCGCACGCCGTCGCAAGTCACGCCGAGCGCGCGGGCTTCCTCGGCCGGCGGGTCGCCCCAGGTCGGCATGCCCGCGAACCCGGTCTCGACGTCCTCGTGGCCGACCCGCGAGGCGACGGCGACGCCGTTCCACTGGTTGTGCCCGTGCGTGACCACGTCGTAGCCCGCGAGCTGGAACGCCAGGTGCGGGAACTGCTCGTCCGAGCACTTGGTCTCCTGCATCGCGAGCACGTCGACGTCGGCCCGCTCGAGAAAGGCGACGACGCGGTCCACGCGGGCGCGGATCGAGTTCACGTTCCACGTCGCCAACCTCATGGATCGACACGCTACTGCAGCCACCGGTGCGGTTCTTCTACGCTCGCCCCATGGGAACCGCCCTCGTCACCGGGGCCACGTCGGGCATCGGGCTCGAGCTGGCCTGGCAGCTGGCCGCCGCAAACCACCATCTGGTGCTCGTCGCCCGCACCGCCGAGCGCCTCGAGTCCACCGCCCGCCGCATCCGGGCCGCCGCCGGCGTCGACGTCGAGGTCCTGCCCGCGGACCTGGCGACGGCGGACGGCCGCGAGGTCGTCGCCGCACGCATCCGCCGGGACGAGCGCGCCATCGGGCTGCTCGTCAACAACGCCGGGTTCGGCCTCGGGCAGCGGTTCGTCGGCGGCGACACCGCGCGGGAGGAGCAGGCGCTCGCCGTCATGGTCCACTCCGTGCTCGTGCTGTCCAAGGTGGCCGCCGAGTCCATGGTCGCCCGCCGGCATGGCGCGATCCTCAACGTCGCCTCGGTCGCCGCCGGTACCGCCATGGGCACCTACGCGGCGCACAAGGCCTGGGTCGTCAGGTTCACCGAAGGCCTCGCCGCAGAGCTCTCCGGCACCCGGGTGACGGCGACGGCACTGTGTCCGGGCCTGGTCCGGACCGAGTTCCACGCCAGTGCCGGCGTCGACCCGTCCGTGTGGCCCTCGATCGGGTGGATCGACGTCGAGCGGGTCGCCACCGCCGGGCTGCGTGCGGTGCGCCGCGGCCAGGTGGTCTGTGTCCCGACCCTGCGGTACGGCGCGATCGCCGCCGTGCTCAAGGTGGCTCCGCGGGCCCTCGTGCGGCGGGTCGCCGGCCCCGGCGCCTCGGCGCGGGCCCTGCTCTGAGGGCACGGCTACGCTGGCCGCCGTGAGCATCCCCAACGACACCCCGCGTTCCCAGCTGGCCGCGCTCGTGCGCGAGATCGCCGTCGTGCACGGCCAGGTGACCCTCTCCTCCGGCCGGACCTCCGACCATTACGTCGACATGCGCCGCGCGACCCTGCACCACGCCGCCGCGCCGCTCATCGGCCACGTCATGCTCGACCTGCTCGAGGAGAACGGCTTCGGCCCGGAAGAGATCGACGCGGTCGGCGGCCTGACCCTCGGCGCGGACCCCGTGGCGGCGTCGATCCTGCACGCGGCCGCGTCCCGCGGTCTCGAGCTGGACGCCTTCGTCGTGCGCAAGGAGGCCAAGGCGCACGGCATGCAGCGGCGCGTCGAGGGGCCCGATGTCGCCGGTCGGCGGGTGGTCGCGCTCGACGACACCTCCACCACCGGCGGGAGCGTCCTCACGGCGGTCGAGGCGCTGCGGGAGGCGGGCGCCGAGGTGGTCGCCGCCGCGGTCGTCGTCGACCGGGACACCGGCGTCCGCGAACGCATCGCCGAGGCGGCTCTGCCCTACCTCTTCGCGCTCGACAAGGCGGACCTGCAGCTCGACTGAGCCAGACCGGCCGCTGTGGTTGAATCGCCCGGCGAACAAACCTCGAGCGGGGGAGACCGCCATGGACGCCATCGTCCCGATCCTGATCATCGTCGGTGTGGTGGTCGTGGTCGTCCTCATCTGGGCGATCGCGACCTACAACGGCTTCGTGCGCTTGCGGAACCTGGTCCAGGAAGCCTGGCGGCAGATCGACGTCGAGCTCCACCGCCGTTACGAGCTGATCCCCAACCTCATGCAGACGGTCAAGGGCTACGCCGCCCACGAGCGTCAGCTCTTCCAGGAGGTCACCCGCGCCCGCGCCGAGGCCGCCACACCGGGGTCCACGCCCGCGCAGCAGGCGCGGCAGGAGAACGAGCTCTCCGCCGCCGTCGGGCGCCTCTTCGCCGTCGCCGAGGCGTACCCGGATCTGCGGGCCTCGCAGTCCTTCCTCGCGCTGCAGGACGAGCTCACCAACACCGAGGACCGGATCGCCGCGGGCCGCCGCTTCTACAACGGCAACGTCCGCCAGCTCAACACCAGGGTCGAGGCCTTCCCCCCGAACGTCATCGCGTCGATGTTCGGCTTCCGCCGGGCCGAGTACTTCGAGGTCAACGACGCCGTGGTGCGTACCGCGCCGCGCGTGAGCTTCGCCGACACCCAGGGCAGCACCGGTACCTACGCGCCGACCACGCAGCAGCCGGCACCGGGGCAGGCCACGCCGTCCTTCGGCGGGCAGCGCGGCGGCTACGACCCGAGCCGGGACGCCGGACGTCCGACCGAGGGGCAACAGCCGCAGGGCTACCCCGACGAGCTGCGCGAGCAGTGACCTGACGCCGGCTCACACCAGGTCGATCAGGTCCTTCACCGACGGGCGCACCTCGTTGGGCCGGTACGGGTAGCGCTCGACCTCGTCGACCGACGTGGAGCCGGTGAGCACCAGGAAGGTGCGCAGGCCCGCCTCCATGCCGGCGAGCACGTCGGTGTCCATCCGGTCGCCCACCATCGCCGTCGCCTCCGAGTGCGCCTCGATCCGGTTGAGCGCCGCCCGGATCATCACCGGGTTGGGCTTGCCGATGAAGTACGGCTCGCGGCCGGTCGCCTTGCTGATCATCGCGGCGACCGCGCCCGTGGCGGGCAGCGGGCCGTCCGCGGACGGCCCGGTCGAGTCCGGGTTGGTGGCGATGAACCGGGCGCCGCCCTTGATCAGCCGGACCGCCGTCGTGATCGAGGAGAACGAGTACGTCCGGGTCTCGCCGAGGATGACGTAGTCGGGCCTGGTGTCGGTGAGGATGTAGCCGGCCTCGTGCAGGGCCGTCGTCAGTCCGGCCTCGCCGATGACGTACGCGCGCCCGCCCGGCATCTGCTGGGCCACGAACGTCGCCGTGGCCAGCGCCGAGGTCCACAGCCGCTCCTCCGGCACCTCGATGCCCGAGGCCGACAGGCGGGCCGCGAGGTCCCGGGGCGTGAAGATCGAGTTGTTCGTCAGGACCAGGTACGGCCGGCCCTTCTCGGTCAGCCGGGCGATGAACTCTGGCGCCCCGTCGAGCGCCATGCCCTCGTGGACCAGGACCCCGTCCATGTCGGTCAGCCAGTTCTCGATCGGCGCAGTCTCGGTCATCGCACCTCCTCCGTGCGCGACACTACCGGGGTGGAGCAGGCGAGCGAGATGGCGGACCGGCAGGTCGGCGTCGGCCCGTGGCCGGGCGGACCTCAGAGGTGGCCCGACGACCCGCGCTACGACCCAGAGCTGCTGGCGGCCGGGGATCGGCGCAACGTCGACGACCGGTACCGGTACTGGACGGTCGAGGCGATCGTCGCCGATCTCGACACCCGGCGGCACCCGTTGCACGTCGCCGTCGAGAACTTCGCGCACGACATGAACATCGGATCGGTGGTGCGCACCGCCAACGCCTTCGCCGTCGCCGAGGTTCACATCGTCGGACGACGGCGCTGGAACCGGCGCGGCGCCATGGTCACCGACCGCTACGTCCACCTGCGTCACCACGAGGACGTCGCCGGTCTGCTCGACTGGGCGCGCCACGCCGGCCTGCCGGTCGTCGGGATCGACAACGTCCCCGGATCGGTGCCGATCGAGGGGCGGGCCCTGCCGCGGGAGTTGGTCATGCTGTTCGGGCAGGAGTCCGCCGGGCTGAGCGCCGCGGCGCGTCAGGCGTGCGCGGAGATCCTGCACATCAGCCAGTACGGGTCGACGCGGTCCATCAACGCCGGTGCCGCGGCCGCCGTCGCGATGCACTCGTGGATGCTCGAGCACGCCGAGCCGGCCTGATCCTCCGCCGTCGAGACTCGTGCCGGTGCGCATCGTGAACGGACTTCGCGTCTCGGCGCCCCATGGTGGGATGATCAGTGCCTCAGCCCCTGACAGCCCACCCTCCAGGAGACACCACCGTGCCCATCGCAACCCCCGAGTCCTACGCCGAGATGATCGACCGGGCGAAGGCCGGCAGCTTCGCCTACCCGGCGATCAACGTCACGTCCTCCCAGACCGTGACCGCGGCGCTGCGCGGATTCGCCGAGGCCGAGAGCGACGGCATCCTCCAGGTGTCCGTCGGCGGCGGCGAGTACGCGTCCGGGTCCACGATCAAGGACCGCGTGACCGGAACCGTCGCGCTCGCCCGGTACGCCCACGAGGTGGCGAAGAACTACGGCGTCACCATCGCGCTGCACACCGACCACTGCACCAAGGAAAACCTCGACAGCTGGGTCCGGCCGTTGCTCGCCCTGGAGGCCGAGGAGGTCGCGGCCGGCAAGCTGCCGACCTTCCAGTCCCACATGTTCGACGGCTCGACCGTGCCGATCGACGAGAACCTCGTCATCGCCGAGGAGCTCCTCGAGCTCTCCCAGCAGGCACGGACCCTCCTCGAGATCGAGATCGGCGTGGTCGGCGGCGAGGAGGACGGCCACGAGGCCGCCATCAACGACAAGCTCTACACCACGCCCGAGGACGGGCTGGCGACCGTTCGCGCCCTCGGCACCGGGGAGAAGGGCCGCTACCTCACCGCCCTCACCTTCGGCAACGTGCACGGCGTGTACAAGCCCGGGGCCGTCAAGCTGCGTCCCGAGCTGCTGGGCCAGATCCAGGAGGCTGTCGGCAAGGAGGTCGGCAAGGACAAGCCCTTCGACCTCGTCTTCCACGGCGGTTCCGGTTCCACCTCCGAGGAGGTCGGCCTCGCGGTCGACAACGGCGTCATCAAGATGAACATCGACACCGACACCCAGTACGCCTTCACTCGTCCCGTCGCGGACCACATGCTCAAGAACTACGACGGCGTCCTGAAGGTCGACGGCGACGTCGGGAACAAGAAGGCCTACGACCCCCGTGCGTGGGGCAAGGCCGCCGAGGCCGGCATGGCGCAGCGCGTCACCGAGGCCTGCGAGTGGCTGCGCTCGGCCGGGCAGAAGCGCTGAACGAGACGGGATGTGCAAAGGCCCGGCGCCCCGAGAGCGGGTGCCGGGCCTCGTGCGTCTTCGTGACGGCTCAGGCGGCGCCGCCGGGCGTCGTTCTCGGGAAGCCCGGTGCGTCGTCGACGACGTCCACGACCTCGCCGATCCGAGTCACGTCGAGAAGGAAGCGCACGACGTCGGGCGGCTGGATGAGTGTGAGCCGGCCCGGCGTCCGGCGCGCCAGACGAGCGAGCACCGAGACGCCCGAGGAGTCCATGAACGTGATGTGCCGTGCGTCGATCTCCACCGGCAGCCCGGCGCGCTCCGCCTCGGTGACCGCCTCGCCGAGCTCCGAGCTGAGGGCGACGTCGACCTCGCCGGAAAGCACGAGCCGGGTCCGCTCCTGCGAGACCATGACGTGCACCGACCCACTCTCGGCTGCCGTCGTGGCGCCCGCCGTCTCGTCGTCCTGTGGCTGCAGGGGTGGTTCGGTCACAATTCGTCCTCTCGCTGGGCGGCCCCTCTCGCAGTGGGGACACGTGGATGAACGTTAGACGATCGGAGAGGCTAGTGGGGAACGAGGCCGCCGACAGGCGGGTGGAGGACATGCTCGGTGGCTCGCTCGAGGTGCTGCGTCAGCTGCCCGAGGGCGTGGTCCTGCTCGCCTGTGAGGAGAGCGACCCGGCCAGCGGCTGGGAGGTGCTCATGGCCAACGATGCAGCCCTCGAGCTGTATGCGCTCCCCGCAGACGTCGTGGGCGCCGGCGGGCCGGAGCTGTTGCGTCAGACGGGTATCGACGAGGCCGGTGCCCGGCAGATCGCCGAGACCTTCAGGTCCCGCGAGGCGGGCAACATCACAGTCCTGGTCACGCGTGGCGACGGCTCGCGCGTGTGGGCGACGATCGAGCTGACCCCGCTGGTTGCTCCGGCCGCCGACGAATCGGTCTCCCTGTGGGTGGCGGTCTCCCGCGATGTCTCCGCCCAGGTGGAGAACGCCCATCTCGAGCAGGTGCGACTCGACATCGAGCGCCGAGCGCGGCTGGCCCTGAGCATCGTCGCCCGCGTCTCCGACATCCTGCAGGAACCGGACTCCTCCGACGTCCTGCGCGCCATCGCCGATCTCGTCACGCGTCAGGTGGTGGCCTGGTGCGGTTTCTTCGTGCTGGGCCGCGACCTGGAGGAGGTCGAGCGGATCGTCGACCGGCCGGACCACCGCCGCCGGGTCACTGCGGAAGACCTTGCGCGCGACCCGGTGCTGGAGCTTCTCGAGGGCAACGTCATGCGCACCGTGCGTCTCGAGCCGGACGCGCACGGGGAGCCCGGCACGGCCACGGCCAGACTCCTTGACCTGCTGGCACCGCGCCTGGCCGAGGCTCCGGAGGCCGAGGGCAGCGTGCTGGTCCTGCCCGTGCTCGGACGTCTGCGGGCGCTGGGCCTCTTCGTCGCGTTGCCGTACCACGGCCCGGCCTCGGCACGGATCAGCGGCGTGCTGGGCAGCGAGACTGCGGAGGAGTCCATCGCGATCCTTCCGGACGAGGTCGGCACGGTGCTCGAGCTGGTCGCCCGCCGCGTCGGCATGGCGATGGACAACGCACAGCTGTACGCCCGGGAGCACCTCCTCGCCGAGACGCTGCAACGCTCCATGCTCCCCGAGCAGGCCGACGTGCCGGAGCTCGACGTCTGGACGTACTACGCCCCGAACGTGGAGCACGCCCAGGTCGGCGGTGACTGGTACGACGTCGTCAACCTTGCCGAGGACACCGTCGCCGTCGTCATCGGAGACGTCGTCGGTCACGACGTCGAGGCCGCCGCTGCCATGGGCCAGCTCAGGTCCGTCGTGCGGGCCTACGCGCAGGAGCTCGCGGACCCGGCCACGGTGCTGAGTCGCGTTGACAGCCTGGTCACCGGGATGCGGATCCCGCGCACCGCCTCCCTGGTGTACGCGACGATGACACGTCGGGGAGACGAGTGGGACCTCCGGTACGCCCGTGCCGGTCACCTCCCGGCGTTGCTGCGCCGCGGCTCCGAGGTCATCACGCTCGACGAGGCCGGTGGCCCCCTGATCGGCTTCGACGGGGGGACCCGGGAGACCGCACAGGTACGGGTGCGGCCCGGCGATGTGCTGGTCCTGTACACCGACGGGCTCGTCGAGCGCCGGGACCGAGGCATGCGGCAGGGCCTGGAGGAACTCATCCAGCTCACGCGGGGGGTGCACGCACCGGATGCCGCCGGCGTGGGGGAGGAGCTGCTGCAGCTCGCCGACGCGCCGGAGGACGACATCGCCGTCGTCGTCATCCGCGTGCCGGGCGGTCGGGGACAGGAGGAGGACTCCGCACCGCGCCGGCGCCGCTGGCAGCTGCCCTCCGACCCGAGCTCGATCGCGCGCGCCCGGCAGGAGGTCCGGCGTGCCTGCGCCGCCTGGGACGTCGCGGACGTCAGTGCCGCCGAGCTCGTCGTCTCCGAGCTGATGTCCAACGCCGTCATGCACGGATGGGGTCGGGTCGGGCTACGACTCCAGGCCACCAGCGACGGCCTGCGCATCGAGGTCGAGGAGGGCAACCCGGCA
The DNA here is from genome assembly GCF_039541595.1 of Georgenia halophila. Taxonomy (NCBI): domain Bacteria; kingdom Bacillati; phylum Actinomycetota; class Actinomycetes; order Allobogoriellales; family Allobogoriellaceae; genus Georgenia; species Georgenia halophila. Next base: position 736,155 of record NZ_BAABGN010000002.1, on the reverse strand, counting down.
CCGCCGGTGACCAGGGAACAGAACACCTCGCGCGTTGGCGGGTACGGCATGCACATCGTGGACAGGCTCGCCGATTGGGGCTGGCGGCCGGCACCCGGCGGCAAGGTGGTGTGGGCGCGCGTGCGCCGCTGAACGATGGCGAGAGCGCCGGGGTGATCGCGGGACCGTCAGGCCGGCGGCTCCCCGCGGTCGTCGCAGCGGTGATCCTTCTCGAGCTGGAACAGCTCGAGGGCGCCGCAGACCTCGAGGACGAACAGCTCCTTGTCTTCAGCGCCCCGCAGGACGGCGGAGCCACCGCTCTTGGTGGTGCTGCTCGCGAGGGTCATCAGGAACGCCGCGCCGGTGGAGTCGACGAAGGTGGCCCGGCACAGGTCCACCACCAGCCGTCCCGAGCGCAGTCCCGCCACCCGGGCGGTCACCTCGGGGAACCGGCTCCGCTCGGCAAGGTCCAGGTCCCCGATGACCGTCAGTGTCGCGGCTGACGCGGACACCGAGATCTCGATCACTCGTAGCCTCCGTCGGGTAGTGGCCGACCGACCGTAACCTGAGCCGCCTGTCTGCGCACGTGATGCAGCGGGGTAGCCTCTTCGGGGCGTCGACCGGCGCCGGTGGCAGCGAGAGGAAGAGTCAAGATGCCAGCCGTGGTGGTCGTCGGAGCCCAGTGGGGCGACGAGGGCAAGGGCAAGGCGACCGACCAGCTCGGGTCTCGGGTCGACTACGTCGTGAAGTTCAACGGCGGGAACAACGCGGGTCACACCGTCGTCGTCGGCGACGAGAAGTACGCCCTGCACCTGTTGCCATCCGGGATCCTCTCCCCGGGGTGCGTACCGGTGATCGGCAACGGCGTAGTGATCGACCTCGAGGTGCTCTTCGAGGAGATCGACGGGCTCGAGGCTCGTGGCATGGACACCTCCAAGCTCCTCGTCTCGGCGAACGCCCACCTCATCCCGCCGTACAACCGCACGCTCGACAAGGTCACCGAGCGCTTTCTGGGCAAGCGGCAGATCGGGACCACCGGCCGCGGCATCGGACCGACGTACGCAGACAAGATGAGCCGGGTCGGCATCCGCGTGCAGGACCTGTTCGACGCCTCGATCCTTCGCCAGAAGGTGGAGGGCGCGCTGCAGCAGAAGAACCAGCTGCTGGTCAAGGTGTTCAACCGCCGCGCCGTCGACGTCGACGAGGTCACGGAGACCTTGCTCGGCTACACCGAGCGGCTGCGCCCCATGGTGGCGGACACCTCGCTGGCGCTCAACAAGGCGCTCGACGACGGGCAGACGGTCGTCTTCGAGGCCGGCCAGGCCACCATGCTCGACGTCGACCACGGCACCTATCCGTTCGTCACCTCCTCCTCCGCCGTCTCGGCCGGCGCCTGCACCGGTTCGGGGATCGGGCCGACGCGCATCGACCGCATCGTCGGTGTCGTCAAGGCCTACACGACCCGGGTGGGCGAGGGGCCGTTCCCTACCGAGCTGCTCGACGAGGACGGCGAGTTCCTGCGCAAGACCGGTGGCGAGTACGGCACCACGACCGGCCGTCCACGGCGCACCGGCTGGTACGACGCCGTCATCGCCCGGTACGCCGGACGGGTGAACGGGCTGACCGATCTCGTCCTGACGAAGCTCGACGTGCTCACCGGGCTGGAGAAGGTCCCGGTGTGCGTGGCGTACGACGTGGACGGTGTCCGGCACGACGAGATGCCGCCCGACCAGTCCTCGTTCCACCACGCCACGCCGATCTACGAGTACCTCGACGGCTGGTGGGAGGACATCTCGCAGGCACGGGCCTTCGACGAGCTGCCGGAGAACACGCAGAAGTACGTCCTCGCGCTCGAGGAGATGAGTGGCACGCGCATCTCCTCGATCGGCGTCGGACCGGACCGCGAGGCGACGATCGTGCGGCACGACCTGCTCGGCTGAGGACGGGCGCCGGACAGGTCCGGCGCCGGGGCCGCGCTGTCCTCAGTCGTCGCCGGGGGCGTGGCGCTCGAGGAAGTCGTAGAGCTCGACGTCGTCGACGCCGGGGAAGTTCCCGGTCGGCAGCGGGCTCAGCACGTGTGCGTGCATGGCGGCGCTCGGCCAGGACCGGTCCTGCCACCGCTGCGCCTTCTCGGGCTCGGGATGCCGGCAGCAGGAGGTGTCGGGGCAGGTCGAGACCGTGCGCCGGGTCGTCTCCCGGCCGCGGAACCACTTCGCGTGCGCGAACGGGACCCCGAGCGTGATGGAGAACTCCGACTCCCGGCCCGAGCCCGTCTGGGTGCTGCACCAGTAGGTGCCGGCCGGGGTGTCGGTGTACTGGTGGTACTCGGTGGACCGGTTGCGCCGGGCGAACGCGGACCGGGCCGCCCACTTGCGACACAGCGGCTGGCCCTCGATGGCGCCGGACGGATCCGCGGGGAGCGGCACGCCGTCGTTGGCGTAGCCGCGATAGAGGGCGCCGTCGTCGTTGGCGCGGATGAAGTGGACGGGGATGCCGAGCAGCGACGTCGCGAGGTTGGTGAACCGCTGCGCGGCCGCGTGGTGGGTGATGCCGAACGCGTCCCGGAAGTCCTCCATCGCAAGGTCCTTCGCCGCCTTGGTCCGCTCGAGGAACTCCTCGGCGGCGAACCGTGGCACGAGGCAGCAGGCGTTGAAGTAGGCGATCTGCTGGCGCTGCTGAAGGAAGTCGCCGTAGCTCGACGGGCGACTGTGGCCGAAGAGGCGGTGGGCCATGGCCTGCAGCGCCAGGGACCTCAGCCCGTACCCGCCCGGGATCGACGCGGGCGGCAGATAGATGCGGCCGTTCTCGAGGTCGGTGACCGTCCTGGTCGAGTGGGGCAGGTCGTCGACGTGGATGATCGTGAACCCGAGCCGCTCGGCCATCTGCGCGACCATGCGGTGCGTGAGCGCGCCGCCGGCGTACCCGACGGCGCGCACCTGCTCCTCGGCGAGCGCCTCGATGTCCGGCAGGTAGTTGTCACGCGCCTGTGCCTTGTGGCGCAGGTCGGTGTTGATGCGCCGCGCCTCCTCCGGCGTCGCGATGGTGGAACGGGCACGCTGCTCGAGCTCACCGTGCAGGGCCACCAACGACTCCAGCGCATCCATCGGCAGACGCCGGCCGGGCCTGACCGCCGGCACGCCGAGCGAGGCGAAGAGTGGTCCGCGCTGCGCCTGCTCGAGCGCGATCTCCAGGGCGGCGCGCCGGTCCGGCGGCGGCTCCGGGCTCAGCAGCTCGCCCGGGGTGGTGCCCAGCGCGTCGGCAAGCGCAGTCAGCAGGGAGAGCCGCGGTTCGCGGCGGCCGTTCTCGATCAGGGACAGCTGGCTCGTCGTCGAGCGGACAAGCCCCGCGAGCTCGCGCAGGGTCATGCCGCGGGAGGTGCGGGCGTGCCGGATGCGGCGCCCCAGCACGATCGGGTCGGCGGCCACGCCACCCGTCGCGCCGTTGGCGGCCGTCGAGGTCTGCTGGATGCTCACGAGTTGACCGTACCGAAACTTTGGCCGATGTTTCAGCCCTCCTGCGGTTGTAGACCCTTCGAGGTGGGCGGACAGTGGACAGAGCGGCGCCGGACGAGCGTTGCGGAACGCGGAGGATGTTCGATGGTCATGACCCATGCGGCGCCGAGGACCGCCGCCGACTTCGACGGTCTGAGGATCACCGACCCGGACCTGGTGGACTGGGTGCAGGAGATCGCGGCGCTCACGCGGCCGGCGAGGATCTACGTCTGCGACGGTTCCCGGGAGGAGTACGGCCGGCTCACGTCCCAGCTGGTCGCCGCCGGGACGCTGGTCCGGCTCGATGATGCCAAGCGCCCGAGGAGCTTCCTCGCCCGGTCCGAGCCGTCCGACGTCGCGCGCGTGGAGTCCCGCACCTTCATCTGCTCGGAGCAGGAGGCCGACGCCGGGCCCACCAACAACTGGGCCGAGCCCGGCGTCATGCGCGAGGAGCTGCGCGAGGTCTTCGCCGGCTCCATGCGCGGCCGGACGATGTACGTGGTGCCGTTCTCCATGGGTCCCGTCGGCGGCCCGATCTCCCGGATCGGCGTGGAGATCACCGACTCGGCCTACGTCGTCGCCTCGATGCGGATCATGACCCGCATGGGCGCCGCGGCCCTGGAGCGGATCGAGCAAGGGGCCGACTGGGTCCCGGCCGTCCACTCCGTCGGCCACCCGCTCGTGGTGACGCACGGGAACGAGGTCGTCACCAGGCGCGACGTGCCGTGGCCGTGCAACGACACCAAGTACATCTGCCACTTCCCGGAGACGCGGGAGATCTGGTCCTACGGGTCCGGGTACGGCGGCAACGCCCTGCTCGGCAAGAAGTGCTACGCGCTGCGCATCGCCTCCGTCCTCGGCCGCGACGAGGGCTGGCTGGCCGAGCACATGCTCATCCTGAAGATCACCGGCCCGGACGGTCGCGTCTACCACCTGGCTGCCGCCTTCCCCTCGGCGTGCGGCAAGACGAATCTCGCCATGCTCCGCCCCACCATCCCGGGCTGGAAGGTGGAGACCATCGGCGACGACATCGCCTGGATGCGTCCCGGGCCCGACGGCCGGCTGTACGCCATCAATCCCGAGGCAGGGTTCTTCGGGGTCGCGCCGGGGACCGGCGAGTCCACCAACCCGACGGCGATCGCCGCCCTCGATCACGACGTCATCTTCACCAATGTGGCGCTGACGGACGACGGCGACGTCTGGTGGGAGGGACTGACCGACACCCCGCCCGAGCACCTGACCGACTGGCAGGGCAACGACTGGACGCCGGAGTCCGGCACGCCCGCCGCCCACCCGAACTCGCGGTTCACCGTGCGCGCGGACCAGGCGCCCTCCATCGCCCCCGAGTGGGAAGACCGCGGCGGGGTCCCGATCGACGCGATCCTCTTCGGCGGACGCCGCGCCACCAACGTCCCGCTGATCGCCGAGGCCTACGACTGGGAGCACGGCGTCTTCATCGGCGCGACCGTCTCTTCCGAGCAGACCGCCGCGGCCGAGGGCGCCGTCGGACAGCTGCGCCGCGACCCGTTCGCCATGCTGCCGTTCTGCGGCTACAACATGGCCGACTACTGGGCGCACTGGCTCGAGATGGGCGAGACCCTCGGCGACGGGGCCCCGCGGATCTTTCAGGTCAACTGGTTCCGCAGGGACGGTGACGGCCGCATCGTCTGGCCCGGTTTCGGGGAGAACTCCCGCGTGCTCGAATGGGCACTGCGACGCGTGAACGGTGAAGTCGCTGCCGTCGACGCCCCCACCGGGCGCCTGCCGAGGCCGCGGGATCTCAACCTGGACGGCCTCGACCTGGGCCAGGAAGACCTCGACCTGCTCTTCGAGGTGGACCCGGACAGCTGGTCCTCCGAGGCCGACCTCACCGAGGAGTACTTCGCCCGGTTCGGCGACCGTCTGCCCGCCGAGATGACCGATCAGCTGCGCGCCCTGCGGCAGCGGCTGGCGGGCTAGGCGCCGGGCCTGCCGCAGCAGCTACCCTCGGGCCTCGTGAGGATCCTGCTGATCGGGTCGGGCGCGCGTGAGCACGCCCTCGCCCGCACCCTGTCCACGGACCCGTCGTCCCACGAGCTCGTCGTCGCACCGGGCAACCCCGGCATGGCGGCGCTCGCGCGCACCGTCGCCGTCGACATCCTCGACGGTGCGGCGGTGGCCGCCGCGGCGCGAGACATGGGCGCCGACCTGGTCGTGGTGGGCCCTGAGGCCCCGCTTGTGGCCGGTGTCGTCGATGCCGTCCGCGCCGCCGGCATCCCCTGCTTCGGACCCGACGCCGCCGCCGCCCGCCTCGAGGGCTCGAAGGCCTTTGCGAAGGAGGTCATGGCGGCTGCCGGCGTGCCGACTGCCATGGCTCGCGTGTGCACCATCGAGGAGCAGGTCGACGACGCCCTCGACGCCTTCGGGCCCACCTACGTCGTCAAGGACGACGGGCTGGCGGCCGGCAAGGGCGTCGTCGTCACCGACGACAAGGAGGCCGCCCTGGCGCACGCCCGCGCCTGCCTCGCGCACGACGGCGGCGATCCGGCCACCGGCGGAGCGGCCGCCGTCGTCGTCGAGGAGTACCTCGACGGTCCCGAGGTCTCCCTGTTCTGCCTCAGCGACGGCGCCGACGTCGTCCCCCTCGCCCCCGCCCAGGACTATAAGCGTCTCGGCGACGGCGACGCCGGACCCAACACCGGCGGGATGGGCGCGTACTCGCCGCTGCCCTGGGCGCCCGAGGACCTCACCACCCAGGTCCTCGACCGGGTCGCCCGACCGGTGGTTGCCGAGATGGCCCGGCGCGGCACCCCGTTCACCGGCGTGCTGTACTGCGGGCTCGCGCTGACCTCCCGCGGACTGCGCGTCGTCGAGTTCAACGTGCGGTTCGGGGACCCGGAGACCCAGGTGGTCCTCGCGCGCCTGGCCTCCCCCCTCGGGGCGCTACTGCTCGCCGTCGCCAAGGGCGACCTGGCGGACGCCCCACCGCTGGAGTGGAGCCGCGGCGGCGCCGTGACGGTGGTCGTCGCCGCGCACGGCTACCCCGGCGGGGTCCGCAAGGGCGACGAGATCACCGGCCTCCCGGACGCCGAGAGCCTCGACGGGGTGCACGTGCTGCACGCCGGCACGTCCACCAACGGTGGCGGAGCGCTGGTCTCCTCCGGCGGACGCGTCCTCAGCGTGGTCGGCACCGGTGAGGACGTCGAGGCCGCCCGGGCCGCCGCTTACGCCGGCGTCGAGCGCGTCAGCCTGGCCGGCTCCCAGCACCGCAGCGACATCGCCGCGGGCGTCTGAGCTCGGGCGGCACTGAGCCGCTCCGGTTGCGGCCCTCCTCGCTCGCTGGTTGCCTCGAACGGCGAGACGAGGGCGACGAGGCTTGCGAGGAGACAGCATGGCCAGGACCGACCGGATAGCCGACGTCTGGGGGACGCGAACCCCCTATGCCCGCGGGGCCACCTGGCCGGTGCGGGTGGACACCCACCTCGAGGACGGCGCGGACCTCGAGTCCGTCGACTGGGTCCAGACCGCGTCGATCCTGCACTCCAACGGCGATGCCCTGGACATCGCCGTCGACGACGGCCGCATCGTCGGTGTCCGGGGCCGTGCCGAGGACCGGGTCAACCACGGGCGGCTGGGTCCGAAGGACCTCTACGGCTGGCAGGCGAACGCCTCGCCGGACCGCCTCACCCGTCCGCTGGTGCGCAAGGGCGGCGAGCTCGTCGAGACGTCGTGGGAGGAGGCGATGGGCCTCGTGGCCTCGCGCACCAAGGAGCTCCTCGCCGAGCAGGGCCCGAGCGCCGTCGGCTTCTACACGACCGGCCAGCTCTTCCTCGAGGAGTACTACACGCTCGGCGTCCTGGCCCACGGCGGCATCGGGACCAACCACGTGGACGGCAACACACGCCTGTGCACGGCGACGGCGGCCGCGTCGCTCAAGGAGTCGTTCGCCTGCGACGGCCAGCCGGGCTCGTACACGGACATCGACCACGCCGACGTCATCGCCCTGTTCGGACACAACATGGCTGAGACCCAGACCGTGCTGTGGATGCGGGTGCTCGACCGCCTCGACGGCCCGGACCCTCCTGCCATCGTCTGCGTCGACCCGAGGCCGACGCCGGTGGCGCGGGCGGCGACCGTGCACCTGGCGCCGCGGCCGGGCACCAACGTGGCCCTGATGAACGGCCTGCTCCACGAGATCATCGCCAACGACTGGGTGGACCACGACTACGTCGATGCCCACGCGGTCGGCTTCGACGAGCTCGCCAAGCGGGTCCGCGAGTACCCGCCGGAGAAGGTCGCCCGGATCTGCGACGTCCCGGAGGTCGACCTCCGCGAGGCGGCACGGCTCCTGGGCACCACGGACCGCCTGCTGTCCACCGTCCTCCAGGGCTTCTACCAGTCCCACCAGGCCACCGCCGCGGCCGTCCAGGTCAACAACGTCCACCTCGTGCGGGGGATGCTAGGCCGCCCCGGCTGCGGCCTGCTGCAGATGAACGGCCAGCCGACGGCGGAGAACACTCGCGAAGCGGGTGCCGACGGCGACCTGCCCGCGTTCCGGAACTGGTCCAACGACGCCCACGTGGCCGACCTGGCGCGGGTCTGGAACATCGACCCGATGGAGATCCCGCACTACTCCCCGCCGACGCACGTCATGCAGATGATGCGCTACGCCGAGCAGGGGTCGATCCGCATGCTGTGGGTCCAGGCCACGAACCCGGCGGTCTCCCTGCCCGAGCTCGGCCGCATCCGCTCGATCCTCGAGCAGGAGCGGCTCTTCCTCGTGGTGCAGGACATCTTCCTCTCGGAGACGGCGCAGCTGGCCGACGTCGTCCTCCCGGCGGCCACGTGGGGCGAGAAGACCGGCACCTTCACCAACACCGACCGCACGGTGCACCTGTCCGAGAAGGCGGTCGACCCGCCCGGCGAGGCCCGGTCCGACCTCGAAATCCTCCTCGACTACGCCGAGCGGATGGACCTGCGGGACAAGGACGGCGAGCCGCTGGTGAAGTGGCACGACCCCGAGTCCGCGTTCGAGGCGTGGAAGGAGTGCAGCCGCGGCCGCCCGTGCGACTACACCGGCATCACCTACGACAAGCTGCGCGGCGGCAGCGGCGTCCAGTGGCCGTGCAACGACGAGAATCCGGAGGGCACCGAACGCCTGTACGCGGACGGGAAGTTCTTCGCCGACCCGCAGTACTGCGAGAGCTACGGCCGGGACATGGTCACCGGCGCACCGCTCGAGCCGGTCGAGTACAAGGCCATGAACCCGAGCGGCAAGGCGATCATCAAGGCGGCGGCGTACGTGCCCCCGCACGAGATGCCGAGCGAGGACTTCCCGCTCCAGCTCATCACCGGACGGACCGTCTACCAGTTCCACACGCGCACCAAGACCGGGCGGATTCCCCAGCTGCAGGCGGCCGCACCCGACGTGTGGGTCGAGATCTCCGCCGGTGACGCCGAACTGCTCGGGATCACCGAGGGTGACCTGACGCAGATCACCACGCCGCGCGGTGGCGTCCGGGCGCGGGCACGGGTCAGCGGGATCCGCGAGGGCGTCGTCTTCCTGCCGTTCCACTACGGGTACTGGGACGTCGGTGATCAGCACGAGGGCGCCGGCCGAGCCGCCAACGAACTCACCCTCACCGACTGGGACCCGGCGTCGAAGCAGCCGATCTTCAAGACGGCGGCCGCCAGGGTGAGCAAGGTCGGCCAGGGCGCCGGTCCGCCGTCGGAGGCCCCGACGACGACGGCGTCCGCGCCCCTCTCGGCGCACGTGCCGGCCACCCGTGGCGGCCCGGGCGCCCAGGTCGACGAGGAGATCGAGGAGACGGCGGGAGGTCGGCGATGAAGATCGGGATCGTGCTGCGCGAGCTGCACCGCTCGGAGAACGACCTCGCCCATGAGCTGCTGCAGGTGGCGGACCGGCACAAGGTCGACCACGAGATCTTCCACGTGGCCCGCGATCTCGCCGAATGGTCCCAGCGCCACGTGCGCGAGATCGCCGAGATCGCCGAGGCGTACGGCGAGCAGCTCGACCCGGAGGCCGAGGGCGAGTCCGGCCTCGTCGGGCGGGCGCTCGAGAGGAGCAGCGAGCTCGTCGGGCGCGCGAAGGCTCCCGGACTGCTCCTCCTGCGCGACCTCCGGGAGATCTACATGAAGGCGGGAGGCGTGTCGGTGGACTGGGAGATGCTCGGCCAGGCCGCCCAGGGCATCAAGCACCGCGACCTCCTGCAGCTCACCAAGCGCTGCCACCCGGACACCCTCCGGCAGATGCGGTGGGCCAACGGCAAGCTGAAGGAGTCCTCCACCCAGGTGCTCGTCAGCTGACGAGCACCCGGGTGCCGGTCATCAGCTCAGTCCTGCTTCTCCTCCGAGCGGTCCTGGGACCACAGCGTGTGGAAGGTGCCCTCGGCGTCGACCCGGTGGTAGGTGTGCGCGCCGAAGTAGTCCCGCTGCGCCTGCACCAGGGCCGCCGGCAGCCGCTCGGCCCGCACGGCGTCGTAGTAGGCGAGCGAGGAGCTGAACGCGGGCGTGGGCACGCCGTTCTGCGCCGCTCCGGCCACCACCCGACGCCACGACTCCAGCCCGTTGCCCACGGCGTCGGTGAAGTACGGGTCCGCCAGCAGCAGCGGCAGCCCGGGCGTGCGTTCGTACGCCTCGGTGATGCGGTCGAGGAAGCGGGCGCGGATGATGCAGCCGCCGCGCCAGATCCGCGCCATGGCGCCACGGTCGATGTCCCAGCCGTGCTCGGCGGACGCCGCGGCGATCTGGTCGAAACCCTGGCTGTAGGCGACCACCTTCGAGGCGTAGAGCGCCTTGCGGACGTCCTCGACGAAGGACTCTCGGTCCTGTACCGACCACTCGGCCGTGTGCGCCGGAAGGGTCCCGTGCGCGGCCTCGCGCTGCGGCACCGACCCGGACAGCGAGCGGGCGAACGTCGCCTCCGCGATGCCGGTGATGGGCACGCCGAGGTCGAGGCCGTTCTGCACGGTCCAGCGTCCGGTCCCCTTCTGCTCCGCCTGGTCCAGGACGACGTCGACGAAGGCCGTGCCGGTCCGCTCGTCGACGTGGGCGAGGACCTCCGCGGTGATCTCGATGAGGTAGGACTCGAGGTCACCGGTGTTCCAGTTCGAGAAGATCTCGGCGATCTCGGCGGCTGAGGCGCCCAGACCCTTGCGCAGCAGGTCGTAGGCCTCGGCGATGAGCTGCATGTCGGCGTACTCGATGCCGTTGTGCACCATCTTGACGAAGTGCCCGGCGCCGTCGGTCCCGACGTGCGTGCAGCACGGGACGCCGTCGACCTTGGCGGAGATGTCCTCGAGGATCGGGCCGAGGCGCTCGTAGGACTCGGCGGTGCCGCCGGGCATGATCGAGGGGCCGTTGAGCGCGCCCTCTTCCCCGCCGGAGACGCCGGTGCCGACGAAGTGCAGGTCCTTCTCGCGCAGCGCCTTCTCCCGGCGGATGGTGTCCGGGAAGTGGGCGTTGCCGGCGTCGACGATGATGTCGCCCGGCTCCATCTCGGCGGCGAGCTCCTCGATCACGGCGTCGGTCCCGGCGCCGGCCTTGACCATGATGATCGCCACGCGCGGCTTCTTCAGCGACGCGACGAAGTCGGCGACCGACTCGGACGGCACGAACTCGCCCTCGTCGCCGTACTCGCTCATCAGCTTCTCCGTGCGCGCGTACGTGCGGTTGTGCACGGCGACGGTGTGGTCATGCCTGGCCAGGTTGCGGGCCAGGTTCGCCCCCATGACGGCCAGGCCGGTCACGCCGACGTCTGCGGTGGCTTCGGTCATCGTCGTCCTCCTGGATCGGGTCGTCGAGAAATGACGGTCGAGAGATGTCGTTGGTCGGAACGTTACGCGGGGCTGGGAAGATGGACCGCATGAGCCCCACAGACGAGACAGCCGAGACGGCCGCCGCGCCTTCCTCGCTCCCCGGCTGGACCCACACCTACTCCGGCAAGGTGCGGGACCTCTATGTGCCGGAGAGCCCGTCCGACGGCGAGGACGACGTCGTCCTCGTCGTCGCCTCCGACCGCATCAGCGCCTACGACCACGTCCTGCCGACGCCGATCCCGGACAAGGGCCGCATCCTCGCCGCGATGAGCCTGTGGTGGTTCGACCGGCTGGCCGACCTGGTCGGCAACCACGTGGTCTCCACGGACGTCCCCGATGCGGTCGCCGGCCGGGCGATGGTGTGCCGCCGGCTGGAGATGTACCCGGTCGAATGCGTGGCCCGTGGGTACCTCACCGGCTCGGTGCTGGCCGAGTACCGCGCGACCGGCTCCGTGGCGGGGCACGAGCTCCCGGAGGGTCTGCGCGACGGCGACCGGCTGCCTGAGCCGATCTTCACCCCGGCCACCAAGGCCGAGATCGGTGAGCACGACGAGAACATCGATCTCGGGCGGGTCGCCGCAATGGTCGGCCCGGACGTCGCCGAGGAGCTGCGCACCACGACGCTCGCCGTGTACACCCGAGCCGCCGCGCTGGCGGCCGAGGCCGGGATCCTGCTCGCCGACACCAAGCTCGAGTTCGGCGCCGTGCCGGACGTCGGCGGGCGGCCGGGCGCCGCCGTCGTGCTTGGTGACGAGGTTCTCACCCCGGACTCCTCCCGGTTCTGGGCCGCCGCCACCTGGGAGCCCGGCCGCCCTCAGCCCAGCTACGACAAGCAGTACGTCCGTGACTTCCTGACCTCGGCGGACTCCGGCTGGGACCGGGCCTCGGACGCGCCGCCACCTCCCCTGCCCGACCACATCGTGGACCGCACGCGAGCGCGGTATCTGGAGGCTTACGAGCACCTGACAGGGCGCCGGCTCGCCGCTCGAAAGGCACCGGCTCGCCATCCGTGACAGACTCATTTTAGGCGGCGCCTGCTGCCAGTGCGGCCCCTGGTCGTGCCCCCTCGAACGTCAAGGCGGCGGCCCATGAGCCAAACCCTCCAATCGCAAGCCCCAGAATCGCCGGACGCACCCGAGCGGCCGCGCGAGCGGCACCTGAGCGACTTCAAGGCGCTCACACAGATGGTGCAGGAGTCCGGCCTGATGCGACGGCGCTACGGCTACTACTGGTCCAAGCTGATCGGACTGCCACTCGCCGGCCTCGCGCTGGCGGTCGCGTTCGTCATGATCGGCGACTCGTGGTGGCAGATGGTGACCGCGGTGGTCCTCGCCCTGCTGCTCACCCAGATCGCCTTCCTCGGCCACGACGCCGCGCACCGGCAGATCTTCAAGTCGGGCAAGTGGAACGAGTGGGTATCCCTCGTCGTCATCAACCTGTTCGCCGGCATGGGCATCGGTTGGTGGAACCGCAAGCACAACAAGCACCACGGCGCGCCGAACAAGGTGGACGCCGACCCGGACATCGCGCCCGGGGTGGTCGCGTTCACCCCGGAGGCCGCCGAATCGCGGACGAACCCGATCACCCGGTGGTTCGCCCGCAAGCAGGGTTACTTCTTCTACCCGCTGCTCCTCCTCGAGGGAATCAACCTCCACGTGCAGGGCGTCAAGCGGGTCGTCTCCCGTGAGCCGGTCAAGCGGCGCTGGGTCGAGCTGTCCTTCATCGCCTTCCGGCTCATCAGCTACGTGGCGCTCGTCTTCCTCGTGCTCTCGCCGGGTAAGGCGCTGGCCTTCATGGGGATCCAGCTCGCGGTCTTCGGGCTCTACATGGGCCTGTCGTTCGCGCCCAACCACATCGGCATGCCGATCGTGCCCAAAGACATGAAGATCGACTTCCTGCGCCGTCAGGTCCTCATGAGCCGCAACGTCACCGGCGGCCGCTGGGTCGACACCTTCATGGGCGGCCTGAACTTTCAGGTGGAGCACCACCTGTTCCCGTCGATGGCCCGGCCGCACCTGCGCCAGGTGGCACCCATGGTGCGCGAGTACTGCGAACAGCTCGGTGTGCGCTACACCGAGACCTCGATCGGTCAGTCTTACGTCGCCGTCACCCGCTACATCAACCAGGTCGGTCGCGGCGGTCTCGACGTCTGGCAGTGCCCCCTGGCGGCCCAGTACCGGGTCTGACACGTCCCGACGACCGGTATGCGCCTCGATCCACGGGTCTCGCTCGTACCCGCCGACGTCCGGGGCGCCGACCGTGATGCGCTGATCGGCTTCCTCGCGTCGTACGAGTGGCCCTTCCACGTGCGGCCTCGCCGCACGCGGGAGCAGATCGCCGAGTCGATCGACGACGGCCTGTACGACGACGAGGGCCACGCCGCGCTCTGGGTCGAGGACGCGACCTCGGGACGCGTCGGCGTCGTTGTCATCGAGGACCTCACCGACGACACCCCCATGTTCGACCTGCGGCTGGCCCCCGAGCACCGCGGCCATGGGCTCGGCACGGCGGCGCTGCGGGCGCTCGCCGACCACGTCTTCACCGCCTTGCCGGTGCGCCGCCTCGAGGGGCAGACGCGCGAGGACAACGCCGCCATGCGGGCCACGTTCCTGCGCGCGGGGTTCACCCTCGAGGCCGCGTACCGCGAGGGCTGGCCGGTTGACGACGGAGAACCGCTCACGTCCGTGGCCTACGCCGTGCTGCGGCGCGAGTGGGAGGCAGGCCGCACCCGCGGCGGGGACGCGCGGCCCTGGCTGGTCGTCGTCGACCCGCAGAACATCTTCGCCGACGAGCACAGCCCGTGGGCGGCGCCCGGCTTCGCCGGCATCGTGGAACCGGTCCACCGGCTCGCCGGCGCGCACGTGGACCGCGTCGTCACCACCCGGTTCGTCGCCCCGGAGAAGCCGACGGGTTCCTGGCAGGCCTACTACCGCGAGCACACCTTCGCCCTCGTGCCCGACGGTGACCCGCTCTACGCCGTCGTCCCCGACCTGGCAGAGCTGGCCGAGGCGTCCGGACCGGTGGTCACGGAGGCCACCTTCGGCAAGTGGACGCCCGCGCTCGCCGCCGTGACCGGCCCCGCCCCGCACCTCCGGCTCACCGGCGTCGCCACCGACTGCTGCGTCATCTCCACCGCTCTGGCCGCGGCCGACGCCGGAGCCACCGTCGAGGTCATCGCCGACGCGTGCGCGGGTTCGAGCGACGACGCGCACCGGCGCGCGCTCGACGTCATGGCCGGCTACAGCCCGCAGATCACCGTCACGACGACGGACGCCCTCGCGCGCACCTGACCCGGGCGGGACGTGGCCAGAGAGTGGCCAGAGACCGGACGGAATCTGGACCACCGTCTCAAGGATCGGGATCCGCCACGACGCCACGTCACGCCCGCACGCCGTCCCGGTAGGTGTTGGGCCACGGGCGCGCCAGGCGCCCGGCGACGACGAGCGAGGAGGACGTGATGTCGACGGTCGCGACCGCACCCGTCCGGGTCCCGCACGACGGCGGCACGCCCGCCATGGCCGTGTCCTACGCCGGCACCGGGCGCAGCTTCGGCCAGGACGCCACGGCACGGACCGTCCTCGACGGGATCGACCTCGACGTGCCCGCCGGTGAGATCGTCGCCGTGCTCGGGCCCAGCGGCTGCGGCAAGTCGACGCTGCTGCGCCTTACGGCCGGCCTCGACCGGCCCACCGCCGGGAAGGTCCTCATCGACGGCTCGGTCGTCACGGGCTCCGACCCCCGCTGCGCCGTCGCCTTCCAGGAGCCACGCCTGCTGCCCTGGCGGAGCCTCGCCGGAAACGTCGCCATCGGGCTGCCGCACGGCACCGACCGCGCTACCGGCCGTGCCCACGTGGCCCGCCTGCTCGAGCTCGTCGGCCTCTCCGCCTTCTCCGGCCAGCGGCCCAGGGAGGTCTCCGGCGGTATGGCGCAGCGGGCCGCGCTCGCCCGGGCGCTGGCCCGCAATCCCGGCGTCCTTCTCCTCGACGAGCCGTTCGGCGCGCTCGACGCCCTCACCCGGCTGCAGATGCAGGATCTGCTCCTCGACGTCCACGAGGCCGCCCCGACCACGGTGCTGCTCGTGACGCACGACGTCGACGAGGCGCTGCAGCTGGCCGATCGCATCGTCGTGCTCGCCGCCCCCGACGGCCACGACGGCGCGCGCGTCAGTCGGCTCGTCACGGTGCCGGGCGCCCGGCCACGCAACCGCGGGTCGGCCGAGCTCGCCGCCCTGCGCAGCGAGCTGCTCGAGTGCCTCGGCGTCGACATCCACCGCCACTGAGCCTGTGCCCTGACCGCCCCATCGACGCCCAGAAGGACTTATGAAGCGCACCCGTATCGCAGCCGCCACGACCGTGATCGCCCTGACGCTGACCGGCTGTCTGGCCGGTGAGGCCGACGACGGCGGACAGGCCGGCGGCGAAGAGCTCGCCGTCGACTTCGCCACCTACAACCCGCTGAGCCTGATCATCCGCGAGCAGGGCTGGCTCGAGGACGCGCTCGCCGACGAGGGCGTCAACGTCACCTGGACCCAGTCGGCCGGGTCCAACAAGGCCAACGAGCTGCTCCGCTCCGGCGAGCTCGACGTCGGGTCCACCGCCGGGTCCGCGGCCCTGCTGGCCCGCGCGAACGGCTCACCGATCCGCACGATCGACATCTACAGCCAGCCCGAGTGGTCCGCACTGGTCACGCTCCCCGGTTCCGGCATCGACGAGGTCACGGACCTGCGTGGCCGGTCGATCGCCGCCACCAAGGGCACGGACCCCTATTTCTTCCTGCTCCAGTCGCTGCTCGAGGCGGGCGTGGACCCCGACGAGGTCACCATCCAGAACCTCCAGCACGCGGACGGCAACACCGCGCTGCAGAACGGTTCGGTCGACGCCTGGTCCGGGCTGGACCCGATCATGGCGGCCGCGGAACAGGAGGGCAGCGAGCTCTTCTACCGCAACGTCGACTTCAACACCTACGGCTTCCTCAACGCCCGCGAGGACTTTCTCGAGAACGAGCCCGAGCTCGCTCAGACGGTGGTCGACACCTATGAGTACGCCCGCGCCTGGGCGCAGGAGCACCCGGACGAGACGGTCGCCATCCTCGCCGACGTCGCCGGCATCGAGACCTCGGTCGCCGAGACCGTCATCACCGAGCGCAGCAACCTCGACGTCGACCCTGCGCCCGGCCAGGCCCAGCTCGACGTGCTGACCACCATCGGTCCCATGCTCGTCGAGACCGGTGACGTCGCGGAGCAGTCCCAGATCGACGAGGCACTCGAGACCCTGCTGGACGACTCCCTCGTCAGCGAGGCCGATCCGGACTCCATCGCCGCCGTGGCCGAGGGCGGATCGTGACTGTCGCGCTGAACGGCAAGGGTGCGCTGAACGTCCGGACCGAGGAGATCGGCAAGGACGGCGGACCCCGTGCCGGCAGGCCGTCGACGTCGGGCCGGGGTGTCGGCCGCGTCCTCGCCGGACTCGCCGTCCCCGCCGTGCTGCTCGTCGTCTGGCACGTCGCCGCCGTCGCCGGCTGGATCAGCCCGGTCACGTTGCCCGGCCCGCTCGCCGTCCTCGACGCCGCCGCCGGGCTGATCGAGCGGGGCGACCTCGCACTGCACATCGCCATCTCGACCCAGCGGGTGATCCTCGGGTTCCTCTTCGGTGCCGCCGCCGGTCTGGCGCTCGGCGCGCTCCTCGGCCTCTCGCGCGTGGCCGACACCCTGCTCTCGACGTCGATCGGTGCGCTGCGGGCGGTGCCCTCCCTGGCCTGGGTGCCGCTTCTCCTCCTGTGGATCGGCATCGGCGAGGACAGCAAGGTCACCCTCGTCGCGATCGGTGCGTTCTTCCCCGTGTTCACGACGGTGTCGATGGCCCTGCGGCACGTCGACACCCAGCTGGTGGAGGCCGGCCGAGCGTTCGGTCTGCGCGGCCTCACGCTGTTCACCACGGTGCAGCTGCCCGCCGTCGTGCCGTCGGTGATCTCCGGACTCCGCCTCGCCCTCGCCCAGGCCTGGCTCTTCCTGGTCGCGGCAGAGCTGCTCGCCTCGTCGATCGGCCTCGGGTTCCTGCTCACGGACAGCCAGAACAACGGCCGCGTCGACCGCCTGCTCCTGGCGATCGTCCTGCTCGCGATCCTGGGCACGCTGACCGACGCCCTGCTGCGCGTCTTCGAGAGGTGGGCCATCCGGCGATGGGCATGACCGAGCACCCGTTCGGGTTCCGCACCCGCGCTCTGCACGCGGGCGGCACGCCCGACGCCGTGCACGGAGCCCGCGCCGTGCCGATCTACCAGTCCACGTCGTTCGTGTTCGAGGACGTCGAGGACGCCGGCAACCTCTTCGCGCTGCAGAAGTACGGGAACATCTACTCCCGCATCGGCAACCCCACCGTGGCGGCGTTCGAGGAGCGCATCGCCTCGCTCGAGGGCGGCATCGGCGCAGTCGCGACGGCGTCAGGCATGTCGGCGGAGTTCATCACCCTGGCCTCGCTCGCCGGGGCGGGCGACCACATCGTCGCCTCCTCCCAGCTCTACGGCGGCACCGTCACCCAGCTCGACGTCACACTGCGCCGCTTCGGCGTCGAGACCACCTTCGTGCGGGGAACCGATCCCGGCGACTACGCGGCCGCGATCCGGCCCGAGACCAGGGCCGTCTACGCCGAGGTGGTCGCGAACCCCTCCGGCGAGGTCGCCGACGTCGCGGGGCTGGCCACCGTCGCCCACGACGCCGGCCTGCCCCTCATCCTCGACTCGACCCTGACCACGCCCTACCTCTTCCGGCCGTTTGAGCACGGCGCCGACATCGTCGTCCACTCGGCGACGAAGTTCCTCGGCGGGCACGGCACCACGCTCGGCGGCGTCGTCGTCGAGTCCGGCCGGTTCGACTGGGGCAACGGCAACTTCCCGCAGATGACCGAGCCGGTGCCCTCCTACGGCGGCGTGACGTGGTGGGGCAACTTCGGCGAGTACGGGTTCCTCACCAAGCTGCGTTCGGAGCAGCTCCGCGACATCGGCCCGGCGCTGTCCCCGCAGGCCGCCTTCCAGCTGCTGCAAGGCGTCGAGACCCTGCCGCAGCGTATGGACGAGCACGTCCGCAACGCCCAGGCGGTCGCCGAGTGGCTGGAGAACGACCCGCGCATCGCCTACGTCAACCACGCCGGCCTGCCCTCGCACGTCCATCACGATCGAGCCAGGCGGTACCTGCCCGACGGCGTGGGGTCGGTGTTCTCCTTCGGGCTGCGTGGCGGGCGAGAGGCCGGCGCCACCTTCATCGAGGCGCTCCAGCTGGCCAGCCACCTGGCCAACGTCGGCGACGCCCGCACGCTCGTCCTGCACCCGGGCTCGACGACGCACCGCCAGCTCTCGGCCGAGCAGCTCGACGTCGCGGGCGTCCCGGAGGACCTCATCCGCATCTCCGTCGGCCTGGAGGACCTGGACGACATCCTGTGGGACCTCGACCAGGCCCTGGCGGCCGTCGAATGACCGGGCGCACCTGGCAGGGTCCCTCGGCCACCGAGCGGCTGGGCATCCTGCGCCGAGCCGGCTCCGTCGCCGTCGTCGGGGCCTCGGACAAGCCGTCCCGCGCCTCCTACTTCGTCGCCACGTACCTGCTCTCCTCGACGCCGTACCGCGTCTACCTGGTCAACCCGGCCCTGCAGGAGGTGCTCGGCCGGCCCGTGTACGCCTCGCTCGCCGACCTGCCGGAGCCACCCGACGTCGTCGACGTCTTCCGGCGCCACGACGACCTGCCGACGGTCCTCGACGAGGCCCGGGTCGCAGGCGGCAGGACCCTGTGGCTCCAGCTCGGGTCCTGGCACGAGGACGTCGCCCGCGACGCCGAGGCGGCCGGCCTGCGCGTCGTCATGGACCGGTGCCTCAAGATCGAGCACGCACGGTTCCACGGCGGCCTCAACCTCGCCGGCTTCAACACCGGCGTGATCTCCTCCAAGCGCCAGCTCCGCGCCTGAGCGCGCACGCCGTTACGATGAGCGTGCCGCCGGTCAGATAGGAGCACACGTGGGTCACATCGTCGTCGAGGTCATGCCCAAGCAGGAGATCCTCGATCCGCAGGGCAAGGCCGTCGTCGGCACGCTGCACCGTCTCGGGCACGCCGGCTTCACCGACGTGCGCCAGGGCAAGCGCTTCACCCTCACGGTCGAGGGTCCGGTGACCTCCGAGCACCTCGCCGCGGCACGCGAGGCGGCCTCGACCACCCTGTCGAACCCGATCATCGAGGACGTCGTCGGCGTCTACGAGCTGAACGAGGCGGCCGCGGAGGTCTCGCGGTGACCGCACGTATCGGCGTCGTCACCTTCCCCGGCAGCCTCGACGACCGCGATGCCGCCCGCGCCGTGCGCCTGGCCGGTGCCGAGCCCGTCGCACTCTGGCACGCCGACGCCGAGCTCCGTGGCGTCGACTCCGTCATCCTGCCGGGTGGGTTCTCCTACGGTGACTACCTGCGATGCGGCGCCATCGCGCGGTTCTCGCCCGTCATGACGCAGGTCGTCGACGCGGCGAACCGCGGCATGCCCGTCCTGGGCATCTGCAACGGCTTCCAGATCCTGTGCGAGGCACACCTGTTGCCCGGCGCGCTCATCCGGAACGACCACCAGCACTTCATCTGCCGCGACCAGGAGCTGCGCGTCGTCAACGACACCACCGCCTGGACGCGGGACCTCACCGCCGGAGACGTCATCACCGTCCCGCTCAAGAACGGCGAGGGCGGCTTCGTCGCCGATCCCGAGACCCTCGACCGGCTCGAGGGAGAGGGGCAGGTCGTCTTCCGGTACGAGGGCGGGAACCCGAACGGGTCGCTTCGTGACATCGCCGGCGTGACGAACGAGCGCGGCAACGTCGTCGGTCTCATGCCGCACCCGGAGCACGCCGTCGAGCCCGGTTTCGGACCCGACCGGGCCCGCGCCCCACGCAGCGGGACGGACGGGCTGGGCCTCTTCACCTCGGCGGTCCGCGCGCTCGTCACAGCCTGAGCAACGGCCCGTCCCACGCTCCGATCGGTGCATGAGCGATTCAATGGTCACAGTCAGGACACAACGCGAGTCCTTCATCGCTTAAGCACTTCTGGCGCGGGCCCCGGGAGGGCTAGCGTCACGGCACTCGCGCATCTGCGCGGGGGCAATGCATGTGTGATCAGGAGACGTACATGACCGGGGACAAAGGGTGGGCATCGGGGGCTGCCTGCGTCGAGAGGGAGCCAGAGAAGTTCTTCGTCCGGGGGGCCGCGCAGCGCGCGGTGCGGGAGATGTGCTTCAGATGTCCGGTGCGGATGCAGTGCCTCTCCGAGGCGCTCGACTCGCGCATCGAGTTCGGCGTCTGGGGCGGGATGACGGAGCGGGAGCGGCGCGCGCTGCTGAAGAACCATCCGGAGGTGACGGACTGGGCGGCGTGGCTCGCCGAGCCGGGCAACGAGATCGAGTTGCCCGCCCGGCGAGCGCCTCGCAAGGCCATCGAGGCGCTCGCGGCTGCGACAGCGCGTGCGGAGAACGGACGCTCGGAGGCCGTCGCCTGAGCCCGTCCTGAAGGGCTAGAAGGGACCAATCGAGCGGCGTCGCCGATATGCCGCGTGCGGCGCCCATCGGCGCGCAGACCAGCCCCGGCGAAGGGGTTCAGCCCTCGCCGGGGTCTCTTCGCGCCTGGGCATAGGTATAGGTATACGTATACGCGTCAAGTGGCTACGATGGTGTCGTGCCGAACAAGACGATCTACGTCTCCGACGCAGACTTGCCCGTCTTCGATCGCGCGCAGAAGCTCGCTGGCGGCAATCTGTCAGGCGCCATCTCCAAGGCCTTGCGCCGGCTCGTCGAGGTCGAGGAGGGCCGCCTCGAGGGCTTCGACGAGATCACCGTCCGAATCGGCGCCGGCCAGGGCCGGCTGCAGCGCTTCCAAGGTGTGCAACTTGTCGAGTGGGCCCGGTCCACCGCCAACCGTGTGGAGGAGTTCCGCGTGTACCGCACGCGTACGGGCCGGTTCGCAGTGCACACGAGACGCTCCCAGGACTTCGTGCACACCGCGGGCCAGGACGGTCAGCTCACCGGCTGGCGCAAGCACGTCTCGTCCGAGCAGCAGTGGGGCACGGTCGCCCCGTCGGCGACCCTCGAGGTCCACGAGAGCCTCGAGGAGCTGAGGGCGTCCGTGCCCGCCGAGCTCTACCAGCTCGTCGAGGCGAATGCCGACGAGCCCGAGGTGGAGGACCTCGACATCTGACGTCTCCGGGACGCCCCGGAACTAGTACCAGGAGCACCATGGTCACCCCTGACCTGCAGATCCGGATCCTTGGCCCGCTCGAGGTACATACGGGCGACGGCGTGCGGCCGGACGTACCGGGTGCCCGGCTGCGCGCACTCTTGGTCGCCCTGGCGCTCGAACCAGGCCGCGTCGTCTCGAGGGCGACGCTCATCGACTGGGTCTGGGGCGAGCATCCGCCCGCCGACGCCTCGAATGCCCTGCAACGCCTGGCCTCGCGACTGCGCAAGCTCCTGCCCGTCGGGGTGGTAGAGAGCCGGGCGGGCGGCTACCGCCTGCGGGTGGAGCCCGACGCCGTCGACGCCCGGCGCTTCGAGCACCTCGTCGGCCGGGCCCGCGACGCGGAGGGCTCGGGGCGCGTGCGGCTGCTGCGCGAGGCCCTCGCCCTGTGGCGTGGTGCGGCCCTGCAGGGCGTGGGCCTGGAGGACAGCGCAGCGTTCGACGCGGTGGTGACTCGCCTCGAGCGGCTGCGCCTGACGGCGATGGAGGACCGGTTCGAGGCGGAGATCCGGCAGGGCGGCGCTGCGGAGCAGGTTCCGGAGCTGGCCGACCTGGTGGCCGAGCACCCGGTACGGGAGCGGCTGGTCGCGGCGCTGATGCGCGCCCTGGTCGCCTCCGGACGCGACAGCGAGGCGCTGGTCGTGTACGAGCGCACGAGAGAAGCGCTGGTCGACGCGCTGGGCGTCGATCCTTCGCCGGAGCTGTCGGCGCTGCACGTCTCGATCCTGCGGGGCGAGCTGAGGCCATCACGCGAGGAGGACCGGAAGACGAACGTGCGCGCCGAGCTCAGCAGCTTCGTCGGCAAGGACGCCGATGTCGACGCCGTTCGGGAGCTCATCACGAAGCATCGGCTGACCACCCTGACCGGGCCGGGCGGCTCGGGAAAGACCAGGATGGCCACGGAGACCGCGCGCACCATGGTCGGCGACCTGCCGGACGGCGCCTGGCTGGTGGACCTCGCGCCCGTCGCCGCCGACGGAGACGTCGCGCAGGCGGCGCTCGCCGGGTTCGGGCTGCGGGACGCACTGCTCGGCGAGACACCGAACGACCCGGTGGACGGGCTCATCGCCGCGATCCGCGAGCGGGAGGTGCTGCTGATCCTGGACAACTGCGAGCACGTGATCGACGCGGCGGCGACGCTCGCCCATCGCGCGCTCGGGGAGTGCCGACGCCTCCGGATCCTGGCGACGAGCAGGGAGCCGCTCGGCATCACCGGCGAGGCGCTGTGGCCGATCGAGCCGCTGGGCCTGCCGGCGGAGGGCGCCGGGCCCGGCGAGATCGCCTCCTCCTCGGCCGTCCGCCTGTTGCGGGACCGTGCCGGCGCGGTACGCAAGGACCTCGGTGCCGACGAGGACACCTTGTCGACGATGGCGCGGGTCTGCCGGGCGCTGGACGGGATGCCGCTGGCGATCGAGCTCGCCGCAGCCAGGCTGCGGACGATGTCCATCGACCAGCTCGCCAATCGGCTCGACGACCGGTTCCGCCTGCTGACCAGCGGGAGCCGCACCGCACTGCCGCGGCACAAGACGCTGCGCGCGATGGTCGACTGGAGCTGGGAGCTGCTCAGCGACGCCGAGCGGACCGTCCTGCGTAGGCTCTCGGTGTTCTCTGGCGGGGCCGGTCTGCAGGCGGCCGAGAGCGTCTGCGCCGGCGACGCCGTCGAGCCGGATCAGGTGCTCGAGCTCCTCACCTCGCTGGCCGAGAAGTCGCTCCTTGTCAGCGAGGGTGATGGCACACCGCGCTACCGGATGCTCGGCACGATCAAGGAATACGCCCGGGACCGGCTCGCCGACGCGGGGGAGTCGGACCTGGCTCGCCAGGCGCACCTCGCCTACTTCACCGACCTCGCCGAGACGGCGGAGCCGCACCTGCGTCGCGCCGAGCAGCTCGAGTGGCTCGGCACGCTCGACGCCGACCACGACAACCTCGGCGCCGCGTTGCGCGGGGCGATCTCGGCCGATGACGCGCAGGCGGCGATGCGGCTCGCGGCCGCGGCCGGCTGGTACTGGTGGCTCGCCGGGCGGCGGACCGAAGGCCTCGAGCTGCTGGTGGCGGCAGCCGACCTCCCGGGCGAGGTGGCCGACGACATCCGGGCCACGACGTACGGGCTGGTGGTGCTCTATGTGACCTCCGGGCAGGGCGACGAGCATGTGGGCGCGGAGTGGATCCACAAGGCCTATCGGTTCAGCCGGCTCAGCATGCACGACCATCCGCTGCTGGAGTTCGCGATCCCGCTGGAACGCCTCCTGCGGGCACCGGAGGAGGCCGTGACCGCGTTCGAGTCGCTGCTGGACAGCGTCGACCCCTGGGTAGGCGCCATGGGTCGGTGGCAGGCCGGCAAGATGCGGACCATGCTGGGCCGGGGTGGTCCGGAGGTGGAGGTCCAGCTGGAGGTGGCGCTCACGGAGTTCCGTGCGCTCGGGGAGCGGTTCGGAACGTACCTGGTCCTGTCCGAGCTGGCGGGACGGCGTGCCGCGCGGGGCGAGCTCGCAGGTGCCTGCGAGTACTACGAACAAGCGATCACGGTCCTCACCGAGCTCGGTGCCGTCGAAGACGTCATCGAGGCGCGCACCCAGCAGGCCCCGCTGTACTGGCTCGCCGGCGATCGCGCCGCCAGCACCGCCGCCATCGCCGACGCCGAGCGCAGGGCCGAAGGCGTCACCTGGCCGTATGCACTGATCGCCCTGGCGCTCGCCAAGGCGCGGCTCGCGCGCCTGGGCGGTGACGTCAGAGAGGCCCGCCGGCAGCTCGGGCTCGCGACCACGCTCCTGGGCGACATCGCGGAGCGACCCCACGTCCGCGCCCAGATTCACGACCTGCTCGGCTATCTGGCCGGCGATGTTCGGGAGTCCCGTACCCATCGTGTGGCCGCCTGGCAGGCGGCGTCCGAGGCAGGAGCCCCACCCGTGATCGCCCAGATGCTCGTCGGGGTCGCGGACCTGGCCGGTCGCCACGACCAGCACGAGCAGGCGGCCCGCCTGCTCGCGGCCAGCGTCGACGTGCGCGGGCTGC
Source organism: Georgenia halophila (assembly GCF_039541595.1). Classification (NCBI taxonomy): domain Bacteria; kingdom Bacillati; phylum Actinomycetota; class Actinomycetes; order Allobogoriellales; family Allobogoriellaceae; genus Georgenia; species Georgenia halophila. The sequence goes on along the minus strand of NZ_BAABGN010000002.1, from coordinate 711,611 downwards.
CCGACCTCTCCCACCCGGATGCTGCCAGGATCGAGCGGGACGCGCGGCGTCACCTCGGCGACCAACGGTTCGCCGAAGTGACGCGGGACGGCGCAGGGACGCACTGGTCCGAGCTGGTCGAGGACGCGTTCGAAGGGTTCCAGGTGGCGGAGCCCGCTCGCGACGATGGCGTTCCCCACGTGTGTCAGAGCTCGCGGGTGCGATAGAACCGCGTCGAGACTCCGACGGCGACGAGTACGCCGAGCACCGCGACGGCCAGGCCCGCACCGATCACCAGGGCGGCGGGGACGTCGGACAGTGCGTTCAGCAGCGGCGTGTGAAGGCCCGTCGCCTGTAGGAGCCAGGCGGCGCCGAACATGACGATGGTCGGCGCGTAGACCACCATCAGGCGACCTCGCGAGTAGCCGACACGGAAGAGTATGGGCAGCTGGAGCGACATGGCGATCCCGACGACGCCGGCGGCGCAGGCGTGTGCGATCAGCACCAGTTCGACGGTGATCTGGTCGCCGCGAACGCTCGCCATCGTGATCGTGACAGCGGTGGCCAGTACTGCCGCGGCCGCGTAGTACGCCAGCAGTGACAGCGCCCGACCGGCCACCACCGCCCCCCGTGAGATCGGCAGGACGCCATAAAGGGTGTCCATGCGGCCGTGTTCGTCAGCCAGGAACGGGGCCGACATCTGGAGAGAGGCCACCAGGGCTGCCGCGACGATCGCCAGGCCCGGGACAGGCAGCAGGACACCGGCCACCGCGATGAAGGCAAGGGTCAGAAGAGTCTGGCGTCGGGGGAACCAGACCATGAGGTCGAACCGTGCGAAGGTGGCGGTCATGCTGGAACTCCCGGTGTGTCGGCGGCCAGGTGGACGATCACGTCGTCGATGCTCGCGTCGTCGATCACGACGTCCGGCCCGAAGCCGGCGGAGTCCTGCACCCGGATCAGGGCTGACCACTGGTTCTCGGTGCCTCGTAGCCCCAGGACGGGGCCGGTGGGCGGAGCGCCCGATCCGCGCACCATGGCGAACTCTTCCGTCACCGCGAACAGGCTGCCTTGGTAGGCGATGGCGCCGTCGACGAGGATGACGAGAACGTCGGCCAGGCCGGCGAGGTCCGTGGTCACGTGCGTCGAGAACAGCACGGCGTGGTCAGGATCGATCATGAACTCCCGGATGAGATCGCCGATCTCCCGCCGCGATGCCGGGTCGAGGCCGCTGGAGGGCTCGTCCAGGATCAGCAGGTCGGGGCGCTGTGCCAGAGCGGTGGCAAGGGAGAGCTTGATCCCTTCGCCTCGGGAGAGCTCGGCGACGCGTCGGCTGATCGGCACCGAGAGCCGGGCCAGCAGTTCCTCGAAAAATCGCTCGTCGAAGCCCGGATAGAACGGACGTAGGCGGCGGCTGATGCTGTGCACCGACCATTCGGGCGCAGCTGTGGGCTCATCCAGCACGATCCCGGTGCGGGCCAGGGCCTCGGTGGACCCGGCCGGACGGTCGAAGACCTCGATGCGCCCGGCATCGGGCGCGAGAAGGCCCAGCAGCGCGCGGATGGTGGTGGTCTTGCCTGCTCCGTTCGGGCCCACGAGCCCGAGGACGGTGCCGCGCGGAAGAGTGAGGGAGAGGTCGTTGATCGCGAACCCCGGTCGTCGGACCGTGAGGCCGTGAACCCGCGCCGCATGGTCAGTCATCTCTGCTCCAGATCTCGTCGAGGCGGTGGTGGATTTTGTTCTTGGGGAGTCGAGCCTGGCGAGCGACAGCGATCAGCTCGTCCAGGACCTCGTCGACACGCGCTTCGAGCGCCGCAGCAGCGACGAGAGGATCGACCGCCAGCACGACGAACCCGCGGCCGTGCTCACCGTGAACGAGGCCTTCGGCGGCAAGGTCGTTGTAGGCCCGAGTGACCGTAATCGTGCTCACGCGCAGTTCGGCGGCCAAATGTCGCAGCGAAGGAAGCTTTTGGCCGGCGGGCGTCTCACCGGACAGGATCGAGGCACGCGCCTGCGCCTTGATCTGCTCGTAGATCGGTGTGCTCGAGCTGGTCGAGACCACGATCCGCAACGGCACTCCTAACTGTGTCTGTGTCTAAGTACAGTATTACAGTGTCCGGACGACTACAAGAGTCCGTTGACGCGAGGCCTTTTCCTCCGGCCGCTAGGAGATCTTGCGGCGGTAGGTGGCGGTGGCGATGGCGTAGGCGACCACGAGGATGCCGACGCACCAGGCGAGCGCGATCCAGATGTCGTTCCCCACGGGCTGCTGGGCGAGCAGGTCGCGGATGGCGTTGACGATCGAGGTGACCGGCTGGTGCTCGGCGAAGGCGCGGACGGGGCCGGGCATGGTGTCGGTGGGGACGAACGCCGAGCTGATGAACGGCAGGAAGACGAGCGGGTAGGAGAACCCGCTCGCCCCGTCCACGGTCTTGGCGGTGAGGCCCGGGATCACGGCGATCCACGTCAGCGCGAGGGTGAGCAGGAGCAGGATCGCGACGACGGCGAGCCAGGCCAGCACTCCGGCACCGGAGCGGAAGCCCATGAGCAGGGCGACGAGCACGACGACGACGAGCGAGATCATGTTGGCGACCAGCGAGGTCAGCACGTGCGCCCAGAGGACGGACGAGCGTGCGATGGGCATCGACTGGAACCGTTCGAAGATGCCGGCCTGCATGTCCAGGAAGAGGCGGTACGCGGTGTAGGCGATGCCCGAGGCGATCGTGATGATCAGGATGCCGGGCAGCAGGTAGTTCACGTAGTTGTCGGTGCCGGTGCTGATCGCGCCCCCGAAGACGTAGACGAACAGGAGCATGAGGGCGATCGGCGTGACCGCGGTGGTGATGATGGTGTCCGGGCTGCGCGAGATGTGGCGCAGGGACCGTCCTAGCAGGACGGTGTTGTCGCTGATGTAGTGCTTGCTCATCGGTGTTCCTTACTGGTGTGTGCCGACGCTGCGGTCGTTGCCGGTGTCGCCGTCCTTGCGGTCGCCGACGAGGGAGAGGAAGACGTCCTCGAGGGTGGGCTGCTTCTCGACGTACTCGACCTCGGCGGGCGGGAGCAGCTGCTTGAGCTCGGCGAGCGTGCCGCTGACGAGGATCTGGCCCTCGTGGAGGATCGCGATCCGGTCGGCGAGCTGTTCGGCCTCGTCCAGGTACTGCGTGGTGAGCAGCACGGTCGTGCCGGAGTGGGCGAGTGCCTTGACGCCCTGCCACACGTCGATACGTGCCTGGGGGTCGAGCCCGGTGGTCGGCTCGTCGAGGAAGATGATCGGGGGGTCGCCGATGAGGCTCATCGCGATGTCCAGGCGGCGGCGCATGCCACCCGAGTAGGTCGAGACCTTCCGTCTTCCGGCGTCGGTCAGCGAGAAGCGGGCGAGCAGGTCGTCCGCGATCGTGCCTGGGCCCTCGAGGTGTCGAAGCTTGGCGACCAGGACGAGGTTCTCCCGCCCGGTGAGGATCTCGTCGACGGCGGCGAACTGTCCGGTGAGGCTGAAGGACTCCCGCACGTCCGCGGCCTGGGTGGCGACGTCGAATCCGTTGACGTTGGCGGTGCCGGCGTCGGCCTTGAGCAGCGTGGCCAGGACCTTCACGACGGTGGTCTTGCCCGCTCCGTTCGAGCCGAGGAGTGCGAAGATGCTGCCGCGCGTGACGTCGAGGTCGAGGCCGCGCAGCACCTTGAGCTCCTTGTACGACTTCTCCAGGCCCTGCACGTGGATCGCAGGCGTCTGGTCCTGAATGAGGGTCATCTCGGTGTCCGTTTCTCTCGATCGTGGCTTGATGGTCATGAGCGGTGGATGGTGATGGCGCCGCAGGAGGTCGTGCCGCGCACCTCGACGCACTCGCTCGCCGTCCCGGGACGGGCGGCGGTGCCCTCGGCGACGCCGGGCTCGAGCGTGACGGAGGTCGGTCCGGGTGCGTCGTAGGTCGACTGGATCTTCCGGACGTCGTGGGTAGGGGCTGGTGCCATCGCTGAGGTGGTCATGCGGTCAGCATCGGCGCCCGTCCTGTCACGTCTCCGACGCAGCCCTGACACGGCCGCTGACACGGCCCCGTGGGTCCTCGGGCGGGCTAGAGGACCTCGTTCAGCGGCGTCGCCGCCATGCCGTGGGCGGCGGCCACCGGCTCGCACACCAGCTGCCCCGCGTGGGTGTTCAGCCCGCGGGCGAAAGGTCGGTCCGCACGCATGGCCTCCTGCCAGCCCCGCTCTGCCAGCTCGACGGTGTAGGGCAGCGTGACGTTCGTCAGCGCGTATGTGGCGGTGTGCGGCACGGCGCCCGGCATGTTCGCGACGCAGTAGAACATCGTCTCGTGCACGCGGTACGTGGGCTCGGTGTGGGTCGTGGGACGGGTGTCCTCGAAGCAGCCACCCTGGTCCACGGCGACGTCGACGACGACGCTGCCGGGCTTCATCCGTGACACCTGCTCGTTGCTGACCAGGCGTGGCGTCCGGGCGCCGTGCACGAGGACCGAGGCGATGACGAGGTCCGCGTCGGCGATCGCCTGCTCGACCTCGAACGCGTTCGAGGCGACGGTCCGGCAGTGTCCCTGGTAGATCTCGTCGGCGCGTCGCAGCTTGGCGATGTCCCGGTCGAGGACCAGCACCTCGGCCTGCATGCCGACGGCGATCGCGGCGGCGTTCATCCCGGCGACGCCGGCACCGATGACGACGACCTTGGCGGCGTGCACGCCCGGCACGCCACCCATCAGCACACCGCGTCCGCCCTGCACGCTCATCAGGGTGTGCGCACCGACCTGCGGTGCGAGCCGGCCGGCGACCTCACTCATCGGTGCCAGCAGCGGCAACGACCCGTCCGCCAGCTCGACCGTCTCGTACGCGACCGCCGTGACCCGGCGGCGGAGCAGCTCTTCGGTGAGACCGCGGTCCGCCGCGAGGTGGAGGTAGGTGAAGAGCAGCTGACCTTCACGCATGCGGGCGTACTCCGACGGGATCGGCTCCTTCACCTTGAGGACGAGGTCGCCTGCCGCCCAGGTCTCGTCCGGCCCGGGAAAGATGGTCGCCCCCGCCGAGACGTACTCGGCGTCCGTGATGGCGGATCCTTTCCCGGCGCCGCTCTCGACACAGACCTCGTGCCCGTGGCGGCTCAGCTCGTGCACCCCAGCCGGCGTGATCGCCACCCGGAACTCGTTGTCCTTGACTTCTCTGGGAACCGCGATCCGCATGCGACACCGCCTCCGTGTCAGTGTGGGCCGCCGTGCGGCCCCTGCTGCTTCGGCAGTCTAGGGCCGCCCCGGCGGGACGAGTCCGTGGGCGCCTGGTCAGACGATGGTCTCGTCAAGGCGGCCGAAGTCCATCTCCCAGCGGCGGGTCGCTCGCACGTTCGCGAGCATGCGGCGGTCGTGCGTGACCAGCAGGACCGTTCCAGGGAACGACTCGATGGCCTGCTCCAGCTGGGTGATGGCCGGCAGGTCGAGGTGGTTCGTCGGCTCGTCGAGGACCAGCAGGTTCGTCCCGCGCGCCTGCAGCAGCGCCAGTCCGGCGCGAGTGCGTTCGCCCGGGGAGAGTGATGCGGCCGGCCGAAGGGCGTGCTCGCCGCCGATCCCGAACTTGGCCAGCAGCGTGCGCACCTGTGCGTCCGGCCAGTCGGGCAGCAGCGTCCCGAAGGTGGCCGCCACGGGCTGCCGACCGCGGAACGCCTCGCGGGCCTGGTCGACCTCCCCGACGGCGACGCCGGCACCCAGCGAGGCCCGCCCGTCACCGGGCTCGAGCCGTCCCAGCAGCAGCGCCAGGAGGGTCGACTTGCCGGACCCGTTCGCACCCGTGACGACGACCCGGTCGCCATAGTCGACCTGCGCCGTCACCGGACCGAGCGTGAAGCTGCCGCGCCGCACGACGGCGGAGTCCAGCACCGCCACGACTGTCCCGCTGCGTGGGGCGGCCGCGATGGACATGCGCAGCTCCCACTCCTTGCGGGGCTCCTCGACCTCCTCGAGCCGTTCGATGGCCCGCGCGGACTGGCTGACCTTGGCCGCCTGCTTCTCGCTGCGGGCGACCTTGGCGTGCACGATGTGCTTGTCGCCGTCGGAGGCATTCTTGCGGGCGTTGCGCACGCCCTTGTCGACCCAGGTCTTCTGGGTCTGAATGCGTTCCTTGAGGCCGCCGAGCTTGTCGGCGTACTCCTCGTAGGCCTCTCGTGCCCGCGTGCGGGCGATCTCGCGCTCGGTCAGGTACGCCTCGTACCCGCCGTCGTAGACGCGGACCTGCTGCTGCGCGAGGTCCAGCTCGACGACGCCGGTGACGCTGCGGGCGAGGAACTCGCGGTCGTGGCTGATCACGACGAGGGGTGAGCGGGACCCGGCGACGAACCGCTCGAGACGGTCCAGGCCGGCCAGGTCGAGATCGTTCGTCGGCTCGTCGAGCAGCAGCACGTCGTAGCGGGACAGCAGCAGGGAGGCCAGGGCCGCACGGGCGGCCTCGCCGCCGGACAGGGTGGTCGTCACTGAGTCGAGCGTGATGCCACCCTCGAACCCGACCTCGGCGAGTGCCGCGGCCGCACGGTCCTCCAGGTCCGCGGCGCCCAGAGCGAGCCACCGCTCCAGGGCGACGCCATAGGCGTCGGCCGCTGCGGCGTCGTCGGGTCGTTCGGACATCGCCTGGGCGGCGGCGTCCATCTCCTCCGTCGCCGCCGTCACGCCGGTCCGACGGCGGAGCAGGCCGAGCACTGTCTCGCCCGCCCGCCGTTCGGGCTCCTGGGCCAGGTAGCCGACGCTCGCGTGGGGCGGCGCAAGGGTGGTGCGGCCCTCGATCTCGGCGGTCGACGGCAGGTCGGCGAGCGCCGTGAGCAGCGTGGACTTGCCCGCGCCGTTCGCGCCGACCAGACCCCAGACGTCGCCCGGTGCGATGGTGAACGTGAGGTCGGAGAAGAGTCGGCGGGCTCCGCGGGACGCGCCCAGGCCGGTCACGTGCAGGGTGGCGGGCATGCCCCCGACCCTACGGAGGGCCGCTGGTGGCAACCACCGGATTATCGGCGGTCGGCTCGCCGGAACGTCGTGATCGGGATGCCCTCGCCGACGGTTGTCACATCGGCGAGCCGCCACGTCGTCTTTTCGGTGGTCTCGCCGAACAGGCGCCGCCCGGTGCCCAGGACGACGGGGAAGGTCATCAGACGGATCTCGTCGACGAGGTCGTGCTCGATCAGCTCCTGGACCAGGCGGATGCTGCCGGGGATCTGGAGCTCGCCGTCGATCTCGTCCTTGAGTCGGGTCACGTTCCGGACGACGTCGCCCGAGACCACGTGGGTGTTGTTCCACGCGGGCTCGGTGAGGGTGGCGGACACGACGTACTTGGGCATGCTGTTGTACTTGTCGGCCAACGGGCCCTCGTACGACGGCCAGGCGCCGGCGAAGGACTCGTAGGTCCGGCGACCGATCAGCAGCGCCGCGGCACCGAGGGCCTCGTCCGTCTTGAGCGCGTCGCCGTCCTCGCCGCGGTCGAACGCGAAGCTCCAGCTCTTGTGCTTGAAGTCCTCACCGCCTGGTGCCTCGACCACGCCGTCCAGCGAGATGAACTCGGTCACCGCGATCGTTCCCATGTCTGTACCTCCGGTGTGCTGGTGCTCGGGTGGATGGCCGCTCAGCTGGTGGCGGCGAACTGTCGGATGGCGTCCGCGAGGACGTCCGGCGGGGCGCTGTGGTTCTCGCCGGGCACGGGACGGAGCGTCGCCGTCGGCAGGAGATGGGCGAGCGCCTGGGTGCCGGCCACGATGGACGGGAAGGTGCCGGTGCCGTGCATGACGAGAGTGGGAACGGTCAGCGCGGCCCAGCGGGCATCCGGAAGCGGGGCGCCGGACATGGTGGTGCCCATGATCCGGCCGTCGTAGGCGATGGTGGGGGCGATCGCCTCGAGACCCGGCCACATCGGGTCCTGCCGCATCCCTTCGACGGCCTCGCCGGGCATGCCGGCGGCCGCGGTCATGAACAGCGCCACGGCGTCACCGGGTCGGTCCTGCGCGACGGCGGTCTCGAGCTGCTCGACGTAGTCGGTCGGCAGCGGCGGGCGGCTGTCGTCGACGACGAACGGTGGCTCGAACGCCAGAAGGTGGCTGATGGGCAGGCCGGCCGCGCCGGCGTCGAGACTGAGCACCGCTCCGGAGGACCAGCCGAACACCATGGACTCGCCACCGGCCTCGTCGATCAGGGCTGACAGGTCCTCGATCTCCCGCTCGACCGCGTAGGGAGCTGTGTCCGTGCTCTCGCCGCGGCCGCGGCGGTCGTAGCAGTACACCCGGAACTCGTCCGCCAGCAGGTCGGCGGTCTCGGCGTTCCACGGGGCGCTGGCACGGTATGCCGTGGCGCCGTCGACGAAGATGAGAGGGCGTCCTTCGCCGCGGACGTCGAACGCGATGGTGGTGCCGTCCTTCGAGGTGACGGTCCCGGAGGTGGTCATCGATGGTCCCCTTTGCTCGGCCTGCGTGGCGTACTGCGTCGATGAGGACAGTAGGGACCGTTCAGTCGTCGATCTTGTACAGAAGCGACAGCGGCTCCGCCGGCCCCGGCCGCTGCAGCTCGGTGGCGGTCCGCCCGATGAACCGTGCGAGCGAGCGCGAGAGGTGCGACTGGTCGTAGTAGCCCAGGCGGTGGACGGTCTCCAGCGGCGCGAGTCCGTCGCCGAGCAGGATGGCGGCGTGCCGGGCGCGCTCGATCTGGCGGACGGCTCCCTGGGTCAGGCCCGTCGCCGCGACGACGCGCCGCTGCACCGAGCGCGTACCCAGCCGGGACTTCTCGCCGGCGAGCACGTCCGTGACGAGGGGGTCGCGGACAACCAGGCCGGCCCGCACGAGCCGGTCCACGAACACCTCGGCGTTCTCGAAGTCCGGGAGCGGCCACTCCCCGCCGCCCAGCACGAAGGTTCGCGCCGTGACGTGCGGGCTCTCGATCTGGGTGTCGACGAGCCGGCGGGCCGGCAGGTGGGGGATCGACGCGCCGTGCGCGAGGACGATCCCGAACGAGGCAGATTCGGCCGAGACCTCGGCGACGCTCGCGGCCGTCTCCGGCACGCCGGACGGCGACGTGCAGCCGCCCGGCGTCCTCCCAGACAACCAGCTCGCAGGTCGAGACGGCGACCGAGTTCATCCGCTCGACACCGCTGACGTGCCCGCGCCAGACCCGGGCGACGTACGGCGAGTCCGAGGGGCGGGTCTCAGCCTCGATCACCATGGCATCCTCCCGGTGCGGACGCGTCGGCCTCCCGGAGGCTGGGTAGCACGCGCGGCGTCGCGGACATGCCCCGAGATTAGGGAGGCATGCCCGCGACAACCAGCGGATTAGGCCGGCAGGTGGCGATCCGCGTAGACGTGCAGCGCGTCCCGCACGAACGTCGCGCCCTCCTCGCCGCCGTAGTTGGCGGCGAAGCGGGGGTCGGCGACGTACATGTCGGCCAGTCCGAGGATGTACTCCCTGACCGGCTCGTCGTCGTACCCGGGCGTGCCCGGGATGCCACGCAGCCACTCGACGTGGCGCCTCGCGAGGGCCTGGCCCTCGTCACCCGCCGGGTCGGCGCCGCGTGCGGCGGCCGCGACCCAGTCCGCACCGAGGTCCTTCGCGCGCTGCTGCCACGACGCGCGCTGGTCCTCGCTCAGGCCGCGCCACCAGCTGTCGCCGGCGGCGTAGGCGTCGGCGCCCCAGCGGCGGGTGACCTCGTCCTTGTACTGCGTGTGGTCGAAGCCGTCGAACATCTCCTGTGCCATGAGGTGTTCACCTCCTTCCCTTCTCTCGATGGTTCGTTGCACCGACGCGATCTGGCGCTCCACCCGGTCACGTTCCTGCCGCAGCAGGGCGAGGTGGGTGCGCAGGGCCTCGGTGGTGTCCCGCTCGCCGTCGAGCACCGCGGCGATCGTCGGCAGGGCGAGGCCGAGCTCGCGCAGCAGCAGGATGCGCTGCAGGCGCACGAGAGTGTCCTCGTCGTAGTGCCGCAGGCCGCCGTGCCCGGTGCGGGACGGCGTGAGCAGGCCGATCTGGTCGTAGTGGCGCAGGGTCCGGCTCGTGGTACCCGTCGCCTTGGTGATCTCGTGGATCGACCACTCGGTCGACACGGTCATGTCGGCTCCCTCCGCTTGTGCCGGCCAGATGAGGACAGCCTGCCGGTTGACGTTGCGTCAACCGCAACCCCTAACGCCGAACAAGTTCTGATGTCTCGTCCGGGATGCCGGACGGGACCTACGGGCTTGTTCGCCGGCTTGTTCGCGGAAGTGTTCGGCGGGCTTGTTCGGCGGGCTGGGTGACGCGGTCCCGGGTGGCGTCCACAGGGGCATCGGCGCCAATGTGTGTATGTGCACAAGCGTGTGGACAGCCGCGGTGGATAACCTGACCTGATGGTGAACAAGCGCTGACGCGGTACCCAACGCCGCTGGTCATGCGGCCGAGGCGTTATCCCCAGGTAGCGACCGCGACCCGTGCACAACTTCCTCACGACACCGGCGAACCCGGCCACCGTGGTGATGGCTGCGACCACGTGCGGTTCGACCGGCCGGGCGGCCGGGCGCCGCCGGTGGCTAGAGCGCCTCGACCCGCCCGGTCAGGTGGACGGACTTGGACCGTCGGCTCCACACGGCGTGCTGGCCGCTCGGGTCGCACGCGTACTCGACCGTGGCCGGCAGCAGCACCGGCTTGGCGAAGTCCACCGTCCAGACGAACGGACGACGGCGCAGCGCTGCCGGCGTCCCCGCCAGCGCGCGGGACGCGGTGTACATCCCGTGCGCGATCGGCCGCTTGAACCCGAAGAGCCGAGCCCCGAGCCGTGAGACGTGGATCGGGTTGCGGTCGCCGGAGACCTCGGCGTAGCGGGCGGCGACTCCGGACAGGCGCCAGACCGCCGTCGGCTCCGACGGTGGCTGCGGGCGCTCTGCCCTGTCTGCACGCTCCGGACGCTCGGTCGCCGGCCTCAGGGGCAGCCCCTTCGGCGGCCGGCCCTTCGCCAGGTAGGTCGAGGCGCCCCGCCACGCGAGTGTGCCGTCGTAGGTCACCTCGGTGACCAGGTCCACGGTGACCCCGCGCGCGTGCTCCCGGGCTTCCTGCGCCCAGGCCCGCACGGTCACCGTCTCGTCCAGGTCCAGCCGGTGGTGCTGCTCGACCCGGTTGGCCACGTGGACCATGCCGAGGACCGGTAGCGGGAAGTCCTCCCGCACCATGACCGCCATCGCCAGCGGGAACGCCAGGACGTGCACGTACCCGGCCGGCAGCTCGTCCGTGCCCGGCTCGCCGACGAGGTGCTGGTAGTCCGAGAGGCCGGCGGCGTCCGCCCGCACGCCGTCGACCCGCAGCGCCACCTTCGGCAAGTCGTGAGCGACGGGCTTGGCGAGCACGAGGCGGCCGGTCCGGGCCATCGCCGTGGCGTAGAGCTTGCCCAGCGACGGCATCGTCGGCAGCAGCTCTTCGCGATAGCCGGCCGGCGGACCGTGGCCCGGACGTCGGTGCGTCATCACTGCCCCACCATCATCTGGCCGCACACCCGCAGGGTCTGCCCGTTGATGCCGCCCGCCTGCGGGGAGGCGAGGAACGCGATCGCCTCGGCCACGTCGACCGGGTGCCCGCCCTGCTGCAACGAGCTGCCCCAGCGGGCGATCTGCCGCGGCACGGGCGGGATGGAGGCCGTCATATCCGTCTCGATGAACCCCGGGGCGACGGCGTTCGCGGTACCGCCCGCGTCAGCCACCTGCCCGGCGAGCGCGCGCGTCATCCCGATGATCCCGGCCTTGGCCGTGGCGTAGTTCGTCTGACCCCGGTTGCCCGCGATGCCGGACGTGGAGGCGAGCGAGACGATGCGCGGAGCGGCGCCGTCTCCGCCGAGCGCTCCCGGCGCGGCGAACGTCTCGTTCATGCGCAGCGGCGCAGCGATGTTCACGGCGAGCAGGCCCTCGAACTTGTCCGGCGTCATGTTGGCGAGCAGCTTGTCCCGCAGGATGCCGGCATTGTGCACGACGATGTCGAGGTGTCCGTAGCGGGCCCGGACGACGTCGAGAATGCGTTGGGCGGCGTCGTCGCGAGTGACGTCGAGCTGCAGCGCGGTGCCGCCCACATCGTTCATCACGGCGCTGAGCGACTCACCGGCGGCCGGCACGTCGACGCCCACGACCCGCGCGCCGTCGCGAGCCATGACCCGCGCGACCTCGGCACCGATGCCGCGTGCGGCACCGGTGACGACGGCGACGCTGCCGACCAGCGGCCGGCTCCAGTCGGCCGGCTCGCTGCCGCCGTCGGTGCCGACCGTGATGAGCTGGCCGTCGACGAACGCGGAGCGGGCCGAGAGCAGGTACCGCAGCCCCCCGCGGACCGACGGCGCGGAGACGCCCACGCCGTCGGCGAGGACGAGGCCGTTGCCCGTCGCGCCGGCGCGCAGCTCCTTGGCGACGGAGCGCAGGAAGCCGTCCACGCCGTTGCGGGCCGCGGCCACGGCCGGCTCGGCCCGGTCGACCGTGCGGGAGATGGTGACCACCCGCGCACCCTTGGCCAGGCGGCGCAGCACGGACCCGAGCGCGAGCGCGGGCTCGGAGAGGTCGTTCGGGTGGCCGAGGCCGGTGAGCACCACGATGACGGCGCCCCAGCGGTCGTGCTCGCCGAGGCGGGTGTCGCGGCGGACGTCGAGGTCCCAGCCGAGCAGGTCGCCGGCGACCGCGTCCGCCTCGGTGGTGGAGGCGGCGTCGGAGAGGACGAGGACCGGCCCGGTCGTCAGCGGGGTGTCGACCGACGCCGGATCGGTGCGGCGCAGCCGTACCGGCTTGGGCAGCCCCAGCTTCTTGGCGAGCTTCGCGGGCGCGCCCGTGTTCACGAGCTCGAGATAAGTGTCGGTCATCACGCGGCCTCCAGGATCATCGTGACGGCCTGGCCGCCGGCGGCGCAGACGGAGATCAGGCCGCGTGCCTGCTGGCCCGTGCGGACCTCGGACTCGCCGCGCTCGTGCAGGAGCTTGGCGAGCGTGCCGACGATCCGGCCACCGGTGGCGGCGAACGGGTGCCCGGCCGCCAGGGAGGAGCCGGTGACGTTGAGTCGCTCCCGGTCCACCGAGCCGACCGGGGCGTCCAGCCCGAGCCTGGTCCGGCAGAACTCCTCGTCCTCCAGCGCCGCCAGCGTGGTCAGCACCGTGGCGGCGAACGCCTCGTGGATCTCGACCAGGTCGAAGTCGGCCAGGGACATCTCGTTGCGGGCTAGGAGGGTCGGGATGGCGTACGCACCGCCCATGAGCAGGCCCTCGCCGCCGCCCACGAAGTCTGTCGAGGCCACCTGAGCGTCCACCACGTGCGCGAGGACCGGCAGTCCTCGCTCGGACGCCCAGGCGTCGGAGCTCAGCAGGACGGTGGAGGCGCCGTCGGACAGCGGCGTGGAGTTCCCGGCGGTCATCGTCGCGGGTGCGTCCGCGCCCTTGCCGAAGACGGGCTTGAGCTTGCCGAGCTTCTCCATCGAGGTGTCCGCGCGCAGCGACTCGTCCCGCGTCAATCTGCGGTACGGGGTGACCAGGTCCTCGAAGAAGCCGCGCTCGTAGGCCGCCGCGAGCCGCTGGTGGGACGTCAGCGCCAGCTCGTCCTGGCTCTCTCGGGAGATGCCCCACCGGGTGGTGGTGAGCGCCTGGTGCTCACCCATGCTGAGCCCGGTGCGCGGCTCCGCGACGTCGGGCGCGACGGGCGCGAGGTCTGCGGGACGCAGGCCGGTGAAGGCCTTGAGGCGGTCCGGGAGGGTCTTGGCTCGCGAGGCCTTCAGCAGCGCGGCACGGAGGCGGTCGGAGACGACGATCGGGGCGTCGGAGGTGGAGTCGACACCGCCGCCTACGCCGACCTCGGCCTGGTCGAGCGCGATCTTGTTGGCGACGCCGATGATGGCCTCGAGGCCGGTGCCGCACGCGCGCTGGACGTCGTAGGCGGGGGTGCGGGCGTCGAGGGCGGAACCCAGGACGACCTCCCGGGTGAGGTTGAAGTCCCGCGAGTGCTTGAGGACGGCACCCGCGGCGACCTCGTCCAGGCGCTCGCCGGCGAGGCCGAAACGGGCGACGAGGCCCTCGAGGGCGGCGGTCAGCATGTCCTTGTTGGTGGCGGCGGCGTACGCGCTGCCGGCCTTGGCGAAGGGGATCCGGTTGGCGCCGATGATGGCGGCCCGACCGGTCCTGGGGGTTGAGGGCGCTGTGGCCACGTCGTCGTCCTCGTCTCTCTGTCGGGAGCGAACGTGCTATCGGTACCGACAGTACCTGATACCGTCAGTAGCGTGATACCGATCACCGACCTGCCGCCGGTCGACGGCCGTGCCGCCCGCTGGGCGGACCACCGCGCCGCCCGCCGTGCCGAGCTCGTGCGCGCCGCCCGCCATGCCGTGCACGAGCTGGGCCCGGACGTCTCCATGGACGAGATCGCCGCGCACGTCGGCACGTCCAAGCCGATCCTGTACCGCTACTTCACCGACAAGACCGGGCTCCAGGTCGCCGTCGGCCAGGCCGTGCTGGCCCGGATGCGCGAGGTGCTGGAGGAGGCCGCGGCGGCCGCCGGCGGGCCGCGGGAACGCATCGCGGCCATGGTTGGCGTCTACCTCGAGATGGTGGACGCGTCGCCACACGTCTACGCCTTCGTCACCCGGCCCGAGGCCACCGCCGGCGAGCTGCGCGGATTCGTCGCCCAGGTCTGCGACCTCGTCGTCGACTCGCTGCTGCCCGCCCTGCTCGGTGACCTCGACGACCCCGCGCCCCCGGCTCGCCACGAGGTCGACGACGACACGCTCGTGGCTGCCCGACTGTGGGCCGCCGGCGTGGTCGGCCTGGTGCGCGGCGCCGTCGACCTGTGGCTCGGGGACCGGCTCGACACCGAGGACGACGGCGGACCCGCCGCCGACGTCGACCGCGACGCCCTGGCAGCACACCTGTCCGGCTGGCTCTGGGACGGCGCCGTGGGCGTCCTGCGCCGGTCTCGCAACGCCACCACCCTCAGAGAGGACCGGAGATCCCGATGACGACAGCTCCCACCGCCGGCAGCCGCAGCGCCGGCACCCGAGGCGGGACGGCCGCATCGGCCGGCACGCCCTCCCGCGCGGAGGAGGGCATCGACGTCGCCGCCCTGGGCCGCCTGCTCGACGGCCGCTGGTGGAACCTGCGCCGCTCGGCGCGCGACCTCGCCCTCGACCCTGACATGCGCAAGATCGAGGGTCTGCCCACCGCCGACCATCGCGAGCGCGCCCTCCACCAGCTACACCTCCTCGCCGCGCAGGGCGAGGTGCACCGCGGCTTCCCGACCTCCGTCGGCGGCGGCGGCGACCCGGGTGGCAACCTCGCCGGTTTCGAGGAGCTCGTGGTCTCCGACCCGTCGCTGCAGATCAAGGCGGGCGTCCAGTGGGGCCTCTTCGGCTCCGCGGTCACGCACCTGGGCACCGAGGAGCACCATCGCCGCTTCCTCCCCGGCATCATGGACATGACCGTGCCGGGCTGCTTCGCGATGACGGAGATCGGCCACGGATCCGACGTCGCCTCCCTCGGCACCACGGCCACCTACGACCCGGGCACCGAGGAGTTCGTCATCGACACCCCGGTGACGGCCGCCCGCAAGGAATACATCGGCAACGCCGCGGACCACGGCATCGCCGCCGTCGTCTTCGCCCAGCTGATCAGCAAGGACGTCAACCACGGCGTGCACGCCTTCTACGTGCCGCTGCGCCGGCGGACCGATGACGGCTCGCTCGAGTTCCTCCCCGGTGTCGCCGGTGAGGACGACGGCCACAAGGGCGGCCTCAACGGCGTCGACAACGGTCGGCTCTGGTTCGACGGCGTGCGCGTCCCGCGGACCAACCTGCTCAACCGTTACGGCGACGTCGCACCGGACGGGACGTACTCCTCGCCGATCGCCAGCCCGGGCCGGCGGTTCTTCACCATGCTCAGCACGCTGGTGCAGGGCCGGGTCTCGCTCTCGGGCGCCGCCGTCGCGACGTCGAAGATGGCGCTCGCCATCGCGGTGCGCTACGGCACCGAGCGGCGCCAGTTCACCGCCGCCGACGAGCACCGCGAGGAGGTGCTGATGGACTACCAGCAGCACCAGCGTCGCCTGCTGCCGCTGCTGGCTCGCACCTACGCGGCGACCTTCGCCCAGTCCGAGCTCCTCGAGCGTTTCCACGGTGTCTTCGTCGGCGAGCACGACAGCGACGAGGACCGCCAGGATCTCGAGACGCTCGCCGCGGCGGCCAAGCCGGTCACCACCTGGCTCGCCCTCGAGTCGCTCCAGGAGGCCCGTGAGGCCTGCGGCGGCGCCGGCTACATCGCGGAGAACCGGCTGACCGGACTGTGGCAGGACATGGACGTCTACGTCACCTTCGAGGGGGACAACAACGTCCTGCTCCAGCTGGTCGGCAAGCGCCTGCTCACCGACTACGGCAAGGAGATGGCGCAGGTCGACATCGCCGGCGCCGTCCGCTGGGTCGCCGAGCGCGCCGCCGACATGACCCTGCACCGCACGCCGCTGCGCCGCACCGCCCAGTCGATCCGCGACAGCGGCTCGCGTGCCCGCTCGGCCGGTCAGCTCAGGGAGGCGGACACCCAGCGCGAGCTGCTCGAGGACCGCGTCGAGGCCATGATCGAGGAGATCGCGCTCGCGTTGCGGTCGGTACGCAAGGCGCCGCCTGCCGAGGCGGCCGCCCTGTTCAACGCGCACCAGCACGAACTCATCGAGGCCGCCCGTGCGCACGCCGAGCTGCTGCAGTGGGAGGCGTTCACCGCCGCGTTGCCGACCGTGCGCGACTCCGCCACGCGGGAGGTGCTCACCACGCTGCGTGACCTGTACGGGCTCACGCTCGTCGAGAAGAACCTCGCCTGGTACCTGATGAACGGGCGGATCTCGGCGCAGCGGGCCAAGACGGTCACCAGTTACGTCGACCGCCTGCTCACGCGGCTGCGTCCGCACGCCCGCGACCTCGTCGACGCGTTCGGCTACTCGCCGGAGCACCTGCGCGCCACCATCGCCACCGGGATCGAGCAGGAGCGGCAGGAGGAGGCGCGTGCCTACCTGCGTCGTCGCCGGGCGTCCGGGCAGGAGCCGGTGAACGAGAAGGTGCTGCACGCCGGCACCCAGCGAGCCGGGAGCGAGCCGCCGGCGACCTGACGGCGGGGCTCACCAGCGGTTCGCGACGTCCTCCGCGAACCCGACGAGGCCGTCGACGCTGCGGCGCTCGCCGTCGTCGTCGACCACCCAGCCGGACCACGTGCCGAACACTTGGTGCTGCACCGAGGAGATGATCCCGAGCCGGATGGCGGACGAGCGTTCCGCCCAGGGTTCGAGCCGGACGTCGACCCTCGGGCCGGTGATGAACCACGGGGCGGTGTAGTCGATCTCGTCGTATGCCCACGACAGGTCCTCGCCCACGTAGTGCAACCGACCGTCGAGGATCAACGCGTTCTCGGTGGAGCCGGTGCCGTCCGTCCACCTGCCGCCGAGCTGCAGACCCGTCACGACGCCGTCGACGACGCCCGAGCCGGTGGCCCAGTTCCACATCACCGAGTACGGCCAGCGGCCGCGGCCGACATCCATCACCGCCCAGGACGGTGCACCGGCGTCGATCAGCACCTCCCGGTCGTCGACCCACAACGTCCCGGAGACCGGCAGCGCGACGTCCTTGACCGTGTACTGGAACTGGCGGTCGCTCCACGGCACGACGACGCCCAGGGACTCGTGCCCCGCCGGGACGTCGATGCGCAGGTCGAGCCGGATGCGCGGCGTGACCACCCGTAGGCGGGCACCTGGCCGGGGCCCGGAACCCGTCGGGTCCACGGCGATCGCGAGGCGGCCCGCACGGGCACGCACGGGTCCGCCACCCACGGTGGCCGGCATCCGCACGTCCGCGCCGAGCGGTGTCGTGACCGAGCAGTCGATCTCCTCGTCGGTGGCACGGTCGAGCACCCACACCTGGTGGACGCCCGCGTAGTTCAATGACGAGACCGTGACGCTGACCACGTGCGTCGGGGTGATGGCGCACCAGTACTCCCACCGCTTCGTCCGGCTCCACATGGCCGCTCGACCCAGGGCGTCGCCGAGCGCTCTGCCGCCCGCGGCGCGGTCCGCGGGCCCGCTGAGCCGCAGGTTGGCGCGGTGCAGCGGCGTGCGGGACCAACCCACCGCCGCCGGGTTGAGCGCACCCGAGGGCAGGCACAGGTCGACGGGCTCCGTGATCTCGGGCAGCACACCTCATCATCGCCCAGCCCCCGGGCGCACGCCCCGGAAACGGGTGCTGCCCCCGGTAGAATCAACCGGTGACCGCTCCCGCTGACCACCCGGCCACCCAGACCGCCGCCTCCGCACCCGACACCGTCGAGCGGGCCGCCGCCTCCCCGGACGAAGTTCTCCCGTACGCCGGGCTGGGCCTCAAGCGCGACGAGTACGACCGCATCGTCGCCCTCCTCGGCCGCCGCCCCACCGCTGCCGAGCTGGCCATGTACTCGGTGATGTGGTCCGAGCACTGCTCGTACAAGTCCTCGAAGGTGCACCTGAGCCAGTTCGGGGACAAGACCACCGACGCGATGCGCGAGCACCTCCTGGTCGGCATCGGGCAGAACGCGGGCGTCGTCGACATCGGCGACGGCTGGGCCGTGACCTTCAAGGTCGAGTCGCACAACCACCCGAGCTTCGTGGAGCCGTACCAGGGCGCCGCCACCGGCGTCGGGGGCATCGTTCGCGACATCATCTCCATGGGCGCCCGGCCCGTGGCGGTCATGGACCAGCTGCGCTTCGGCGCCGTCGACCACCCCGACACCGCGCGCGTGGTGCACGGCGTCGTCGCCGGCGTCGGCGGCTACGGCAACTGCCTGGGTCTGCCCAACATCGGCGGTGAGACCGAGTTCGACGCCTCCTACCAGGGCAACCCACTCGTCAACGCCCTGTGCGTCGGCGTGCTGCGGCACGAGGACATCCACCTGGCCAACGCCTCCGGCGCCGGCAACAAGGTGGTCCTGTTCGGCGCCCGTACCGGTGGCGACGGCATCGGTGGTGCCTCCATCCTCGCGTCGGAGACCTTCGAGGACGGGATGCCCACCAAGCGGCCCAGCGTCCAGGTCGGCGACCCCTTCATGGAGAAGGTCCTCATCGAGTGCTGCCTCGAGCTGTACGCCGCGCACGTCGTCGAGGGCATCCAGGACCTCGGCGCCGCCGGCATCTCGTGCGCCACCTCCGAGCTGGCCTCCAACGGCGACTCCGGCATGCACGTCGACCTCGAGAACGTGCTGCTGCGCGACCCGTCCCTCAACGCCGGCGAGATCCTCATGAGCGAGTCGCAGGAGCGGATGATGGCCGTCGTCGCGCCCGACAAGCTCGACGAGTTCCTCGCCGTCACCGGCAAGTGGGACGTCGAGACCGCCGTCATCGGTGAGGTCACCGGGGACGGCAGGCTCACCATCGACCACCACGGTCACCGCATCGTCGACGTCGACCCCAAGACCGTCGCCCACGAGGGGCCGGTCTACGACCGCCCGTACGCCCGTCCGGCCTGGCAGGACCGGCTCGCCGCCGACACGGCAGCCGCGCTGGCCCGCCCGAGCGACGCCGCCGCGCTGCGCGACCAGATCCTCGCGCTCGCGGGCTCGCCGAACCTGGCATCGGCGGCATGGGTCACGGACCAGTACGACCGGTACGTCCAGGGCAACACCGCCCTCTCCCAGCCCGATGACGCCGGCGTGGTGCGAGTCGACGAGGCCACCGGGCTCGGGGTCGCCGTCGCCACCGACGCCAACGGCCGCTTCACCAAGCTCGACCCGCGCACGGGTGCGGCGCAGGCGCTCGCCGAGGCGTACCGCAACGTTGCCACGGTCGGCGCCCGCCCGCTCGCCGTCACCGACTGCCTGAACTTCGGCTCGCCCGAGGACCCGGACGCCATGTGGCAGCTCGTCGAGGCCATCACCGGCCTCGCGGACGCCTGCCAGGAGCTCGCGATCCCCGTGACCGGGGGCAACGTCTCCCTCTACAACGGCACCGGCGAGCCGGGCCGGATCGACTCCTCCATCAACCCGACGCCGGTCGTCGGCGTACTGGGCGTCCTCGACGACGTCGCCAGGGCCACGCCGTCGGGCTGGACCGAGACCGGCCGAGCGGTCTACCTGCTGGGGACGACCGCGGAGGAGCTGGACGGGTCTGTCTGGTCCGACGTCGTCCACTCTCACCTCGGGGGCGTACCGCCGCGCGTGGACCTCGAGGCCGAGCGGGCACTCGCCGAGGTCCTGACCGGTGCTGCCGGCGGGACCGCGCACGCCGCGCACGACCTCTCCGCCGGCGGCCTGTCGCAGGCCCTGATCGACGCCGTCACCCGGTTCGGGGTGGGCGCCGAGATCGACCTGATCGGCGTGCTCGAGCGTGACGGCATCGACGCCGCGACGGCCCTGTTCTCCGAGTCCGGTGCCCGGGCCCTGGTCGCCGTCGCCACCGGGCAGGAGCCCGTGCTCGAGGAGCTGTGTGCCGCCCGCGGCGTGCCGGCCCTGCGAATCGGCACCACCGGCGGCGACGAGCTGCGCCTCGGCCTGCCGGGCGGGGCCGCGGTCGACCTTCCGGTGAGCGAGCTGCGCGAGGTCTCGGCGGGTACGTTGCCGCGCCATTTCGCCTGACCCGGCGCCAGGGACGAGGAGCACCCCATGTCGACCACCACACCTCCCGCACCGCGCCGCCGTCTCCTGCTCGGCGCCGTGGCGGCGCTCGGTCTGATGCTCGGCGCGTGCACCTCCGACGATGAGCCCACGTCAGGTGGCGATGACCAACCCACCTCCGAGTCACCCAGCGGCGAGTCACCCAGCAGCGAGTCACCCAGCGGCGCAGCACCCACCAGCGAGGCTGCGGACGCGAGCGTGTGCGGTCTGTCGGTGAAGCCGGACGTCGATCCCGCTGCCCTCGATGTCGACTGGGTCGAGGATTCCCATCTGGGCTACCCGGCCTCCGAGCAGGCCGGGCCTGCCGCCACCGCCGAGGCGGGCTACCGCTACTGCTACCAGCACAGCACGGGCGGCGCGCTGCTGTTCCTCGCCAACGGCCTGGCCCAGGCGGTGAACCCGGACCTGGTGGAAGCGTTCGCCGAGTACGCGGTGGCCGACGGACCTCGTCGCGAGGAGATGCTCGACCGGGTCCGAACGGTCGACGTCGGCCCCTACGACCCGGTGATCGCCGGGTACGCCGTCCGAGAGGCAGACGAGGACAGCGCCAGCATCGCCATCGTGGTCGAGGCCGGTGAGGAGGACGGCCCGCCGCACCTGGTAGCGGTCACCGCGGACCTCGTCTGGCGGGACGGCGACTGGAAGCTCAGCAGCGAGAAGGCGCAGAGCGTCAGGTACGAGCTCGTCCACAGCCTCGACGACTACGTCGCATGGGGGCCGTGAGTCCCACGCGTGGGACCATGACCGAGATGCTTCTCGAGATCGCGGTAGGTGACGTCGAAGGCGCGCGAGTCGCCCGAGCATCCGGGGCCGATCGGATCGAGCTCTGTCAGGCTCTGCCGCTCGGCGGGCTCACCCCCAGCGTCGGACAGACCGAGCTCGCGGCGTCCTTGGAGATCCCGGTCCGTGTACTGGTTCGGCCGCGCGCGGGCGGCTTCCGGTACACCGCGACCGAGGTCTCGGCGATGGTGCGCGACGTCGAGACGCTGATCGACGCGGGGGCATCCGGAGTCGTGATGGGAGCGTTGGCGGAGGACGGGTTGGACGGTCGCACGCTCAAGCTGTTGACCCGCGCGACCGAAGGGCTCCCGGTGGTCGTTCACCGGTGCGTCGACGTGCTCCTCGGTGCCGGCCGGCTCGACCCGGCACGCCTCGTCGACGATCTTCTCGCCTGCGGGGTCTCTGGCCTGCTCACCTCGGGCGGGGTCCCTCGCGCCCTCGAGGGCGTCCAGGTGATCGAGGCAGTCGCGGAGGCTGCGGTGGGTCGGCTGGAGATCATCGCCGCAGGAGGGGTACGTGCCGACCATGTCCCCGCCCTGCGCGACGCCGGCGCCACCGCGGTCCACCTCAGCGCCTCCGCCGCGACGACTGCCGGTCCGACGGGCCCCGGTGGCGGGGACGACACCTTCACGACGACGGATGCCGGCCGTGTCGCCGCGGCTCGGTCCGCCGTCGGCGCCCTACTCTGAGCGCATGCTGGTCGCCTTCTCCGTCGCCCCGACCACCCCGGACACTCCCGACGGGTCGGTGAGCGCCGCCGTCGCCGAGGCCGTCCGGATCGTTCGCGAGTCCGGTTTGCCGAACGAGACGACGGCGATGTTCACCACGATCGAGGGCGAGGACTGGGACGAGGTCTTCGGGGTGATCAAGCGCGCCACGGAGGCGGTGACCGCGGTCAGCCCGCGAGTGAGCCTGGTGATCAAGGCCGACATCCGGCCGGGCCACACCGGTCAGCTGACCGAGAAGGTCCGCCGCGTCGAGGACCGGCTCGGCGGCGTCTGACCTCAGCCGGCCGGGGCCAGCCGACGCCGGCGCAGCGCGTCGGTCAGCGCGGCGACAAGGGCCACGCCCAGCAGCGCCAACGTCACGATCAGGCCCTGGCTCATCGCGGGCCCGTACCCGTTGGCGGCGCCAGAGCTGTCACCGAGGCCCGCGAAGAACACGGACGCGATGATCGCGACGCCGATGGACGCGCCGATCCGCTGTGCGGTCTGCAGCACGCCACCGGCCGATCCACCCCGTTCTACCGGCACCTCGGCGAGGGTCAGCGTCTGGTTCGGCGAGATGACGATGCCGTTCCCGAGCCCGGCGAGGCCCAGGAAGGCGGCCATGGCCACCGCGGCACCCGGGCCGTCGATGGAGGCGACGACGAGGTCCACACCGATGATCCCGAGGCACATCACGACGATGCCACCGACGACCGTCCAGCGGCCGAAGCGCTGGACCAGGCGTCCGCTGCGCGAGGCCGAGAGCGCACCGAGCAGCGCGAAAGGCGTCAGCGTCAGCCCTGCCTGGAGCGCGGTGAGCCCGAGGCCCTGCTGGAGGTAGAGCGTGCCGAGCAGGAAGACTCCGGTGAAGCCACCGAAGTAGGCGGTGCCCACCACGATGCCGAACGAGAACGAACGGGTTCGCGCCAGGGACGACGTCACCACCGGCGAGCGGCCCGTCCGTTCGACCCGCCGCTCCCACAGGACGAAGGCGCCGAACAGGGCGGCACCGATGCCCACCAGCCACCAGGGCGAGCCGGTGCCCTGCCCCTCGGCTGCCACGACGAACGGCAGCATCACGCACACGACCGCTGCTCCCACGAGCGCCAGACCGACGATGTCGACGTCGAGCGAGGCCCGGCGCCGCGCAGGTCGTGCCGCCGGGATGTAGCGCAACGCGAGCGGGACCAGCGCCAGACCGATCGGGACGTTGACGAGAAAGACGGCGCGCCAGCCCTCGTCCTGGCCGAACATCGCGATGAGAACGCCCCCGAGCAGCGGACCGGTGGCGGTCGCGATCCCGACGGTCGCTCCGAAGTATCCGAACGCACGACCGCGCTCCGACCCCCGGAACAGCTCCTGGATCAGCCCGACGACCTGCGGGTTGAGGATCCCGGCGCTCAGTCCCTGCAGCAGCCGCAGCACCGCCAGCGCCTCGGCGGAGGGTGCGAGCCCGCACGCCGCGGAGAACACGACGAAGCCGACGAGGCCGGTGACGAACACCCCGCGCCGGCCGAGCACGTCACCGAACCGCCCGGCCGGGACGAGCATGAGACCGAACGCGAGGCTGTAGCCGGCGATGATCCACTGCAGCTCGCTCGGGTCCGCGTCGAGCGAGTCCTCGATGGATGGCAGCGCGACGTTGGCGATGGAGACGTCGAGGAGCGTCATGAATCCTGCGCCCAGGCAGACCGCGAAGGCGCGCCACCGGGCGCGCTCGGACACCGGGTCGGTGGGCGCGGGAGAGGTCACCACCCTGGTCTAGCACCTCGGCCAGCCGAGCGGTCGAGTGAACGCTCCGTGAACTTTGACCATGGAGCACCGGAACCGTGATCCGGGCCCCGTCCGGGCCGTTAGCATCCGAGCGAACCCCGCTCCCCATCCTCCGAGGTCTCCCTGATGCGATCCGCACGCGCGCGCCGCCGCGCAGCCCCCGTGCGCCCGGCTGCCACGCTCGGTGCCCTGTCCCTCTGCGCCGTCGGTCTGACCGCCCTGCCCGCGGCGGCGGACACCGTGACCACGACCCCGATGAGCGTCGAGGCGGACGGCTCTGTCTCCGTCGACGTGCTGGCCGTCACCGATCTCCACGGACACATCGAGACGACAACCGACGAGGACGACGGGACGATCGAAGAGCCCGGTGCAGCCCTGTTGGCAGGCGCTGTCAACTCCTTCCGCGACGCGAACGAGGACACCGTCTTCGTGTCCGTCGGTGACAACATCGGGGGCTCAGCCTACGTCTCCGGCGTGCAGGACGACGTGCCCACGATCGAGATCCTCAACGAGATGGACCTGTTCACCTCGGCCGCCGGGAACCACGAGTTCGACCAGGGGTACGACGACCTCGCTGGCCGCGTGAGTGACCTCGCAGAGTTCAGCCATCTTGCTGCCAATGCCGGAGGTACGCCCCTGGCCGAGTACGGGGCGGACGACGATCTGAGCCCGTACGACGTCTGGACCTCGCCGAACGGCGTGGATGTCGGCTTCGTCGGAGCCGTCACCACCGAGATGCCGAGCCTCGTCAACCCTAAGGGCATCGCCGGGATCAACTGGGAGGACGAGGCGCCGTCGATCAACCGGGCCGCCGACGCCCTCAGCGACGGCGACCCCGACAACGGTGAGGCCGATGTCGTCATCGCGCTCGCCCACGCGGAGCCGACTCGAGTCGCGGCGGGTCTCAACGCCAACGTCGACGCGCTGGTCGGAGGCCACACCCACACCACAGTCGATGACACGATCACCGGCATCGAGGGCAACCCTGTCGTCACGATCCAACCCGGCTACTTCGGATCCCACCTCGCTCACCTGGCCTTCACCTACGACCCGGCGGACGACTCCGTCGAGTTCGGCGACGCCGGGAACATCGATCTCGCGGCCGGCGGCTACGACCCAGACCCGGAGGTCGCGGCCCTGGTGGAAGCGGCCGTCGCCCAGGCCGACATTGCGGGCCAGGCGGTCATCGGAGAGGCCTCCGAGGACCTGCTCCGCGGCGCCGGAGGCGAGAACCGCGGCGTGGAGTCCACCATCGGGAACTTCCTCGGTGACGTGGCGCTGTGGAGCGCCAACCAGATCTCCGGCGCGGACATCGGCGTGATGAACTCGGGTGGCGTCCGCAACGACTTCTCGGCGGGTGAGGTCACGTACAAGGAGGCCTACGACGTCCAGCCCTTCGGGAACACCATCGCGACCGTAGACCTGACCGGCGGCCAGTTGATCCAGGTGCTCGAGGAGCAGTGGCAGCCGGAGGGCGCTGACCGGCCGCTCCTGCGCCTGGGACTGTCCAGCAACGTGACCTACTACTACGACCCGAGCGCCCAGGCCGGGAGCCACATCACCCAGGTGCTGGTCGACGGCGAGCCGATCGACCCCGATGCGACCTACACGGTGGCCGGCAACAACTTCCTCCTGGCGGGTGGCGACAACTTCACTACCTTCACCGAGGGCGTGAACTACCTGGACACGGGGACCACCGACCTCCAGTTCTTGGTGGACTACTTCGCCGAGGTCGAGGCCGGGGCCGGGGCCGTGGCACCGGAGTACACGCAGCGCTCGATCGGAGTGAGCTTCGTCAGCGACCCGACGGCCACGTCCGGTGGCGAGGAGGTCGTGATCGAGCTGGCCTCGCTCTCGTTCACCAACGACGAGCCCAAGCCCGAGGCGGTCACCGTGCTGATGGACGGTACTCAGATCGGCGAGTTCCCGATCGACAACAGCGTGGTCCCGGACCTGGACGACACCGGTCGGGCGACCATCAGCTTCACCATGCCGGACCTGGAAGCCTACGAGGTGGGCGACGCCGTCACCTTCGAGCTCGTCTTCGGCGCCAACGAGGACAGCATGCAAACCGTCCCGCTGGAGCTCGAGGTGCTCGACGACGGCGGGCTGACGCCGGGCCAGGGGCCGACGACGGACGACGGGTCGCTCGAGACCCTCCCCGAGACCGGCGCGGGGACGACGATGCTGGGCGCCGTTTCCGCCGCACTGGTCCTGCTCGGGATCCTGACCATGGTGTCCGCCCGTCGGCGTCCGGCTGAGCGCACCTCCTGACACAGAACGCCAGCCGCGAGGTCGGGCCCGCCGGGTCCGGCCTCGCGCATGTCCTCGCTCGCCCCAGCGGTTACCGTTCAGGTGTGCGCCGACGGATCGACCAGAGCGAGGGCATGCGCGCCCTGTCCGAGTGGGTGCGCGCGTTCGACGGCGCCCGGACCCGGACGGAGCCGGACACGCGGACGGTGCGCAAGGCCGTCCGCTTCACCCTCGAGGAGCTGGCCGTGAGCTCGCCGGGCAGGTCGGTGGAGGTGCGCGTGCCGCCGGCCGGAGCGGTGCAGGCCATCGACGGCCCCCGGCACACACGCGGCACACCACCCAATGTCGTCGAGACCGACGAGAGCACCTGGCTCGCCCTGGCGACCGGCCGCCTCACGTGGGACGACGCCGTCGCCTCCGGCGGCGTGTCCGCCTCCGGCGCCCGGGCCGACCTCAGCCCGGTGCTGCCCCTGATCAAGGTAGGTTCGCAGCGTGACACAGCCTGAGTCCAAGGCGGAGCCCGAGGAGGTCCCGGTCGCGAAGGCCCTGGACCGCCGCAGGATGCGCCGTGCGCCGCGATACGGCCGGTTCATCCTCGTCGGGATCCTGCTCGGTGCGCTCGCGTCGCTCGTGCTCTCCGGTATGCCCGGGTCCAGCGGACTGAGCCGGAACGACCTGTTCTGGCTGATCTTCCTGGGCCTCGGGTTCTTCGGCGGCCTCCTCGGCGCGGCGGTCGCCCTGCTCGTGGACCGGGTGTCCCTGTCGAGCCGCGAGCACCGCATCGGCCGGCCCGCCGCCGGGAGCCAGCGCAACGAGGAGGAGAGCTGACCGTGCCCGCCCGCCACCTCGCACTGCACGTCGCTGCCCCGGAGCGGGTGGCGGTGGCGCTCGAGCGGCTCCGCGCGGAGCTGGAGATCGACCCGGGCTTTCCTCCGGAGGTGACTGCCGAGGCGGAGGCCGCGGCGGATGCGCCCCCGAGCCCGGTCCCCGAGCTGGACGCCACCGACGTCCCCTTCGTCACGATCGACCCGTCGGGCTCGCACGACCTGGACCAGGCGCTGCACATCCAGCCCGACGGCGAGGGCTACCTCGTCCGGTACGCCATCGCCTCGCTCGCGACGTTCGTCACCCCCGGCGGGGCCCTGGATCGGGAGGTCCACGAGCGTGGCGTGACCGTGTACGGGCCGGCCGGAGCGTTCCCTCTCCACCCGCCGGCCCTCAGCGCCGGTGCCGCCAGCCTGCTGCCCGACCAGGACCGCCCCGCGTACCTGTGGCAGCTCCGCCTGGACAGGGCCGGCCAGCTGGTGCGGGCCCGCGTCGAGCACGCCATGGTCCGCTCCCGCGCGCAGCTGACCTACGAGCAGGTCCAGGCGGCCCACGACGACGGCGGCGCCCTGCCCGTCGGAGTGCCCGAGCACATGCCGATGCTGCTGCGCACGGTCGGTGAGCTGCGGCAGAAGATCGAGCGTGCCCGCGGCGGTGTCTCCCTCGACATCCCTGAGCAGCGCGTCGAGGAGAACGACCACGGGTTCACCCTCACGCACCGGGCGACCCTCCCGGCCGAGGGCTGGAACGCCCAGATCTCGCTGCTCACCGGAATGGCCGCCGCCGAGATGATGCTTGAGGCCGGGGTCGGCGTGCTGCGCACCCTGCCTCCTGCCGACCCGCGTGATGTCGCCAGGCTCCGCCGCACCGCGAAGGCGCTGGGCATCGACTGGCCCGAGGAGACCACGTACAGCGAGCTGCTCCGAACGCTCGATTCCGCCGTCCCGTCGCACGCGGCCTTCCTCGACGAGGCGACGCTGCTCTTTCGCGGCGCCGGCTACCTCGCTCTCGGCGTCGGCGAGCGGAGCGACGCCGGTGAGCAGGAGCCGAACACCCGGCACGCCGCCATCGCCGCGCACTACGCGCACGTCACCGCACCGCTGCGCCGCCTCGTGGACCGCTACGCCCTCGAGGTCTGCCGGGCGCACTGCGCGGGCACCGAGGTCCCGGCCTGGGTCCTCGACGCCCTGCCGGGGCTGCCCCGCACCATGGCGAGGACGACCAGGCGCGCCAACGCCTTCGAGCGCGGCGCCGTGGACGCCCTCGAGGCGCTGGTCCTCGAGCGGCACGTCGGCGAGGTCTTCGACGGCGTCATCCTGGAGACGGACGACGGCGAGCGCGACGGGGTGCAGCGCGGCACCGTCGCCGTCGGGTCGGCTGCCGTCCAAGGCCGGGTGGAGGGTGAGAACCTGCCGGTCGGCGAGCGTGTGCGCGTCAAGCTCGTCTCCGTCGACGTGCCCGAGCGGCGCACCCTGTTCGAGGTGGTCCCATGAGGGGCAGCGCGATCGTCGTCGGAGCCGGCATCAGCGGCCTCACCACGGCGGTGGCGCTGCGCCGGTGCGGCTGGGACGTGCGCGTCCTCGAGCGTACGCCCGAGCCACGCACCACCGGCGCCGGCATCGTCCTGCTCGCCAACGCGCTGCGCGCGCTCGACGCCGCCGGGGTGGGGGAGGCCGTACGCGCCCTCGGTTCCCCGGCGCACCCAGCGGCGATGCGCGACACGCGGGGCCGGCACCTCGTCGAGGCCGATCCCGAGCAGATGGCGTCCCGGCTCGGCGACGTCGCGCTGGTCCTGCACCGTGCGGAGTTGCAGGCCGCGCTGCTCGACGGCCTCGGACGCGCCGTGGAGTACGCCACCCCGGTCTGCGCCGTCGAGACCGGAACGGACGACCGCACCGCCGCCGTGGTCCGCGACGACGGCACCCGGACGGAGGCGGATCTCGTGGTCGCCGCCGACGGTGCCTGGAGCCGGCTACGCCCCGCCGTCGTCCCGGACGCCCCGGCGCCGCGCTACGTCGGGTCCACCACCTGGCTCGCGGTCACCGAGAACCCAGGCGTCACCCGGATGACGCAGACGTGGGGCCCGGTCGGCGAGTTCGGCGTGCTCCCGATGGCGGACGAGCGGCTGTACTGGTACGCGACGTCGGTGGGACCGCCCGGACGGGGCACCGACGATCCCGCGGACAATCTCGCGGCCGCCCGCCGAGCCTTCCGCGGCTGGCACGAACCGATCCCGGCCGTGCTGGCGACGACGACGCCGGACCAGATCCAGCGCTTCGACCTCCATGCGCTGCCCGAGCCCTTGCCGACTCTCGTGCGGGATCGTGTCGCCCTCGTCGGGGACGCCGCCCATGCCATGCCGCCGAACGTCGGCCAGGGCGGCTGCCAGGCGATCGAGGACGGTGTGGTTCTCGCCGCCGCGGTCACCGACTCAGCGTCCGTCATCGAGGGGCTGAGCGCCTACGACGCCGCCCGGCAGCCCCGGACAGCCGGGGTGCTGCGCGCGGCCTGGGCCGTCGCGCGGATCGGCGAACAGCTCCGCGATCCGCTGCTGGTGGCCGTACGCAACGCCGCGCTCAGGAGAGTTCCGAGCCGCCTCATGCTCGACGGCATGGCTAGGTTCTCCGGCTGGACGCCGCCCGAGCTGGCCCGGCCCACCAGCTAGGACGACGTCGGCTCGGTCACTTCCTCGATGACCTTCCGCTTGCCCTCGGCAGCCTTGCGGGCGTCGTGCGCGGCCTTCTCGGTCTGCCGCTCGAACGCGCCGAGCAGCCCGCCGCCGGCGGACGCGCCCGCAACCCGCAGCGTCGGGAAGCGCAGGCGGGCGAACGTCTCGGGCAACCGCGCGGTGAGCCGGCGGGTTGCGATCCCGCCCAGGGCCCACGCGACCACTCCTCCGTGGAGCAGAGCGAGCAGCAGCAGTACCGGCCGCGCCCACCAGGCGTCCGCGCCCCAGCCGCCGAAGAGGTGGAGGGCCAGGGGCAGGAGCGTCGGCACGGCCATGGTCATCGTCAACCACATCGCGACCTGGATCGCCAGGCTGTTCTCGCCCGCGTCAGTGGGGTTGGCGCGTCGCGCGGGGTCCACACCAGGAGTCACCGCCAGCACGGACAGCAGCGCGGACATGCCGCTGCCGACTCCGAGCACCACGACGATCGCGGTCAGCACGAGCACTGCCATGTCCCACGAGCCCGTGAGGGCGGTGATGGCCCCGCAGAGCGCGATGGCGGGCAGTCCGATCGAGGCGACGATCCCCACCTGGCGGCCGCGGACATCCGCCCGGATCGCCTCGGGGGACTGCGCGACCACCAGCTGCCACAGCGCGGTGCCATCCTGCCCGTAGAGGTTCGCCCCGCTCGCCGCCACCATCAGGCAGACCGCGACAGCGGCCCACGCCGCCCAGTCGCCCGCTCCGGCGATCGTCAGGAATATCGCCATGAAGATCCCGAACCAGATGGACGAGCGAACCTCGAGGCTGCGCCAGGGGTCGCGCCACCAGGTCCGCAGCTCCTTCCCGACGACGGCCCCGAGCGGCGTGGCAGGCAGGATGGGTCGACGCGGCGCGACCCGGACCGTCGGCGGTCGCAGCCGGCGCCTGCTGGCCCGTCCGTCGACGTCCGGGGTGAGGAGATGGACGGCGGCGACGACGGCGGCCGCCGCGAACAGCGCGAGGAGAGCGAGCAGTCCCAGGGCACCCGGGGCGTCGCCCGCGGCGGCGGCGTCCACGGAACCGATGGCCCAGCCGGCCGGTGTCCGGTCGAGCACCGCGGCGGGGGCGCCGCCGAGCCCGCCGGAGAGGAACACCGGCACGACGGTGACCACGGGAGCGACGACGAGCCAGCCGGCGAACATGCACGCAATCAGAGCCCCGTACTGGATGGCGGCCAGCTCGACCCCGAGCCGCGACTTCATCGCCGCGCCCAGCAGCGCGTAGACGGCGCGGGACAGCCCGACCGTCGCCACCGTGAACAACACCGTCGCGACCACGGCCACGAGGACGGCCCACCAGGCGGCACTGATCACGCCGTACGCCACGACGGCCGACAGGCCGAGCACCGTGATGGCGCCGCCGACCCCGACGAAGACGGTGGCGAGCAGGCCGAGTCCCACCCGCCGGCCGTCGAGCGGCAGCAGGGTGAAGTACTCCGGCCTCAGCACGCTGGCACCCGACGTGAGGATGGGCCCGACGAGCCAGCCCACGAACCACATCGTCAGCGCCACGACCGCGACGTCGTGCCGGGCCGCCGGCTCGGAGGCGATGACCGCCGCCCAGGTCAGGACGACGCCGACGACCCCGAATGTCAGTCCCAGGAACCGCTTCCACGGCAGCGTGTGTGACTGGATCGCGAACCGCAGACGAATCAGGAGCCCAACCACGCCAGCTCCTCCTCCGCGATGGTCCGCTCGCCGACGAGCCGGACGAAGACATCCTCCAGGGTGTCCTCGCCGCGCACCTCGGCCAGCGGGCCGTCGGCGACCACCTGGCCCCGGGCGATGATCGCGACCCGGTCACAGAGGTCCTGCACGAGCGACATGACGTGGGAGGAGATGACGATCGACCCGCCGGCCGCGACGAACCGGCGCAGGATCGCGCGCAGCACCCGCGCCGACACCGGGTCCACCGCCTCGAACGGCTCGTCGAGCACGAGCACCTTCGGCGCGTGCAGGAGAGCGGTCGCGAGCCCGACCTTCTTCCGCATGCCCGTGGAGTACTCGATGACCCGGACGCCCTTGGCCTCCGCCTCGTCGAGCTCGAGGATGCGGAGCAGCTCGCCGGTCCGGGAGGCGATGACGTCCGGGGTCATCCCTCTCAGCAGGCCCCAGTACCGCAAGAGCTCACCGGCGGTGAGCCGCTCCGGCAGCGCCAGTCCGTCGGGAAGGACACCGAGCAGCGATTTCGCGCGGGTGGGGCCGGCCCAGACGTCGATGCCGTGGACGCGCGCGGTGCCCGAGTCGGGCCGGAGCAGGCCGACGGCCATCGACAGGGAGGTGGTCTTCCCGGCGCCGTTGGGGCCGACCAGGCCGGTGAGTGACCCGACCGGCACCGACACGGACACGGCATCGGCCGCGAGGGTCCCCGAGAAGTCCTTCGTCAGCGCGTCGAGCTCGAAGGCGGCTGGAGCTGTCTCACCCATGCGTCCCAGGCTCGCGGGTGCGGGCCACCCGCCACCACGGCCGATCGGCCAGGATCCTGACCGATCGGCCAGGTCTCGGAAGACTTAAGGAGCCCTACTCTCGTCCACATGGCGACGGACCGTCCGCTGGACGCGTGGATGCTCCCGGGCGAGCTGGCGCGTGCCGCCGACCCGTCGGTCGTCAACGGGTCGCCGGGCCGCCGCACCGGGCGGGACTGGGCGGTGGACGTCGCGTTCTTCCTCCTCGCCGTGGCGGTCTGGCTGGGCGAGCGGTACAGCTTCCTCGCGGAGGTGCCACTGCCCCGCTGGCTCTTTCTGGCAGACCTCTCCGCCGGCGCGCTGCTCTGCCTCGCGCTGTGGTGGAGGCGCCGGTTCCCGGTCGCCCTCGGCGTCGTGGCCGTCGCCGTCGCGGCGTTCTCGAACACGGCGACCGGCGCGGTGCTGGTGGCGTTCTTCAACCTGGCCGTGCACCGCGGCTGGCGCTGGTCGGTGCCCATGGTGCCCGCCGCGCTGCTGCTCGGTGCGCCGTACGTGTGGGAGTACTTCCCCGGGTATCTCGGATTGCCGCTCGTGTGGATGCTCCTCATCGGTGCGACGCTCTCGCTCTCCGTGGCCGCGGGGCTGGCTGTGCGTGCGCGGCGCCAGGTGGTGCTCGCCCTGCGCGAGCAGACCGACGCCGTCCGCCGAGAGTCCGAGCTGCGGCTCGAGAAGGCCCGGGAGGCCGAGCGTGACGGGCTGGCCCGCGAGATGCACGACGTCCTCGCCCACCGGATCTCGCTCCTGGCTGTCCACGCGGGCGCGCTGGAGTTCCGGGCCGAGCAGAGCGCCGCCGGGAAGGCCGACCCGCCGACGCCGGAGGAGCTCCAGGAGTCCGCCGGTGTCGTCCGCCGCAACGCCCACGTCGCCCTCGAGGAGCTCCGCGGCGTGCTACATGTCCTGCGGGCGGCGGAACCGGACCACGAACCCACCGCACCACCGCAGCCGGGCCTCGACCAGGTCGCGGACCTGGTCGAGGAGGTCACCGCGAGCGGGCAGCGCGTCGAGCTGACCCTCGACGTCGCCGGGATCCCGGACGCCGTCGGCCGGACGGTTTACCGGGTGGTCCAGGAGGGCATGACCAACGCGCGCAAGCACGCGCCGGGAGCGGGCGTCAGGGTGAGCGTCAGGACCGACGAAGGGTGCGTCGTCGTCGCGGTCACCAACCCCGTACCGGTCGGGGTCACGGAGGGCGAGCTCGCCGGTGCCCGCGTGGGTCTGCACGGCCTTGCGGAACGGGTCCGGATCCATCGCGACGGCGCCCGCACCGGGACGCTCGAGCACGGACTGCGGGACGGCGTGTTCCGCCTGGAGGCCCGGATACCGTGGGTGCCGTGATCCGTGTCCTCCTGGCCGACGACGACCCGCTCGTGCGCTCCGGCCTGCGGCTCATGCTCGCCGCCGGTGATCTCGAGGTCGTCGGCGAGGTCGGGGACGGCTCGCAGGTTGCCGACGCGGTCGCCAGGCTCGCGCCCGACGTCGTCCTGATGGACATCCGGATGCCGCTGCTCGACGGCATCGCGGCAACCCGCTCCCTGCGCTCGCCCGGGCTGGCCGTCCTCGTGCTGACCACCTTCGGGCACGACCGAGCCGTGCTGGAGGCGCTCCGCGCGGGGGCCGCGGGCTACCTGCTGAAGGACACCCCACCCACGGAGATCGTCGCGGCGATCCGCAAGGTCGCCGACGGCGAACCCGTCCTGTCGCCTGCCGTGACACGCAGCCTGATCGCCCGCGCGACGGCGCCGGACGAACCCGGCACCCGCTCCAGGGACGCACTGGAGGCCCTGGAGGCACTGACCGCGCGCGAGCGGGACGTCGCCCTCGCTGTCGCGGAAGGGTTGTCCAACGGTGAGATCGCCGAGCGGCTGCACCTGTCGACGTCCAGCGTGAAGGCCCATCTCTCGAGCGCGCTGACCCGCCTCGGTCTGGACAACAGGGTCCAGCTGGCGATCCTCGCCCACTCGGCCCGGTGTGACCAACCGCGCTGACGCCCCTTCCCAGGTCTGTGGGACCATGGGCCCGTGGCACGCGGAGACGGACGGCTCAACCACGACCTGCTCCCGGGCGAGAGAACGGCGCAGGACGAGTGCGGCGTGTTCGGCGTCTGGGCGCCGGGCGAAGAGGTCGCTCGGCTGACCTACTTCGGCATCTACGCCCTGCAGCACCGGGGCCAGGAGTCGGCGGGGATCGCCACCTCCAACGGTGAGCAGATCCTCGTCTACAAGGACATGGGCCTGGTGTCCCAGGTCTTCGACGACCGGGCGCTGGAGTCCCTCCAGGGCTATATCGCGGTCGGGCACACCCGATACTCGACCACCGGCGCGTCCGAGTGGGAGAACGCCCAGCCGACCCTGGGGCCGACGGCCTCGGGCACCGTGGCGCTGGGCCACAACGGCAACCTCACCAACACGCACGAGCTCATCGAGATCGTCAAGGAGCGCTCCGGAAAGGATCTCTCCGGCGAGATGGGCAAGGGCTCCTCGACCGACACCTCCGTGATCACCGCCCTGCTGGGCACCACCGGCGAGCCGGGCGAGAGGCTCGAGGACATCGCCATGTCCGTCCTGCCGCTGCTGGACGGCGCGTTCTCGCTGAGTTTCATGGACGAGGAGACCCTCTACGCGGCCCGCGACCGGCACGGCGTGCGCCCCCTCGTCCTCGGCCGCCTGCACAGCGGCTGGGCCGTGGCGTCGGAGACCGCGGCCCTGGACATCGTCGGCGCCTCCGTCGTGCGCGAGGTCGAGCCCGGCGAGCTGATCATCATCGACTCCGACGGTCTACGCTCGCGCCGGTTCGCCGAGGCCACCCCGCACGGCTGCGTCTTCGAGTACGTCTACCTGGCGCGGCCGGACACCAAGATCGCCGGCGTACCGGTCAACTCTGCCCGCACCGAGATGGGGCGAGTCCTCGCCCGGGAGAACCCCGTCGACGCCGACCTCGTCATCCCGACCCCGGAGTCCGGCACTCCCGCCGCCATCGGATATGCCCAGGAGTCGGGCCTGCCGTTCGCGCAAGGCCTGGTGAAGAACTCCTACGTCGGGCGTACCTTCATCCAGCCGACCGACACCATCCGCCAGCTCGGGATCCGGCTCAAGCTCAACCCGCTCCGCGAGGTCATCGAGGGGCAGCGGCTGGTCGTCGTCGACGACTCCATCGTGCGCGGCAACACCCAGCGAGCCCTCGTACGCATGCTGCGTGAGGCCGGCGCCGCAGAGGTGCACGTGCGCATCTCCTCCCCACCGGTGAAGTGGCCCTGCTTCTACGGGATCGACTTCGCCACCCGTGCCGAGCTCATCGCCAACGGGATGAGCATCGAAGAGATCCGCGCCAACATCGGCGCCGACTCGCTGGGCTACATCTCCGTCGACGGCATGGTGGCCGCCACGACGCTGCCGAGCGAGCGGCTGTGCACCGCCTGCTTCACGGGCAACTACCCGATCCCGATCGGCGAGGGTGCCACGGTCTCCGACCGGTCCAGCGAGAACCTGCCGACGCCGGAACCGGTCGTCTGACCGGCATCTTGCGCCATCCCGTCCGCCGAAGGAGCCCCGTGAGCGAGCCAGACGCGCCCGAGATCACCTATGCCGCCGCCGGCGTCGACACCGAGGCGGGTGACAAGGCGGTCGAGCTGATGAAGGAGGCTGTCCGCGGCACCCACACCCCCGCAGTCGTCGGCGGAGTCGGAGGGTTCGCCGGGCTGGTGGACGTCAGCGCACTCGCCGCCTACCGGCGGCCGCTGCTCGCGACGTCCACCGACGGCGTCGGTACCAAGGTCGCCGTCGCGCAGGCCATGGACATCCACGACACCATCGGCCACGACCTCGTCGGCATGGTCGTCGACGACATCGTGGTGGTCGGGGCCCGGCCACTGCTGATGACCGACTACATCGCCACCGGCAAGGTCGTTCCGGAGCGGGTCGCGGACATCGTGCGTGGCATCGCCGAGGCGTGCGCCCTCGTCGGCACCCCGTTGCTCGGGGGGGAGACCGCCGAGCATCCGGGCCTGCTCGAGCCGCACGAGTACGACGTCGCCGGTGCGGCCACCGGCGTGGTCGAGGCTGACGCGGTGCTCGGCGCCGAGCGTGTGCGTCCGGGTGACGTGCTCGTGGCGATGGCCTCGTCCGGCCTGCACTCCAACGGCTACTCCCTGGTGCGCCGGGTCCTCGAGGTGGCCGGCTGGCCGCTGGAGCGTCACGTTGAAGAGCTCGGCCGCACCGTGGGGCAGGAGCTGCTCGAGCCGACCCGCCTCTACACGCCGGCCTGCCTCGCCCTCGTCGACGACCTCGAGCTGGAGGTCCACGCGTTCACGCACGTCACGGGCGGCGGGCTCGCGGCGAATCTCGCCCGGGTCCTGCCGGCCGGTCTCGTGGCCGACGTCGACCGGACCAGCTGGGTGGTGCCGCCGATCTTCGAGCTGGTACGCACGCTCGGCAACGTGCCGTGGCGCGACCTCGAGGGCACCCTGAACCTCGGCGTCGGCATGGTCGCCGTCGTGCCTGCCGAGCAGGCCGGTGCCGCACTGGCTACGGTGGCGGCGCAGGGCATCGACGCGTGGATCCTCGGCGAGGTCACCGACGACGACGGCACGCCCGGTCACGACCGGGATCTCGTACGCGGTACGAAGGGCGTCGACGGCGGAGCCGTCCGGCTGGTCGGTACGTACCGCACCTGACTGGACTAGCGACTCGAGCGGACGTCGTCCCAGGTTGCCGGAGGGATCTCTTCGGCCGGAGGGATCTCGTCAGCCGGAGGGATGTCGTCGTAGTCCTCACCGTCCGCGTCACCGGAACGCGACGTGAGTTCTCGCTCAAGAGCCCGGTAGTCGGTCTCAGGGCTGAAGTACTTCAGCTTGCGAGCGACCTTCGTCTGCTTGGCCTTCTGACGGCCGCGCCCCATGGCGTCGACCCCCTCCAATAGAACCGGGGCAGGCACCCAGCGGTGCGGCCCCGTTATGTGGTCATCTGTGTCGTGTAACCACCGTACATGGTGCAGGTGGCACTCATCCATTCCGTAGGCGCTGACCTGCGGTGTTCCCGCACGTCAGAGCGGTCAGCGGCGCCGGAGCGAGACAGCAATCACAACTCCGACGGCTGCGACGCCTACGACGACGATCCCGATGCTTTTCGGGTCACCGGAGGTGACATCCTCCTTGAAGCTCTTGGCGCGCTCGCTCGCCAGCCCGACAAGGTCCCGGAGCTGCGACTTCGCCGCCTCCACCTGCATGCGGGGATCCAGGCGGTCGCTGAGCTCGTCGACCGCGTTGGTGAGCTCGAGTCTCGACTTGGCGAGCTGAGCCTCTATCTCAGGAATCGTGCGCTTGGGCGGCTGTGGTGCGCCCGGGCCGTTGTCCGTGCTCTGGCGGCTCACTGCTGCATCCCCTTCTTCACGGCCTCGACGTCCTCCTTGAAGCCCTCCTGGGGTGCCGGGACGTACTTCTTCGAGGCGTCGAACTTCTTCTTGCCGAGCAACGCCAGCACCAGGATGACGATCAGCAGGACGGCCGCGACGATCAGCGCGGCGAGCCAGCCCGGCAGGACCGTCGCGAGGCCGAGGATGGCGGCGGCGAGGAGGACGTTGACGAGGTAGAGGCCGACGACGCCGGCCGCGGCCAGGAAACCGGTGCCGATGCCGAGGTTCTTGCCCTTCTCCGTCGCCTGCGCGATCGCCAGCTGGATCTCGCTGCGGACGACCGTCGAGACCTTCTCCGAGAGGGTGGCGACGAGCTCACCCACGGTCCGTTCGCGCGCGGGTCGCGCCGATTGCGGCGCCGCCTCGGGCCTCGTCGGCCTCTGCGTTGGCGTTGTCACACGATCGCCTCCTCGCGGCGCCGTGGCGCCGGTCCTTCCTGCACGTCTTCCTGCACATCCTCTGGTGGTGCTACCACCAGCACCAACGGTGGCGGAACGGGACCAATGATGGCGTTATCCCCCCCGGTCGTGCACCTTCAGACCCAAGAGTGCCACGTCCTGCGTGCGGGCGCTCCGAAGGCGACGGGTCGACCTTTCGTGGTCGATCTGGTGAACGACCCGTGAACCGGGAACCGCAACGGTTCCGAACGTCGGTGGCTGCTGTGATGATGTGACCGCCCCGAACCAGCGCACACACCCAGGAGGACGTGGTCGTGAGCCATCCCCGTACCCGTACCAGGACGACGGGGGTGGCGGCAGCGGCCGCCGGCGCCGTCGCGCTCGCCTCCCTCGGCGGAGTGGTCCCCGCGCTCGCCGCGACCGGCGGCGCGGACGCCACCGGTCCCGCGGTGATCAGCGAGATCCACTACGACAACGACGGGGCCGACACCGGTGAGGCCGTGGAGGTCCAGGCGCCCGCCGGGACGGATCTGACCGGCTGGTCGCTGGTCTTCTACAACGGCAACGGTGGCGCGCCGTACGACAGCGCCGATCTCGGCCAGGTCCCCGACGCGGGTGTCCTCGTCCGGGAGGTCGCCGGCATCCAGAACGGCTCGCCCGACGGCGTCGCACTGGTGGACGACGCCGGAACGGTCGTCGAGCTCCTGTCCTACGAGGGCACGTTCGCCGCCGTCGGCGGTCCTGCGGACGGCGTGACGAGCACCGACATCGGCGTCGCCGAGGCCTCCAGCACACCGGCCGGGCAGTCCCTGCAGCGCATCGACGGCTCCTGGAAAGGCCCTGCCGCCAGCTCGTTCGGCACCGTGAACTCCGAGGAGCCGACCGATCCGCCGACGGACCCGCCCACCGACCCGCCGGCCGACACCTGCGGCGACCCGAGCGCGGCCGTCGCCCTGATCTCGGACATCCAGGGCGCGGGCGAGACCTACGACGAGACGTGCGCGGGCGAACAGACCGTCGAAGCCGTCGTCACGGCCGTCAAGCCGGGACTGAGCGGCTTCTATCTGCAGGAGGAGGCGACCGACGGCGACGGTGACGCTGCGACGTCGGAAGGCCTCTTCGTCTACGGCACCACCGACGGCGTGACCGAAGGCCAGCTCGTGCGTGCCACCGGGACGGTGGGGGAGTACTCCACCAGCGGCTCCGCGCAGACCCAGCTCACGGACGCCGCCGTCGAGGTGCTCGGCGAGCCCGGGGCGGTCGACGGCGCGCCGATCGAGCCGACGCCCGTGACCTTCCCGCTGGCGCACCCCGGTGCCCTGGAGACGGTCGAGGGCATGGTCGTCGAGCTGACCGACACGTTGGTCATCAGCGAGTACTTCAACTACGACAGGTTCGGCGAGGTCGTGCTCGGCAAGCCGCTGGAGGGCCGGAACCGGCTGCACACGCCGACCGCCGTCGTCGAGCCGGGCGCCGAGGCGCAGGCTCTGCAGGCGGAGTACGAACGGCGCGTCATCACGCTCGACGACTCCTCGAGCACGCAGAACCCGGCGACGCTCCCGCACCCCGGCACCGGCGAGCCGTTCACGGCGACCCACACGTTCCGCGGCGGCGACACCGTCACCGGAGTGCAGGGCGTCGTCGACCACACGCACGGCGTGTACCGCGTGCAGCCCACTGCCTACGGCGAGTACTCCGCCGCCAACCCGCGCCCGACGACGGCACCGGACGTCGGTGGCTCCGTGCAGGTGGCCAGCTACAACGTCCTCAACTACTTCCTGACGCTCGACGACGGCGACCCTGTCTGCGGCGCGGACCAGAGCATGGACTGCCGTGGCGCGAACAGCCCCGGGGAGCTTCAGCGTCAGCGGCAGACGACGCTGACCGCGCTGCAGGAGCTCGATGCGCACGTGGTCGGTCTCATGGAGATCGAGAACACGCCCGGCGTCGAGCCGGCCGCCGACCTCGCCGCCGGTCTGAACGACCGCCTCGGCGAGGGCACCTACGAGGCGATCGAAACCGGCGTCGTCGGGACGGACGCGATCCGGGTCGGGTTCCTCTACCAGCCGGGCGTCGTGGAGCCGGTCGGTGACGTCGCCGTGCTGGACTCGAGCGACGACCCCCGGTTCGACGACACCAAGAACCGGCCGATGCTGAGCCAGACCTTCCGCGAGACCGCGACGGGCGAGATCTTCACGGTGTCCGTCAACCACCTGAAGTCGAAGGGGTCGGCCTGCGACGACGGCTCGACCCCGGAGGACGGGCAAGGCAACTGCAACGTGACTCGCACCCAGGCCGCGGAGGCCATCGTGGACTACCTGGCGGCCGACCCGACCGGGAGCGGCGACCCGGACCACCTCGTCATCGGGGACCTGAACTCCTACGACCACGAGGACCCGATCGACGCACTCGTCGCCGACGGGTACACGGACCTGGTGAAGCGGGCCGGGGGCGAGTACGCCTACGGGTACGTGTACGACGGCATGGTCGGGTACCTCGACCACGCGCTCGCGAACGAGACGATGGCCGGGCAGGTGACGGGCACGTCCGAGTGGCACATCAACGCCGACGAGCCCGACGTGCTCGACTACAACCTCGACTACGACCGTCCCGCGGATCTGTGGTCAGCTGACGCGTACCGCTCGTCCGACCACGACCCGGTGCTCGTGGGCCTGGACCTTGCCGGCCAGGACACCACCGCGCCGACCGTCTCGGTGCAGCTCAGCCATGACGAGCTGGGGCCGCCTAACCACAAGTACGTGGACGTGACCGCCGACGTCTCGGCGTCCGACGACTCGGGCGACGTGGGCTATGAGCTGCTGTCGGTGACGTCCGACGAGGCCGACAACGGCAGGGGCGACGGCAACACCACCGACGATGTTGTGGTCGTGGACGAGACGACCTACCGGCTCCGGGCCGAGCGCTCGGGAAAGGGCGACGGGCGGACCTACACGGTCACGTTCCGGGCGGTCGACGGCGCCGGCAATGAGACCACCACGACGGCCGAGGTGCTCGTTCCGCTGGAGCGCTGATCTCTCGCACTCCCGGGGCAGGGACGTCGCAGGCCCGGGGACGTCCCGCCCCGGGTCTGCACGAATTTTCCCCGCCGAAGAGCTCATGGCGCAGCCCCGGCTGTGATCCAATTCACTCGAGCGGGACGCTTCGTCCGAAATGGCGGTCCGCCGAACGTCGGCAAACATGACAAGAAGCAGGGGGGACGATGAACAAGACCGCCAAGGGTGCTCTCGCCGCGGGGGCAGCCGTGCTGCTCCTGACAGGTGGCGCCACGACACTGGCCTATTGGAGCGACACCGGGACCGCCGCGGGGGGCGACGTCACCACCGGCAGCCTTGCGCTCAGCGAAGGGACCTGCGACGCGGGCTGGGTCTACGCGACCGGCTCCGACGCCGGGACGGCCGTGACCACCATCGTCCCGGGTGACGCCATCACCAAGGACTGCACCTTCACAGTCTCGGCCACCGGTGATCACCTGTCCGCCGAGGTGTCGGTGCCGGACACCCTCACCTATACGGCGACGCCCGACGCCGCGTCGCTCGAGCTCACGGTGGACGGGACCTACGACATCGGCGGGACCGCGATCGCCGACGGCGGCGTCGTGACCGAGGCCAACGATGGCCAGACGCTCACCGCCTCGTTCGTCGTGACCTTCCCGTTCGGCGACGCGGCCGCGATCAACCTCAATGACACGCAGGATCTCACCGCCACGCTGGACCAGCTCGAGGTGACGCTCACCCAGACCCAGGACACGGCGAACCCGGAAGTCTGACCCGGACGAGCAGGTGGGTTCTCACGCAGCGGTGCTGGGTCGCGCCCGGAGCGCCGACCCGGCCGACGAGTCGCGTCCTGGTGTCGCGGCACTGGGCTGGGCCGGCCGGGTGCTCGCCTGGGTCGTCATCCTCGGTGCGGTCGCGATCCTGGCCGCGGCGGTCGTCGTGCCGCGCGCGGCCGGTGCGACGCCGTACACGGTCACGACCGGCTCGATGGAACCGGCGCTCCCGCCGGGGACGCTGGTCGTGGTCCGTCCGGTGCCGCACGACCAGATCGGGGTGGGCGATGTGATCACGTACCAGCTCGAGTCGGGCGAACCCGCGGTCGCCACCCACCGCGTCGTCGCGGTCGGGACCGACATGACCGGCGCGTACCGCTACACCACCAGGGGGGACGCGAACGATGCCGACGACCGGACCCCGGTTCGATCGGAGCAGATCCGAGGCCGGCTCTGGTACGCG
Source organism: Georgenia halophila (assembly GCF_039541595.1). Lineage (NCBI taxonomy): Bacteria > Bacillati > Actinomycetota > Actinomycetes > Allobogoriellales > Allobogoriellaceae > Georgenia > Georgenia halophila. The sequence continues at coordinate 669,474 of NZ_BAABGN010000002.1, read as the reverse complement.
GTGCCCTACCTCGGTCACGTCAGCACGGTCCTGACGGGGGAGCAACGGGTGGTCGGCCGTACCGTCGGCGCCGGGCTGCTGCTGGCGTACGCGGGGTACATGTTCGTCGGTGCGGTACGTGACCGCCGTCGTAGGAAGCCAGGAGAGGAGGGCTCATGAGAGCCGGCGTAGTGCTCGCGCTGATCATGGCGCTCCTGCTCGCCGCTCCCGCGAAGGCTCGGGCACAGGACGAGGTCGCGCTCAGCCCAGACGGGCAGACCTGGTTCGCAGACCTCGGGAGTCCGCTGTTCGACCCGGGCCTGCGCTGGGCCCCGGGCGACGTGCGCACCGCGGACCTGTGGGTGCGCAACGACGGAGCGGGAGCAGCCGCCATGTCGGTCTCCGCAGCCGTAGAGGACCTCGACGGCCTGGGCGCCGGCGGCGCGGTGTCCCTCCAGGTCCGTCGCGCGGGCGGCGACTGGGAAGACCTCCGGACACAGGATCCCAGAGAGCTGGGGATTGTGGTCGCCGGCGCCGATGAGAGGCTCGAGGTGCGAGCGTCGTTCGAGCCGGAGTCCGGCAACGCGTCGATGCGACGCAGCCTGCGGTTCGGCCTCGAGGTCACCCTCACCCAGGCCAACGAGACGGAGGACCCGGGCAGCCAGGAGGGGCCGGTTTCTGGTGACGGCGCTGGTCCCGACGACGGCGCTGGTCCGGACGAGGGAGCTGCCGGCCCACTGCCGGGCACCGGCAGCTCCGCCGCTGCGGGGCTGACGGTCCTAGCGATGCTCCTCCTGGGAGTCGGGGCCGGCCTGATGCGTCACGGCAGGAAGGGGGCGTCGTGATGGGGCGGGGCCGCCCGGCCGCCACGCCGCAGGGGCAGGCCACGGCGCAGCGGGGCGAGCGTCGTCGTCGGTCGGTCATGATCCGGCTGTCCCTCGCGTGCTGCCTGCTGATCGTCCCGGCGCTGGTCGGCACAATGGCCTCGTGGCGCGCGAGCGGCTCGGCGCAGGTCGGCGCGATCGAGATGGGGACGCTGGACCTGCAGGTCGACGGCGACCTCGCGGGGACGGGCGGGACGGCCACGCGGACCTGGTCGGCGACGAATCTCGTGCCGGGGCAGTACCAAGCGTTCGGCGCCGAGGTCCGGAACACCGGTGACGCCGCCTTCACCTACGGGCTTACCGTCGCGGCCGGCTCCACCTGGGGCTACGGCGACGGCGTCGTCGAGGTATCCGCCTTCTTGGGCGCCGCGCAGGCCGACGGCACCTGCACCGGGTCGTCGATCGGGTCCCCTCGGACGGTCCCGGCGAACGCCCCGATCTTCGCAGCTCGTCCGCTGCCGACCGCGGCCGGTGGGACGGCCGAGCCGCTGTGCGTGCGGGTCGGCCTGGTGCCCACCGCGCCGTCGAGCGCGCAGGGCAGTAGCGGCACTCTCACGCTGACCTTCACCGCGACGCAGGTGGCGCCATGACCATGCTGCGCCGCGTCGCCGACGCACTCCTCTGGGCCGGGGCGGTCCTGGGTGCGCTGAGCCTCCTGCTCGCTGCCCTGGCGTTCGCGCTCGACACCAAGCCCCTGCTGTTCCGCTCGGGCTCCATGGGCCCCGACATGCCCGCCGGAAGCATCGCGCTGGCCCGCACGGTCCCCGCGACGGACGTCGGCGTCGGGGACGTCGTCTCGATCGTCGACGGCGGGACGCGGATCACGCACCGCGTGGTCGAGACCGAGAGCACCGCGGACGGCGCCGAGCTGGTGCTGCAGGGCGACACCAATCCCGTGCCCGACCCGTCGTCCTACACCGTGCACGAGGTGGACCGCGTCGTCGCCACGCTGCCCGCCGCCGCCACCGTCGCCTCCTCCACCGCGGTGCGGGTCGGCCTCGTCGCGTTGGTCGGCGGCGCCGCGCTCGTGCTGCTGTGGCCCCGCGACCGCCGCGAGGTCCGCCGCGCCGTGGTGACCGTCGGTCTGGTGCTCGCCGTCGGGCTGACCGGGGCGTCGCTGAACCCGGCCGTGCCGACCGTGGCCCGGTGGAGCGACGACGGGCGCCTGACGACCGGAGCGTTCAGCTCCTACACGCTCCCCACGCCGCAGGCGACGACCTGCGACGTCGACACTGACCCGATCCTCCGCTATGTCGCCACCATCCAGTGGCAGGCGACCACCACGCCGTACCCGTTCACCTACACCGCGACGATCCGCGGTGGTCAGCCGCTTCCGGTCACCACGCCGAGCCCGGGTATCCGGCAAGTCCAGGTGAGCTCCGGGCTTCTCAGCGCGCTTTTCGGCGGAACTGCCTATATCGACATTCGCAGCCAGCTGCCAGGCACCAGCTGGCAGTCCCCGCAGCGGCGGAGCCGTGCCCTCGATGTCGCCCTGCTCGGGGCGGACTTGGACTGTGGACCGGACTCGACTTCGGCGGCCGCGTAATCTGTGAGTCCGTGTAGTACGCGCAAGGGCCCGCCGTCTCCGAGCCCGCCGGAGACACATCCGCGACCGGCCCACGTCGGCCGAGAGGTCGGAAGAGCCGAGCGGGGTGCCGCCCGAGGAACCGACCCGTGAGGAGCAGGTGGCCACGGCTACCGGGTCCGAGCCGGGTGAGCCCGAGACGTCCGGCCCGGGGCCGAGGACGCGTCCCAGGAGCCGCCCGCCGACGGCGGGGGACCGACCGACGAGAGCCCGCCGACGGACGAGAGGTCACCGACGGACGACGCAACGAGTCTCTCACGGGCCGGGTAGCGGGGTCGGCCATCGATCCGAACTCTCCTCCTCCGAGAGGCGGCCTACGGCCGACGTCTGTGCATGCCGTCTGTGTCGATGTCAGTGGTCCGAACTAGTGTTCGAGTATGGATGTAGGGCGGGTGCTCGCGGGGGGCGGGTTCTGTTGTGCCGAGGACGGCGTGGGTGGCCGGCCGTGCGCTCATCAGCGCGCTCTGGTCCAGCAGAGGGACCTCGAGGCCCGGATCGCTGAGGCGCGGGTGGTGCGTGAGATCGGGTTGGCGGGTCTGGGTGTGCAGGCGGACGCGGGAGATCCGTGGGCGGTCCAGATGCTGGAGGTGCTGTGCGGGGCGGGTGAGGACCCGTTTCCGACGGGTGAGCCGGACAATCTGCCGGTCGATCCCTTTCCCGAGGCCGGCCTGGCGCAGCCGGTTCCTCGATCCGACACCGACGCCGACGCCGACGCCGACGCCGACGCCGATGCCCATGCCGATGGCCATGGCGGAGCCTGCGCCGCCCGTGAGGGCGGTGCCGACGCCGCGGCTTGCCCCGGCCCGGGCGCGGACATGGCTAGCGAGGGCGGTGTTCCCGGCCGCGAGGGTGTCGAGGACGCTGCTGCCGCTGCCGCTGCCGCTGCCGCTGCCGCTGACGGCGATGGGGCCGGGGATGGTGAGGGCCGGTCGGTGTGGGAGGTGGAGCAGGCGAGGGTGATGGCTGCTGCCGCGGAGCAGTTGGGGGCGGGGGTTTCGGTGTTCGCGGCGATGCCGGGTGGTCCGGAGCTTGCCGCGGTACTCGCCGGGATCGACCCGCGGGAGGTGGACCGGGTCGCGGGGGTGGAGGTCCTCGCCGCTGCCAGGCGGGTGGAGTCCTGGGCCGCGGCGACGGCCGCGCGGGCGGCGGCGGCCCTGTCGCGCGGGACGGAGCTGTTCGATCATCCCGAGGAGAAGCCCGCGGCGCTCGGTCCGCGTTCCAGGGTCGATCCCACCGGTGAGGAGATCGCGATGCGGCTGGCCCTGACGCGTCGGGAGGCCACCACCTTGGTCCGGGTCGGGCGGGGTCTGAGCGGAACATTCGAGGACACCGGGCGGGTGTTGGCGACCGGGGAGGTGGACTACCGCAAGGCGGCGACGATCGTGACCACGCTGGATTCCTCGCCCACGGCGGTGGGGTGGATGGTCGAACAAGACGTGCTCCCCGCGGCGAGCGGTCGTACGGTGGTGCAGCTGCGTGAGGATCTGCAGCAGCGGCTCCTGGAGGTCGACCCGGAAGAGGCGCAACGCCGTCATGACCGGGCCCGGTCCCGCCGCCGGGTGACCCGCCCGCGGGTCCTGGCTGACGGGATGGGCTCGATCAGCGCGGTCCTGCCCGCGGAGGACTGTGTCCAGCTCGACCAGAGCCTGACCGCGGCCGCGGCCACCGCCCGCGCCGGTGGTGACGCGCGGACCAGTGACCAGCTCCGCGCGGACGTGCTCCTGGCGATGACCCACGCCGCGATCCTGACCGGGGACACCGGCCCCCACGCCGACCCGGCCACCATCGCCGGCCTCGAAGAGGTACCCACCGGCGACTGCACCGGCCCGGCCTGCCACCCGGCGACATCCGTGGCCGGTGAAGCAGACGGCACCGCAGACGCCGGCGCAGGCAGCAAGGCCGACGACGAGCGCGCGGACCACCGCCCGGACGGCGAAGGCGACGAGCGCACCGCTAGAGCGGCGACCACACCCGGGGCGACCACGACGAAGCACACCACCGTCCAGCCGGACGAGCCGACCGAGCCGGCCGATGCGGGCAAGCCCCGCCAGCCGACGGGTGATGCCTCGCCGCATACCAACGCCGTCGACGCCGACGTGGGCGCCGATCAGACCCAGTCGCGTCTCTTCGACACCGAGCACGACGACAACGAGACCGGCAGCCACACCGCTCGGCCCAGCAGCGACGACGGTGCCGGCCGCACTGACGAGGCCGCTCGTGCGGGTGAGGCGCGTCGGGCGATTCCCGCCGAGCTCTACACCGGACGACGCAAGGACCGCGCCGGCCCACCCGTGCAAGGACGCTTCCCCGACCTGGACAGCGCCGTCCCCGAGGTCGCGGTCATCTCACCACTGCTGGCCGCACTCCTGCGCCGAGGCAGCGAACGACTGAGCATCACCCGACCCCAGATCCGGGTCACCGTCCCCCTCGACGTCCTCCTCACCGCCCAAGCCAGACAGGCCGCGCAGCACAACCGCGACCAGCAACCCGCTCGAGAGACCCGAGACAGCACACCCGATCCCGCGGACACGACTCTGCCCACCACCACCGGGACGACTCTGCCCAGCACCGACGGGATGCAGACACCGCCGCAGGAAGATTTCGACGACACCGCCGAACCCGCCGCCGTGCTCGCCGGCTACGGCGCCATCACCGCCGACCAGGCCGTGACCCTGGCCGCCTACGGCGACCTGCGCCGCCTGGTCACCGACCCCCTGACCGGTGCTCCGGTCGATCTGGGCCGGACCCGCTACCGGCCGCCCGCCGCCCTCCAAGAACTCGTCCGCCTGCGCGACCGGACCTGCGTGCGTCCCGGCTGCACCGTCGCGGCCCAGGACTGCCAGATCGACCACACCGAGTCCTGGGCCTGCGGCGGGACGACTTCCTCGGGCAACAACGGCCCGATGTGCACCCGCGACCACCTCCTCAAGACCGTCGGCGCGTTCCACGTCATCCAGCCCGAAGACGGCATCTTCGTCTGGACCACCCCAACCGGGCACACCTACCGCCGCGACCGCGACGGCACCATCACCCTCACCGAGATCAAGACCCCGCCCAGCCTCCCCGCCCGTCACAACGGCTCGCCCGGTACGCCCGGCTCGCCCGGCCCGTTCGGCGCCGACGACACCGACGACCCGCCACCCTTCTGACCGGCAGCGGAAGTCGCAGCCGCCTCTCAGTCGTGGGTGACCGCTTCAAGCACGGGCATGTTCGCCGCCCGCGCCGCCGGCCAGAGAGCGGCGACCACACCGACCGCTCCGGAGAGCAGGACGATGCCGCCGACCAGGTCCCACGGCACCGCCAGCTCCGTCAGGCCCTGGTCGGCGAAGACGCTCGGGAGTGCGGAGGCGAGGCCCACGCCGACCGCCACTCCAAGGATCGTCCCGAACACCGCTGTCAGCACCGACTCGACCGTGATGGTGCCGGCCAGCTGCAACTTGCCGAGCCCGACGGCGCGCACCAGCCCGATCTCCCGGGTCCGCTCGGTCACCGACAGCGCCAGGGTGTTGATGATGCCGAGCACCGCGATGATCACGCTGAGGGCCAGCAACGCGTAGAGAATGACCATGGCTTGTTCGACCTGCTCCGCGAGTGAGTTGCTCAGCTCCTCCGCGTTCTGCACCGTCAGGACGAGATAGGGCTGCACCGCCTCCTCCAGTGCCGAACGCAGCCCCTTCGCCTCGACGCCGGCGGCGGCATTGACCAGCAGAGCCTGGATGATCGACTGACCGGCCGGGACTGCAGAGGAGAAGTCGTCCGCCGCCATCACCATCGGCGAGTTCAGCATCTGCGAGGCGATCACCGCGCCGATCTGCATCGTCCGGGCACCTTCCGGGCCACTGATACGCAGCTGGTCACCGACCGCCCAATCCCTCTCCACGGCCGTGGTGCGCGCCACCGCGAGCTCGCCCTCGGCGAGTGAGTCGACCGAACCGTCCACGACCTCGACGTCCAGCGTCTCGCCGAAGGCATCGGCCGGGACGCTCAGGACGCCGAGGGTCTTCTCCTCGCCGTCCGGACCCTGCACCGACGCGCGGCCGCTCACGATCCTGTCCGCGCGGCCCACCTCGGGCAGCTCGGTGATGGTCGACGAGGCGGCGGGCGGTACCGATCGTGTCGCCGACTGGACCCAGAAGTCCGCCCGCGCCTCCGTCGCCACGATCGAGCTGGTCGACGCCTCGGCGGACGCGGCCAGCACCGCGCAAGCACCCACCAGGGCCATGCCGATCATCAGCGCGCCGGCCGTGTTGGCGGTCCGGCGAGGGCTCCGCGTGACGTTGCCGTGGGCAAGTCGGCCGATCGGACGCAGTGCGACCACGAACGGCCAGGCCAGCACTCGAAGCACAGCCCTGGCGATAACCGGGGAGACTGCGAGCGTCCCCAGCAGCACACCACCCGCACCGATGCCCAGCCACGTCCCGGCCCGTTCGGTGCCTTCCTGCACGGACCACAGCACGGCAGCGACACCGGCCAGGAGAAGAAGCGTCCCGACGGCGGCACGCACGTGCAGCGACCGCTCGACGACGGCCGTGTCGTCCCGCATCGCCTCGACCGGCGGCGTGGTCGCCGCCCGCCGCGCGGGGATCGCGGCCGCCACCAGGGAGATCGTCGTCCCTAGCGCGACGGCCGTGGCCGCCTGCCCGGCCGAAATCACCACCTCGCCACCGAGCTCCATGTTCATCGTCGCCAACCACTCTCGAACCGCCGCGATCAGGCCGATCCCGCCGGCGATGCCAGCGGCAGAACCGACCAGTCCGACCACCACCGCCTGGCCCAGTACGGTGACCATCACCTGGACCGGAGATGCCCCGACCGCGCGCAGCAGGGCGAACTCGCGCTGCCGCTGGCGGACCGACATCGCGAACGTGTTGGAGATGATGAAGGCGCCGACGAACAACGAGATCAGCGCGAAGACCAGCAGGAACGTCCCGAGGAACCCGAGCATCTGGCTGATCGACTCGGTACCCTCCTCGCGGGCCTGGTCGCCGGTCACAACCTCGACGTTGGACTGGTCCGTCACCACGGAGCGGATGTCCTCGGCGACAGCCTCCCGGTCTGCCCCGTCCTCCAGGAAGACCGCGATCGACGGCACGCGACCGTCCGGCGCGAACTCTTCCTCCCCGGTCTCGGCGTCGACCAGGACCAGCGTCGTCCCGACCATCGGGTTGCCGTAAGTGACCTCGCCGACCACGGTGACGTCCCGCGGAGGGCTGTCGCCGATGATGACCTGAGTGGTGTCCCCGAGCGAGAGACCCGAAGTCTCCAGTGCCGTGGTCTCCAGCGCGATCTCGGTCTCGTCGCGGGGTGCCCGGCCCGCCAGCAGCGTTCCGGACGGGTCGTTCGGTCGCAGCGCGCTCCCGAGGGACGGAGCCTGGCCGTTCACCACCGGCTGCCCGTCCGCACCCACCAGCACGGCCGTCCCCAGCAGGTCCGGCACCGCCTGGTCGACGCCGTCGACGGCAGCCACCTCCGGCACGAGGTCGAGCGGGACGGGCACCCGCTGCGGGCCGACGAGTTCGGTACCTCCGCCCACGGCCGGGTCCGACTCGCCCTCACCATCCGACGGCGCGACCTGACCTTCCTGCCCCGTCGGCCTCGGGGCCGGCTCGTCCTCGGCCCTCTCCACGCCACGCACGTACAGATCGCCCTGCGTCGTGGAAGCGATGATCGCTCCGAACGTGTCGGAGAGTAGCGCGCGCAGCGAGAAGGTGCCCGTGACGAACGCGATGCCGAGCGTCACGGCGAGCACGCTGAGCACGAACCGCACCAGATGGGCACGGATCTCGCGCAGGGCGACGCGGATCATGCCCGCGCCGGCGCCGCTACGTCGTCGGCGCCGGCCTCGCGGTCGGCGCTCAGCTGACGCTGGGCCTCCAGGATCGTGTCCGAGTCGGGGGAGCGGAGCTCAGCCTCCAGCCGCCCGTCGGCAAGGAACACCGCTCGGTGAGCGTAGGCGGCCGCCATCGGCTCGTGCGTGACCATGACCACCGACTGACCGAGCTCGTCGACGCTGCGCCGAAGGAAGCCGAGGACCTCGTTCGCCGAGGTCGAGTCGAGGTTCCCGGTCGGTTCGTCGGCGAAGACAACCGCCGGGGCGGCGATCAGTGCCCGCGCGCACGCGACCCGCTGCTGCTGGCCGCCGGACAGCTCGGTCGGCCGGTGGTGGAGCCGGTCGGAGAGCTCGAGCGTGCGCACGATCATGTCAAACCGCTCCCGGTCCACGGGCGCCCGCGCGATGTCGAGGGGCAAGGTGATGTTCTCGGCCGCCGTCAGCGTCGGCACGAGGTTGTAGGACTGGAAGACGAACCCGATGCGGGTTCTGCGCAGCGCCGTCAGGCGCCGCTGGCTCATCCCGGACACCTCCACGCCGTCCACGACGATCGTTCCCGACGTCGGAGCGTCCAGTCCCGCCAGGCAGTGCATGAGCGTGGACTTGCCTGACCCGGACGGCCCCATGATCGCCGTCAGCTCGCCGCGGGCCAGATCGACGTCGATGCCGTCGAGCGCCCGGACCTGGGTGTTGCCGGTGCCGTAGACCTTCGTCAGGTCCCTGGCCGTGACGATCGGATCCTCGACCGGCGGGAAGTGTTCGGGGCGCACCACGTCCGCACGAACGATGGGAACGGGGCCGCGGGATCGCCTGCCAGCAGTGACGAGGCCGAGCAGGTGGCGGATGTCGAGCCGGGGCATGGCCCGATTCTCGCTCAGGTCGGAGCGGTCTGCGTCGGCGAATATGCGGATCCAGCGAGTACGCGATCTGAGCCGGTCCCCGCACGACGAAAGCCCCGCACGAGGCGGGGCCTTCTCGGAGTGGCTCCGGGCGGGGTCGAACCGCCGACCTTTCGATTTTCAGTCGAACGCTCTACCAACTGAGCTACAGAGCCAGGAACACCAGGCCCGGTCCGAAGACCGGGCCTGGCGTACCAGCGACCCCGACGGGACTTGAACCCGCGACCTCCGCCGTGACAGGGCGGCGCGCTAACCAACTGCGCCACGGGGCCTCGTGCCAGACACTCGGCCTGACCATTCTATGGTGCGAACCTTACTGGAGATGCGTACCCCCAACGGGATTCGAACCCGTGCTACCGCCGTGAAAGGGCGGGGTCCTAGGCCGCTAGACGATGGGGGCCCGGTGTTTTGCCGTGGACGCCCGTGACGCCGGAGCGCCCCAAGACCTCGGACAGCATACGGGCATCCGGGTGCGCGGAGCAAAATGCTGGAGATGTGCCGATCGTCACCGCCTTCGGGGCACCCTCGCCGGCCGAGCACGGCACCATGGGTCCCGTGGTGACCATGACCCGAGAGGCGTTCGAGGACGCCGTCTCCGAAGCGCTCGACCTGATCCCGCCCGAGCTGGCGGACCGCATGGACAACGTGGTCGTTCTCGTCGAGGACGAGCCCACGGCGGACCAGCTCGCCGAGGCGGAGGACCTGCTCGGGATCTACGAGGGCACGCCCCTGACTGAGCGGGACTCCTGGTGGGCCGCCGGGTCGCTGCCGGACCGCATCACGATCTTCCGCGGGCCGACGCTGCGCCTCTGCGAGTCCAAGGAGGAGGTTGTCGAGGAGGTTGCGGTCACCGTCGTCCACGAGATCGCCCATCACTTCGGCATCGACGACCGCCGCCTCCACGACCTCGGTTGGGGCTGACCCTTTCGGGGCTCAGACGGCCGAGGAGCCTCAGGCCGCCGTGCAGCCTCAGACCGATGTGCCGACCTCGCCGTCCCCTTCCTCGCCCTTGATCTCCCCGGTCGGCGCGTCCGAGCCGGACGACATCACCGTGCCCGACGAGACGTCGACCAGGGGCTCGCCCTCGTGGCCCTCGGCCGCCGACTGCGTCCCGTCCACCCGTGGAAGTGTCAGGCCGGTGTCGTCGGCGACCGGCGCCCGCAGCATCGTCATGGTCGCCCAGCCGCGCGCCAGCAGATAGTGGTCCGTGCCGGGCTCGTCCTCACCCTCGACGCCGGTGTAGGTCAGCTGCACGTACCCGGTCCCGAGCTCCTTCACCCGCGCCTGCACGGCACCGAAGCTCGCCAGGCCGGCCGGGCGGATGCCGCGCAACCGGTCCGGGGCGACGTCGGGCACGTTGACGTTGAGGACGCGATCGTCCACGTCGTTGTCCAGCAACCACGCGAAGGCCTCGTCCGTCACGTTGCGGGCCGTCTGCCAGTGCTGCGGGTCGCCGGAGGCGATCGAGACCGCCATCGCGCGGATGCCGTGCGACGCCGCGGACAGTGCGGCACCGACCGTGCCGGAGTGCAGGATCGCCCGCCCGGTGTTGGCGCCGAGATTGATCCCGGACAGGACCACGTCAGGTCGGAACCCGAAGGCCTCGAAGGAGGCGACGAACCCGATGAGCCCGGGCGCCGCCTTGACGCCGAACGCCCGTACCTCCGCGGCCAGCCCGGGAGGTCGCTTCTCGACGAAGACCAGATGTCCGTTCTCCTCCTGCGCCGTCAGCGCCGCGCTGGCACCGGAGTACTGCCGGTGCGGCGCGACGACGGCGACCTCGTGCCCGGCGTCGATCGCCGTCTGGGCGAGGATGGTCAGGCCCCGGGAATCGATGCCGTCGTCATTCGTCACGAGCACGCGCACGTCAGGTGGTCACCTCGAGCTCCTCGATGCTGATCCTGCCAGCGAACCGTTCTATCTGATCGCGTCTCCCCGTGCCGAGTCCCCGGCGCGTCACGTTGAGGGCACCGGCGGCCGCACCCAGGCGCACCGCGTCGACCATGTCGAGGCCACGGCCGAGCCCGACGCCGATCCCCGCCGTCATCGAGTCCCCGGCCCCGCGGTGGTCCAGCGGGCTCATCACCGGCCCGACGACGGAGCGGGCGCCGTCCGGCATGACCAGCAGTGCCGGGTCCTCGGCGCGAGAGACGATCATGGCGCCGACGCCGCCCGCGACGAACCGCTCGGCGGCTGCCCGAAGGGACTCCGCTGACGCGTCGTCGGCCAGCCCGGCGGACACGACCTCCTCGTGGCTCATCTTCAGCACGGCGGGACCCGCCCGCGCGCCGGCACAGGCGGCGTCCCCGGAGAGGTCGAGGACCACGGGTCGCCCGGCGGCGCGCACGTCACCGACGATGCGACCGAAGAAGCTGGCCGGCATCACGGAGGCCGGTTCCGCGCCGGTCACCACGAGCACGTCGGAGTCGAGCGCGTCCACGAGCACCGTGCCGTACAGGTCGTCCAGCTCGTGACGGGTCAGCGGCGGGGGCGGCATGTGGGCGACCGTCCGGCGGTCCCCGGCGCGCAGGTCGAAGACGTAGGCACCGTTGCCGCCCGACGAGCTCACCGGGTGGATCGTCAGCCGGTCGGTGCTGAGCATCTGGACCACCGAGCCGCCGAGCTCGCCGCCGAACGGCGCGCACACGGTGACCTCCGCCCCCAGCGACACCGCCATGCGAGCGACCCACAGGCCCTGCCCGCCAGGATGCATGTGGACGTCCGCATGCTCGGCGTCGCCGGCGATCTCCATCACGAGCAGGGGCGTGGGCGCGAGGACGCAGATCCGGGGGGCACGGCCGGCCCGGTCCGGGCCGGCCGATCGCTCCTGCCGCCCGCCGGCCGCGGTCGTGTCCATGGGCCCGGAGCCTAGGTCTCCTGGCGGCAAGCCACCAGGCGAGGCACCATGTTGCGATGATGACGTCGCCGACCGAGCACACGGCTCGTCCGGTCCGCCTGATCGAGGGGCAGTCCGCGAGCGACCGAGCCGCGCGGGCGCTCGCCGAGTACTACGCCGAGCTGGACGAGCTGCTCGAGGGCGGCTTCGAACCGAACCTCCTGGACCCCGTCCCGCACGACGACGTCACACCGCCGCGCGGCGACTTCCTGTTGGTCACCGAGCTCGGCACGGGCAAGGTGCTCGGCTGCGGCGGCGTGCGGATCCGCACCGACGCCGAGGGTACGGCCGCCGAGGGTACGGCCGAGCTGCAGCGCATGTGGCTGGTACCCGACGTGCGGGGCCAAGGTCTCGGCCGGTTCCTGCTGCGGTCGCTCGAGAACCGTGCACGTTCGCTCGGGGCGAGACGGGTGGTGCTCAGCCTCAACCGGTCGCTCCAGGAAGCGATGGCGCTGTACGAGGCGGCGGGTTACCGCCCGGTCGAGCCCTACGAGGAGAGTCCGTACGTGGACGTCTTCCTCGGCAAAGAGCTCTGAGCACGTCCCGCAGGCACAGCGAACTCCCAGGGAACGTGCCTAGCCTGTCCAGCATGGATGCGGACGAAACCATCGAGCTGACGTTCCAGTTCGTCTCCGTCCTGCTGTGGAGCTCGGTCGGCCTGGTCGCCGGTTTCCTGGCGGCGGTGCTCATCGCGGCGCTCGTCCATGTCATCGCGCGCGGCCGGCCCGTCGCACGCTTCATCCGGAACCGCTGCCGCAAGCCGTTCTTCGTCATCGGTGCCGTCGTCGGCGCATGGGTCGGGTTCATCAGCTCCACCCCGGTGCCTCGCGGGATCGCCGAACCGGGCTGGCGGGGCGTCACCCAGCACGTCTTTCTCGTCCTCCTCATCCTCGGCGCCGTGTGGTTCGTCGCGGGCCTCATCCGGGTAGCCGAGGACGTCATCCTCGAACGTCTCGGCGAGGACAGCCTCAGCAACAAGGCCAGGCGCATCCAGACCCAGTCCCAGGTCATCCGCCGGGTCGCGATCGCGCTCGTCGTCGTGCTCGGTTTCGCTGCCATCCTGCTGACCTTCCCGGGCGCGCGTGCCGCGGGAGCGTCCGTCCTCGCCTCGGCAGGAATCATCTCGGTGGTCGCCGGTCTGGCCGCCCAGACCACTCTCGGCAGCGTCTTCGCCGGTCTGCAGATCGCGCTCACCGACTCCCTGAGAGTGGACGACATCGTCATCGTCGAGGGCGAGTTCGGGAACATCGAGGAGATCACCCTGACGTACGTCGTCGTCCGGATCTGGGACGACCGCCGGATGATCATGCCCTCCACCTACTTCACCACCACGCCGTTCGAGAACTGGACCCGGCGGGCGCCGGCCCTGCTGGGCACCGTCGACTTCGACGTCGACTGGCGCATTCCGGTCCCGGCGATGCGTGCGGAGCTCGACCGGCTGCTGGCGTCCACCGACCTGTGGGACGGCCGGGTGGGGATCTTCCAGGTCTACGACGCCACCGACGGCAAGCTTCGGGTACGTGCGCTTGTCTCGGGCCAGGACACGCCTACCCTGATCGACCTGAAGTACTACCTGCGCGAGGCCCTCGTCGACTGGGTCCAGACCAACGCCCCGTACGCGCTGCCACGGATGCGCATCGAGGAGCAGGACGTCGTCGAAGTCGTCGACGACGGCCGCGAGCTCAGCACCGGCGTCCTCGCCGAGGAGATGGCCGAGCTGTCGAAGACCGACACGACGCCGAAGGATCAGCCCGGCGACACGTTCGCCATGCCACGCGTGCAGGAGGACCCGGAGCGCCGGAGGGCGCGCGAGGCGGAGGCTCGCAAGGCCCGGCGCAGGGCGGAGCGCGAGGACCGCCGTCGTGCGAAGGAGAACGAGGGGCGCCTGGCGAGGCGTGAGCCACGGCCCCGGCCCTCGGCCGATCAGACGGTCGTGATGAGCCTGCCGATGCCCGAGCGCACCTCGATCAAGGAACGCACGTCGATCAGGGACCGCACGGTCACCGACCGCACCGACGAGGACTCGACGACGACGAGCGAGGCTCACGCGTCCTCGCTCTTCACCGGCAGCCCGGAGAACGAGAAGCGGGCGCAGGGATTCACCGGCCCGGGCGAGGAGGCCTACACCGAGCGCGAGCAGGCCGCCGAGCGTCGCGCCGCCGAGCAGTCCACGGCGGAGGAGCCGACGGACGAGCCCGAGGCCGAGCCGCCGCGCCGGTCGTGGGGCGAGCTGGACTGATCCATGTGCTGCACGAGGGTGCCCGCAGGGCGCACCATGGAGTCATGACCAAGTCCCAGAAGACCACCAAGAGCGACGAGGAGTGGCAGGCCGAGCTCGACCCGCTCGAGTTCCAGGTGCTGCGCCGCGCTGCGACCGAACGCCCATTCACCGGTGAGCTGCTCGAGGAGCACCGCGAGGGCATCTACCGGTGCCGGGCGTGCGACGCGGAGCTCTTCCGCTCGACCACCAAGTTCGAGTCGCACTGCGGCTGGCCCAGCTTCTACGCGCCCGAGGACTCCGACGCCGTCGACCTGATCGAGGACCGCTCCGGCGGCATGGTCCGTACGGAGGTGCGGTGCGCCACCTGCGGCTCCCACCTCGGACACGTCTTCGAGGACGCCCCGCAGACGCCCACCGGCGACCGGTACTGCATGAACTCCGTCGCGTTGACGTTCGCCGAGTCGGCGGAGGAGCCCGGCTGAGTTGCGGGTCCTGACCCTCAACCTTCAGCACGGGCGCCCGGCCGCCACGGCGCCCGACGCCGGTGCCCGCGCGAGCGCCGTGACGCTGCGCCGCGCAGCCGAGGAGATCGCCGACGTCGACCCCGACGTGGTCCTTCTCCAGGAGATCGACAAGGTCCATCCCCGCTCCGGCGGTCTGGACCAGGCGGCGTTCCTCGCCGGCGAGCTGGGCATGCGGCATCGCTTCGCCGCGAACCTGATCGGTGGCCCCGGCGGGATCGCGGTGCCGACGTGGACGTCCGACGTTCGCCGCGGGTACGGCCTCGCCCTGCTCACCCGGTTGCCCGTGTCGACCTGGCACGTCCGCCCGCTGCGCGGCAGCGGACTGCGCCGAGCACCGGGTCCCTGGTGGAGCCACCGGGGTTGGTGGCCCGACGTCGACCGGGTCTTCCTCGCCGCCGTGCTGCGTACCGACGACGGACCGCTGTCCGTGGCGGTGGCGCACCTGTCGGTCATGAACGACACGGCCCGCAGCCAGCTGGCCACCTGCGTGGACTCCCTGCAAAGCCTGCCCGGTCCCCATCTGCTCGGAGGCGACCTGAACCTCGGGCCGAAGGCCGTTGCCGCGGTCGCCGGAGGGCCCGAGCAGCAAGGTTTCGCTCCGCTCGCGTCGGCGTTGACGTTCACCAACTCCCGACCTCGCAAGCAGATCGACCACCTGCTCGGTTCCGGCGTCGCCGCCGTCGGGACCGGCCGCGCCCACCACCTCACCGTCTCCGACCACGCCGGCCTGAGCGTCGACGTCGTGCGGGCCGCTCACTGAGGCAGCGGCCTGCTCCGAGCCGCGGTGATGGGAGGATGACGTCTCGACGGGCCGGCCGAGGGCGAGGGGAGAGGATTGCGTGGGCGAGGTGCTCGCCGGCTTCGCCGGTCTGGCCGTCGTCGCCGCCCTCGGCTATCTCCTCGCCCGCTGGGGCGCTCTGCCGGACGGTGCGGACGCCGTCCTCTCCCGCCTGAGCTTCTACGCCGCCACACCCGCCCTCATG
Organism: Georgenia halophila; assembly: GCF_039541595.1. Classification (NCBI taxonomy): domain Bacteria; kingdom Bacillati; phylum Actinomycetota; class Actinomycetes; order Allobogoriellales; family Allobogoriellaceae; genus Georgenia; species Georgenia halophila. Next base: position 653,673 of record NZ_BAABGN010000002.1, on the reverse strand, counting down.
ATCCGCACCCTCTCGGATGCGGACGTCTCGGAGGTCTTCTCCGCCAGCGCGGCCGTGACCGTCGGGACCGCTGTCCTCCTCGCGGTCGTGTACGCCGTCCTCGGCAGGCTGCTCACCGCTCTGCGCGGTGCTGACCTGACGCTGGGGGCGCTGACCGTCAGCTACGTCAATGCCGGGAACCTCGGCATCCCGCTGCTCGTCTTCGCCGTCGGCGACGCTGCCGACATCGCACCGATCCTGCTCCTGCAGCTGCTGGTCATGGTGCCGGTCGGGTTCACCATCCTCGACGCCCAGACGGGACGAACCGGCGTCTCCCGCACCCAGGTGCTCACCACGCCGCTGCGCAACCCGCTCGTGCTCGCCGTCGCGCTCGGGCTGCTGCTGGCACTGCTCGAGGTGGAGATCCCCAGGCTCGTCATGATGCCGGTCGACCTGCTCGCCGACATGGCGGTACCCGTCATGCTCGTCGCGTTCGGATTCTCGCTGCGTGGCGCTCCGCTGCCCGGCCGGAGCCACGTTCGCGGACCGATGTGGGCCGCGGTCGCCCTCCGGTGCTTCGGCGGTCCCGCCATCGCGTACGTGCTCGCTTCCCAGGTCTTCGGGCTCACCGGCGAGGCGCTGCTCGGGCCCCTCATCGTGGCCAGCCTGCCGTCGGCCCAGAACGTGTTCGTCTACGCCATGCGGTACGGCCGAGCCGTGCCCATGGTCCGCGACGCCGTCCTGCTCACCACCATCGTCTGCATCCCCGTGATCCTCGCGCTCGTGGCGGTGCTCGGCTGAACAGGCGCGTGCCCCGACGGCGGGTGAGGGGCCGCCTACGAGATGCGGTCCTCCCCGCGGGCTGGGACGCTTCCCAACGCAACGCCACAACGAGTCGTGGCCCGTGTGGGCCAGGAAGGAGTGCCTCGTGGGCGAGATCATCGGTCTCATCGTCTTCGGTGCTGTCATCGGAGCCCTGGCACGACTGGTCATGAAGGGCAACCAGAACATCGGCATCATCTGGACGATCGTCCTGGGTGCCCTCGGTGCACTGGTCGGCTACTGGATCGGTGGAATGCTGGGTGTCGGTCAGACCGACGGCATCGACTGGATCCGGTGGATCCTCTCGATCGTCGCGGCGGTCATATTCATCGGCATCTACATGGGTATCGCGGGGAGGCGCACCACCTGAGCGCCCAGGGGCCGGTCACGCCGTTCGGCGTGACCGGCTCTCGCATGTACGGGGCGTCTCGTTCCGCCTGCGGGTGGACCAGGCGTGAGGTCAGACGAGGTCACGCTCGATGTGCCGCTCCCAGTTCTCGGAGAAGACCCGAGGGTGCCCCTGCTGCTCGTCCAGCTCGTAGGCGTCCAGCTGGGCGTTGACGATGAAATGCGTCGGCGTCGAGGTCAGCACGGTGCGGGTCGCAACCTCGACCCGCCAGTCGCTCCCGTTCTCGAACCGGCGGACGGTGCGTGTCTCGCCGCGCACGGAGTTCACGTCGTTCCAGCGGAAGCTGTACCACTCGCGGGTGTCCCGGTGGATCACCGTGCCGGTGTCCTCGATCTTGAAGGTGCCCTGGTCGTTGACGACCGCGAGGGTCGACACGTCCGTGGCCAGGTCTCGGGTCACGCGCCAGGAGTGCTTCCCGGTCTCGCGCACGGTGGTGTCCGCCTCGGCCGTGGCCTCCGGGGGGCCGAGCTCGCGCAGGTGTTCGTCGTCGTCCCGGGGCTCGCGAACCGGCAGGAAGAGTGAACTCCGGCCGGTGGCGATGGTGACCGCAGCCGGCTCCGGTGCCGGCCAGATCAGCGGCCAGTAGGACGTGGAGATGGACAACCGCAGGCGGTGGCCCGCCGCGAAGGACTGGGCGACGCCGTTCAGCGGCACCTCGACCGAGTAGGGACGTCCCGGCTCCAACGGTGTGGGGTCCTCGCTGCTGTCCCGGTGCGTCAGGTTGAGCACGCCGTAGGTGACCCGGGTCGCCTCACCGTTGGGTGCGACGTCGGAGAGTCGCACGGCCAGCTGGGCGACCGGCTTGTCCGAGGAGACCTCGAGGCAGACGCGCCCCAGCCCGAGGATGTCCAGCGGCTCGGCCAGCGGCTCGGTCTCGAAGACCAGGGCCCCGCCGTCCTCCTCGCGCTGGTCGTACGGGAGATCCGGTACGGCCGAGTAGGAGGCCCACTTGCCGGCGAACATCCCGACACTGAGCGGCGACTGCAGGCCGAGCTCTCTGTCGGCGGCCTCGGCCGGGTCCGGCGAGCCGGCGTGGTGCTTTTTGCCGGTGGCGGGGATGAGGTGGTGGGCGGTCAGTCGGTACTCCCGGTCCTCGACGCCGGGCGAGGGCCAGCTCGGTTCCGACACCCAGTGGCCCGGCCGGTCCTCGTAGGAGGCGCTCGGCGGAACGCTGTCCTGCATCCAGGCCCGCAGCATGGGCTCGTCGTCGATGCCGGTGTCGATGCCCTTGAGCCAATGGTCCCACCAGCGCACGACTTCCTGGAGGAACCCGATCGCCGGCCCCGGGACGCCGAGGTGCGGGTACTTGTGGCCCCACGGCCCGATCAGTCCCTTGCGCGGCACGTCGAGGTTGTCGAGCAGCCGGAAGATCGCGTTGGTGTAGCCGTCGGCCCAGCCACCGACGGCCATGACGGGGCAGTTCACCCGCGAGTAGTCCTCGCAGACCGACGCCGGCTTCCAGTAGTCGTCCCGGCGCTGGTGGCGCAGCCAGGTATCCAGCCACAGCCCGCTGCCCTCGAGCCGCTCCTGCCACATGCTCCGCCACCGGTCGCCGACGACGGCCGGGTCCGGCGGGAGGCTGTTGAAGGCGAACATCACCGTCGCCTCGGAGAGGTTGTCCGCGAGCAGGCAGCCGCCCATGTAGTGCATGTTGTCGACGTAGAGGTCGTCGGTGGACGAGGCGCTGATGACCGCCTTGAGCGCCGGGGGCGAGAAGGCCGCCATCTGGAGGGCGTTGAAGCCGCCCCACGAGATCCCCATCATGCCGACGTTCCCGTCGCACCATGGCTGCTCGGCCAGCCACTCGATGACGTCCTCGGCGTCGCGGTGCTCCTGCTCGCGGTACTCGTCGACCAGGATGCCGTCGGAGTCGCCGCTGCCACGCAGGTCTACCCGCACGCACGCATAGCCGTGCCCGGCGATGTACGGGTGATTGAGCGCGTCACGGCCGCGGGTGCTGTCCCGTTTGCGATAGGGGATGTACTCGAGCACCGCCGGCACCGGGTGTGCGTCGGCATCCACCGGCAGCCACATCCGAGCCGCGACCTGCTGGCCGTCACGCAGCGGGATGAAGACGTTCTCGACGGTCTCGATGTCGTGCGGAAGATCCGTGACGGTCCGCATTCATCATCCTCCTCAGGGAGCGGGTTCGAACTCGAAGGGCAGCAACTCCAGGGCCTGGCGGTAGCGCTCTTCCAGCTCCTCACGGTCATCCGCCCCGAGATAGACGCTGCCGAGCGTGTAGCGGTAGCTGTCCTGGTGCGGCAGCTCCGAGAGGCGGTCGCCCGGGGCGATCATGAAGGAGGCGTGGGACTCGGGGAAGGCGCGCTCGAGCGCCGCAAGGTCCTCCTCGCCGGGGATCCGGCGCACGATGCCGTCGGCGTCGTGGAAGATGTGGCACTGCGACGCGACGGCGTACCGCCCCTCGCCGCGCGGCATGACCGGGGGTTCGCCGAGGGCGACGTCGATGGCCACCTCGTGGTTGGAGGTCCCGTCGGTCATGAGGAACAGCTCGCTGTGCGACTGCGAGATGCGCGTGTTGACCTCGATCAGCCAGAGGTGGTCGTTCTCCCGGTCCCACATGTACTCGACGTTGAACGCACCGTTGTCGTAGCCGACGTGACGCAGGAACCTCTCCGCCGTGTCGATCATCCGCTGCTGCACGTCCGGTGGCACGGTCGCGGCCGGGTAGTCCAGCCGCTGGATGCTGTGTCCGTCGCCGTCCTTGTACATGTCCACGACGCCGTGGACGCTGAACTTGCCTTGGGACATCACGCCCTCGGGTGCCGCCTGGATGCCGCTGATGATCCCTTCGGCCAGGCAGTTGTTGCCACTGGCTTCGCTGAGCTCCGGGGGCAGGTCCACCCGGTGGAGCACCTGGTTGAAGGCGTCACCGATGTCGGTGATCTCGGCTCGGATCTTCTCGAGCGCGTCGGCGAACTCCTCCGCGTCGTGGATCTCGAACCCGAGGTTCGAGGAGTGCGCCTTCACCGGCTTCACCCAGAACGGGAAGGGCAGGTCGATCTGCTCGAGCGCGTCGTCGCTGAAGGGGTCGAAGGTCGAGAAGCCGGGCACCACCTCGGGCACCGACGCGAGCTGCTCCAGACGGCTCCAGTACTTGTGCTCGCACTTGAGCACGCTGGTGACCGAGGGCGACGGGATGCCGTGCTCGTCGGCCAGGATGGGTGCCAGGACAGAGCTGGGGAAGTCCCAGTGGCACACGATCGCGTCCACGGAGCCCGGGAACTCATCGAGCTGAGCCCGCGCCTGGTCGAGCAGGTCGTCGAAGTCGTAGTTGGTGTCCCGGACCAGCGTGTCGAAGTCCAGCAGCGAGTGGAAGGTGAAGCGCTCGGCCCCGCGAATGCACTCCAGCTCCTTGCGCTGCAGCTCGGTCATACCGAGCACGAAGACGTTGCGCCGTTCGTCGGGTGTTGCCGTCGTCTCTGTCATGACACGGACGGAACCACGGGCCCGAGGGGCCCGCAACAGGAAGGGCGGTAGACCCGTTCATCGGTGGCCCACGCCTACCGGCGCACGTTCGCCCGCAGATCAGAGACGCGGTCATCCGCCTGGCTCGGTGGGCCCCGTGGGGCTCGAACCCACAACCCACGGATTAAAAGTCCGTTGCTCTACCGATTGAGCTAGAGGCCCTCGGCCGGCCCGAGAAGGTCAGCCGTTGGTGCTCACGGACGGCCGTGAGCGGGTGGAGCCAGGGTATCGGAGGCATCGGGGTGCTCCTGTCCGTCCACCGCGCGTCCGATCTCGCAAGGCGGGCTGGGCGGAATAGGTGTCTGTGCAGATAAGTTGTGCCGGCATCGACAGAGAGGAACACCATGGCATTCGAGATCGGCATCATGACGTTCGGCGAGGTGACGGAGGACGTGGCCACAGGCGCACTCCCGTCGCCGCGGCAACGCGTTCGCGAGACGATCGAGCAGGCTCAGGTCGCTGACCAGGTTGGCCTGGACATCTTCGGCGTCGGCGAGCACCACCGCACCGACTTCGTCGGATCCGCACCGACCATTCTGCTCGCGGCCGCCGCAGAGAAGACCGAGAACATCAAGCTGACGAGCTCGGTCACCGTGCTCAGCTCCGAGGATCCGGTACGCGTGTGGGAGCAGTTCGCCACCATCGACCTGCTGTCCGCCGGCCGCGCCGAAATCATCGCCGGGCGCGGCTCCTACACCGAGTCCTTCCCGCTGTTCGGGTACGACCTCAAGGACTATGCGGACCTGTTCCGGGAGAAGCTTGAGCTGCTGCTCAAGATCCGTGGGCAGAATCCGCTGACCTGGCAGGGGCGGTTCCGTGCCCCCCTGGTCGACGCCGACATCGCGCCCCGCGCCGACGGCGACAGCATCCCGATCTGGGTCGGCGTCGGCGGATCACCGGCGTCCGCGATCAGCACCGGACGCCTGGGCCTGCCCATTGCCCTGGCGCTGCTGCTGGGCCCGATCACCTCGCACCAGCAGACCGTCGAGCTTTACCGGGAGGCCGCCGCCCAGGCCGGGCACGACGCCGAGGCACTGCCGGTCAGCATCAATGCCCACGGCTACGTCGGGCGGACGAGTCAGGAGGCACGGGACACCATGTACCCGTACTTCGCGAGGGGCATGCTGGACAACAACCACCAGCGCGGCCAAGGGTTCTACCTGCCCCGGGGCGCATTCGAGGCGCAGTCCGCTCCCCACGCCGGCCTGCTGGTCGGCAGCCCGCAGGAGATGATCGACAAGCTGCTGGCCTATCACGAGCTGTACGGGCTGAACCGCGCCATCATCCAGATGGGCTTCGGCGGAGTCCCGCAGAAGGAGCACCTCCAGGCGATCGAACGGCTCGGCACCGAAGTCGCCCCGGTCGTGCGCCGAGAGGTCGCCGCGGGCGAGAAGAGCGCGGCGTGAGCGCCCCGACCGTCATCCGCAGGCAACCAGCGGCGCAGGAGGCAGGCACCCCGGCGTTGCGCGTCGTCGTCATCAACGGCAGCCCGAACGAGCAGTCCAAGACGATGGGCCTCGTCGACGTCGTCCTCGACACGCTCGGCGAGATGCTCCCCGTCGAGACGTCCCGCATCGACGTGTACCGCCTGGGCCCCGCCTTCACCGAGGCGCTCGAGCGCGACGGCGTCGCCTCCGAGGTCGAGGAAGCACTCCGGCTCGCGGAGGGTGCCGATCTCCTGGTCGCCGCGGCACCGGTGTTCCGCGGCTCCTACCCCGGCATCTTCAAGCACTTCTTCGATCTCGTCGACCAGTACGCCCTGGCCAACAAGCCCGTCCTGCTGGCCGCGACCGGCGGGACCGACCGCCACGCGCTCGTCCTGGAGCACGCCCTGCGTCCCCTCTTCGCCTTCTTCCAGGCGCTGACCGTACCCGTTGCGTTCTACGCGTCCGGTGGCGACTTCGACGGCACGACCCTGCTCAACCCGCGCGTCTACGGGCGCATCGAGATGGGGCTCAACGACGTGGTGGATCTGCTCAGGGACCGTGCATCCGGGGTATCGAACCGTCCGGCATCTTGGGCTTGAACCTCACGCGACGTGAGGTCCTAGCGTCGCAGGCGCCGGCACAGAGGGTGCCGGTGGAACCGGAGCGGAACGGACGGGAAGTCATGGAGCAGCAGACCTGGAAGGTGGGGGATCTGGCTCGGGTCACCGGCCTGACGGTGCGCACTCTGCACCACTGGGACGACCTCGGCCTCGTGGCGCCCTCGGGCCGTACGTCCGCCGGTCACCGGCTGTACTCCGGGGACGATCTCGAGCGCGTCTACCAGGTGCTCGCCCTGCGCCGACTGGGCGTGCCGCTGGCTACGATCGGCTCGCTGCTCGAAGGCTCAGAGTCGGTGAGCGAGGTGCTCGAGAAGCACCTCGCCCTCGTCGAGGATCAGATCGTGGCCCTGCGCCGGCTCCGCGCCGGCCTGGCGGCCAGCCTCGACGCCGACGACGGGCACCGGTCCGCCTCCGACTTCCTGGACCTCATCAGAAAGGTGGTCGTCGTGAACGAGACCGTCGAGAAGTACTTCAGCCCTCAGCAGCTCGCCGAGCTGGCCGAGCGTAAGGAGCGGGAGGATGAGCAGATCGCCGCGGTGGAGGCCGCCTGGCCGGACCTGATCTCCCGCGTCCAGAGCGCCGTCGACCGTGGTGCAGACCCCACCGGCGCGGAAGGCCGCGCGCTCGCCCGCGAGTGGCACGAGCTGCTCCGCCAGTTCCACCAGGGCGACGAGCAGATGCGTGACTCGCTGTACGCGATGCAGCGGGACAACGCCGAGCAGATCCAGCGTGAGCACGGCGGTCCGAGCCCCGAACAGCTCGAATTCATCGAGCGGGCCGGCGCCTGACCGGACCCGCCGAACGAGCCTGCGGAAGTGGTCGTGAACGACCACTTCCGCAGGTTCACTCGGTCGTGGGTGCGTCGCGGTCCTTTGTCTCGCGATCCGCCTCGTCGTCGGACCGGCCCCGGTTGCGCACGAGGATGAAGACCGCCAGACCCAGGAGCAACCCGGCGAGCACCACGGCCGTCGTGAAACCCACCTCACCCAGGAAGTTCTCGATGAGGACACGAGTGCGTGAGGTCGGGTCCGCCAAGATGATGGCCACGAATGCGGCGACCACGAGGGTCACCACGACCGTCGTCACACGCTCCCACCGCTTTCCCAGCCCGGTCCGGTCCTGCAGGGTGCGGCCGGCACGCACGATGTGCCGCACTCGGAGCACCCGCAGCGCCCCCACCAGGCGTACCAGACGAAGCAGCTGTGCCGGTCCGACGGCCAGCACGACGGCAATCACCACGCCGATAGTGAGCAGGACCAACCACACGTGCCGCCGCAGCCAGTCGATCTTGTCCCCGGTGACGAAGAAGAGAACGACCGTCTCCGCGACGAGCACCGCACCGGTCAGCCAGCTGCCCACCCGCCCGACGGTCGCGTACGGCTCCTCGAGCAGCGTCAGCCAGACGGCCGGGACGGACACGAGTGCCGCGATCAGCACAGGGAGGGCGAGACGCTGCTCCCACGTCGCCTCGGGGTCCGTGGACATCAGCCCACCCGGCCGCGTGTGGAGAGGTCAGATCGCACGGGCCAAGGGTATGGGCGAGTACCGTGCGGATGTAGGCAGGAGCCCAGCGAGGAGGGGCGTGATCCCATGAGCGAACGTCGATTTCGTCGGCCGGCGATGCTGGACCCGGCCCAGGCCGAGCTCATCGAGGGCGACGAGGATCCGGCCCTGCGGTCGGAAGTCGCGCACACCTCGGCCCAGGCGCTCGTGCGCGGTGGACGGGAGGGCAGCGAAGACGTCGAGCTCGTCCGCCGCCTCGTCACCCTCGTCGACGACGAGGGACTCGACGCCGTCGCGGCGCTGTGGTCGCGCAGCCCGCACACCACCCTGCCGGGGACCCTCTGGCGCCTCTACCTGCTCCGGGAGTGGGTGCGCCGCGGCCCGGACGCGGTCGCCGACCGGTACCGGCGCGGGCTCCAGCGCGCCGAGGTCGCCGGTGCGGTCGCCGGCGTGGCCGAACCGCCCGGTCCGGACGAGGTCACCCACGTCGTCGACCGCGTCCTCTCGGGGCTCTTCGACGGCGACCTCGGCGTGGCCCTCGACCGCGCCAGCGCCTTCCTCCGGGTCCTCGCCACCGGGTCCGCGCTGGACGCCGACTGGATCGAGGAGGACGACGACGACCTCGCCTTCCGCGTCACCCGCCGCGCCGGCGCGCTGCTGACCACCGCCGAAGAGCTCGAGGAAGCGGCCGCGCTCTATCGCGCCGGGCGCCTCGACTGAGCGTGCGGACCTTCGAACGCCTGACCGATGAGGTCGCCGGCCGCGTGCTGATGCTCGCGGAGGACGTCGCCGGGCACGACGGCGTGGCGGCGCTGTCCGAGCAGCCGCTGCTCGAGCTGCGACATCCCGTGCGCGACGTGCGCCACGTGCTGGTCGGCGGCGACGACGACCCGTCCGGCGCGCTGGCCGGTTACGCCCAGCTGGACGTGGTGGCGGGCAGCGCCGAGCTCGCCGTGCACCCCGGGCACCGGCGCCGCGGCATCGGCCGGGCGCTCCTGGACGCCGTCCGCGACCTCGCGCCCGGCGTCGCCGTCTGGGCCCACGGCGACCTGCCGGCCGCACGCGCCCTCGCCGCGTCCGCCGACATGGAGCGCGTCAGGGAGCTGCTGCAGATGGCGGTCGACCTGCCGGTCCTCGGCGTCCCCGACGACACCCGTCCCGCGGCGCACGGGCTGACCCGCGTGCGGACCTTCCGGTCCGGTCAGGACGAGGAGGCATGGGTCCGCCTCAACGCCCGCGCGTTCTCCACGCACCCGGAGCAGGGTCGGATGACCGTGGAGGACCTGCGCGCCCGCCAGGCGGAGGACTGGTTCGACCCGTCGGTGCTGTGGCTCGTCCCGGACCCCGAGGCGCGCGGTGGCGACGAGCGCCTGCTCGCCTCGATGTGGGTCAAGATCGAGCCCCACGACGGCGGGGCGCCCGTGGAGGGCGAGATCTACGCCCTGGGCGTCCATCCCGACGCGCAGGGCCGGGGCCTCGGCGGACGGCTGACGTCGCTGGCGCTGGCGGAGATGGCTGCCAGAGGATTGCGCCGTGCCACGCTCTACGTCGAGGGCGACAACGCCCCGGCGCTGCGGACCTACGAGAGGAATGGCTTCAGGTGCGTCGCCACCGACGTCCAGTATCGATGAGACGTGTCGGCTGGCGTCCGCCGGTCACCCAATCGTCACTTTCTGATGGGACTATGAGTGCCATGAGCAGCGCTGAGGAGGTCTGGGAGCGTGACGGCGCGACCCGTCCGGTGAGCGGTGACGGGCTGCAGGCCCAGGACATCGCAGAGGCCGAGGAGGCAGAGCTCGACGGTCTCGAGGCCGACGACGAGGACGAGCTGGTGGCCCAGGCCCGCACGCTCTCGCGCGCCACCGTCGACGAGGACAAGGTGGCCACGGGGTCTCAGCAGTCGGCCGAGGCGCCAGCACCCCCGCCCGGCGGTGAGCCGGACGAGCTGCCGACGGTCGCGGAGCCTGCCGACGACCTGCCCGAGGACCGCTTCGCTGACCGCGAGCTCAGCTGGCTCGCCTTCAACGAGCGGGTGCTCGAACAGGCCGGGGACCAGAGCCTGCCCATCCTCGAACGAACCTGGTTCCTCGCGATCTTCGCCTCGAACCTCGACGAGTTCTACATGGTGCGGGTCGCCGGCCTGAAGCGACGCATCGCCACCGGCATGGCCGTCACCGCGGCGTCCGGGCTCACCCCGCGGCAGGTGCTGGAGGCGGTCTCGCGCCGCGCGCGCGACCAGGCCGAGCGGCACGCCCGGATGTTCGCCGAGGACATCCAGCCGAAGCTCGCCGAGGAAAGGATCCACCTGCTCCACTGGGACGATCTCAGGGAGAGCGAGCGGGACCGGTTGCGCAAGTTCTTCAAGAAGCAGATCTTCCCCGTCCTGACCCCGCTCGCGGTCGATCCCGCGCACCCGTTCCCGTACATCTCGGGACTTTCCCTGAACCTGGCCGTGCTCGCGCGCAATCCCGCCACCGGCAAGGAGCACTTCGCCCGCGTCAAGGTGCCGCCGCTGCTGCCACGGTTCATCGCCGTCGACGCCGAGGGGGTGCCGTACCGGCCGGAGGACGTGCCCTCCGACGCCGGCGGGCGGACCGCGTACGTGCCGCTCGAGGAGGTCATCGGCCACCATCTCGACGCCCTGTTCCCCGGCATGGAGATCGTCGAGCACCACACCTTCCGGGTCACCCGCAACGAGGACGTCGAGGTCGAGGAGGACGACGCCGAGAACATCCTCAAGGCCCTCGAGAAGGAGCTGATGCGGCGCCGCTTCGGCCCGGCCGTCCGGCTCGAGGTCGCGACCGGTGTCAGCAGCCACGTCCTCGACCTGCTCGTCCGCGAGCTCGGCGTCAGCGAGCAGGACGTCTTCCGACTGCCCGCCCCGCTCGATCTCACGGGCCTCAACATCATCCACGACCTCGACAAGCCGTCGCTGAAGTACCCGAAGTTCGTCGGTGTCACGGCGCAGGGACTGGCCGAGGTCGAGTCGGCGAACCCGACCGACATCTTCGCCGCGATCCAGGAACGGGACATTCTGCTGCACCACCCGTACGACTCGTTCTCGACGTCGGTGCAGCAATTCATCTCCCAGGCCGCGGCCGACCCGCGGGTGCTCGCGATCAAGCAGACCCTGTACCGCACCTCCGGCGACTCGCCGATCATCGACGCACTCATCGACGCCGCCCAGGCCGGCAAGCAGGTGCTCGCCATCGTCGAGATCAAGGCCCGCTTCGACGAGGAGGCCAACATCACCTGGGCGCGCAAGCTCGAGCAGGCCGGCGTGCACGTCGTCTACGGCATGGTGGGGCTCAAGACCCACGCCAAGCTCTGCCTCGTGGTGCGCCAGGAGTCCGACGGGCTGCGCCGGTACTGCCACGTCGGCACCGGCAACTACCACCCGAAGACGGCCCGGGGCTACGAGGACCTCGGCCTGCTCACCTGCGACCGTGACGTCGGCCAGGATCTCACCCGCCTGTTCAACCAGCTGTCCGGCTACGCGCCCCGCACCCGGTTCCACCGGCTGCTCGTCGCGCCACGGTCGGCGCGTGCCGGGCTGCTGGAACGCATCGAGCAGGAGATCGCCAACCACCGCGCGGGCAAACCGGCATGGGTGAAGTTCAAGGTCAACTCGATCGTCGACGAGCGGATCGTCGACGCCCTCTACCGGGCCAGTCGCGCCGGGGTGCCGGTCGACGTCGTCGTACGCGGCATCTGCGCGATCCGTACCGGTGTGCCCGGCCTGAGCGAGAACATCCGGGTGCGGTCGATCCTCGGCCGGTTCCTCGAGCACGCCCGTGTCTTCGCGTTCGCAGGCGGCGGTGATCCCGAGGTCTGGATCGGCTCCGCCGACCTGATGCACCGCAACCTCGACCGGCGCGTGGAGGCCCTGATCCGGATCGACGACCCGAGCCAGGTCGACCAGCTCGTCGAGCTGATCGACCGCTCGATGGCCGACACCACCTCCTCCTGGCACCTGGAGGCCGACGGCTGGCGCCGCGTGAGCCGCGGTCCCGACGGTCAGACCCTCCAGGACCTGCAGGAGGTGCTGATGGCCAAGGCCCGCCGACGCGTCGCGGCCTCGCGGTGAGGGCGCCGTGACGAAGCGGCCCGACGTCCGGGCCGCAGGGGCACTCGTCTGGCGCCCGAACGGCCGCAGCCTCGAGGTTCTCCTCGTCCACCGTCCCCGCTACGACGACTGGTCGTGGCCCAAGGGCAAGCTGGAGACGGGGGAGTCGCTTCCCGAGTGCGCCGCCCGGGAGGTGGCCGAGGAGACCGGCGTCCACGTGGCTCTCGGCCAGCCGCTGCCCGGCGTCCGGTACCGCCTGGCCGACGGCCGCCGGAAGGTCACCTACTACTGGGCGGCGCAGGAGCTCGAGGACGGCGCCCAGAGCGTCCGCCACCGGGCCGTGCAGCCCGCCACCGCCTCCGAGATCGACGGCGTCCGCTGGGTCGATGCCAAGGAAGCCGGTGACCTGCTCACGTACCGCCAGGACCGTGAGCCCCTCGGTCACCTCCTCGACCAGTGGAAGGACGAGCGGCTGCGGACGTGGACCATGGTCCTGGTCCGGCACGCGCGTGCCCGAAAGCGGGCGGCCTGGCACGGCGCCGAGGAGACGCGGCCCCTGACCCCCGCCGGCCAGGCGCAGGCCGAGCACCTCGTGCCGCTGCTGACCGCGTACGGGACCGAGGAGGTCATCACCTCGCCCTGGGAACGTTGCGCGGCCACCGTCCGGCCCTACCTCGAGGCCACCGGCGTCGGCGCCATCCTGGCGCCTGAGCTCACCGAGACCGCCCACCAGAAGAAGGCCGGGCCGGTGCGCAACCTCGTCCGGCACGCTCTGACCGCCCGTGACGTCCCGGTCGCCATCTGCGCCCACCGGCCGGTCCTGCCGACGATCGTCGGAGAGATCGCCGAGCGCACGCCGAACCGCATCATGAAGCAGGTCCCGGCCTCCGACCCGTGGCTGAAGACGGCCGAGATCCTCGTCGTACACGTCGCTCAGCGCCCCGGACGCAGCGCCGTCGTCGCCGCGCTCGAGAAGCACCGCGCGCAGGCCTGACCGACAAGTCCCCGGGGCTCGTAGCCGAACTGTGACGCAATGAACACGCGGGATTCACCCGCCGTTCATCGAGTGACCGCTCGGCAGACACCATCGCTGCCTAGCGTCGGGCACGGCCAGGACAACAACGCATCCCTCCCGTCTTGAGCCCACCGACGCAAAGGATGGAATGACCGTGAAGCTTGCAGGTAGCCGCCGACTGGCGGGAATTGCTGCGATCAGCGCCCTCGCGCTCACGCTGGGGGCCTGTGGCGGCAGCGACAGCGGATCCGACGCCGCCGGCAGCGGCAGCGGGGACGGCGGTGGCGGAGACGAGACCGCCGAGCTGTCCGGCCAGCTGCCCGGTGCCGGTGCGTCCTCGCAGGAGAACGCCGTCAACGCCTGGCTCTCCGGGTTCACCGAGCAGTACCCCGAGGTCCAGGCCACCTACGACCCGGTGGGCTCCGGAACCGGACGAGAGCAGTTCCTCAACGGCGCCACGCTCTGGGGCGGGACGGACGCCGCTTTCGACGCCGAAGAGCTCGAGGCCGGCTCCGAGCGCTGCTTCGGCGGCGAGGTGGTCGAGCTGCCGATGTACATCTCGCCCATCGCTGTCGCGTACAACCTTCCCGACGTCGGTGTGGAGAACCTTAACCTGACGCCGGAGACCCTCGCCGGCATCTTCAACGGCGACATCACCAGCTGGGACGACCCGGCCATCGCGGAGGACAACCCGGACGCGACCCTGCCGTCCAGCGACATCGTCCCGGTGAACCGGTCGGACGACTCGGGCACGACCGAGAACTTCACCGACTACCTCGCGAAGGCCGCAGGCGACGCCTGGCCGCACGAGCCGAGCGAGACGTGGCCGGTCTCGGGCACCCAGTCCGGCGCCCAGACCTCCGGTGTCGTCCAGACGCTGCAGGCGGCCGAAGGCACGATCGCCTACCTGGACGCCTCTCAGGTGCCGGAGGGCTTCGGCACCGTCGCCATCGGCGTGGGCGAGGAGTTCGTCCCGTACTCCTCGGAGGCGGCGGCCGCGGTCGTGGACGCGTCCCCGCCCGCCGAGGACGCGACGGACATGCGGCTGACGATCGACCTGGCGCGCGACACCCAGGAGTCGGGCGTCTACCCGATCGTGCTCGTCTCGTACACGATGGCCTGCTCGCAGTACGACAACGAGCAGGACGTCAACAACGTCAAGGCCCTGCTCGAGTACATCAGCTCGGCGGAGGCCCAGGAGATCGCCTCGGACCCGTCCGTGGCCGGATCCGCACCGATCTCCGACGACCTGCGCGAGCGCATCGGCTCGGCGGTCGAGCAGATCGCGGTCGCCAGCTCCTGACCGAGGTCCACCCGCGCGGCGGGCCCGTCCCCTCGGACGGGCCCGCCGTGGCGCGTGGAGGCCGGTTCCGTCCGCGCCCTCTAGGGTTGCGGGCGTGGGACGAGCCAACGGATGTGTGCGGGACCGGCTGCGGACCGTAGTCAGAGGTGTCGTGGCGCTGTCCGCCGCGGGACTGGTCGCCGCCGGGCTGACCGCCTGCGGCGAGGAAGACGGGCCGGGGCTGAACGGGACGCTGCCGGGTGCCGGAGCGTCCTCCCAGGAGCTCGCCATGCTGGCGTGGATCGCCGGCATGAACGAGCGGCATCCGGACGTGCTCGTGTCCTACGACCCCGTCGGGTCCGGCAGCGGCCGCGAGATGTTCCTCAACGAAGCGACCGCTTTCGCCGGCTCGGACGCCGCCATGGAACCGGAGGAGCTCGAACGCGGACGCGAACGCTGCAACGGCGGCAGCGTGATCGAGCTGCCGCTGTACATCTCGCCGATCGCCGTCGCCTACAACCTGCCCGGCCTCGGGTCCGAGCACCTCAATCTCGACCCGGAGACGCTGGCCAAGATCTTCAACGGCGACATCACCGCCTGGGACGACCCGGCCATCGCCGAGCACAACCCGGACGCCGAGCTTCCGTCCATGGACATCGTGCCCGTCAACCGCTCGGACGACTCCGGCACCACGGAGAACTTCACCGAGTACCTCGCCGAGGCTGGTGGTGACGCCTGGCCGCACGAGCCCAGCGAGACGTGGCCGATCTCCGGCACGCAGTCGGGTGCCCAGACCAACGGCGTCGTCCAGACCCTGCAGGCGGCGGAAGGCACGATCGCCTATGTCGATGCCGCCCAGGTCCCGGAGGACGCCGGGACGGTCGCCGTGCAGGTGGGGGACGAGTACGTGCCGTACTCATCCGAGGCGGCAGCACGGGTCGTGGACGTGTCCGAACCGGCGGAGGGTGCGACCGACCTGCGGCTGACGATCGACCTGGCCCGCGACACCACCGAGTCGGGGGTCTACCCGATCGTGCTCGTGTCCTACACGATTGCCTGCTCGCGCTACGAGAGCGAGCAGGACGCTCAGAACCTCACGGCATTCCTGAGGTACGTCGCCTCGCCGGAAGGGCAGCAGCTCGCCGCAGATCCCACAGTCGCGGGGTCGGCGCCGATCTCCGACGACCTGCGCGAGCGGGTGTACGGGGCGATCGACCAGATCGGCGTGGCCCGGTAAGGGCTGGCCGCCATGTGTGAGCGACGTGACAGGTCACGTTCACCGTGCGTTCACCTTGCGCCTTCCTGCCGGTCACCGGCTCTGCCTAGCCTGCGGGAGGCTGGCCGCCGTGGCGGCGACGCCGTACCTTTCAGCCTGATACGACAAGCGAGAACCCGGAGGACTCGTGGCATCTGCCGCACCTGACGTCCCACGCGATCGCACCTCCGCCCTGCGCGACGCGCCGGGCAAGACCGGGAACATCGTCTTCGCCGGGATCTCCACCGGCGCCGGCCTCGTCATCCTCGCCGTGCTCGCCGCGGTCGCCGGATTCTTGCTCATCCGGTCCTGGCCGGCGCTGGTGGCCGAGACGGACCAGTACGCCGAGATCGACTTCATGCGCGGGCACGACCTGCTCGGCTACATCGCCCCGCTGATCTTCGGCACGGCGCTCTCGTCCGTGCTGGCGCTGCTCATCGCCGTGCCGCTGAGCATCGGCATCGCCCTGTTCATCTCCCACTACGCGCCCCGACGGGCCGCGCAGGGACTCGGCTACCTGATCGATCTGCTGGCCGCCATCCCGTCAGTGATCTACGGGATGTGGGGCTACGCCTGGCTCATGCCCTTTCTCGAGCCGTTCTTCCAGTGGCTCTCCGCCACGCTCGGCTTCATCCCGCTCTTCGCCGGCTACACGCGGCCGGCGACCAACATCCTCACGGTCGGGATCGTGCTGGCGGTGATGATCCTGCCGATCATCACCGCGACGATCCGTGAGGTCTTCCTGCAGACGCCGCGCCTGCACGAAGAGGCGTCGTTGGCTCTTGGGTCCACCCGCTGGGAGATGATCCGCCAGGCGGTCTTCCCGTTCGGCCGGTCCGGCATCATCAGCGCCTCGATGCTCGGCCTCGGCCGTGCCCTCGGCGAGACGATGGCCGTGCTGATGATCCTGTCACCCGGCTACCTCATCAACTTCTACCTCCTCCAGCCGGGGCAGCACCAGTCGATCGCCGCGAACATCGCGAACCAGTTCCCGGAGGCGAGCGGCCTCTCCGCCGACGTGCTGATGGCCACCGGCCTGGCTCTGTTCATCATCACCTTCGGAGTGAACCTCCTCGCCCGATGGGTCATCGCCCGACGTGCCGAGTTCTCGGGAGCGAACTGATGACTGCGACCACATCCACGAAGCGCCCCCCGCTCGCCACCGCCGGGCGTCTGCCGGCCTACGCGCCGTGGGCGATGCTCGTCGGTGCCCTGGCCCTCGCGTACCTGGCGCTCGCCGTGCTATCCGAGCCCACTCCCGTTGCCGTGGCGGTACTCGGGGGAGCGCTCTTCGTCGCCGGCTCCTGGCTCGTCTCGCGGATCGTCGAGGGGGCACGGCGCTCGACCGACCGGCTCGCCACCTCGCTGGTGACCGCGGCGTTCCTCGTAGCGGTGGTACCGCTTCTTGCTCTCATCTGGCTCGTGGTCTCCCGCGGCGTGCCCATGATGTCCTGGGAGTTCCTCACCTCGGACATGACGGGCATCTACGGGGACCTGCGCGGCGGCGGCATCCTGCACGCCATCATCGGCACCGCGTGGGTGACGGGCCTGGCCTCGCTCTTCTCCATCCCGCTGGGGATCTTCACCGCCATCTACCTGGTCGAGTACGGCCAGGGACGGCTCAAGCGGGCCATCACGCTGCTCGTCGACGTGATGACCGGCATCCCGTCGATCGTCGCCGGTCTGTTCGCCTTCGTCCTGTTCACCAGCTTCGACCCGCAGTACCGGTCAGCGTTCATGGGATCCGTCGCCCTCGCCGTGCTCATGACGCCGGTGGTCGTCCGGTCCTGCGAGGAGATGCTCCGGCTCGTCCCGAACGAGCTGCGGGAGGCCTCCTACGCGCTCGGCGTGCCGAAGTGGCTGACCATCGTCAAGGTCGTGCTGCGCACCGCCGTAGCCGGCATCACCACGGGCGTCATGATCGCGATCGCCCGTGTCATCGGCGAGACGGCCCCGCTGCTGCTGACCGTCGGCTTCATCACCACGATCAACGAGAACCCGTTCGAGGGGCGGATGGCCACGCTGCCGGTGTACGTCTACCGCTCGTTCGCCCAGGGCGGCATCAACATGGAACGCGCCTGGGCGGCCGCTCTCACCCTCATCGCGATCGTCATGCTGCTCAACATCGTCGCCCGCCTCGTCGGCCGCTACTTTGCCCCCAAGGGGATGTCGTGACCCACCGGTCTCGCCCTGCTCGTCCCGGAAGGACCCACCGTGTCTAAGCGCATCGACGTCAAGGACCTCAACGTCTACTACGGCGACTTCCTCGCCGTGCAGGACGTCACGATGACGATCGAGCCCCGGTCGGTCACCGCTCTGATCGGCCCGTCCGGGTGCGGGAAGTCGACGTTCCTGCGAACGCTCAACCGCATGCACGAGGTCATCCCCGGGGCCCGGGTCGCCGGTGAGGCCTTGATGGACGGGCAGAACCTCTACGGCGCTGCCGTCGACCCCGTGCAGGTGCGGCGCCAGATCGGGATGGTCTTCCAGCGCGCGAACCCGTTCCCCACGATGTCCATCTCGGACAACGTGCTCGCGGGCGCCCGGCTCAACAACCGCCGGATGTCCAAGTCCGACGCCGACGACCTGGTGGAGCGAACCCTGCGCAGCGCCAACCTGTGGGCCGAGGTGAAGGACCGGCTCAGCCGGCCGGGCTCCTCCCTCTCGGGCGGTCAGCAGCAGCGTCTGTGCATCGCGAGGGCCATCGCGGTTCGCCCCGAGGTGCTCCTGATGGACGAGCCGTGCTCAGCGCTCGACCCGATCTCGACACTCGCCATCGAGGATCTGATCGCCGAGCTGAAGACCGAGTACACGATCGTGATCGTCACGCACAACATGCAGCAGGCCGCGCGCGTGTCGGACAAGACCGGTTTCTTCAACATCGCGGGCACCGGCAAGCCCGGCCGCCTCATCGAGTACGACGACACCGAGACGATGTTCTCGACGCCGAAGGAGAAGGCGACCGAGGACTACATCTCCGGCCGCTTCGGCTGAGCCGCGTGACCCGACGGGTCAGCGGTTCGCGCCCTCCAGCGAGCCGTTCATCGGCTGGTCCACGGTGAGGATGCACAGGGATGTCCGGTCGTCCGCGCTCTCCCAGCTCTCCTGGCTCGGGCTGAGGGTCGAGAAGGTCAGCTCCGACTCCGCGTACGGCACGCCGACGAACTCCTCGAAGCTCGTGGTGCACTCCGCCTCCGCCTCCTGCTTCACGGCGTCGTTTCCGGGGAACTCCTCACCGGAGTGCGTGACCTCCGCGAACACCTCGGCATCGTGCTCCTCGCTGCACTCGAGGATTTCGACGTCGGTGACCTGCGCGCCCTCCAGGTCGGACTGGTCGAGGCAGTCGCCCGGCTCGAGGGACATCACGTTTCCGCTGCCACAAGCGGCGAGCGGGACCACCAGCAGGGCAGTCGCGACGACAGACGGCAGTGCTGCAGCGCGCACAGAGGCTCCTAGGCTCGGGGTTCGCGACCACCGTAGCGGCTGGCGCACGGTGGCAGCAGGAGGTCCAGGGACGCGTCGCGCGCGCTCACGGCAGGACGGGTGCGAGCACCAGGTAGAGCCCCGCCGCGACGGCGGCCGCCGCCGGGATGGTCAGCACCCACGCGGCCACGATGTTGCCCGCGACCCCCCACCGCACGGCCGACAGCCGACGGGTCGAGCCGACGCCCATGATCGCCGAGGTGATCGTGTGGGTGGTGGAGATCGGGGCGTGGAAGAGATACGCCGTCGTGTAGAGAACCGAGGCCGCCACGGTCTCGGCCACGAACCCGCGGGCCGGGTCGAGCTCGATGACCCGCCGGCCCAGGGTCCGCATGATGCGCCACCCGCCCGCGTAGGTGCCCGCGGAGATCACCACCGCCGCGGCCAGCTTGACCCACAACGGGATGCTGCTGCCCTCGTGGAAACCGCCCGCCACGAGGGCCAGCACGATGACCCCCATCGTCTTCTGAGCATCCTGCAGGCCGTGCCCGAGGGCCATCGCCGACGCCGAGACGGTCTGCAGGAGCCGGAAGCGGCGCATGGTCCGGTGGAACGGGCTCGCCCGGAACAGCCACAGCACGCCGACCATCAGGCCGTAGGCCAGTACGAACCCGACGAGCGGCGAGGCGACCATGGGGATCGCGACCCGCTCGGCGATGACCGTCCAGTGCACGTCGGTGGCGGACGCGACTCCGGCCCCAAGGAGCCCGCCGATGAGCGCGTGCGAGGACGAGGACGGCAGACCGAGCCGCCAGGTGACGAGGTTCCAGACCACGGCGCCGATCAGTCCCGCCAGCACCACGCCCAACCCGTGCGCGCCGTCGGGCGGAGTGATGATGCCGGAGCCGATCGTCTCCGCCACACCGGTGCCCAGAAGAGCGCCGAGCAGGTTCATCGCCGCGGCGAGCACCACGGCCGCGCGCGGCGTCAGAGCCCGGGTCGAGACCGAGGTGGCGATGGCGTTGGCGGCGTCGTGGAAACCGTTCGTGAAGTCGAAGACCAGCGCGATCGTGACGACGACCACGACGAGCATCAGAACGAGGTCCACGTCGGCTCAGGACTCCTTGAGGGCGATCGTCTCGATGCCGTTCGCGAGATGCTCGAAGGAGTCGGCCGCCGACTCGAGCGCGTCGATGACCCCCTTGAGCTTGATGACGGAGATCGGGTCGGGCTCGTCCCGGAACAGGTCCGCGAGCAGATGTCGGTAGGCCCGGTCGGCCTGGTTCTCGAGCCCGTTGATCTCGACCCAGTAGTCCCGCAGGCCGTCGAGGGAGGCGAGCCTGGGCATCGCCTCCGCGGTGAGCTCGGCGCAGCGGCTGAGGACGGAGACCTGCTTGTCCACGCCGGGCGGCAGGGTGCCGATGTCGTAGAGCACGATCAGGTCACCGGCCTCCTCGATGTCGTCCATGCAGTCGTCGAGGGACGAGGCGAGGTGGTACAGGTCGTCACGGTCGAACGGTGTGACGAACGTCTGGTTCAGCCGGCGGAGGAACTCGTGAGTCGTCTCGTCGGCGGCGTTCTCGGCCGCACGGAGCTGCTCGGCGAGCTCGAGGCGCTGCGTGCGGTCGGAGCCGAGCATGCGGGTCAGGATCTCAGTGCCGCGCACCACCTCCACCGCGGTCTTGGCCAGCAGATCGAAGAAGGCGCCGTCGCGCGGGGTGAGGCGGAATCGCACCATGAGCTCCTGAGGTGACGGGCGCCCGAAGGCCGGGCGAACAACAGGGCACAGGCTAGGCCCGACAGCGACGTCGGCGGCAAACCGGTGGGGGAGTGAGGACGCCGGGCCGGAGAGCGCCAGTCGGCGCGAAGGCCGCTCGTAGCGGCTGATGTTGGAGCCCGGGGCTTTCGCGACCCGGCGTCGCCCCCAACTCTACGTCAGCACAGTGTGCGTGCAACCCCCTGGAGCCGTGGCTCCGCCGGTCGATCCGCGGGCGGTTCAACGGGCCGACGCGTCGTCGTCGTCGGTGTCGTGGCTGCGCCCCCGTAGCTCGAACCGGTATCCGACGTTGCGGACCGTGCCGATGAGCTGCTCCTGCTCGTTGCCGAGCTTGGCGCGCAGCCTGCGGATGTGGACGTCGACCGTACGGGTGCCGCCGAAGTAGTCGTAGCCCCAGACCTCCTGCAGCAGCTGTGCGCGGGTGAGCACTCGGCCCGGGTTCTGGGCGAGGTGCTTGAGCAGCTCGAACTCCTTGTAGGTCAGATCGAGCGCTCGGCCCCGGACCCGGGCCGTGTAGGCGGAGGCGTCGATGACCAGCTCGCCGGCCTCGATCCGGTCGGGGTCGGGCCTCGGACCGCGGTCGTCATGGCGCTCGAGCTCGGCGATCAGCCGGAGTCTCGCCTCGACCTCGGTCGGCCCCGCGCTGGACAGGATGATGTCCGCCGCGCCCCAGCTGCGGGAGACGGCGGTGAAGCCGCCCTCCGCGAGCACCAGCAGGACGGGGGGCGCCTGGACCGGGCCGCTGAGCATCCGGCACAGCGTGCGCGCGGCGACCAGGTCCTTGCGGGCGTCCAGCACCACGACCGAGGCGTCGCCGTGCTCGACCAGGGCGGACGGGGACATGGCCTTGACCGTCACGTGATGTCCCAGAAGCGTCAACGAGGGCAGCACACGGGCGGCGCCACCGGACTCGGCAGTCAACATCACGAGTTGCGCCACGGATCCCCTCCTCACGGGTGCGGGCCACTCTAGTGCGGCCCGCGGCCGGGTCCCGCGCCGGCCCGGGCCCCGGTCCGGCGCTGGGTCTGGCGCGACCTCTGCGCGACGCGCGGGACGAATCTGCCACAATCGCGGGGTGGTCACGTCCGTCCCGTCGTCCGGAACGGGTGGGGCGACCCCACGGGGCGGTGGACGCCCATGATGGGGGCCGCGAGCCGAGCGGCGGTGACCGCGCTCGGCGCCGCCGCGCTCGCCGTCGCCGGGTTCCTCTCCGCCGACCTGCTCCAGGGCGTCGTCCTCGCCCTCGGCCTGGTGTTCGCCGCCGGATGGCCCCGTCTGCTCGACCTCCCGACGGCGCACGGTGGCAGCCTCGTGATCGCGCTGGCGGCGTTGGCGTCCGTGCTCCTGGTCCGGTTCGGTGACTTCGCACAGCTGTCGCTGGTGACCGGCCTCGCCGTCGTCGCGGCGATCTTGCACCAGATGCTGCGCCGCGACGGCCGTCCGCGGCTGGTCGAGTCGATCTCCGGCGTCGTCTCGGGCGCCGTCGTGACCGTCTCGGCCGCCGGATGGGTCGCCATCGAGGCGAACCAGGCCAGCACAGAGCTCGTCGTCACGGCGGCGGCCACCATCGCCGCCGCGGCCGCCGTGACGGCGCTACGAGCGTCGATCGCCGTCGTGGGCAGCCTCGCCGCGGTGGCGGGCGGCGGCGTGGGCCTGGTGACCGGCTTCCTGCTCGATGACGTCGGCATGGTCCCCGGGCTTCTCGTCGGCCTCGCGGCCGGCATCCTCACCGCCGCCCTGCACATCCTGTTCGGCCAGTTCCCGGCCTCCAGGCGGGTACGCCCGGCCGTGTCTGCCTCCCTCCTGCTCGTGCTGGTCTCGGGCGTGCCGGTGTACCTGGTCAGCCGCCTCCTCACGTCCGGTGTCCCCGGCATCTGAGCGATAGCCTGGGGCCGTGCCCATCTCTCTGCCCGACGACCTTGCCCCGGAGTGCTACCCGATCGCGTGGCTGCTCGGCTCCTGGCGCGGCTTCGGCATGCTCGGCTACCCCGGCGTGCCCGAGGCCGCGTTCGTCCAGGAACTCGTGGTCGACCACGACGGCGGCCCCTACCTCCGGTCCACCACGACCATCCACCTGGCCGACGCCGAGGCCTCAGCGCCGGTCGAACGCGAGATGACCGGCCGCGAGGGTGCTTCCAACCTGGTGCCGGGCCAGCTGTGGTCGACCGAGACCTCGTACTGGCGTCCGGTCGCCTCGCCGCCGAAGGACGGCCAAGGTGACGGCCAGCCACGACCAGTACGGACGACCGCCGGCGCGCCGTCACCGGACCCCACCGAGCTCGAGGTGCTGGTCGCCGACCCCTCCGGGCACCTGAGCGTCTACGTCGGGGCGGTCCAGGGGCCTCGGATCGAGCTCGCCACCGACGCGGTGGTACGCACGTCCACGGCGGCCGAGGTGTCCAGCGCCACCCGGGTGTACGGACTCGTCGAGAGCGACCTGATGTGGGCGATGGACCTCGCCGCGTTCGGGCACGAGCTGCAGACCTACGGCTCGGGCCGACTGACCCGGGAGGACTGACATGACCGACACCAACGGCACGCCCATCACGTCGGCAACGACGTACCGCAGCCCGTTGCTGGACCGCCGCGGCGCCGTCGAGGGCTCCGGCCCGGACACCGGTGTCCCGCTGCACCACGGCGATCCCGTGCACGAGCAGCGCGCCCTCGCCCGGGGCGAGGGCGTCGTCGACCTGTCCCACCTCGGCGTCGTCACCGTCACCGGGCCGGATCGGATCAGCTGGCTCAACACCCTCAGCTCCCAGCTTCTCCTCGGACTCGAGGCCGGCGTCTCCACCGAGCTGCTGCTGCTGGACGTCCACGGCCACATCGAGCACGCACCGGCCGTACAGGACGACGGCGAGACCGCCTGGCTCGTCACCGAGGCCGAAGACGCCACCCCCCTCGCCGAGTTCCTCGACAGCATGCGGTTCATGCTGCGCGTCGAGGTCACCGTGTGTGACGACGTCGCGGTGCTCGGCACGGCCGGCGGCGGCTGGGCCCGGATTGCCGAGCACCACGCACACCTGCTCACCTGGCAGGACCCGTGGCCCCGCACCGCACCCGGATCGACGGCCTACGGACCGCCGGACGCCGAGCACCCCGGCATCGAGATCCACCGCGCTCTCAGCCTCGTGCGACGTGACGCCCTGGCCGACGTGGTGCGCGCGTTCGAGGCCGCCGGCGGCCGGCTGGCCGGTACCTGGGCGTGGGAGGCGATCCGCGTCGAGGCTTGGCGCCCGCGTGCCGGGCGCGAGGTCGACGAGCGCGCCATCCCGCACGAGCTCGACTGGCTGCGCACCGGTGTCCACCTCGAGAAGGGCTGCTACCGAGGCCAGGAGACGGTCGCGCGGGTGGTCACCCTCGGCAAGCCCCCGCGGCGCCTCGTCATGCTGCACCTCGACGGGTCGGAGCATGTCGTCCCGGACGTCGGCGACGAGGTGCGTCACGGCGACCGGTCGGTCGGCCGCCTGACCAGCGTGGTCCGGCACGAGGAGCTCGGCCCGGTCGCGCTCGCGCTGATCAAGCGGAACGTGCCGCCGGACGCCCAGCTGACCGCCGGCGGTATCGCCGCGGCCCAGGAGATCGTCGTCCGGCCCGAGGGCATCACGGACGCGCGCCCCGCTGAACGACCCGGGGCCGGCCTGCGGCGCCGGACGATATGAGGCGCCGGGCGACATGAGCGGACGGCTCGACGTGCGCCGCTGGCGCGTCGTCCTGCCGCTGCGCGCCCGTCAGGGAGGACGGCGCGTCCAGGACGCCTTCCTCCCCATCCTCACCGCCGCGATCGCCGCCGGTCTGGCGTACTACGTCTCCCGGGACGTGCTGGGCCACGAGGTGCCCCTGTTCGCGCCCATCGCGGCCTGGGTCTGCCTCGGGTTCAGCCCCGACCGGCAGCTGCGCCGGGTGGCCGAGCTGGGCGCGGGCGTCACCATCGGCGTCGGCCTCGGCGAGGTGCTCGTCTCGCTGCTCGGGGCCGGGCCGGTGCAGGTCACGGTCGTCCTGCTCGTATCGGCGACGCTCGCCCGCTTCCTCGACGGGGGTCAGCTGTTCACCATGCAGGCGGGCGTGCAGTCCGTCGTCATCGTCGCCATGCCGGCGACGATGATCACGGACGGCGCGGTCGGGCGCTGGTCCGACGCGCTGGTCGGTGCCGCCATCGCCCTCCTTGTCGCCGCGCTGCTGCCCGGCGACGTCACCCGCCGGCCGCGGCGGCTGAGCAGCGGCGTCGTCGGCGAGCTGGCGACCTCGCTCGGGACGCTTGCCGAGGGCTTGCGCACCGGTGACCCGCAGATGGCGGAGAACGCCCTGGCTCAGCTGCGCGGGTCCCAGGGTTCGCTGGACTCGCTCGTCACCACGGTGCGCAGCGCGCAGGAGATCGTCGCCGTCAACCCGGCGATGCGCCGTTCGCGCGGAACCATCGCGGAGCTCGCGCGCGTGTCGACGCTCGCCGACCGCGCGGTCCGCAATGCGCGGGTGATCGCCCGCCGCTGCGTCGGAGCGATCGAGGAGGAGGGCAGCTCGCCGGAGATCGCGGACGAGATCGACACGATCGCGGACGGCCTGCGTTCCCTCTCCGGCGCGCTGGCCGGCGGCAACCCGGCGCACCATGCCCGGGCGACGTTGGTGCGGGTCTCCGCCCAGCTCGTGCCGGTCGAGCACGCCGAGGAGGGGTGGCGCCAGCAGACGCTGGTCTCCCTGATGCGCTCGCTGGTGGTGGACTCGCTGCAGATGACCGGCATGTCGAGCCGCGAAGCGACGGGTCAGCTGGCCGACGGCTGAGCTCGTCGGCGGCCGGGCGGCTACGCTCGAGGCGTGTTCGGCGACATCCAGGTCCTCCTCCTGCTCGTGCTGTCCCTCGTCCTGTTCGGGATCGAGGTGTGGGCGCTGGTGGATCTGTTGCGCCGCCCCGCCGCGGCCTTCCTCACCGCCGACAAACGCACCAAGAAGTTCTGGGGCCTGCTGGTGGGCGGCGCCGCCGTCGTCGGCTTCATCACCATCCCCCCGCCGCTCGGCATCGGCCTCCTCGGCAGCGGCTTCCTGCAGTTCGTGGCCGTGGTGCCGGCGGGCATCTACCTCGCCGACGTGCGCCCCGCCGTCGCGCCGTACAGCCGACGCCGCCCGCCGCGCGGCGGGGGCAGCTGGTGAGGGCGGTCCTGCAGCGGGTCACCCGGGCAGCGGTGACCGTCGACGATGAGACGGTCGCCTCGATCGACCGTCCCGGGCTGGTCGCACTGGTCGGCGTCACGCACGACGACGGACCCGAGCAGGTCGAGCGCCTCGCCCGGAAGATCGCCGAGCTGCGCATCCTGCGCGCGGAGCACTCGGTGCTCGACGACGGCGCTCCCGTGCTCGTCGTCTCACAGTTCACCCTCTACGCGGACACCCGGAAGGGGCGCCGTCCCACCTGGAACCGGGCCGCTCCGGGGCACGTCGCCGAGCCGCTCGTCGAGGGGGTCGTCACGGCGCTGCGGGCCAAGGGCGTCGAGGTCACCACCGGCGTGTTCGGGGCCGACATGGCCGTCGAGCTGGTCAACGACGGCCCGGTCACCCTCGTCGTCGAGGCCTGAGCCCTGCCGCGCGCCGCGCGGGATCCACAGGCTGCGTGCGGGGGAGCCGTTCGGAGCGGCAAGATCGGGGCATGGAGCTCGAGGCCGTCATCGGAGACATCACCCGGGAGCACGTCGACGCGATCGTCAACGCTGCCAACTCCTCCCTGATGGGCGGCGGCGGGGTCGACGGCGCCATCCACCGGGCCGCCGGGCCAGGGCTGCTGGAGGAGTGCATGGAGCTGCGCCGCACCGAGCTGCCGGACGGGTTGCCGGCCGGTCGGGCGGTGCCGACGGCGGGTCACGACCTGCCGGCCGACTGGGTGATCCACACGGTCGGGCCGAACGCCCGCCGCGGGGAGACGGACCCGGCCGTGCTGGCGTCCTGCTTCGCCTCCTCGCTCGACGTGGCGGCCGAGGTCGGTGCCGCCACCGTGGCCTTCCCCGCCGTCAGTGCCGGCGTCTTCGGCTGGGCGATGGACGACGTCGCCAGCATCGGTGTGGAGGCGGTGCGAGCGTGGCGGCCGCCGGAAGGTGGCTCCGGCGTCGAGAAGGTGAGGTTCGTGCTGGCCGGCGAGGAAGGACTCACGGCATTCACCCGCGCGCTGGGCTGACGTCGTCCGGGTCGGGCCGGAAGAGGTCCTCGATCCGGCAGTCGAAGACGTGGGCCAGCCGGAAGGCGAGGGGCAGGCTCGGGTCGAACCGCCCGCGCTCGATCGAGATGACGGTCTGGCGCGAGACGCCGAGGAGCGTCGCGACGTGCGCCTGGGACCACCCGCGTTCGGCGCGGAGCGCGGCGAGGTCGTTGTCCATCAGGACTCCCGGCGCGAGAGCACGGCGTAGCGCACGGCGACGTCGACCATGGCGAGCGCCACGACAGCGGTCAGCACCGCAAGACCGCTGACCTCCAGGCCCGTGATCGCGACCCCGGTCAGCGCGATCCCGCACGCGGCCAGCACGTCGGTGAACCCGCCGCTCGTCGCCCGGTCCAGCCACTGGCGCTCGACGCTCTCCTCCGCGTGCGGCACGGACGTGACCGTGTGCCGCGAGACGAGCACGAGCCAGAACAGGGCCAGGAAGGGGGCGAGTGCGCAGATGCCGAAGACCACGCCGGTGAGCAGGGCGTCCTGGTCGCGCAGCAGCGCGGCGAGCGTGCCGAAGGCGGCCGCCAGCAGCAACGCGCAGGCGACGGCCAGCACGTAGGAACCTAGCGGTGCGCGCCGGCGGGAGGCGTCGTCGTTGGTGTTAAGTGTGTTTGACATAGGTGCAGTCAAGTGGACTTGACTGTAGATGTCAAACCTCCTTGACGTTGCCGGGCTCCGAGATCTCTCCTGGGCCGCCGTCGGCCGGCATGGCCTCGGCCGGTCGCGAGGGGCGGCTCGGGCGGCTTCCGCCGTCACGCCGGTGGCGAACACGGGACGTTCCCGCGGGTCGCCGCGGTTAGCCTTGTCGAACGCCGCCCAGACCCGGTGCTGCCGGGGCACCGGCCGAGGCGGCCGCCAGTGAGGAGTGCAGATGTTCGAACGATTTACCGACCGTGCCCGTCGTGTGGTCGTCCTCGCCCAGGAAGAGGCGCGGATGCTCAACCACAACTACATCGGCACCGAGCACATCCTCCTCGGCCTGATCCACGAGGGGGAGGGCGTCGCCGCGAAGGCGCTCGAGGCCCTCGACATCTCGCTCGAGGCAGTGCGTGTACAGGTGACCGAGATCATCGGCGAGGGACAGCAGTCCCCGTCCGGCCACATCCCATTCACACCCCGCGCCAAGAAGGTCCTCGAGCTGTCCCTGCGCGAGGCGCTGCAGCTCGGCCACAACTACATCGGCACCGAGCACATCCTGCTCGGCCTCATCCGCGAGGGTGAGGGCGTCGCCGCCCAGGTGCTCACCAAGCTGGGCGCGGACCTGAACCGCGTGCGCCAGCAGGTCATGCAGCTCCTGTCCGGCTACCAGGGCAAGGAACCCGTCTCGGCCTCCGGGGGCCCGCAGGAGGGGCAGTCGTCCGGCTCGGCCGTCCTCGACCAGTTCGGCCGCAACCTGACCCAGGCCGGCCGCGACGGCAAGCTCGATCCGGTGATAGGGCGCAAGCTCGAGGTCGAGCGAGTCATGCAGGTGCTTTCCCGGCGCACCAAGAACAACCCCGTCCTCATCGGTGAGCCGGGCGTCGGCAAGACCGCCGTCGTCGAGGGTCTCGCTCAGGACATCGTGCGCGGTGACGTGCCCGAGACCCTGAAGGACAAGCAGCTCTACACCTTGGACCTCGGCTCCCTCGTCGCCGGGTCCCGCTACCGCGGTGACTTCGAGGAACGCCTCAAGAAGGTCCTGAAGGAGATCCGCACCCGCGGCGACATCATCCTGTTCATCGACGAGATTCACACGCTCGTCGGAGCGGGGGCCGCCGAGGGCGCCATAGACGCTGCGAGCATTCTCAAGCCGATGCTGGCCCGTGGCGAGCTGCAGACCATCGGGGCCACCACGCTCGAGGAGTACCGCAAGCACATCGAGAAGGATGCGGCGCTCGAGCGTCGTTTCCAGCCCATCCAGGTCGCCGAGCCCTCGCTGGCGCACTCCATCGAGATCCTCAAGGGGCTGCGTGACCGGTACGAGGCGCACCACCGCGTCTCCATCACCGACGAGGCGCTCGTGGCGGCCGCGAACCTCGCGGACCGCTACATCAACGACCGGTACCTGCCGGACAAGGCGATCGACCTCATCGACGAGGCGGGGGCGCGCCTGCGCATCCGCCGCATGACGGCTCCGCCCGAGCTGCGCGAGCTCGACGAGCAGATCGCCGAGGTCCGACGTGAGAAGGAGTCGGCGATCGACGATCAGGACTTCGAGCGTGCCGCGCGCCTGCGCGACGACGAGAAGACCCTCGGCGAGCGCCGCGTCGACCGGGAGAAGGCTTGGAAGAGCGGCGACCTGGACACCGTGTCCGAGGTCGACGAGGAGCTGATCGCGGAGGTGCTGGCGATGTCGACCGGTATCCCGGTCTTCAAGCTCACCGAGGAGGAGTCCTCCAAGCTCCTGCACATGGAGGACGAGCTCCACAAGCGCATCGTCGGTCAGGAGCAGGCCGTCAAGGCCCTGTCGCAGGCGATCCGCCGCACCCGTGCGGGTCTGAAGGACCCGAAGCGCCCGGGTGGGTCGTTCATCTTCGCCGGCCCGACCGGCGTCGGCAAGACCGAGCTGGCCAAGGCGCTCGCCGAGTTCCTCTTCGGGGACGAGGACGCGCTCATCCAGCTCGACATGTCCGAGTTCTCCGAGAAGCACACCGTCTCGCGGCTGTTCGGTTCCCCTCCGGGGTACGTCGGCTACGAGGAGGGCGGCCAGCTCACCGAGAAGGTGCGGCGTCGTCCGTTCTCCGTGGTGCTGTTCGACGAGGTGGAGAAGGCCCACGCGGACATCTTCAACTCGCTCCTGCAGATCCTCGAGGACGGCCGGCTCACCGACTCCCAGGGTCGCGTGGTCGACTTCAAGAACACCGTGATCATCATGACCACGAACCTCGGTACGCGGGACATCGCCAAGGGCCTGCTCACCGGGTTCCAGGCGCAGGGCGAGCTGTCGAACAGCTACGACCGGATGAAGGCGAAGGTCAACGAGGAGCTGAAGATCCAGTTCCGGCCCGAGTTCCTCAACCGTGTCGACGACGTCATCGTCTTCCCGCAGCTCTCCGAGGCGGAGATCATCCAGATCGTCGACATGATGATCAGCCGGCTCGACGAGCGCATGCGTGACCAGGACATGACGATCGAGCTCACGGCGGCTGCCAAGGAGCTCCTGGCCGAGCGCGGGTACGACCCGGTGCTCGGTGCCCGGCCGCTCCGCCGTGCGATCCAGCGCGAGATCGAGGACGTCCTGTCGGAGAAGATCCTCTTCGGCGACGTCAAGCCCGGGCAGAAGGTCGTGGTCGACGCCGAGGGCGAGGGCCTGCTCGGCGAGTTCACCTTCCACGGTGAGCCCGCGGGCGACATCGAGAAGCCCGAGCCGGTCGCGGTCGGTCAGGGGACGACCGTCGAGCAGCGTGAGCTGCCGACGGCACCCCCGAGCGGCGGCGCCGGTGGCGGCGGGCAGCTCCAGCCCGGCGGCTGACCAGCACCGGACGAACGACGGCGGAGGCGAGCAATCGCCTCCGCCGTCGTTCTGTCTGCCTGGACTGCCTCCGGCGGGCGACCGTCCGACGTCGCCTCCGGACTTTGGTCCGACTTCGGCAGGGATCGCCTTCTGGACGACCGCCAGCCCGGGGGCCTAGGCGGCGGTCGTCGCCAGGGTGCGTTCCGACGTCGTCTGTGCGTGGCGGTAGCGCTCGACGAACGCGCGTAGCACGCCGTGGGAGGCGCCGACGTCCGCGGCGCAGACCCGCGCGATGACGTCGTCGATCTCGTCGGCGTCGAAATAGCCGGCGTACCGGTACGCCTTGATGCGCGTGACGATCGCCTCGCGGTCCATCTCGGGGTGGAACTGCGTGACGTACTGGTTCGTGCCCAGGCGGAACATCTGGACCGGGCACCGGTCGGACGTCGCCAGCAGCACGGCACCCTCGGGCAGGGCCGTGCACGCCTCCTTGTGGCCCACGTAGGCCTGGAAGGCCGTCGGCACGTCCCGCAGCAGCGGGTCGCGGCGGCCCTCGGCCGTCACCCGGATCTCGGCGGGGGAGGTCTCCTCGCCGTAGGTGGCGTCGACGACGCCGCCGGCGCGGCGGCCCAGGGCCCCGATGCCGTAGCACAGCCCCAGGAACGGGACGTCGCGGCCCTGGATCTCGCCGAGGACGTCGTCCAGCTCGGCCTCGACGCGGCGCTGGACGGCGTTCTTGTGCTCGGCCGGCACGGACGTGGTGAACGGGCTGCCGCCGAGAATCACGCCGGCATAGTCGTCCAGGGCCAGCGGCGTGAACCACCCCGCCTCCATGCGCACCCGCACCAGCTCGTCCGGGCGCAGACCGCCGAGACGGAGGATCGAGGCGTACTCGTCGTCCGCGGCGGCGTCCTCGCTGCGGGACGCGAGCAGCACGAAGGGCTTGGACATGACGTCAGTGAATCCCATCGCCCATGGCAGGGCTCGGGCGCCATCGGCGGGTCTCAGATGCTGGTCGCAGCGCTGCGGCGACGACACCGGGCCAGACGTCGATAGGCTCGACGGGTGATCACTCACGACGTCCGGGTCCACCCGTCCAGCGAGAACCTGCCCAGGAGGGACCAGCTCGCCTGGAAGATCGCCGAGGTCGCCGCCGACCCGGTCGAGGTGCCGGACGAGGTGACCGACATGGTGATCAACCGGGTCATCGACAATGCCGCGGTCGCCACCGCGTCCCTGCTCCGCGCCCCCATCGTCGCGGCCCGCGCGCAGGCGCTCGCGCACCCGTACGGTCCGGGCGCGGCGGTCTTCGGCGTCGGCGCCGGCGAACGGGTCAGCCCCGAATGGGCCGCCTGGGCCAACGGCGTCGCGGTTCGGGAGCTGGACTACCACGACACCTTCCTCGCCGCCGAGTACTCCCACCCTGGCGACAACATCCCACCGATCCTCGCCGTCGCCCAGCACGTGGCCGCCCGGCCCCACATGGACAACGTCGACGGTCGTGCGCTGGTGCGCGGGATCGCCACCGGCTACGAGATCCAGGTGGATCTCGTCCGCGCGATCAGCCTCCACGAGCACAAGATCGACCACGTGGCCCATCTCGGGCCGTCGGCCGCGGCCGGCATCGGCACGCTCCTGGGCCTCCCTCCCGAGACGATCTTCCAGGCCGTCGGCCAGGCCCTGCACACGACGACGGCGACCCGCCAGTCCCGCAAGGGCGAGATCTCGACCTGGAAGGCCTACGCCCCGGCCTTCGCCGGGAAGGTGGCCGTCGAGGCCGTGGACCGCGCGATGCGCGGCCAGACCTCACCCACCCCGGTCTACGAGGGCGAGGACGGCGTCATCGCCTGGCTCCTCGACGGTCCGGACGCCCACTACCGGGTGCCGCTGCCCGGCCCCGGCGAGGCCAAGCGCGGCATCCTCGACACCTACACCAAGGAGCACTCGGCGGAATACCAGTCGCAGGCGCTGATCGACCTGGCGCGGCGTCTGCACCGGGAACGTCCCGAGCTCGCCGCCCCCGAGGCCGTCAACGACATCGTCAGCGTCGTCATCCACACCTCGCACCACACGCACTACGTCATCGGCTCCGGCGCGAACGACCCGCAGAAGTACGACCCGGCCGCCTCCCGGGAGACCCTCGACCACTCCGTCCCGTACATCTTCGCCGTCGCGCTGCAGGACGGGCGCTGGCACCACGAGGACTCGTACGCCCCCGAGCGCGCCGGCCGCCCGGACACCGTCGCGCTGTGGCGGAAGATCACGACGGCGGAGGACCCGGACTGGACACGCCGGTACCACTCGACCGACCCGGACGAGCTGGCGTTCGGGGGGCGGGTCGAGGTCACCCTGCGGGACGGCAGCCGCATCGTCGAGGAGATCGCCGTCGCCGACGCGCACCCGCTCGGCGCCCGGCCCTTCGGCCGTGAGCAGTACGTCGCGAAGTTCCGCACCCTGGCTGCGGGCGTGCTCGACGAAGCCGAGATCACGCGGTTCCTCGACGTCGCCCAACGCCTGTCCGAACTGCGTCCGGACGAGCTCGCGGAGCTCACCGTCGCCGCCCCGCCGGCGCTGCTGTCCGCCGCGGTCGCGCCCGAGGGGATCTTCTGATGCTCTATGCCGCCACCACGGCCGCCGAGAAGCGTCTCCGGCTGCGCGAGCGCCTGCAGGGGGATGCGCTCCTCCGTTTCCCCGGTGCCTTCAACCCGCTCTCCGGCCGGTTGATCCAGGACAAGGGCTTCGAGGGCGTCTACATCTCCGGGGCCGTACTCGCCGCCGACCTGGGTCTGCCGGACATCGGCCTGACGACGGCCACGGAGGTCGCCGGCAGGAGCCAGCAGATCGCCCGGATGACGGACCTTCCCGCGCTGGTCGACGCCGACACCGGCTTCGGCGAGCCCATGAACATCGCCCGGACGGTCCAGAGTCTCGAGGACGCCGGGGTCGCCGGGCTCCACATCGAGGACCAGGTCAATCCCAAGCGGTGCGGACACCTCGACGGCAAGCAGGTCGTCGACCAAGGCACCGCGCTGCGACGTGTCCGGGCCGCCGCGGACGCCCGGCGCGACCCCAACATGCTGATCATGGCGCGGACCGACATCCGCGCCGTCGAAGGGCTGGCCTCCGCCGTCGACCGGGCCAAGGCACTGGTCGACGCCGGGGCGGACGCGCTCTTCCCCGAGGCCATGGCCGACCTCGCCGAGTTCGAGACGCTGGCCTCCGCGGTCGACGTCCCCGTCCTGGCCAACATGACCGAGTTCGGCAAGTCCGCCCTGTTCACCACCGACCAGCTCGCCTCCGCCGGGATCCGGATCGTGATCTACCCGGTCTCGCTGCTGCGCGTGGCCATGGGTGCGGCCGAACGGGCGCTCGACACCCTGGGCGAGGCCGGATCGCTGGAGTCCGAGGTGGCGGGCATGCAACACCGCGCACGCCTCTACGAGCTGGTCGACTACGCCGGCTACAACGCTTTCGACACCGAGATCTTCACCTACGAGCCGTGACCATCAACGGGCTGCGAAGGAGCGAGCATGAGTGACACCGAGATCCGCAAGGGGCTGGACGGCGTCGTCGCCGACACGACGGCGATCAGCAAGGTCAACCCGGAGACCAACTCGCTGCTCTATCGCGGCTACCCCGTACAGGAGCTGGCCGAGAGGTGCAGCTTCGAGGAGGTCGCCTGGTTGCTGTGGCACTCCGAGCTGCCCACGCCCGACGAGCTCGCCGGGCTGCAGGAGACCGAGCGCGGCAACCGTGCACTCTCCGACGACGTGCGGGACCTCATCGACAAGACACCGAAGACGACGCACCCCATGGACGTCGTGCGTACCGCCGTCAGCCTCGTCGGCGCGCAGGATCCCGTGGCCGACGACGCCAGCGAGGAGGCGAGCCTGGCCAAGTCCGTGCGCCTGCTCGCCCAGATCCCCGCCCTGGTCGCCTACGACCAGCGCCGCCGCCGCGGTGAGGACCTCGTGCCGCCGCGGCCCGAGCTGGGCTACGCCGAGAACTTCCTGCACATGACCTTCGGCGAGGTGCCCGCGCCCGTCGTCGTCGACGCCTTCCGGGTCTCGCTGATCCTGTACGCGGAGCACTCCTTCAACGCCTCCACCTTCACGGCGCGGGTCATCACCTCGACGATGGCGGACCTGTACTCCGCCGTCGTGGGAGCCGTCGGCGCCCTCAAGGGGCCGCTGCACGGCGGTGCCAACGAGGCCGTGATGAACGACCTCGAGGAGATCGGCTCGGCCGACCGGGCCGAGGACTGGCTGGACGAGGCCCTGGCGAACAAGCGGAAGATCATGGGCTTCGGGCACCGCGTGTACAAGAAGGGCGACTCACGTGTGCCGACCATGAAGTCCGCCCTGGACTCGCTCGTCGAGCACTACGACCGCCGCGACCTGCTCGATCTCTACTCCGCGCTCGAGGAGGCGATGGCCTCGCGCAAGAACATCCTGCCGAACCTCGACTACCCCTCCGGGCCCGCCTACCACCTCATGGGTTTCGACACGGCCACGTTCACGCCGCTCTTCGTGGCCTCGCGGGTGGTCGGCTGGACCGCGCACGTGATGGAGCAGGCGGGCGACAACGCCCTGATCCGGCCGCTCAGCGAGTACAACGGTCCGGACGAGCGGCACCTGTCGTAGACGCACGAGGCACCGTAGGAGGTAAGGGGGTCGGATGTCTGCTCGCACACACTCGGCACGCGTGCTGAGCGCCGCGGTGTGCCTGGCGCTGCTGCTCGGGAACTGCTCCGGAGACGCGGACGGCCGGCCGGAGGGGGAGCCGACGCCGGCGGAGACCGGCGGGAGCTCGACCACGGACCAGGAGACTGCGGCCGAGACGGCTGACGACCCCGGAGCCGCCGCCGAGCCGGGGACGTACCTGCCGCTGCAGGAGGGCATGGAGCGGGAGTGGCCGGAGCCTGTGGGGTCGGTGGAGGCGGAGAATCCGGATGCCGGTGAGCTCGCCGTCCTGGGCGTGCACCGGCTCGACGAGGAGCATGCGGTCGTCACCGGACGCCTGACCCTCGAGGAGTTCCCGGACCGCTCGTCGCTGTGGACGGAGCCCGGCCACTTCCAGGGCGGGGTCCGAGGATCGGAGTTCTCTGCCGTATCGCTGACGGCCGGCGACGACACCACCTACCTGCCGGTGCGCGACGACGAAGGCTGGTGCTTGTGCAGCACCCTCAACCTCCAGAGCGAGGGCGAGACCGACACGCCGGTGTGGACCGTGGTGACCGCCCCGCCGGAGGGCACCAGCGAGGTCGATGTGCACGTCGCCGGCTTCGGCACGCTCGAGGACGTCCCGATCACGGACCTGCCGACCGACCAGTCCGTGCCGCTGGGGTGGGCGGAGACGCTGCTCGTTCGGTCGGCCGAGCGCGAGAACGGGGCGGTGCGGGTGCGCCTGGCGATCGGCAACCCGACCGGGCCCCACACCAGGAACCTGGACCGCTACCAGTTCGGGCGGGACTGGTTCACCGACGGCTGCTTCCAGGGCCTGGCCGCGTGGGGATCGCAGGCGCCGACGGGTCACGCCGCCGAGGAGCCCGACTGCCAGCGCGGCGCCCTGCCGGAGGAGGGCGAGCAGGTCGAGCTGGAGGTGCTGGCGGGTGACCCGGGCACCGAGGAGATCGTGCTGCTGCCCACGACCGGCCTGCCGGTCAGCGGGATCCCGGTCACGGGCGAGGCCCAGGAGGGTGAGGGTCCCGAGGTCTACCCGTACCGGACCCGCACCGAGTCCGCGGGCGCGGAGGTCTCCCGGGGCGAGAGCCTGACGGTCACACTGGACACCGAGGTGCTGTTCGATCCGGACGAGTCCGAGCTCACCGCCGAGGCCGACGCCACGCTCGACGAGGCGGTCGAGACGCTGGAAGGACAGGACGGCCGCACGATCACGGTGGCCGGCCACACCGACACCCAGGGCGGTGACGAGTACAACTTGAACCTCTCCCGGGACCGTGCCGAGACGGTCGCCGAGGCGCTGGAGAGCCGCCTGGGGGAGGGATGGACGATCGAGACGGAGTGGCACGGCGAGACCCAGCTGGCCATCCCGGAGCGGGGCTCGGAGGAGGAGATCGAGGCGGCCCGGGCTCGCAACCGCCGCGTCGAGATCACCGTCGAGTGAGGGCGCGCGGCTCCTTCGTCAGCGGTCGAACCGGAGGACCCAGTCCGCGTCCGCCTGCTGACCGGCCGCTCTGGCACGGATGCCGGCTCCCGACCAGCGGGCTACGGCGTGCCACGAGAGACGGGCTTCGACCGCGATCTCATCGAGGGTGACACCGGCCTCGTACGCCGTCCGGATGGTCAGCGGTAGGTGGCAGCGGTCGTCGACGGTGCCGCGGTCCGCCTCCCGTGCGGCGGCGACGACGTCCAGGAGCGCCGCGCGCCTCGCGTCCCGGCCGCTCACCCCGGCGGGTCCCCGTCGCCCGGTCCGTAGGAGAAGGACGGCCAGCCGTCCTCCCACTCGATCTCGCGGATCTGCATCCGGATGGTGCCGCCGGTATCCGCGTCGTAGTAGTGGTGCACGCCGTACAGGCGGCCACGGTCCTTGAGCACGTCGAGCGCACCGGTGCCGATCTGGTTGCCGCGGCTCTCGAGCAGCACGGTGCCCCCGCCCTCGGTCATCGGCACCCCGTCCCGGTCGACGAACGGACCGGTGGGGCTGGTCGAGCGCCCGACGACCGTCCGGTAGGTGCTGTCCACGCCCTGGCAGCAAAAGTCCCACGACGCGGTGAGGTACCAGTAGCGACCGTGCTGGAAGATCTGCGGGTTCTCGATGGCGTTGGGCGGGTCGACCGGGTTGCTGGCCAGCGAGGTGATCGGCCCGGTCGGGGTGTCCATGCCGTCGAGCCGCTGGAGCTTGATGCCGGACCAGAACGACCCGAAGGTGATGTACCACTGCCCGCGGGCCTTGAAGACCATGGGGTCGATCGCGTTGTAGTCGTCACCGGGCGCGGAGGTGAGGATGGGTCCGTGGTCGACCCAGCTGTCCAGGTCGCCCGGGGCGCGGGTGGTCGCGTGCCCGATGGCGGAGCGGTTCGTACCGAACGACGACGCCGAGTAGTAGAGGTGGTACGTGTCGCCGACCCGGACCACGTGCGGCGCCCACAGGTGCTGCACGTCGTAGTCGAGCGTCCACTCGGGCAGGTCGATCGCCCCGAGGGACTCCCATGGACCTTCGAGCGTCCCGGTCGAGCGTCGTGCGTAGATGCCACCGGGGTCCTCCGGGTCGAGGACACCGGTGGAGAAGACGTAGTACGTCTGCCCGTCCTTGAACAGCGTCGGGTCGTGCACCGGGTCGTCCACCACACCGGGCACGAAGTCGCCGACATCCCCGATCATGTCGAGCTTCCCGCTCGGCGGCGGTCCGTTGCCCTGGCCATGGTCCGCGGCGGCGGGCGCCGCGCCGAGCAGCGCCAGGCTGAGCATCGCTCCGACGAGGCCTCGCCGGAGCCGTCGAGCTGTCCGTCTCATGGCACATCCCTGCTCGTCGTCGAGCGTCGATCGGTCCGAGCGGCCCAGTCTTGTGGACGTCCTCATCGATGTAAAGATCACCGGCCCGAACCCACATGACACCTGTCATGCCCAACGCCTGACGACCGCCCATCGCGTAGGACCGGGAGTCGGCGCCACCGTTGGTGCCATGACCACCACACGAACCGAACCGGCGCTAGAGCTCAGCGGAGTCGTCAAGGAGTTCCGGACGGCCGAGGGACCGCTCCGCGCCGTCGACGGTATCGACCTCCAGGTCGACCGCGGGGAGGTCCTGGCGTTTCTCGGCCCGAACGGCGCCGGCAAGACCACGTCGCTGGACATGGTCCTGGGCCTGACCGAGCCCACGTCCGGCAGCATCTCGGTACTCGGTGCCGGGCCGCGTCAGGCCGTCGGCGCGGGCCAGGTCTCGGCGGTGCTGCAGTCGGGCGGCCTGCTTCGCGACCTCACGGTCCGCGAGACGGTCCAGATGATCGCCTCGACGTTCTCGCACCCCGCCGCTGTCGACGACGTCCTACGACGCGCGGGCCTGGAACCGCTCGCCAGCCGCAAGGTGTCCAAGTGCTCGGGCGGGGAGCAGCAGCGGCTGCGGTTCGCGCTCTCGCTCCTTCCCGACCCGGACCTGCTCATCCTCGACGAGCCCACCGCAGGGATGGACGTCTCCGCCCGTCGCGAGTTCTGGGACACCATGCGCGAGGACGCCCGCAACGGCCGCACCGTCATCTTCGCCACGCACTACCTGGAGGAGGCCGACGCCTTCGCCCAGCGGATCGTCATGGTCGCGGACGGACGTGTCGTCGCCGACGGCAGCACCAGCGAGATCCGCGCCCGTGCCACCGGCCGCACCGTGTCCGCGAGGCTCCCCGAAGGACGTACGGCACAGGGGGTCGAACGCCTGCGTCTGGTCCCGGGCGTCCAGGAGGTCTCGGTCGAGGGTGCCCGCGTCGTCGTCCGCTCGGGAGATTCCGACGCGGTCGCCCGGGCACTGCTGACCGAGCTCGGTGGCACCGACCTGGAGATCGCCACCGGATCCCTCGACCAGGCCTTCGTGGCCATCACCGAAGGAGCATCGCGATGAACCTGACCTACACCGGCCTCGAGCTGCGCCGGGTCGCGCGCGACCTCGTCTCGATGTTCTTCATCGCCGTGCTGCCGGCTTTCTTCTACGTGATCTTCGGGGCCTCGATGAGCTACGGGTCCGAGCCCGTCGGCAACGGCAACGCCGCCCTGTACGTGATGATCGCGATGGCGGCCTACGGTGCCGTGACAGCCACGACCGGCGTCGGTGGCATGGCCGCCGTCGAGAGGATGCAGGGCTGGGGTCGTCAGTTGGGGCTGACCCCGATGTCGGACGGCCAGTACGTGGTGATCAAGGGAGTCGTCGCGCTCGTCATCTCTGCGGTACCGATCACGCTGATCTACATTCTCGGGTTCTTCACGGGCGCAGAGGGCAGCGGGGCGGCATGGTTCCTCAGCGCCGTCGTCGTGGTGGCCGGCGCCGCTGTGTTCTCCCTCTACGGGCTCCTCGCCGGACTGCTGTTCCGGACCGAGGCCGCCGTCGGGGCCGCCAGCGGCTCGCTCGTGGTCCTCGCCTTCCTCGGCAACATCTTCTTCCCGCTGTCTGGCACGATGCTCACCATCGCCACGTTCACCCCGCTCTACGGATACGTCGCCCTGGCCCGCTACCCGCTGACCGGCGGCGAGGTCGTCAGCACCACCGGAGAGGCCGCGGCGGTTCAGCCGCTGTGGATGCCGGCGGTCAACCTCGTCGTCTGGGGCATCGTCTTCGCGCTGCTGTGCACGTGGCTCGTGCGGCGCGGACGCGGGCGCCAGTGAGGGGCCGATGAGCCGGCAGACGAGTCCCGACGCCGATCGGACGCGGGACGACCGGTCGCCCTGGGAGCGCTTCACCTGGGTGATGGGCGCCGTCTGGCTCGCCTTCCTCGCCTTCCCCGTCGCCGCGGCGGTGGAGTCGGATCAGCACCCGGCGTGGCGAGCCGTCGCCGTCGCCGCGATCGTGACCTTCGCGGCCATCTACATCTACGGGTTCGTCTCCCTGAGCCGGCACCGCTCGTGGGCGGAGACCGGACGGTTCGGGCGCAAGGTGCTCGCCTGCTTGTCGCTGCTGACGGCGCTCACGGTCTTCGTGGTCGGGGTGCAGGCGCTCGGCATGGTGACCTTCCTGCTCGCGTTCACGATGTTCAGTCACGCACGCCGGGTCGCCTACAGCATGGCGGCGGGGTGGGTCGTTCTGACGGCCGCCGTCCTGCTCCTGACTGATCGGATGGGCGATCTGTGGTTCTTCCTCGTGATCAATGTCGGTGTCGGGCTCTTCACCGGACTCGTCCGCTGGATCGACGATCAGCAGGGCCGTCATGAGCGCCTCAGCCGCGAGCTGGACGTCGTCGCCGAGCGCGAACGCGTGGCCCGCGACGTCCACGACGTCCTGGGTCACAGCCTCACGGTGATCACCGTGCGGTCCGAGCTGGCGGAGCGGTTGGTGGACGCCGACCCCGAGGCGGCCAAGGCTGAGCTGGTCCAGATCCGCTCGGTCACCCGGGAGGCTCTCGCCGAGATCCGCGCGACGGTCGCCGGCCTGCGGGTCGCCCGCCTCGGTGACGAGCTCGACGCCGCCCGGGACGCGCTGTCCGGTGCCGGTATCGAGGCCGACGTCCCGGAGAGTCCGGACGCGGTCGATCCGCAGCACCGGCTCGTCCTCGCGTGGGTGCTGCGCGAGGCCGTGACGAACGTCGTGCGGCACAGCCGGGGCAGCCACTGCCGGGTACGCCTCGGCCCGGCCTCCCTCGAGGTGATCGACGACGGGGTCGGCCTCGACGGGGCCCTGGAGTCGAGCGGCCTGCGCGGCGTTCGAGAGCGGGTCGCCGCCGCCGGCGGCACTCTGTCGCTCGGCCCCGCCGTCGACGGTCGAGGTACGCAGCTGGAGGTGCGGTGGTGACGCAGATCCGGGTCCTGCTCGCCGACGATCAGGCGCTGGTCCGCGGTGCGCTCGCGGCCCTGCTGCGGCTGGAGGTCGACATTGATGTCGTGGCCGAGGTCGGCACCGGTGACCTGGTCGTGGAGGCTGCCCGCAGCAGCGGCGCCGAGGTGTGCCTGCTCGACATCGAGATGCCCGGTGTCGACGGGATCGAGGTCGCGGCACGGCTGAAGAAGGAGCTCCCGGGCACCCGCTCGCTCATGGTCACGACCTTCGGCCGGCCGGGATATCTGCGACGAGCCCTCGATGCCGGCGCGAGCGGCTTCGTCGTCAAGGACACCCCGGCGCGCGACCTCGCCGAGGCCGTCCGTAAGGTCCACGCCGGCCTGCGGGTGGTCGACCCAGCGCTGGCGACGGAGTCCCTGCTCGGCGGGCCCAACCCGCTCAACGACCGCGAACGGGAGGTGCTTCGCGAATGCCTTGACGGCGCGCCGGCGGCCACGGTCGCCGAGCGGGTTCACCTCTCGCCCGGCACGGTCCGGAATTACCTCTCGTCCGCGATCGGGAAGACCGGGACGTCAAACCGGGTCGAGGCGGCACGCACGGCACAGCGCAACGGCTGGCTCTGAGCTGTCCGCTGTGTTCCGGGCTCAAGCGACGTACGGGTCGCCCAAGCACCGTCAACGTGGAAGGCTTCAAGTCATGACCGAGGTCGGGGACCCGATAAGCGGGGCCAGATGGGTCATAGCCCGCAAGCGCAAGTTCCACCTCGCAGCGGCCATCCTCTTGGTCGCAGTTGTGGCTGTTGCGGGGTGGACGGTGCTGTCCGGTCACGTCTTGGCGGGCATCGTGGTCTGCGCGGTCGTGCTGGTACCGGCCCTCATCCTCGTTGTGCTTCCGTTCCTGATGGAACGCGAGGTCCGGGACTTCGACGCGGGCCGTCAGCAGGCATCGAGACGACGGCTCCTCAAGCTGAACTTGTTCGTGTCTCTGATGGTTCTCACCTCGAGTGCACTCAACGTGTTCGGCGCAGACCACGGCGACGTGCTGACGTCGGTGTGGTGGTTGCTGCTGGTGCTCTGTGGGGCGATGGCGATCACCATGGCTGTTCAGCTCGTCCTGACGCGACGTAACCCGTCCGAGGATTGACCCCGCGCCAGGTCAGCCGGTTGATGACCGCTGGTGCCACGGGCTCCGGAGAGCGCCCTGCCCGTCCGAATGCCGGGCTGTGGTCCACGTCACTATGCTGAGAAGCGAGGGCGTCGGGCAGGCGACCGCCCGACCGTGGCAGCGAGGAGGCTGCGATGGCCAAGTACGTCTACCGCTTCAGCGAGGGCGGCAAGGACCAACGAGACCTGCTCGGCGGCAAGGGCGCGAACCTGGCCGAGATGACGAAGATCGGCCTGCCGGTCCCACCCGGATTCACCATCAGCACCGAGGCGTGCCGCGCCTACATGGAGAAGGGCCGAGTCCCGCCCGAGCTGCGGGTCGAGGTGACGATGGCCCTGCGCGAGATCGAGGACCGTATCGGGCGGCGACTCGGTGACTTTCACGAGCCGCTCCTCGTCTCCGTACGATCCGGTGCCAGGTTCTCCATGCCCGGGATGATGGACACCGTCCTCAACGTCGGTCTCAACGACGCGTCGGTGCGCGGACTGGCCGAGTTCTCCGGTGACGAGCGGTTCGCGTGGGACTCATACCGCCGCCTCGTCCAGATGTTCGGCAGCACGGTCCTCGACGTCGACGGCGCGCACTTCGCCGCCGCGCTCGAGGAGAAGAAGCGCCAGGCGGGCGCGGCGACCGACGTCGACCTGACCGTGGCGCACCTCCAGGACCTGGTGGAGGCGTTCAAGGGCCTCGTGCGCGAGCAGTCCGGCCGGGAGTTTCCGCAGCACCCGCGCGAGCAGCTCGACCTGGCGATCGAGGCGGTCTTCGGGTCCTGGAACACCGACCGGGCACGCCTCTACCGGCGCCGGGAGCGCATCCCCAACGACCTGGGCACCGCCGTCAACGTCGTCGCGATGGTGTTCGGCAACCTCGGCGAGACGTCGGGAACCGGTGTCGCCTTCACCCGCGACCCGTCCACCGGCCACTCGGGTGCCTACGGCGACTACCTGCCGAACGCTCAGGGCGAGGACGTCGTCGCCGGCATCCGCAACACGCTCGCCCTCGCCGAGCTCGAGCAGCTCGACCCGACGTCGTACCGAGAGCTGGTCCAAGCGATGCGGCGGCTGGAGACCCACTACCGCGACCTCTGCGACATCGAGTTCACCATCGAGCGCGGCAAGCTGTGGCTGCTGCAGACCAGGGTGGGCAAGCGCACGGCCGGCGCGGCCTTCCGGGTGGCGACCCAGCTCGTGGACGAGAACCTCATCACGATGG
This sequence comes from Georgenia halophila, assembly GCF_039541595.1. Classification (NCBI taxonomy): domain Bacteria; kingdom Bacillati; phylum Actinomycetota; class Actinomycetes; order Allobogoriellales; family Allobogoriellaceae; genus Georgenia; species Georgenia halophila. The sequence goes on along the minus strand of NZ_BAABGN010000002.1, from coordinate 610,173 downwards.
ACGAGGCCATTGCGCGGGTCACCGGAGCACAGCTGTCCCAGCTGCTCTTCCCGCAGTTCGACGCCGACGCCGACAGAGATCTCCTCACCAAAGGGATGGCGGCGTCACCGGGCGCGGCGGTCGGCGAGATCGTGCTCGACAACGCCCAGGCCCTGCAACGCACCGCCGCGGGCGTCGACGTCATCCTCGTGCGCCGCGAGACCAATCCGGACGACCTGCAGGGGATGATCGCCGCCACCGGCATCCTCACCGCGCGCGGTGGCAAGACCTCCCACGCCGCCGTCGTCGCCCGCGGCATGGGCAAGACCGCCGTCGTCGGTGCGGAGGAGGTCTCCGTCGATATCGGCGCGCAGGAGGTCCGCATCAACGGCACCAAGCTGCAACCAGGTGACGTCATCGCCCTCGACGGCACCACCGGCGAGGTGTTCCTGGGCCGCGTGCCGGTCGTCGATTCCCCGGTGATGCGGTACGTCGCCGAAGGGGTGCACGCGGGACTGGAGGCGTGCGCCGGCGACGACGACATGCGTGAGCTGGTGCTCGCCGTCGACCGGATCCTCACCCACGCCGACGAGGTGCGCCGGATGAGCGTGCGAGCCAACTGCGACACAGCCACTGCCGCCCGTCAGGCACGAGAGCGGGGCGCCGAAGGTATCGGGCTGTGCCGCACGGAGCACCAGTTCCTCGGCGACCGGCGCGGCCACATCGAGCGGCTGGTGCTGGCCTCGACGGACAAGGAGCGCGCGGAGGCGCTCGCGGCCCTGCTGCCGCTGCAGCGAGCCGACTTCATCGAGCTGCTCGAGGCGATGGACGGCCTGCCGACCACGATCCGGCTCATCGACCCGCCGCTGCACGAGTTCCTCCCGGACCTGACCGAGCTCGCCGTGACGGTCGCGCTCGCGAACGAGCGTGGCGAGACGGGGGAGGACGCCGCGCGCGACGCCGCGCTGCTCACCGAGGTGCGCCGGATGCATGAGCAGAACCCGATGCTCGGCATGCGCGGTGTACGGCTCGGTCTCAAGGTGCCGGGCCTGTTCGCGCTGCAGATCCGCGCCGTCGCCGAGGCCATGGTGGAGCGGCGGCGCGCCGGGGGAGACCCGCGACCGGAGATCATGGTGCCGCTCGTCGGATCGGTCCGGGAGATGCAGATCGTCCGCGACGAGGCCGAGGAGGTCCTCGACGAGGTCTGCCGGTCCTCGGGCGAGCTCCTCGAGCCGCCGATCGGTTGCATGATCGAGCTTCCCCGGGCGGCGCTCACCGCGCACCGCATCGCCGAGGAGGCCGACTTCTTCTCCTTCGGTACCAACGACCTCACCCAGACCACCTGGGGCTTCTCCCGCGACGACGTCGAGGGCGCCTTCTTCGCCGACTACCTCGAGAACGGGGTGCTGACCATCTCCCCGTTCGAGACCATCGACGGCGACGGCGTCGGGGCGCTGGTGGTCGCGGGCGTCACCGCGGGCCGACACACCAAGCCCCGGCTGCACATCGGGGTCTGCGGTGAGCACGGCGGCGACCCCGAGTCGATCCACTTCTTCCACCGCGCCGGCCTGGACTATGTCTCCTGCTCGCCGTTCCGCGTGCCGGTGGCCCGGCTCGAGGCCGGGCGGGCCGCCGTCGTCGCGCGAGAGGACACGACCGCCTGACGAGCTCCAAGGGCGGCGACCTCGACCAAGGTGAGACATGAACGACCGGCCGGCCAGGTCCGTGCCAGACTCGAAACGTGAGCAGCCTGACCACTCGTGACGTCGTCGAGGAGCTCCGCGCCGCCGTCGACGGCGAGGTCGACGACTCCGACCGTCGGCGCGCCGAGTACTCCGCCGACGCCTCCAACTACCGCGTCGTGCCGCAGGTCGTCGTCTCGCCGCGGGATGCGGATGACGCCCTCGCGGCGCTGGACGTCGCCCGCCGGTCCGGCGTCCCGATCACCGCCCGCGGCGGCGGCACGTCGGTCGCCGGGAACGCCGTCGGGACCGGGATGGTCCTGGACTTCTCCCGCCACATGAACCGGGTGCTCGACCTCGACGCCGAGGCGCGCACCGCCACCGTCCAGCCGGGCGTCGTGATGTCCGACCTGCAGGCCGTCGCGAGGCCGCACGGGCTGCAGTTCGGGCCCGACCCGTCCACGCAGAACCGCGCCACCCTCGGCGGGATGATCGGCAACAACGCCTGTGGTCCGCACGCCGTCGCCTACGGTCGCACCGCCGACAACACCCACACGCTCGACGTCGTCGATGGCACCGGGCGCCGCTTCGCCGCCGGCGCCGGCACGCTGGACGCCGTCCCGGGCCTGGACGACCTCGTCCGCGCCGAGCTCGCCACCATCCGCACCGCGCTGGGCCGGTTCAAGCGGCAGGTCTCCGGCTACTCCCTCGAGCACCTGCTGCCCGAGCACGACGCCGACCTGGCCAAGATGCTCGTCGGCACCGAGGGCACGCTCGTCACCATCCTCGGCGCCACGGTCCGCCTGGTGCCGCTGCCGACAGCCCCGGTGGTCGTCGCGCTCGGCTACCCGGACATGCCCACCGCCGCCGATGCCGTGCCCGCACTCCTCGAGCACGAGCCCCTCGCCGTCGAGGGCATCGACGCGAGGCTCGTCGACGTCGTCCGCCGCCACCGCGGCCCCGCCGCAGTCCCCGAGCTCCCCGACGGCGCGGGCTGGCTCCTCGTCGAGGTCGGCGCCCGTCCGGGTGAGACCGATGACGACGTCCTCGCCCGCGCGCGGGCACTGGCGGCCGCCGGGGGGACCGAGGCGGCCGCCGTCGTGCCGGCCGGGGCGCAGGCCGCCGCCCTGTGGCGGATCCGGGCCGACGGTGCCGGGCTGGGCGGGCGCACCCCGGCCGGCGCGCCGGCCTGGCCCGGCTGGGAGGATGCCGCCGTCCCACCCGAGCGGCTCGGGGACTACCTGCGCGACTTCACCGCGCTGATGTCGGACCGTGGCATCGACGGCCTGCTCTACGGCCACTTCGGCGACGGCTGCGTGCACGTGCGGCTCGACCTGCCGCTGGAGACCGCCCGTGGCGTCGGGCCGTCACGCGACTTCCTCGAGTCCGCCGCGGACCTCGTCGCCGGCTACGGGGGGTCGTTCTCCGGCGAGCACGGCGACGGCCGTGCGCGCTCGGCCCTGCTGGACCGCATGTACACCCCCGAGGTGCTCGACCTCTTCGGCCGCGTCAAGCACCTCTTCGACCCCGACGGGCACCTCAACCCCGGGGTCCTCGTCGACCCGCGACCCGTCGACGCCGACCTGCGGCGTCCCCACGCCCGGCCGACGCTCGCCCGCTCCGGGTTCGCGTTCCTCGAGGACGGCGGAGACTTCACCACGGCGGTGCACCGCTGCACCGGCGTCGGGAAGTGCCGCGCCGACACCTCGGCAGCCGGCGGGTTCATGTGCCCGAGCTACCTGGCGACGAAGGACGAGAAGGACGTCACCCGCGGCCGCGCCCGCGTGCTGCAGGACCTGACCAACGGTTCGCTGATCGAGTCCTGGGACAGTCCCGCCGTGGCGGAGTCGCTCGACCTGTGCCTGTCCTGCAAGGCGTGCGCCTCCGACTGCCCGACCGGCACCGACGTCGCCACGTACAAGTCCGAGGTGCTGCACCGCGCCTACCGGGGCAAGCTCCGGCCGGTCACCCACTACCTCCTCGGGCAGCTCCCGCGCTGGTCCGGCCTCGTCACGGCGGTCCCCGGGCTCGCGAAGCTGACCAATCAGGTGATGCGGGTGCGCCCGTTGGCCAAGCTCGTGCTGCGCGCCGGTGGGATGGACACCAGGCGCCACATGCTGTCCTTCGCCGAGGAGCGCTTCACGGCATGGTGGCGCCGCCGTGGCACGCGGACCACGATGGGCGAGCGGCGTCGGGTCGTGCTGTGGTCGGACTCCTTCACGGAGACGCTCGACGGCGCCGGGGCCCGCGCCGCCGTGACCGTGCTCGAGGACGCGGGCTACGAGGTCGTCGTGCCCGCCGAACGAGCCTGCTGCGGCCTCACCTGGATCACCACCGGCCAGCTGGACGGCGCGAAGAAGCAGCTGGCGAACCTCCTCGATGTGCTCGGCCCTTACGTCGCGGAGGGCATCCCGATCATCGGGATCGAGCCGTCCTGCACCGCCGCGCTGCGCTCCGACCTGGTCGAGCTGCTCCCGGACGACCCCCGCTCCCGGCCGGTCGCGGAGGCGGTCCACACGCTCGCCGAGCTCCTCACCGCTCCCGAGCCGCTCGGGCCCGGGCCGGACTGGGTGCCGCGATCGCTGGAGGGCGTCGAGGTGGTGGCCCAGCCGCACTGTCACCACCACGCCGTCATGGGCTGGGAGCCGGACGCCGCCATCCTCACCAAGGCCGGCGCGACGCTCACCCGGCTGGCCGGGTGCTGCGGACTCGCGGGCAACTTCGGGATGGAGCGCGGCCACTACGACACCTCGGTCGCCGTCGCCGAGACCGCGCTGCTGCCGGCGCTGCGACAGGCGGGTCCGGACGCCGTCTACCTCGCCGACGGGATGTCGTGCCGCACCCAGGCCGACCACCTCGTCGGCCGCCGGGGCGTGCACCTGGCCCAGCTCCTGGCCGGGCAGGCCTGAGGCCGCTCAGCGCAGGACGTACGCCCGAGCCCAGCGGGAGAGCTCCGCGTGCGCCCGCTGACGCACCCCTCGTGAGGACAGCATGACGTCGTGGACCGCGCCCTCGAACCGAGCGAGCGTGACGAGCGGACCCAGCTGCAGCGCCCGCCGGCGGATCTGCTCGACGTCGAGCACGACGTCGACGTCCCTCAGCTCCGGTGACCACCGGGTGCCGATGATGGTCCTTCCGGACGTCATGACGAGGATGGGGCAGGAGATCTCCAGACCGTCCGCCACCTGGGCGTGGCCCATCAGCACAGCGGAGAGCCAGCCGGCACGCACCGGCGTACCGACGACCCGCCAGGCCGGGTTCGGCGCCCAGCCCGCGACGAACGGGTCGTCCTCCTCGCCTTCAGGCACGGGGCCGTCCTCCTCGGTCCAGCCCATGAGGGTGCGCTGGTAGAAGCCGGGGTCCGAGGTCGGGATGACGGCCTTGGGCTGGGACCGGGCGAGCCGGCCGATGATGGGCTGCGCCATGCCACGCAGCAGCGCGGACCCCTGCAGCTCCAGCCAGGGGGCGTTGAGCACGAGCGCCCGCAGAGCGCCGGGGTGGCGGTGTGCCCACAGCGCCGCCGTGAGCCCGCCGGTCGAGTGGCCCATCAGTACAAGATCGGTCCCCACGCCCTGCTCGCGGCGCATCACCTTCAGCGCCTCGTGGATGTCCTCGTCGTACGTCGACAGCGACTCGATGAACCCGCGGGTCTGGTGCTCGCGCAGCGACCGGCCGTACTTGCGCAGGTCGAGCGCGTAGAAGGCGCCCCCCAGCCGGGCCCAGCGGCGGGCGACGTCGCGCTGGTGGAAGTAGTCGTTCCAGCCGTGCAGGTACAGCACCGCGAACGTGGGCGACGACGGGGTGCCGGAGGGGGCGTCGGCGTCGTCCGCGGGCAGATGGCGCACGAGCGTCGCCACGACCTCGCCCTCGTCGTCGTCCAGCAGCGGCAGCGTACGGGCCTCGAAGCCCCGGCCGAGGACGTCCCGTGACCAGCGCCCGGCCGATGGCGGGGGTGGCAGCTCGGCGACGCCCTCGGCGGCGGCGGTCTCCTCGACGGGTGGCGCGTCGTCGCTGGGTCTCCGGCGGGGCATGACCTCCATCATGCCGTGACCGGCCGACACGTGCCGCGCTCAGTGCTGGGGCGAGACCGCCCGCAGGAACCGGCCCAGCAGAGCCGCGACCTGATCGTGCTCGATGAGGAACCCGTCGTGCCCGTACGGCGAGCGCACGTGCGAGACCGGTCCCGCGCCTGGAACGGCGGCCGCGATCCGCTCGGACTCCACCGGGAAGAAGAGCCGGTCCGAGTCGACGGCGATCACGAGCGTCTCCGCCCGCACCTGCGCCAGGGCGGCTTCCGCCCCGCCACGGTCGCGTCCGACGTCGTGCGTGATCATCGACCGGGTGAGCGCGACGTAGCTGCCGGCGTCGAACCGTTCGGCGAGCTTGGCGGCATGGTGGTCCAGATAGGACTGGACGGCGAACCGCCCGCCGCTCAGCGGCTCCTCCCCGCCCTGGGGGATCCGGCCGAACCGGCCGTCCAGCTCCACCGGCGAGCGGTAGGTGGTGTGAGCGATCTGCCGCGCGATGCCGAGCCCGCGGTGCGGGCCCTCGCCGGGGCCGGCGCCGTAGTAGTCGCCGCCACGCCAGGCGGGGTCGAGCTCGATGGCCGCCAGCTGGGTGTGCGCCCACGCCACCTGCTCCGCGGACGACTGCGCGCACGTGCCGACCGGCACGATCGCCTCGACACGCTCCGGCGCGGTCACCGCCCACTCCAGCACCCGGTGCCCGCCCATGGACGCGCCGACGACGAGCGCCCACCGCTCGACGCCCAGCCTGTCCGTGAGCTCGATCTCCGCTGCCACCTGGTCGCGCGCCGTGACCGTCGGGAAGCGTGATCCCCACGGCGAGCCGTCCGGTGCCGCGCTCGCCGGACCGGTCGACCCCTGGCAACCACCGAGCACGTTCGGCGCGACGACGAAGTACTTGTCCGTGTCGATCGCCCGACCGGGCCCGACGATCTGGTGCCACCAGCCGGGGACCGGGTCGTCCGGCCCGTGCCCGGCGACGTGGGAGTCGCCCGTGAGGGCGTGCAGCACGAGGACGGCGTTGTCGCCGGCAGCGTTCAGCTCGCCCCACGTCTCGTAGGCCATCCGCACGTTCGGCAGCCGGCCGCCGGCCTCGAGCGCCAGCGACCCGATGTCGACGAACTGCCGAGGACCCGGGTCGTCACCCTCGCGCCACGCGCCCGTCGCCGGGAGGGTGGACGGGTCGATGTGCCGGCGGGCACGGCGCGGATCGAGATCCGAGCCCTGAGCGCCGGACCCGTCCGTACCCGTCCCGACCGACGGCCGCGTCTCGCTCATGCCGTGGTTTCCGCCGCGGGCGTGAAGGCGGCCGCCGCCTCGAGCCCGACCCGCAGGTCGGCGAGGATGTCCTCGATGTTCTCGATGCCGACCGAGAGCCGGACGAGGCCTTCGCTGACACCGGCCGCCTCCAGGCCCGACGCGTCCAGCTGCGAGTGCGTCGTCGACGCCGGGTGGATGACCAGGGAGCGCACGTCACCGATGTTGGCGACGTTCGAGTGCAGGCGCAAGGCGTCGACGAACGCGAGACCGGCCGCGTAACCGTCGGCGAGCTCGAACGACAGGACGGCACCCGGGCCCTTGGGGGCGTAACGCTGCGCCCGCTCGTACCACGGCGAGGACGGCAGACCGGCGTAGACAACGCGGCTGACCTGCTCCTGGCCCTCGAGGAACTCCGCGACGCGCTGGGCGTTCTCGACGTGCCGCTCGATCCGCAGGGACAGCGTCTCGAGGCCCTGGGCGATGAGGAAGGCGTTGAACGGCGAGACCGCGGGGCCGAGGTCGCGCAGCAGCTGGACGCGTGCCTTGAGGATGAAGGCGGGGGCGCCGAGGTCCTTGTAGACCAGGCCGTGGTAGCTGGGGTCCGGGGTGTTGTAGTTGGCGAACTTCTCCGGGTCGGCCGTCCAGTCGAAGGTGCCGCCGTCGACGATCGCGCCGGCGATCGCGCTGCCGTGCCCGCCGAGGTACTTGGTGGCCGAGTGCACGACGATGTCGGCGCCGTGCTCGAGCGGACGGATCAGGTACGGCGTCGCCACGGTGTTGTCGACGACGAACGGGACACCGGCCTCGTGGGCGACGGCGGCCACGGCCTCGATGTCCAGCACCGAGCCCTTCGGGTTCGCGATCGTCTCCCCGAAGAACAGCTTGGTGTTCGGCTGCACGGCGGCGCGCCAAGCCTCGGGGTCGTCCGGGTCGGTGACGAACGTCGTCGTGATGCCGTACTTGCTCAGCGTGTGCTGCAGGAGGTTGTACGTGCCGCCGTAGAGGTGCGGGCTCGCGACGACGTGATCGCCCGCCTCGGCGATGTTGAGGATGGTCAGCGTCTCTGCTGCCTGGCCGGAGGCGAGCAGCAGCCCACCGATGCCGCCCTCGAGGTCTGCGATCCGGTTCTCGACGGCCTCTTGGGTCGGGTTGGTGATGCGGGTGTAGATGGGGCCGAGCTCTGCGAGCGAGAAGCGGTCCGCGGCCTGCTTCGCGTCGTCGAAGACGAACGACGTCGTCTGGTAGATCGGTAGCGCCCGGGCGCCGGTGGCGGGGTCGGGCGTCTGGCCGGCGTGGATCTGTCGGGTCTCGAAGGCCCACGTGGGTTCGTTGGTCGGGGTGGTCGAATCGCTCATGGCAAGGGCTCCAGAATCTTCAGGGATGAGTCTTGGGGGCTGAGCGGACCGACGAACGCGGCGATCGTGAGGCACGTGCCGATGACTCGTTAGCCCGCGTGGGCTGGCGGTGACGTGCACGTGGCGTTGCCCCCATGGCACCCATGGGCGGGGCTGCTGTCATCCCGGCGACGGCGCCGCGGGCATGCCGAACGTGCGCGTCAGCGGCACATTCGGCGAAGGGGCATGACAGGGAATCTACCCGGAGGTCCACGGTCACGGCGACATGCGGGCGGGAACGTCTTGAATTCCGAGACACGGGCCGCGAGAAGCCGGCCGCGCTGGCGGCGCCCGGGCCCGACGTCGGCGGGACTCCGGCAGGAGATGCCTGCCAGGGTCCCGCCGTTACGCCGCCCGGGCCGGTCCTTCGCGGGGCGGGGGCTCCTCGAACCTCAGCGCTTCCGAGAACCGTTACTGGTGTGGCTGGTGATAGTAACGGGGCTTGTGTTCCCACTGTGGCGACTTTCCGCTACGGTCTGGGGGGCGTCGGAACGCAGGCGTCAAGGCGACACGCCGCTCTTTTGCGGCGACCAGACATGTAGGAGGGTTCGTGGTGGTTGAGCACCGAGCATCGAGCGGGGTCCGCGCGATCGCTGCGTGCGCCGCGATCCTGCTGGGCGGCACCCTGCTGCCGTCCAGCGCCGTGGCCGCGCCGAGCGAGGACGAGGTCGAGGCCTCCCGCCAGGCGGAGCGCTCGACGTCGAGCCAGATCGCCGCCCTGGAGATCGAGCTCGCTTCGGTGGCTGCTCAGGCTGAAGAAGCCAGCACGCGCGCCCAGATCGCCAACGAGACCTACCTCCGGGCGGAGGTCAAGCTCGAGGAAGCCGTCGCACGCGCGGAGGAAGCACAGGCTCAGGCCGACGCGGCCGCCGAGGAGGTCGAGGCGGCACGTGCCGAGCTCGGCCAGATCGGCGCGGCGCTGTACCGGGACGGGTCCGCGAGCCTCTCGGACATCGGCCCGTACCTCTCCTCCGAGAGCTTCACTGACGCCATGGCTCACCAGGAGACGCTGAACCGGCTCGGTTCCCGTACCGGTGAGCAGGTCCAGCACTACACCGCACTGCAGCAGGTCCACTCCACGCTCCAGGACCGCGCGGACGAGGCGGTGGCCGAGCAGGAGGAGGCCACCGACGCGCTCGCGTCGGCAGCCGAAGAGGCAGAGGCAGCCGCCGCGGCGGCCCAGACGCAGGTGGCGCTCTCCGCCGAGCGCAGGACCCAGCTCATCGCGCAGCTCGCCGAGCAGCGTCAGACGACCGTGGCCCTCGAGCAGGAGCGGCAGGAGGCGCTGGAGGCTGAGCGACGCGAGCGCGAGCAGAACGCGGCCCGCGCCGCGGCGTTCGCCGCAGCAGAAGCTGATGCGCCGAGCGAGCCCGACCGACAGCCGTCTCGCGAGTCCTCGGACTCGCCGCCACGGACCCCGGGACCGAACAGTGAATCGGAGTCCGGCGGTCAGCCCGAGCCGGAGCCGTCACGCGAGCCTCAGCCGGAGACGGAGCCGTCACGCGAGCCTCAGCCCGAGCCGGAGCCGTCACGCGAGCCGGAGCCTGCGCCCGAGCCGGAGCCTGCGCCCGAGCCGGAGCCTGCGCCCGAGCCGGCGCCCGAGCCCGAGCCGGAACCGAAGCCAGAGCCGCCACCGGCCCAGAACGCCTCGGCGGCGCAGACAGCGGTTTCCTGGGCGCGCACCCAGCTCGGCAAGCCCTACATCTGGGCGGCCGAGGGACCGAACGGCTACGACTGCTCCGGCCTGACCATGCGGGCCTACGAGCGGGCCGGCGTCTACCTGCCCCGGACCTCGGGGGCACAGTACCACGCCACGTCCCGCGTCCCGCTCAGTCAGCTCCGTCCCGGCGACCTGGTGTTCTGGAGCAACAACGGTGCCGCCTCGGGCATCTACCACGTCGCGATCTACACCGGGAACGGCATGCGGCTGCACGCCCCGAGGCCGGGCAGTAGTGTCGAAGAGGTGCCGATGTGGTACGGCAGCATCCTTCCGTACGGCGGTCGCGTCTGACCTGCCCGTCCGCGCCGCAGAAGCCGCAGAAGAAGACCCCGCCAAGGCCGGCGGGGTCTTCTTCTTGACCCAGCGGCTCCTCCGACTCAGCGGCCTCCTCCGGCTCAGTGGCTCTGTGAGTCGCGGCCTCTCCGCGAGATCGCTTGTGGGTAGTGGGTCGGCGGCAGTGTCGGCGGCAGTGAGGTTCTGCTCGCCGGCGCGGATGGGGCGGGCCGGCAGCAGGGTCGGGGTGACCGGTCAGCAGCCTGGGTCAGTGACCCTCTGATTTGGCGCGCTCGTAGGAGCGGCGGATCTCGCCCTCGGCCTCCTCGCGGCCCACCCAGTGGGCGCCCTCGACCGACTTGCCGGGTTCGAGGTCCTTGTAGACCTCGAAGAAGTGCTGGATCTCCAGGCGGTGGAACTCGGAGACGTCCTCGATGTCCGTGCGCCACGACGCCCGCTGGTCCGCCGACGGCACGCAGAGCACCTTGTCGTCGCCGCCCGCCTCGTCGCGCATCCGGAACATCCCCAGGGCGCGGCAGCGGATCAGGCAGCCCGGGAACGTCGGCTCCTCGAGGAGCACGAGGGCGTCGAGCGGGTCCTCGTCCTCGCCGAGGGTGTCCTCGATGAAGCCGTAGTCGTCGGGGTAGCGCGTCGAGGTGAAGAGCATCCGGTCCAGGCGGATCCGGCCCGTCTTGTGATCCACCTCGTACTTGTTGCGGTTCCCCTTCGGGATCTCGATCGTGACGTCGAACTCCACGGCTTCCCTTCCTGAGCCCACCGCACGGCGGGCCTGCGCTCCACGCGGCCGGGGCAGACCTTCCCGGACGCTCCTCCCACTAGTGTGACGTACCGGGTGGCGTGGTCCCGCACAAGCCCCCGGACCCGCACAGGCCCCCCGGAAAGGAAGACCGTGGCGCAGACCGGTACAGCGCGCCCCGTGCCGCGCCCGGCACCAGGACGTTCCGGCCGCCCGATCAGCCGGCGGGTGCGCCGTCGCAGGATCGTGGCGGTCCTCACCGTCGTGCTCCTGGCCTACGGCACCGCCGACGCCGCCGACGCGGTCCCGGGCGTGCTCACCACCGACCCCCCGCCGCCCGAGGCCCGACCCTTCCCCGACGTCGAGCTCCCTGGCGGCTCCGTCGTCGCGCCCGCCGTCGAGGGCCCGGGGGACTCGGCTCCCGTGCCGAGCGCCACGGCCCTCGAGGAGCTCGCGGCCGCGTTCGAGGCCGACTCTCGCCGCACCGGTACCTTCGGCCTGGTCGTCTCGGACGCTGTCACCGGCGAGGTCCTCCTCGACCACGACGGCGACACCCCCCGGTCGCCGGCATCCTCCCTGAAGGTCCTCACCGGTGCTGCCGCGCTCGCTGCGCTCGGCGCGGACCGCACGCTGACGACGTCCGCGGTCCTGGCCGACGAGAACACCGTCACCCTCGTCGGCGGTGGCGACGTCCTGCTCGCGGCCGGGGAGGGCGACCCCACCGAGGTCGACGGGCACGCGGGCCTGGGCGATCTCGCCGCGTCCACCGCGCAGTCGCTGGTCGAGCGGGACGTCACGCAGGTCGACCTCGACCTGGACGACACGCTCTTCGCCGAACCCGTCTACCACCCGGACTGGGGCCCCATCGACCGGCAGTTCGTCATGGCCGTCCAGCCCCTGGCGATCGACTCCGGCCGCGCCGGCTCCGCGTTCTCCTCCGACCCCGCGGTCGACGCCGCCGTGGCGTTCGCCGACGCCCTGGAGTCTCAGGGCGTCGAGGTCACCGGCATCGACCGCGGCGCCGCCCCGGAGGAGGCCGAGGAGCTCGCCTCCGTCGAGTCCGCCCCGGTCAGCGCCGTCGTGCGCCACATGCTCAAGCAGTCCGACAACTCCCTCTCCGAGGTGCTCGGTCGCCTGGTCGCCGTCCAGCGCGGACGCGAGGCGACCTTCGCCGGCGGCACCGCCGCCGTGCGGGAACAGCTCGCCGAGGCGGGCGTCGAGATCTCCGGCGTCACCATGGCGGACTCCTCGGGCCTCAGCCCGGAGACCACCGTCCCGCCGTCCGTGCTCGTCGACGTGCTGCACCTGGCCGACGAGCCCGAGAACGCCGACCTGCATGGCCTGCTCCCGGCGCTGCCGGTCGGCGGCCTCGACGGCACCCTCTCCGACCGGTTCACCGACGAGGCGGCCGGCCACGTGCGCGCCAAGACGGGCACCTTGGTGGAATCCGTCTCCCTCACCGGCACGGTGGTCACGCACGACGGCCGGCCGCTGCACTTCTCCGTCATCGCCTCCGACCTGGTCCGCGGGACGGGCCTCCAGGCGCGTCTGGCGATCGACAGCCTCGTGGCGTCCCTCGCCGTGTGCGGCTGCAGCTGAGCGATAGCGTGGGGACCATGAGCAGCGCCGTCGACTGGCAGGCCGCGGTTCGCCGGGCGGGCAGCCTGGCCCGCCCCGGACCGAGTGGCACCCCCGCAGAACTTCGCGCCCTCGTGCAGGTGCTGCGCCGGGCCGCCAAGGAGGCACCCGGGCACGTCGGTGAGATCACCGGCCTGAGCGCTGCGGCCGCGCAGATCGCCGACGTACCGGTGTACGTCGTGGACCGGGCGCGTTGGTCGGAGGCGAACGTGGAGATGTTCGCCCACCTCACCGACGGGCTGCTGCCATCGACCACCCTGCCCGGTTCCGGCCGGATGGCCGGCGAGGAGATGGGTGTGGTGCTCGCCCTGCTCTCGACGAAGGTGCTGGGCCAGTTCGACCCGTTCACCGGTGGCGTCGAGAACGGGCGCCTCCTGCTCGTCGCGCCCAACGTCCTGAAGATCGAGCGCGAGCTCAACCTCGACGCGATGGACTTCCGCCTCTGGGTCTGCCTGCACGAGCAGACGCACGCCGTCCAGTTCGCGGCCGCACCGTGGCTCGCCGGGCACCTCGCCGGGCGGATGCGGGGTCTGGTCGGCGGCGTCTCCGACGCTCCCGACGGCAGCGCCCGGCTCGCGCGCGCCTTCCGCGGGCTCGTCGAGGCCGTCACCTCCGCCGCCGGCGGCACGCCGCAGGACAAGCCCGACGACCTCGGAGGTCCGCTCGTCGACGCCTTCCTGGACGACGATGAGCGAGCACGCCTCGGCGAGATCGTCGCGGTCATGAGCCTGCTCGAGGGACACGCGGACGTCGTCATGGACGCCGTCGGGCCGGCCCAGCTGCCGTCCGTACGCCACATCCGGGCCGCGTTCGAGAAGCGCCGCGACGGCACCTCGACCGCCGACGTCATGCTGCGCCGCGTCCTCGGGATGGACGCGAAGGTGGCCCAGTACCGCAACGGCGCGAAGTTCGTGCGTGCCGTCGTCGAGCGGGTCGGTCACGACGGCCTGAACGCGGTGTGGACGGCGCCGGAGACGCTGCCCTCGGCCGCCGAGGTAGCGGACCCGCCCGCCTGGGTGCGGCGCGTCCACGGCTGACGTCGCGGGAACCCGGACGTGCCTGGACCTGACCCCGACGTCGCCGCCGCACGCCTGGCCGTGCGCGGCGCCCTGGCCGACCTGCCGGCCGGAGTCCGGGTCCTGGTCGCCTGCTCCGGCGGCGCGGACTCGCTCGCCCTCGCCGCCGCGACGGCGTTCGTCGCCCCTCGGCAGGGCTGGAGCGCGGGCGCCGTCGTCGTCGACCACCGCCTCCGGCCGGGCTCCGACGTCGCCGCCGCACGCACGGCGCGCCTGTGCCGCCACCTCGGGCTCGAACCCGTCGACGTGCGCGCGGTCGACGTCGCCGGCGGACCGGCCGGAACCGGTGCCGGCGGTCCCGAGGCCGCCGCGCGCGCGGCCCGCTACGCGGCCCTGCGCGGCGCCTGCGAGCACCACGGCGCCGCCGCGGTGCTGCTCGGCCACACGCTCGACGACCAGGCCGAGACTGTCCTGCTCGGGCTCGCGCGCGGCTCCGGCGCCCGGTCGCTCGCCGGGATGCCCGCCCGGCGCGGCCCGTGGCGGCGCCCGTTCCTCGCCCTGCGCCGGTCGCAGACCGAGCAGGTGTGCCATGCCGCCGGCCTGGACTTCGAGCGTGACCCGACGAACGCCGCCGACGGGCCCTGGCGGGCGGCCGACGGCTCGCCCCTGCGCCGCGCGGCCGTCCGGGAACGGGCGCTGCCCGCCCTGGTCGACGCCCTCGGTCCCGGCGTGGTCGAGGCCCTCGGCCGGACCTCGGCCCAGCTGACCCGGGACGCCGACCTCCTCGACGCGCAGGCCGCCGCCCTGCTCGAGCAGGCCCTGGTGACGGGAGAGCCGCCGGAGGACCAGGACGACGACGCCGTCGTGCTCGACGTCGCGGTCCTCGAGGCCGCCCACCCCGCGCTGCGAACCCGCGCCCTGCACGCGGCCGCACTGCGGGCCGGAGCCACCCCGGGCGCGCTCGCCGCCGTCCACATCGACACGGTTGACGCCCTCGTGACCGCCTACCACGGCCAGGGCCCGCTCACCCTCCCGGGACCGGTCTCGGCGGCCCGCCGATGTGGCACGCTTGCCTTCGGTCGGCCCTGACGCTCTCGCGAGCTGCCGGCCACGCCTTGAGTCCCTCACGAGGAGAGCACGTGGACGACCGCGACATGGGTACGGACCTGGAGAAGGTCCTGCTCAGCCAGGAGCAGATCGAGACCAGGCTGACCGAGATGGCCGCCGAGATCGACGCCGACTACGCGGGCAGAGAGGTTCTCCTCGTCGGGGTGCTCCGCGGCGCGGTCATGGTCATGGCAGACCTCTCCCGAAAGCTGCACAGCCCTGTCCAGATGGACTGGATGGCCGTCTCCTCCTACGGGTCCGGGACCAAGTCGTCCGGGGTGGTGCGGATCATCAAGGACCTCGACACGGACCTCACCGGCCGGGACGTCCTCATCGTCGAGGACATCATCGACTCGGGCCTGACCCTGTCCTGGCTGCTCGGCAACCTCCGCTCCCGTGGGCCGGCGTCGGTCGAGATCGCCACGCTCCTGCGCAAGCCGGAGGCCTCGAAGGTGGCCGTCGACGTCAGGTACGTCGGATTCGAGATCCCGCCCGAGTTCGTCGTCGGGTACGGCCTCGACTACGCGGAGAAGTACCGGCACCTCCCGTTCGTGGGGACGCTGGCCCCGCACGTCTACGGCGGCTAGTGCGCTGACGATGCGCAGCACAGCGTGCGGGCGACGGTGCCGCGGGCGGAACGAACGGGGGGCGCGCCCGTTCCCCTTACCGCCCTGCGCGAACAAGCCCTCCGGGCGCAGCCGCGGGCCCGCCATCTCGTATACCGTCGGGGCAAACCCGCGACCAGGAGGGACCGGGCGCAAGCCCACATGTCGATGAACGTCAAGAAACTGCTCCGTGGCCCACTGGTGTGGATCCTCCTCGTCCTGCTGCTCGTGTCCGTGGGGTGGTCCCTCCTGGGTCAGGGCGGCACGCAGCAGATCGACACCTCGCAGGGCCTCGAGCTGCTCGAGGGCGAGACCGTCGAGCAGGTCGAGATCACCGAGGGTTCCCAGCGGGTCCGCATGACTCTGTCCGAGCCGTTCGAGGCGCCCGACGG
Source organism: Georgenia halophila (assembly GCF_039541595.1). NCBI lineage: Bacteria > Bacillati > Actinomycetota > Actinomycetes > Allobogoriellales > Allobogoriellaceae > Georgenia > Georgenia halophila. The sequence continues at coordinate 594,325 of NZ_BAABGN010000002.1, read as the reverse complement.
CGAGGGCGGCACGGTCGACAAGGGCACCGATGTCGAGTTCTACTACGTCACCCCGCAGGGCGAGGAGGTGGCGGACGCCGTCCGCCAGGCCGACCCCGAGCAGGGCTACAACTCCGTGGTGCCCACCACGTCGGTGTGGACGTCGCTGCTGACGTTCATGGTGCCGATGATCATCATCTTCCTGGTGTTCTGGTGGCTGCTCTCCCGCATGCAGGGCGGCGGCGCCGGCGGGATGATGAAGTTCGGCAAGTCCAAGGCCAAGATGGTCAGCAAGGAGACCCCGCAGGTCAGCTTCGGCGACGTCGCCGGCGAGGAAGAGGCCGTCGAGGAGCTCCAGGAGATCAAGGAGTTCCTCGCCGAGCCGGAGAAGTTCCAGGCCGTCGGGGCGAAGATCCCCAAGGGCGTGCTGCTCTACGGGCCGCCCGGAACCGGTAAGACGCTGATCGCGCGGGCCGTGGCGGGCGAGGCCGGGGCACCGTTCTTCTCCATCTCGGGCTCCGAGTTCGTCGAGATGTTCGTCGGTGTCGGCGCCTCCCGCGTGCGTGACCTCTTCGAGCAGGCCAAGGCCAACGCGCCGTCCATCATCTTCGTCGACGAGATCGACGCCGTCGGCCGCCACCGCGGCACAGGCATGGGGGGCGGGCACGACGAGCGCGAGCAGACCCTCAACCAGCTGCTCGTCGAGATGGACGGCTTCGACGTCAACACCAACGTCATTCTCATCGCCGCCACCAACCGTCCCGACGTGCTCGACCCGGCGCTGCTGCGGCCCGGTCGCTTCGACCGCCAGGTCGCCGTCGAGGCGCCGGACATGCACGGCCGTAACGCCATCCTCGAGGTGCACGCCAAGGGCAAGCCGATGGCGCCCGGCGTCGACCTCGGCATGGTCGCGAAGCGCACCCCCGGGTTCACCGGTGCCGACCTGGCGAACGTCCTCAACGAGGCGGCCCTGCTGACCGCCCGCTCCAACGCCCAGCTGATCGACGACCGCGCGCTCGACGAGGCCATCGACCGCGTCCTCGCGGGACCGCAGAAGCGCACCCGCGTGATGAATGAGAAGGAGCTCAAGGTCACCGCGTACCACGAGGGCGGACACGCCCTGGCGGCGGCGGCCCTGCGCTACACCGACCCGGTCACCAAGGTGACCATCCTTCCGCGCGGCCGGGCCCTCGGCTACACGATGGTCATGCCCAGCGAGGACAGGCACTCGACGTCGCGGAATGAGCTGCTCGACCAGCTCGCGTACGCCATGGGTGGCCGCGTCGCCGAGGAGATCGTGTTCCACGACCCGACCACCGGGGCGTCCAACGACATCGAGAAGGCCACCTCGATCGCCCGCAAGATGGTGGTCGAGTACGGCATGAGCGCCCGGATCGGCGCCATCAAGCTCGGACAGTCCCAGGGCGAGCCGTTCGTCGGCCGCGACATCGGTCACGAGCGGGACTACTCCGACGACCTCGCCCGCATCGTCGACGAGGAGGTCCGCGCACTCATCGAGGCCGCGCACGACGAGGCGTGGGAGATTCTCCACACGTACCGGGACGTTCTCGACCACCTCGTCCTGGAGCTGCTCGAGCGCGAGACACTCAACGAGGCCGAGCTGGGCCGCGTCTTCTCACCGGTGCGCAAGCGGGACCCGCGCCCCGTGTGGCTGTCGTCCATGGAGCGCACCGTCAGCGACCGTCCCCCCGTGCTCACCGCCACCGAGCGCGCCCGCCACGAGCAGATGACTCCGGAGGACCAGATCGCCGCGGCGGGGGAGACCCCGTTGGATGGGATCGGCGAGATTCCCCAGGGCGGCAGGGTCGGCGAACCGACCGAGGGCGTGTGATGTCGGACGACCGGGACGTGGCCAGGCCTGTCGAGCTGAGAGGCATCCCCGAGTCGCCGGCCGAGACCGGCGCCACCGACTCGGCGCCGCTGCGCGACGACCACATCGCCGGACCGTACGACGCCGAGGGCGTGCGCACGGCGGTGCGGGACCTGCTCGTCGCCGTCGGGGAGGACCCGGACCGCGAGGGCCTGGCCGGCACGCCGGCCCGGGTCGCGCGCGCCTACGCGGAGATCTTCGCCGGCATGGCGGAGGACCCCGCCGACCACCTCGACTCCGTCTTCGACATCGGCCACGAGGAGATGGTCCTGGCCCGCGACATCCCGCTGTACTCGATGTGCGAGCACCACCTGCTGCCCTTCCACGGCATCGCCCACGTCGGGTACATCCCGGCCGAGAACGGCCGCGTCACCGGGCTGAGCAAGCTCGCCCGCCTCGTCGAGGGTTACGCGCGGCGTCCGCAGGTGCAGGAACGGCTGACCTCGCAGATCGCCGACGCCCTGGTCGAACGCCTGCAGCCCCGCGGTGTCATCGTCATCGTCGAGGCCGAGCACCTGTGCATGTCCATGCGTGGCGTGCGCAAGCCCGGCTCGCGGACCATCACCTCCGGGGTGCGCGGCTCGATGCGCCGCGCCGCCACCCGCGCCGAGGCGATGAGCCTGCTCATGGCCCGCGGCTGAGCCGGCCGAGAGTCACGGATAGCCTGGACCGGTGAGCGAGCACGCGGTGGTGGCCCCCCTCCCGGAAGCGCTCCGCGCCGCGAGCCGGACCCTGGTCATGGGCGTCGTCAACGTCACCCCGGACTCCTTCTCCGACGGCGGGCAGTGGTTCGACCGCGACGTCGCCGTGGCGCACGCGAGGCACCTGGTCACGCAGGGCGCGGACATCGTCGACGTCGGAGGCGAGTCGAGCCGGCCCGGCGCCGTCCCCGTCCCGCCGACGGAGGAGACCCGGCGGGTGCTGCCCGTCGTCGAGGCGCTGGTGGATGCCGAGGCCGTCGTCAGCGTCGACACCGTGCACGCCACGACGGCGGAGGCCGCCGTGGCGGCCGGCGCCCACATCGTCAACGACGTCTCCGGCGGCACCGCCGACCCGGAGATGCTGGCCACCGTGGCCGCGACCGGCGCCGTCTACGTCCTCCAGCACCGGCGCGGCACGCCGGACACCATGAACTCCCTGGCCGTCTACGACGACGTCGTCGCCGAGGTCCGTGCCGAGCTGGCCGAGCGCCTCGAGGCGGCCGTCGCCGCCGGTATCCCCGAGCAGCAGGTCGTGCTCGATCCCGGCCTCGGGTTCGCCAAGGAGGCCCGGCACAACTGGACGCTTCTCGCCCACCTGGACGAGCTCGCGCGCCTGGGGCGCCCGTTGCTCGTCGGAGCCTCTCGCAAACGGTTCCTCGCCGACGTCGTACCCGCCCACCTCGCGGACCAGCCTCTGGCCCGGGACGCGGCCTCGGCCGCCGTGACCGCGCTCGCGGCCGCCGCCGGTGTCTGGGCGGTCCGGGTCCACGAGGTCACGGCCAACGTGGACGCCGCACGCGTGGCGGCAGCCTGGACGGCCGAGCGGTGACCGGCCCGATGGACCGCATACGGCTGACGGGGCTGCGGGCCGTCGGACGCCACGGGGTCCTGGCGACCGAGCGGGAGACGGGCCAGGTGTTCCTCGCCGACGTCGTGCTGCACCTGGACACCGGGGCGGCCGCTCGCAGCGACGACCTGGCCGCCACCGTGAGCTACTCCGAGGTGGCCGAGGACGTCGTCGGCGTGCTCGACGGTGATCCGGTGGACCTCGTCGAGACCTTGGCCGACCGGATCGCCGCCGCCGTGCTGGCCCGGCCGGGCGTCCGGGCCGTCGACGTCACCGTGCACAAGCCGCAGGCCCCGATCCCGGTGGAGTTCGACGACGTCGAGATCAGCATTTACCGCGCCGCGCCCCGCACCGACGCACCGGCCGCGGAGCCGGCCGAGCTCGTGCTGGCGATCGGCGCCAACCTCGGTGACCCGCTGGAGACCCTCCGGGCGGCCGTCACCGACCTGCGGCACGCCGCCGGCGTGCACCTCAGCGGGGTGTCGCCGGTTGCCCGCACCGCACCTGTGCTCGCTCCCGGCCAGGAGCCGCAGCCCGACTACCTCAACGCCGTGGTCACCGGCACCACCACCTTGACGCCGGCACGACTGCTGGCGCTCGCCCAGACCGTCGAGGACGCCCACGGGCGCACCCGCGACGAACGGTGGGGCCCGCGCACCCTCGACGTCGACGTCATCACGGTCGGCGCCACGGTCAGCGACGACCCGGAGCTGACCCTTCCGCACCCGCGCGCTCACGAGCGTGCGTTCGTCCTCGCGCCCTGGGCACGGCTCGCCCCCGGGGCGGTCCTTCCCGGCCCTCACGGAGGCCGGGTGACCGAGCTGGCCGAGCGGGCCGGCGACCGCGACGAGCTCGAGTGGCTCGACGAGCGGCTCGACGGCGAGTCACCGGACGACAGCCGCGGTGGGGGAGGCGCCACGTGAACCGCACGTCCTGGCAAACGCTCGTGCTCATCACCGTGTTTTCCGGGCTGATCGCGTTCTTCGTGCTCGAGAACATCGAGGTCCGCGGCGGCCTCGGCGTCCCCGTGTCCTACCTCAGCGCGGCAGGGCCCGCCCTGCTCGCCATCGTGCTGCTCTCGATGGGCCGCAGCGTCCGCAGGCTCGTCCGCCAGGAGCCGACCTCGATGACGCCGATCGGTGCTTCCCGCGTGGTGGTGCTCGCCAAGGCGGCGGCCCTGGTGGGCTCCGCCCTGGTGGGGTACTTCGCCGCGCAGGTGCTCGTCGCGCTCGACAACCTCTCCGCGCCGCTGCCCGAGCAGCGGGCCCTGGCGTCCGGTGTGGCGCTGCTCACATGTGTGGCCCTCGTAGCGGTGGCGATCCGGGTCGAGACGTGGTGCCGCGTCCCCCCGGAGGACGACGACGATTCCCCCGGCGGTGTCAACCACAGCGCGTCTTCTGCCTGATCTGAAAGGGTGGTGCCGTGAATGCCCTACCTCCCGCCAGCGGCGGCGTCTTCGACCCACCCGGGGTCTCCTTCACCCCGGTCTCCCCGTCGTTGATCAAGGTACGGCTGATCTCGGTCTTCATCTGGCTCGCGCTGCCGCTGATCGGCACCGTCGTCCTCGGTGTGGTCTTCGGTGGTTGGGTGTGGGTCTGTCCGGCTCTCGTCCTCGTCCTGCTGGTCTGGCTCCTGTGGCTCATCCCCCGTCAGGTCCGTGCGCTGGGGTACGCGGAGGCGGCGGACGATCTCCTGGTCCGCCGGGGAATCCTCTTCCGGTCGTTGACGGTCGTGCCGTACGGGCGCATGCAGTTCGTCGACGTCAACGCCGGACCGCTGGACCGTGCGTGCGGAGTCGCCCAGGTGAGGCTGCACACCGCTGCGTCGCAGACCGATGCCACGATCCCGGGCCTTCGACCCGAGGAGGCGTCACGATTGCGCGACCGCCTGACCGCACGCGGTGAGGCGAGGCTGGCGGGTCTGTGAGCACGCCCGCCGTGCCCGGACCGGTCCCACCGGGCGGTGAGCCCGTGCCACGAGGTCCCGTGCCGCCGGACCCAGCCCAGCCCGTCTGGCGCTCGGTCCACAAGATCACGCCGATCCTGAACGCGTGGAAGGTCGTCGTCGCGGTCGTCGTCGCCACGGTGTGGCAGCTGGGCGACGAGCTGCAGAACATCCCGGAGGTCTGGGAGCGGTTCGAGCGGTATCGGACGACGGCGCTGCTCATCATCCTGGGGATCGTCCTCGTCGTGGCGGTCGTCGCCGGCATCTACTCGTGGCTGGCCTGGCGTCGCATGAAGTTCGCCGTGACGAGCGAGTCGGTCGACCTGCACAGCGGCATCCTGTTCCGCCGGCAGCGCCACGCACGACTGGTCCGGGTCCAGGCGGTCGACGTGGTCCAGCCCCTGCTGGGGCGGATCTTCGGGCTCGGTCAGGTCAAGGTCGAGACCGCAGGCGGCAACGAGTCCAACGTGATCATCGGCTATCTGAAGGAGGCCGAGGCGCAGGCACTGCGGAACGAGGTCATGGCCCGCGCCGCGGGCGTCGCCGGCCCGCCGGCCGGTCAGGCGCCCGGCGGTCAGCCGTCCGGGGGTCAGGCGCACGCCGAGGCGGGTGCACCCGACGACGCCTCGGCCTCGTCACCGCTCTTCGTGGCCGCACCGGAGCGGCAGATGCTGCACGTCCCCGCGGGTCGGCTGGTCGGTTCCCTCGTCCTCTCGCCCGTGCTCATCTTCTTCATCCTCTTCATCGTCGGTCTCGGCGTTGCCGCCTACTTCGCCGGGAGCGCGGCGCCGATCTTCGGTACGCTCCCCGCGCTTCTCGGCTGGGTGGCCGCCCTGTGGGGTCGGTTCGCCGGCGAGTTCCACTTCCGCGTCGCCATCTCGCCCGACGGGATCCGGCTCCGGCACGGGCTCCTCGAGTCCCGCTCGCAGACGCTCCCCCCCGGCCGGGTCCAGGCCGTCCAGCTGACCCAGCCGCTGCTGTGGCGGCCGGCCGGCTGGTGGCGGGTGCGCATCAACGTCGCGGGGTACGGCGCCGCCGAGGGATCGGGCGGCAACGTCGAGACCGTGCTGCTCCCGGTGGGGCCGCGCGGGGACGCGCTGACCGCCCTATGGCTCGTCCTGCCCGACCTCGGGGTGGCCGACCCCCGGGCCGTCCTGGACGCCGCCCTCGACGGCAGCGGGGAGGCCGGCGGGTTCCGCACCAGCCCGCGCCGCGCCCGGTGGCTCGACCCGCTGACGTGGCGACGCAACGCGCTGTTCATCACCGGCACGGCGCTGCTCATCCGTAGCGGACGGTGGACCCGCAACCTCGTGGTGGTGCCCCACGAGCGCACGCAGTCGCTGGCGCTGGAGCAGGGGCCGCTCGAGCGGCGGTGCCGGATCGCCAACCTGCACGCGCACTCGGTCTCCGGCCCGGTCACGCCCGTCGTGTTCCACCTGGACGAGATGCTCGCGCGGCACGTGCTCGTCGAGCAGGCCGCGCGGGCGCGGACCGCGCGAGCGGCCGAGGGGCCGGAGGAGTGGATGCGCCGGGTGGAGGCGGCCGGTGCCGTCCACCCGCCGGCCGCGGACGGGCCGCAGCAGCCCTCTCCCGGAGGGACGGCGGCGCCGTGAGCGAGTCGGCCACCAGGCCGGGACGCCTCGGCGTCGGCGTGGTCGGCGCCGGCCGCGTCGGCACCGTCCTGGCCAGCGCACTGCGGTCTGTCGGGCATGCCGTCGTCGGGGTCACGGCGGTCTCGGCCGAGAGTCGGGACCGGGCCGACGCGATGCTGCCCGAGGTCCCGGTCCTCAGCGTCGAGGACGTCGTCGAGCGGTCCGAGCTCGTGCTGCTGACCGTCCCGGACGACGCGCTCGCCGGGCTCGTCCGCGGCCTGGCGGACCTGGGGCGTTGGCAGCCCGGGCAGCTGGTCGTGCACACCTCCGGCAGGTACGGCACCGAGGTCCTTGCGCCCGCCGCGGAGCGCGGCGCCATCCCGCTGGCGATCCACCCGGCGATGACGTTCACCGGCACGAGTCTCGACCTGTCCCGGATCACCGGCTGCCCGTTCGCCGTCACCGCCGCCTCGCCCGTGCTCCCCATCGCGCAGGCGCTGGTCGTCGAGCTCGGCGGGGAGCCGGTCGCGCTGGCCGAGGTAGACCGGCCCGCTTACCACGCCGCCCTGGCGCACGGTGCCAACCACCTGGTCACGCTCGTCGGCCAGGCCCAGCGCACGCTCGCCGCCGCCGGTCTGCCGGACCCGGGCGGCTACCTGGCGCCGCTGCTCACCGCAGCCCTCGACGGGGCGCTGCGCGGCAGCGAGCAGAGCCTGACCGGGCCCGTCGTCCGCGGCGACGCCGGCACGGTCGAGAACCACCTCGTCGCCCTGGCCGGGCTGGGTCCGGAGCTGGCCGACGTCACAGAGACCTACCGGCACCTCGCCCGCGTCACGACCCGCCGCGCCCTGGCCTCGGGCCGGCTGACCGAGCTGGCCGCGGCACGGCTCCTCGACGTCCTCGGCGACGCCGCCACGGAGCCCGCGCCCACCGCCGTCGTCCCCGGCGCCGACGACCGGGACCCGACACCGCTGGAGCCACTCGTGGTTCGCACCCGCACCGAGCTGCGGGCTGCCCTGTCCTCGCTGCCGGGCCGGCGCGGGCTCCTCATGACCATGGGCGCCCTCCACGAAGGCCACCTGGTCAACGTGCGCGAGGTGCGGGCACGCGCCGACCACGTCGTCGTGTCGATCTACGTCAACCCGCTCCAGTTCGGCCCGGGCGAGGACCTCGAGAACTACCCGCGCGACCTGGACGCCGACGTCGCGCTGCTCACCGGTGAGGGGGTGGACGTCGTGTTCGCGCCTGACGACGCCGAGATGTACCCCGCGGAGCCGCTGGTACGCATCGACCCCGGTCCGGTGGCCGACGTCCTCGAGGGCGCGGCGCGCCCCGGCCACTTCGCCGGCGTCCTGCAGGTGGTCACCAAGATCCTGAACCTGGTCCGCCCGGACGTCGCCGTCTTCGGGCAGAAGGACGCCCAGCAGCTCGCACTCGTGCGCACCCTGGTGCGCGATCTGGACCTGGGCGTCGAGATCGTCGGGGTCCCCACCCGCCGGGAGGACGACGGGCTGGCGTTGTCCAGCCGCAACGCCTACCTCACCGCGCCCCAGCGGATCCAGGCGCTCGCGATCTCGCGGGCCCTGCGCACCGGGGTCGAGGCCGCGGACGGCGGGGCGGACGCGGCCACTGTGCTTCGCGTCACGGACGAGGTGCTGACCCACGCGGGGGGAATAGACAAGGACTATCTTGTCCTTGTTGATCCTGAGACGTTCCTGCCCCTGCCGGACAATGCCCGCGGCCCGGGCCTCCTGGCCGTCGCCGCAGGCGTCGGCACCACCCGGCTGATCGACAACATGACCGTCGAGCTCGGTCCCGACCACCCGCCCCGCCAGAGACCCAAGGACTCGCCGTGAGCACGCCCCCTCGTTCGCTGCTGCGCCCGATGATGATCTCCAAGATCCACCGGGCGACCGTCACCGCCGCGGACCTGCACTACGTCGGCTCCATCACGATCGACGCCGACCTGCTCGACGCCGCCGACCTCCTGCCCGGGCAGCAGGTCGACGTCGTCGACGTCGCCAACGGCGCCCGGCTGACCACCTACGTCATCCCGGGCGAGCGGGGGAGCGGCATCGTATGTGTCAACGGCGCGGCGGCCCACCTCGTGCACGCCGGTGACCTCGTCATCGTCATCGCCTACGGCCAGCTGTCCGACGAGGACGCCCGTACGTACTCCCCGCACGTGGTCTTCGTCGACGCCGACAACCGGATCGCCGACGTCGGCGAGGAGCCCGGCCAGATCCCCGACATGCCCGCGGCGGCGATCGGTGGCATCGGCACCAGCGGCATCCCGACGGCGGACTACCGCGCCGGCCGCTGACCTCACGCCACTGTCCCGCCCACCATGATCGACGCATGATCGACCTCGACCACCTCGCCAACGTCCGTCCCAGCCACCGCCAGTACGAGTGGCAGAAGCTGGAGCTGTACGGCTTCGTCCACTTCGGGATGAACACCATGACGGGCCGGCAGTGGGGGACCGGCGAGGAGGACGCGGACCTCTTCGACCCGGTCGACCTGGACGCCGACCAGTGGGCCGCGACGCTGCGCTCCGCAGGCATACGGGGCCTCATCCTCACGGCCAAGCACCACGACGGCTTCTGTCTCTGGCCGAGCCGCCACAGCGAGCACACGGTCGCAGCGAGCCCGTGGCGGGACGGCCGCGGCGACGTCGTCGGCGAGGTCGCGGACGCGTGCGCGCGGCACGGGCTGCGGTTCGGCCTCTACCTCTCGCCATGGGACCGGGCTGAGCCGACCTACGGATCCGGCACCGCCTACGACGACGTCTACGTCGGCCAGCTCGTCGAGCTCCTCACCGGTTACGGCGACATCTTCACGGTCTGGCTCGACGGCGCGAACGGCGAGGGCCCGAACGGCAAGCGTCAGGTCTACGACTGGGAGCGGTACTACCGCACCATCCGCGCGCTGCAGCCCGACGCCGTCATCAGCGTGTGCGGCCCGGACGTGCGCTGGTGCGGCAACGAGGCGGGACAGACCCGGCCGGACGAGTGGTCCGTCGTACCCCACGCCCTCCAGGACGTCGAACGGATCGCCGAACGGTCCCAGCAGGTCGACGACGGCGCCTTCTCCCGGACCGTCCGCTCCGACGACCGCGACCTCGGCAGCCGCACCGCCCTGGCGGCCCTGCCGGCGCGGGCCGGCGACCTCGTCTGGTACCCCGCCGAGGTCAACACCTCGATCCGGCCCGGCTGGTTCCACCACCCGGACGAGCAGCCCCGCGCCGCCGAGGAGCTCTTCGACATCTACCAGCACAGCGTCGGCGGCAACGCCACCCTGCTGCTCAACGTCCCGCCCACCCGCACCGGCCGGATCGCCGACGGCGACCGCGAGGCGCTCGCCGGCCTGGGCCGGCTCGTCGACGGGCTGCGTGCCTCGGCGCTCACCCGGATCGACCACGTCACCTTCTCGTCCCGGCCGGCTCCCCGAGCGGTGCTCACCACCCTCGACAACGACGTCGGTCACTGGCGGCCCGCCGACGGCGACACCCGCCCGTGGGTCGAGCTCACGTTCGGCCGGCAGACGCTCGACGGCGTCGTGCTCAAGGAGCAGATCACCGTCGGCCAGCGCATCGAGGAGGTGCGGATCTTGATCGGCGACGGCGACGCCTGGCACCACGTCGCCACCACCGGCACGGTCGGCTACCAGCGCATCGTGCGGTTCCACCCGGTGGCGGCCGAGCGGCTGCGGGTGGAGGTCGTCCGGTCCCGGCTCGCGCCGACCCTCGCCGCCGTCGTCCCGCTGGCGGCCTCGCCCGACAAGGGCTGACACCTCCGCCGACCCGTTGCGCGGGCGGTGTTGGTCACGTCCGGTGGGACGGCGAGAGCCGGCGGCGCGGCGGTGGCTACCCTTGATCGGTGACCGAGCAGAGCACTGAGACGACCGAGACCGCCAGCCACGACGCCGAGGACACCGGCGCCCCCGAACAGGTTCGGGTGCGGGCCGAGAAGCGCAGCCGCCTGCTGGCCTCCGGCGTCGACCCGTACCCGACGACGCTCCCGATCACGACGACGATCGCGGCGGTGCGCGAGCAGTTCGGCCACCTGGCCGCCGGGGAGGAGACCGACACGGTGGTCGGGGTCGCCGGCCGCGTGATGTACCTGCGCAACACCGGCAAGCTGTGCTTCGTCACCCTGCAGGACGGCGCGGGGAACCAGCTGCAGGCCATGCTCTCCCGCGCCGAGGTCGGCGAGGACGAGCTCGCCGCGTTCAAGACCGACGTCGACCTGGGCGACCACCTGTTCGTCCGCGGCCGGGTCATCGCCTCGCGGCGCGGCGAGCTGAGCGTCTTCGCCGACTCGTACCGGCTCGCCGCCAAGGCGCTGCGCCCGCTGCCGAAGACCTACGAGACCGCCGGCGGCGAGCAGGTCGCCCTCTCCGAGGAGGGGCGGGTGCGCCGCCGGCACCTCGACCTCATCATGCGTCCGGCCGCGCGTGAGATGGTGCGTACCCGGGCCGCCGTCGTGAAGTCGCTGCGCCGGACGCTGGACGAGCGGGACTTCCTCGAGATCGAGACGCCCATGCTGCAGGTCCAGCCCGGCGGGGCGACCGCCAGACCGTTCGTGACGCACATGAACGCCTACGACGTCGACCTGTTCCTGCGGATCGCCCCCGAGCTGTTCCTCAAGCGCGCCGTCGTCGGCGGCGTGGAGAAGGTCTTCGAGATCAACCGCAACTTCCGCAACGAGGGCGCGGACTCCTCGCACAGCCCGGAGTTCGCGATGCTCGAGGCGTACGAGGCCTACGGCTCCTACGACACCATGGCCGAGCTGACCCAGCACCTCGTCCAGCAGGCGGCCCGGGACGCCTTCGGCTCCACCACCGTCCCGCTCGACGACGGCACCGAGTACGACCTCGGCGGCGAGTGGACGGCCATCAGCCTCTACCCCTCGCTCTCCGAGGCACTGGGCTCCGAGGTCACGCCCGAGACACCGGTGGAGACGCTGCGCGCGCACGCCGAGCGGGTCGGCGTCGAGCTCGCCCCGCACTACACGCCCGGGAAGATCGTGGAGGAGGTGTGGGAGCACCTCGTCGCGGGCACCCTGCACGCGCCGACGTTCGTACGGGACTTCCCGGTGGACACCTCCCCGCTGGTGCGGGCGCACCGGTCGGTGCCGGGCGTCGTGGAGAAGTGGGACCTGTACGTGCGCGGCGTCGAGCTCGCCACCGGCTACTCCGAGCTCGTCGACCCCGTCGTGCAGCGCGAGCGCTTCGAGGCCCAGGCCCTCGTGGCGGCGGCCGGCGACCCGGAGGCCATGACGCTCGACGAGGACTTCCTGGAGGCCATGGAGCAGGGGATGCCGCCCGCCGGCGGGATCGGGATGGGCATCGACCGGCTGCTGATGGCGCTCACCGGGCGCGGCATCCGAGAGACCATCACGTTCCCGCTGGTCAAGTCGCGCTGACCTCGGCGTCGGGCGCGGTCGGCGCCGCGGTGGGCCCGGCGGCCCTGCTCCTGCGACGCCGCCGGACGAACCAGACGACGGCGACCAGCGGCACGCCGAGCACCAGCAGCCAGGGCAGCAGCACGCCGACGAGGACCAGCAGCCCGCTGAAGGCGGCGACGAGTGCGTTCCACCCGCTGCTCAGCCCACCGAGGAAGCCGTCGGCCTCGACGGTCGGGGCGTCGTCGGCCCTCAGCTCGACCCGCAGGGTGGACATCGCCACCTGGTCGGCGAGGTAGTCCCGCTCGGACCGCAACGACTCCAGCTCGGCCTGCCGCTCGCTGAGGGGCGTCTCCGCCTCGATGAGCGCCGAGGCGTTCTCGGCCTCGGCCATGATCTCCAGCAGGCGCTCCACCGAGGTCTCCAGCGCGACGATGCGCGCGTCGAGGTCGCGCACGGCCCTCGTGACGTCCTGGACGTCCTGGCTCAGGTCCGTGACCTCGCCGATGTCTTCGAGGTCCTCGAGCAGCCCGGTCAGCTCCGCCGCCGGGACCCGCACCGACACCGATGCCGACGTCGACCGCTCCTCGTCACCCCTGTGCTCGGTGCGGTGCTCGACGTGCCCGCCGGCCGCCTCCGCGAGGCCGACGATCTCGTCCGCCGCGGCGGTCGGCTGCCCGACGACGAGCGTCGCGTTCGCCGTCGTGATCACCTGGCGGTCGCCCTGCTCCTCCTGCTGGGCCGCGGCCTCCTCGGCGGCGAAGCCGCCTGCGCCCGGGTCCTCGACGTTCCCGCCGCCGCCGGCACCGTCGTCGCCGGCGCCGCCGCCGGTGCAACCCACGAGGAGCAGCGCGACGGCGAACAGGCCCACCAGGAGCCGTGCGAATCGTGCACCCATGGCTCGAACGCTAGGCCGCGGTGGCACTCGTTCGGTCGTCGTGGCCCGATCGAGACCGGATCGAGCCGAAAGTGTGACCTCAGCGGCCCGGTCCGGCGAGCAGGGCGCGGACCGCCCGTTCGGCCTCGTCGACGTCGACGGCGCGGCATCCCTTGGCCACGATGCTCGCGACGAGCGCCGGTTCGCGGCGAGCGTGCCCGAGACCGCGCCGCACCAGGGTCAGCGGCGGCTTGCGGGACTCGCCGAGGTCACGCAGGAGCCGGTACCAGAACGTCTGCGCTCGCGGGCGCACCAGGCACAGGGCGTCACCGAGGATGTCTTCCTCGCGGCAGGCGCCCACGATCTCGGCCGCGAAGATGCCCTCGGCCACGAAGACGGGGAAGCCGTCGAGGGTGAGCCGGGTGGTGCCGGTGCGGGCGTTGGTGGGGATGTCGTAGACCGGCAGCTGGGCCTCGCCGGTGGTGGCCAGCTCGACGAGCGCCGCCACCGCTGCGTCGGCGTCCCAGGAGGCCGGGTCGTCCCAGTCCACGATGCCGTAGCGGTGCGGCAGGTCCGGGTGGTCACCGTCGAGGTAGAAGTCGTCGAGCGAGACCACCGGCAGGCCGAGACGCCGCGTCATGGAGGTCTTCCCCGACCCGGACGGCCCGGTGAGCAGCACGACCCGCGCGACGGCCTTCCGCGACCCGGGCGCTAGCTCGAAGAGCTGGCCCTGACCGTCGTCCGGGTGATCCGCCGTCACCGCCGGTCCGGTGACCGCGTCGCGTGTTGCATGGGGGCACGTTAGGTGTGCCGTGGTGGAGCGGTCCAGGCGGGCCGGACCGGTGTTGCGTGGTCTGACCACGCGGCGGTAGCGTGGTCAGACCACGGATGGAGCGGAGACACCATGGCGAACGACGTCGTGCCGGCGACCTCCGCGACCCCCCGCCGAGCATGGCGGAGCGTGCTCGAGCGCATCGAGTCGGACCTCATCGACGGCACGCTCGGTCCGGGCGACCGCCTGCCGGGGGAACGCGAGCTCGCCGCGCACCTCGGGGTGGGCCGGTCCAGCGTGCGCGAGGCGCTGCGCGTGCTCGAGGCCATGGGGCTCGTCCGCACCGCTTCCGGATCGGGTCCGACGTCGGGGGCGATGATCATCGCCACGCCGCGCGGAGGCATGTCCACCCTGCTTCGGCTGCAGCTGGCGGCGCGCGGGCTCCCGTTCGAGGACATCGTCGCCACGCGCGTCCTCCTCGAGACGTCCGTGGTCGGCGCGCTCGCTTCGGCGCCCCCCGACCTCGGCCAGGCGGAGGAGCTCCTGGAAGCCATGAAGCAGCAGGATCTGACGCCCCCGGAGTTCCTCGCGCTCGACGCGCAGTTCCATCTGACGCTCGCCGAGGCCTCCGGCAACACCGTCGTCGCCGCCGTCATGGCGGGTCTGCGTACGGCGATCGAGTCGTACGTGCAGCAGGGAGCCGCAGCGGTCGAGGACTGGACGACGATGGCGGCGCAGCTGCGCGCCGAGCACGCGGGGATCCTCGAGGCGATTCGCCGCGCCGACGCGAGGTCGGCCCGCCGTCGCATCGAGGACCACATCACCGGCTACTACGCGCGCACGCGCCCGGTGCACGACTGATAACCACTCGCCGATGAAGGAGTCGTATGGTCACGCGCCAGTTACCCAGGCCCGCCGAGGTCTTCGAGCTGATGAAGCTCAGGAAGCCCGACCTGAACAGCAGGAGGCGGCGATTGTCCGCCGCCCTGACGATCGATGACCTGCGCACGATCGCCAGGCGCCGCACGCCGGCCGCGGCCTTCGACTACACCGACGGTGCCGCCGAGGGTGAGCTCTCGCTACGACGCGCGCGCCAGGCGTTCGAGGACGTGGAGTTCCATCCGGACGTGCTGCGCCCCGCCGAGGTCGTCGACACGTCGACGCAGATCCTCGACGGGTCGAGCGCGCTCCCGTTCGGCATCGCGCCGACGGGCTTCACCCGGCTCATGCAGACCGAGGGCGAGATCGCGGGGGCGACCGCCGCCGGGACGGCTGGCATCCCGTTCACCCTCTCGACGCTCGGCACCGCCTCGATCGAAGACGTGCGGTCGGCCAACCCCACGGGGCGGAACTGGTTCCAGCTCTATGTCATGCGCGATCGTGAGATCTCGTACGAACTCACCCGGCGCGCCGCCGACGCCGGCTTCGACACGCTCTTCTTCACCGTGGACACGCCCGTGGCGGGCGCGCGGCTCCGCGACCGGCGAAACGGCTTCTCGATCCCGCCGCAGATCAGCCTGAAGACCATCGCCAACGCGATCCCGCGCCCGTGGTGGTGGTTCGACTTCCTGACCACACCGAAGCTGGAGTTCGCCTCGCTGACGTCGACCGGAGGCACCGTGGGCGAGCTGCTCGACGCCGCGATGGACCCGACGATCAGCTACGACGACCTCGCGGTGATCCGCGAGCTCTGGCCGGGCAAGATTGTCATCAAGGGCGTGCAGAACGTGCCGGACGCGGTGCGGCTCGTCGACCTGGGGGTGGACGGGATCCTGCTGTCCAACCACGGCGGGCGTCAGCTCGACCGCGCCCCGGTCCCGTTCCACCTGCTGCCGAAGGTGGTCCGGGAGGTCGGCGACGACACGGCGATCATGGTGGACACCGGCATCATGAACGGCGCCGACATCGTGGCGTCGGTCGCGCTCGGCGCCGACTTCGCCCTGGTGGGTCGCGCGTACCTGTACGGGCTCATGGCCGGTGGCCGTGCGGGTGTCGACCGCATGATCGAGATCCTGCGCGGAGAGATCGTTCGCACGATGAAGCTGTTGGGCGTGCAGAGCCTCGGTGAGCTCGAGCCGCGTCATGTCACTCAGCTCGCCCGCCTCGTCCCGGTCCCGGAGTCCGCCGAGGAGGCCGCGGAGACGGCGCCTCGACCCGAGCTGCCCCGCGAGGGCGAAGCGAAGGGCACCACGAGGGCGACGAGATCCCGCCCGAAGAGCCGGGCCGCGACGTCGGCGTCCACCCGGGGTGCCGCGCCGGTCGAGGCCGTCGAGGAATCCGCCGGAGGCGGCGACCGGTGACGGCGGGCTCAGCCCGCGGGCACCGCGCTCAGCCGGCGTAGGGCAGGACGGCCTTGCCGGGCGTGTCGACCCGCACCCGGAAGACGGCGCCCGCCTCCGGCTCGGGGTCCTCGAGCTTCTCCCGCGAGGTCGTCACGTACAGGTCTCGACCATCCTCGCCGCCGAGCGTGCAGGCGGTCGTCAGCCGCACCGGCAGGGAGATCTCGGTGAGGACCTCGGCGCCGGGGGAGTAGAGCCGCACCCGGCCGACGCGGTTGAGAGCCACCCACACGTTGCCGGCAGAGTCCACGCAGAGCCCGTCCGCACGGCCGTCGTCGGCGGAGTGGAACCGGCGGCGGTTCGTCAGCTCGCCGGACTCGTCGACGTCGAAGACGTCGGTGCCGCCGGTGTGCGTGTCGTTGTAGTAGGCACGGCTGCCGTCGGGGGAGAAGTCGATGCCGTTCGAGGTGGTGACGCCCTCGAGCGCGACAGAGACGTCGCCGTCGGCCGTGACCCGGTACAGGTTCGCGATCTCGGGTGTGCGGTCGTAGGCCATGTTGCCGCAGTAGAGGTTCCCGGCCGGGTCACAGCCGCCCTCGTTCATCCGCAGGTTCTCGTCGGTCCACATCGGGTCCAGCGCCGTCGGAGCCGCGTGCGGGTCGTCCGCTAGGCCCAGGCCGCGCTCCAGCCCGACGACGTAGCCGCCGCCCGTCCGCGGCCGCACGAACGCGGCCACCCGGCTGCCGACGTGGAGCCGGTCCACGGCCTCGTCGTCACGCAGCGTCAGCAGGTCGCCGGCGAGCATGTCGACCCACCGCAGCCCGCCCCAGACGGGGGACCACACCGGTCCCTCGCCGTGGTAGCAGAGCGGGTCGGTGATCTGCTGGGGAGTACTGGTGCTCATGGGGCACCAGTGTGACAGCCCGGACGCCGACGGGCCCTCCCACCGCGTTCGGTGGAAGGGCCCGTCGTCCCGGTCCGCACTCGTCCAAGACGGCCTGGGGAACCGTCCCGCACACCCCGGTGCGATGTGCGTCTGCTGAACGCCTTGATGCTATCGACTCAGCCGCCCGGTCCGGGGCATTTTCGCGAGCCCGTCGGCGCGGTCACCGCACGTCGTCGTCGACCCACTCGAACGTCTTGGTGACGGCCTTCTTCCAGAGCCGGTAGATGCGCTCGCGCTCCTCCTCCTCCATCTGGGGCTCCCAGCGCTTGTCCTCGACCCAGTTGTCGATGACGTCCTGCTCGCCGTTCCAGTACCCGACGGCGATTCCCGCCGCGTACGCCGCACCGAGCGCCGTCGTCTCGGCGACCTTCGGCCGGACCACCGGGACACCGAGGATGTCGGCCTGGAACTGCATGAGCGTCTCGTTCTGGACCATGCCGCCGTCGACCTTGAGCTCCTTGAGCTCGACGCCGGAGTCGGCCCGCATCGCGTCGTCGACCTCGCGGGTCTGGAAACCGGTCGCCTCGAGCACCGCCCGGGCCAGGTGCCCCTTGTTGACGTACCGGGTCAGTCCGACCAGGGCGCCGCGGGCGTCGGCCTTCCAGTACGGCGCGAACAGGCCGGAGAACGCCGGCACGAAGTACGCGCCGCCGTTGTCCTCGACCGTCTTGGCCAGGTCCTCGATCTCCGGGGCCGACTTGATGATGCCCAGGTTGTCGCGGAACCACTGCACCAGGGAGCCGGTCACGGCGATGGAGCCCTCGAGGGCGTAGATCGGAGCGTCGTCGCCGATCTTGTACGCCACCGTGGTCAGCAGGCCGTTCTCCGAGGGCACGGCCTCCGTGCCGGTGTTGATGAGCATGAAGTTGCCGGTGCCGTAGGTGTTCTTGGCCATGCCGACCTCGAAGCAGGCCTGACCGAAGGTGGCCGCCTGCTGGTCACCGAGGATGCCGGCGATCGGCACGCCCGGGACCATCCCGCCGCGGCGGCCCTCGCCGTAGACCTCGGAGGAGGAGCGGATCTCGGGCAGCATCGAGACCGGGATGCCCATGTCGGCGGCGATGTCCTCGTTCCACGTCAGCGAGTCGAGGTTCATCAGCATGGTGCGCGAGGCATTCGTGACGTCGGTGACGTGCCGGCCGCCGTTGGTGCCGCCGGTCATGTTCCACACCAGCCACGAGTCGGTGTTGCCGAACAGCAGGTCGCCGGCCTCGGCGCGCTCGCGGACGCCGTCGACGTTGTCCAGGATCCACTTGATCTTCGGGCCGGAGAAGTACGTCGCCAGCGGCAGGCCGACCTTGGCCTTGTACTTCTCGGGACCCTCCGAGCCGCCCAGCTCCTCGACGATCGCCTGCGTGCGGGTGTCCTGCCAGACGATCGCGTTGAAGACCGGTTCGCCGGTGTTCTTGTCCCACACGACGGTGGTCTCGCGCTGGTTGGTGATCCCGACCGCGGCGATGTCCTCGTGGGTCAGGTTGGCACGGGTCAGCGCGAGGCCGACGACCTCGCGGGTGTTCCGCCAGATCTCGGCCGCGTCGTGCTCGACCCATCCTGCCTTCGGGAGGATCTGCTCGTGCTCGATCTGCCCGGACTCGACGATCTGCCCGGAGTGGTCGAAGACGATAGCCCGGGTGCTCGTGGTGCCCTGGTCGATGGCGAGGACATAGTTGGCGTCAGCCATGGTGTTCCTTTCCGATGGTCCGGGCACCGGAGTTCGCTGCCCGGTCGATCTGTGTGAAGGTCGGGTGCGGGGTCAGAGGAAGTCGCCGCCGTAGGCGCTGCCCACCACGCCGGCGAGCACGCCGCCGACGATCGGACCGAGCACGGGCACCCAGGAGTAGGCCCAGTCGCTGGGGCCCTTGCCCCTGATGGGCAGGACGGCGTGCGCGATGCGGGGTCCGAGGTCACGTGCCGGGTTGATGGCGTACCCCGTGGGCCCGCCGAGGCTCATGCCGATGCTGACGACGAGGAATGCGACGGCCAGCGGACCGAGCCCGCTCGGCGTCGGGCCGAACATCAGGATGACGAAGACGAGGACGAAGGTGCCGATGACCTCGGTGATGAAGTTCCAGACGTAGCTGCGCACCTCGGGGCCGGTGGAGAAGACCGCCAGCTTGATGGCGCCCGGAGCGTCCTGGTCGAAGTGGCGCTTGTACGCCAGGTACACGACGACGGCGCCGAGGAACGCGCCCACCATCTCGCCGGCGAGGTAGACGAGCACGTTGGTGAAGGTGGTGGGGATCGCGGCGATGCCGAGGTCCTCGTTGCCCGCGAAGAGGTCGCCGCCGCTCGCGGCGAGCCCGAGGGTGACGGCCGGGTTGATGTGGGCGCCGGTCTTGAACGCCGTGTACACGCCCGCGAAGACCGCGAGGCCCCAGCCGAAGGTGATCAGGACCCAGCCGGCGTCGAAGCCCTTGGTCTTGGGGAGGATGACGTTGGCGACGACACCGCAACCCAGGAGGGTCAGCATGCCGGTGCCCATCACCTCCGACAGGAAGATGCTGAACATTGACAGTTCCACTGCGAACTCACTTTCCGGTCACGTCGATGTGATCTGTGCCGGGCGCCGGTCGGCGCCACCGATATGTCATGTCCGTACGCGAGTTGGGAGGACGACGTCCTCGTCGGCGTGCACTCAGGCGGTTTTTGGGTGCAGGAGTTCCTCCCGGTGTGCTTGTCCTCGGCTGCCGCTGGCTCAGGTGTCCCACGGCAGGTCGCGCACGGGCACGACGTCGCCGGCGGTGAGGCGGGCGTCCTCGGCCGCGGCGTCGGTGGCCTGCCGCTCGGCCGCCGCCTCCGCGTCCGCCTGCCGCCGATAGGTCTCGACCTCCGCCGAGGTCCGGGCGGAGTCCCAGCCGAGCAGCGGTGCCGCGATCGCGGCGATCTCCTCGAGGGCGGAGACGCCGCGGTCCCGGGTCTCGTAGCTGAGTCGCACCCGGTGCAGCAGGATGTCCTCCAGGTGCAGGGCGCCCTCGTGCGTGACGGCGAACGCCACCTCGGCGCCGAGGTAGGCGTCCGCGCTCGGCAGCGGCCGGCCCAGCTCGGGGTCGGAGTCGATCATCTCGAGGATCGTGGAGATCTCGGAGCCGTAGCGGTGCAGCAGGTGCTCCACCCGCTCGGCGGTCCAGCCGTGCGAGCCGGCGATCCGGGCGGCGCGCCGCTTGGTCGCGGCGAACCCGGCGGCCCCGACCAGCGGGGTGGTGGCGGTCACCGACGGCAGGGACCTCGCGCGCGGACCGAGCGCGAAGTCCACGGCGTCCTCGGCCATCTTGCGGTAGGTGGTGAGCTTGCCGCCGGCGATCACTGTCAGGCCGGGGGTGACCTCGGCGACCGTGTGCTCGCGGGAGACCTTCGTGGAGCTCTGCCCGCCGTCGTCGCCCTTGGTGCCCGGCTGCAGGAGCGGGCGCAGGCCGGCGTAGACACCGATGATGTCCTCGCGGGTCAGCGCGGGGTCGAGGACGGCGTTGGCCTGCTCGAGGATGTAGTCGACGTCCTCCGCCGTGGCGACCGGGTGCTGGCGGGACTCGGTCCACGGTGTGTCGGTGGTGCCGATGATCCAGTACCGCTGCCAGGGGATGACGAAGAGCACGGACTTCTCGGTGCGCAGGAACAGGCCGGTCTCGCCCCGGACACGGTCCTTCGGGACCACGATGTGCACGCCCTTGGAGGCGAGGACCTCGAGCCCGTCCTGCGCTCCGCCCAGCGCCTCCGTCTGCTCGGTCCACACACCGGTGGCGTTGATGACCTGCCGGGCCCGGATCGTGCGTTCCTCGCCGGTCTCGAGGTCGGCCACGACGGCCCCGGTGACCCGTCCGGTGGGGTCCTTGGTGAGGTCGACGACCTGCGTCCGGGACGCCGCGAGCGCGCCGTGCCCGACGGCGGTGCGCACCAGGGCGAGCACCAGGCGCGCATCGTCGACGCGGGCGTCGTAGAAACGGATGGCCCCGGCGAGGCTGTCGTGCCTCATCTGGGGGAAGAGCCGCAGCGCTGCCGCCTTGCTGTAGTGCTTCTGCACCGGGACGGACAGTCCCCGGGCGCCGAGGATGGCGAGGGCGTCGTACAGGCCGACGCCGACGGCGCTGTAGGCCCGTTCGATCACGGGTGTCTTCAACGGCCACAGGAAGGGCTGCGCGGTCACCAGGTGCGGCGCCATGGTGCGCAGCAGGCGGCCCCGCTCGCGCAGGGCCTCCGCCACGAGGGCGAAGTCCAGCTGGTAGAGGTAGCGCAGGCCGCCGTGGACGAGCTTGGAGGATCGCGAGGACGTGCCGGACGCCCAGTCCTGCATCTCGACGACGGCGGTCCGTAGGCCCCGCGTCGCGGCGTCGAGCGCGATCCCGGCGCCGGTGACTCCACCACCGATCACGAGGACGTCGACACCCTCGTCGTCGGACATGGCCTTCAGGGCCGCGGAGCGGCCATTCTCGTTCAGCTGAGTGCCCACAGGCGCACGCTCCCTCGTCGTCCTGGCCCGGCTGGGACCTGGGCCTATGCTGGCGCTCCCCGCACACTCGCGCAATGGCGCTGCACGAACGTGCGGAGAAGAGGAGGTGACCTGAGCGGTCGTGAGGACACGTGACGAGGCCGCATACGTCGCGGCACAGATGTACTACCTGCAGGACGAGACCATGGACGCCATCGCCCGCCGGCTCGGTGTCTCCCGGTCGACGGTCTCGCGACTGATCAAGTCGGCGCGCACCAGCGGCCTGGTCCACATCTCGCTGGAGCCCCGCACCGCCGGCGCGGACGCCGTCTCGCGCGAGCTGCGAGCGACCTTCGGGGTCCGGCCGCACGTGGTCGCCGTGCGCGAGGGCGCCGCCGACGTCCACCGTCTCGACCTCGTCTCCCAGGTCGCCGGCCGGCTGGTCTCGACCTGGATGGAGCCCGGCACCGTGCTCGGCCTGGCGTGGGGGACCACGGTCTCCGCCGTCGTCGGGCATCTGACGCCGAGACGCGCGCCGGGCAGTGCCGTGGTCCAGCTCAACGGCGCCGCCAACCCGGTGACGTCCGGCATCCCGTACGCCGGTTCGATCATGACGGCGGCGGCCGAGGCTTTCGACGCCCGCGTGCACCACTTCCCGGTCCCGGCGTTCTTCGACTACGCGGCCACGAAGGCCGCGATGTGGCGCGAGCGGTCGATCCAGCGGGTTCGTGCCGTGCAGGAGCGCGCCGACATCGCACTCTTCGGCGTCGGAGCGCTCGCCGGGCCGCTCGCCTCGCACGTGTACTCGGCCGGCTACCTGGACCCGGAGGACGTGGACGGCCTGCGCTCGGCCGGCGTCGTCGGCGACGTGTGCACGGTCCTGCTCCGGGAGGACGGCAGCTACACGGACATCGCCCTCAACGACCGGGCCACCGGGCCGCCGCCGGCCGAGCTCAAGCGGATCGAGCGCCGGATCTGCGTCGTCGCGGGGACCGCCAAGGTGAGCCCCCTGCTGGGGGCGCTGCGCACCGGCGCGGTCACGGACCTCGTCATCGACGAGACCACGGCCCGTGCCGTGATCGAGCGTGCTGCCGAGCCGTCATACGGCGCGGCGCGGGGACCGCAGGGACGGGACCGGCACGCGGTCCGGGCCGTCTGAGCCGGCTCGCGGGAGCGCCGCCGGCGGTCCGGGCGCGGAGCGCGGAGGTGAACGTCGTGGTCCGCGGGTTCTACGATCACCGGATGGGAACGCGGGCCGGGAGCGAGATCGTCGTCAGGCAGGCACTGCCGGCGGACGTGCGGGCGATCTACGAGCTGGTGCGGCCCTACGCCGAGCACCGCATCCTCGTCGCCAAGGAGCTGGTCGAGTATTTCGAGTCCGTCCAGGAGTTCGTCGTCGGCGAGGACGTCTCGGACCGCGGGGCCGGCGAGGTCGTGGGATGCGGCGCGCTGCACGTGCTGTGGGACGACATCGCCGAGGTCCGCACCCTCGCCGTCGCGCCCGAGATGTCCGGGCGCGGGATCGGGCACCAGCTTCTCGAGGCCCTGCTGGAGCGTGCCCGCCGCCTCGGGCTGCGACGGGTGTTCTGCCTGACCTTTGAGGTGGACTTCTTCCGGCGCCACGGGTTCGACGTCATCGACGGCACCCCGGTCGGCACGGACGTCTACGGCGAGATGCTGCGCTCGCACGACGACGGCGTCGCGGAGTTCCTCGACCTCGCCCGGGTCAAGCCCAACACCCTCGGCAACGCCCGTATGCTCCTCGAGCTCTGACCACCGCCCACCGCCTGCGACTGGTCATTCGCGTGCCGACTGGTCATCGCCGTACCGACCTGGGCAGGCTCACCGCCGCAGGTAGCGCAGGACCGCCACGAGCTGGGCCGTCAGCAGCGCGCACGCCACCACCGCGAGCCAGGCGTCGGGCCGGACCAGCACCCAGCCGGTGACGCCGGCGATGAGCAGCGCCGCGAGCACCGACGCCAGCACACCGTAGGCCGAACGCACCCGCGCGGTGACCGCACCGCGCTCGTCGCCGCGCAGCACCCGCCGCAGCCCGACGGCGCTTACCAGGGCTGCCACGAGCGCGACCACCTGCCCGGTGAGCAGGAGCGTCAGGCCCGGCCAGGGGTCCGTCGCGCCGCTGAGCAGGACCAGCGAGGCGCCCAGGATCCCGAGCGCCACGCACGCCCCCGCGGTGACCAGCAGCGCGGTGCGCAGGGCCCGTACGGCGCGGCCGCTGTGCTGCTCGCTCACGGCAGCCGGTACCGGGAAGGGTGCCCGTCGTCGCCGCGCACGGCGAGGCCGTCGGCGACCAGCGAGGCCAGCGCCCGGGCCGGCTGCCGAGGATCGGGCAGCGCCGCGGGATCTGCGCCGTCGGCGCCCGCCTGCAGCAGCGCGCTCTCGGCGGTCCACCCGTCCGGGGCATCTCGCAGCGCCGCCATGATCCGGCCACGGACCTGCCGGTCGGTGCCGTGCCACGCCTGCCTGCGCCGGGTGGCGGCGTGGGCGTCGGCGGGCCGTCCGGCACGCACCCATGCGCAGCGGGTCTGCAGGGGACAGCGCTCGCAGCGCGGGGAGCGGGCGGTGCACACCAGGGCGCCGAGCTCCATGACGCCGACGTTCCAGCGCACCGACGTCTCGCGGTCCTCGGGCACGTAGCCCGCGGCACGTTCGCGCTCGGCACGGCCCAGCGCCGGCGCGGGCAGCGCACGGCCCTCCAGCGCCCGGCCGAGGACGCGGCGGACGTTGGTGTCGAGCACCACGGCGCGGCGCCCGTACGTGAACGCGGCGACGGCGGCCGCCGTGTAGGCACCGATGCCCGGCAGGGCGAGGAGCGCGTCCTCGGTGTCCGGGACCACGCCGCCGTGCCGGTCGACGACGGCGCGTGCGCACTCCTGGAGGCGCAGCGCCCGGCGGGGATACCCCAGCCTGTCCCAGGCGCGCAGCACCTCCGCGGCGGGAGCCGCCGCGAGATCCGCCGGAGCGGGCCACCGGTCCATCCACGCGCGCCACGCCGGCTCCACCCGGGAGACCGGCGTCTGCTGGAGCATGACCTCGCTGACCAGCACGGCCCACGCCGTCGTGCCGGGCCGGCGCCACGGCAGGTCCCGGGCGTTCGCCTGGTACCAGTCGAGCACCGTGCGATGAACGGCGGTGAGCGCCGAGCGGTCGATGGGCACGGCCGGTCCGGGTCCGCGGTCGGCGGGCCGGTCCGCGGCTCGGTCGGTGACGACGTCGGTGGACACCCCGCCAGTCTGCCCGGCCCCGGCCCGCGGAGCCGAACCCCGCGGGTCGGCGGGGCCACTTCGGAGGCCTCGTTCGAGCCGTGACGGCGTGGGCTGCCCGCCGCGTGCGCGCCGCCGTCGTACCGTCCCAGCGTGGTCACGACGCGCGACACCAGCAGGTCCCGGCCCTCCGGGACCGGCTTCGGCGGCCGCGCCCCCCGCGGGAGCGGCGGACGCCCACCAGGCGGGAGCGGTCGGCCACCGGCCGGCAAGCCTCGTCCGCGGCGCCGACCCGGTCGAGCCGTCGTCCGACGACGGCGCCTCGTGGCGCTCGTCCTGCTGGTCGGGCTGCTCGGTGGCGCGGTCTGGGGCGCCTCCGCGCTCGCCGCCGTCGCCTCGAACTGGGCCGGTGACCTCTTCGCCGACGCGGAACCGGGGAAGGGCCCGCCGGCCGAGGACGAGGAGACCCTCCCGCCGCGGCCGGACCGGTGCGCCCCCGGCGACCTGGACGTGGCCATGGCGCCGCGAGCCGGCTCGGGCGCCACGGACTTCGCGCTGACCATAGTCAACGACTCCGAGACACCCTGCCTGGTCGACGCCGGGGCCGCCTCGCTCGTGCTGACGGTCCACTCCGGCGACGACCGCATCTGGTCCACCGGCGACTGCTCGGCCGGCGCGGCGGAGCACATGCTGCTCCTCGCCGGGGGTGACACCACCGAGCACACGGTGACGTGGAGCGGCCAGCGGTCGGAGCCCGGTTGCCCGAGCGGGCAGCCGGCCGCGGAGCCCGGCACCTATCGGGTCGCCACCACGCTCGACGGCGCGCGGCTCCCGACGGCGGAGGCCTCCTTCACGCTCTGACGCGCCCGGGCGCGGCGGTGGTCGCATGCCGCCGGTCACCGTGGTGCAGTTCTCCCGCGCTGAGCAGGTGTTGCAGCAGCGGCAGGAACCCCACCCCGTCATGAGCAACGATCGTGTGCGCCTGTCCATCAGGACCGTCGATCTGCGGGCGGCCTGGCTGCCGGGCGCGATCCTTCTCGGCATCGAGGAGAGCCCCGATCCGGTGGCCCAGCGCGGCCGCCTGGGCACAGGTCCGCGGGCACGACCGACTCATCCCGGTGATTCGCCGCGTTCTTTCGGGCGTGCCACCCGAGGCAGGCTATGCCGCCATCATCAACAAGACGGCCAGCGTGCTTGTGTTCGCCACCTGGCCGTCGTGTCCGCCCCACATCGCAGAGGACCGACACTGCAGCCAGCTCTGCCCACGCTGCCTCTTCGGCTAAACGAGCCCTGGGCCGTGCTCACTTTCCAAGCCGCGCCGGTCCGGAGACGTTCCCCAGCTGGGACGGGACAGCCACCCGCACGCCAGGGAACGGATGGCGCATCCGCAGAACCGCCTGCCACAGCATGCGTCCGAAGAGACTCGAGCATGTCCTCCAGCTCGGGGTCATCTACCCTCCCCGAGTAGGCCGTCCGGATCGATGTACCGCTCGGAGCTTGGCCTGACGTTGTGGCGTTCGCCGGGCGGGAGCACTTCTGTCGAGACGATCTCGGTCGGGATGCGGCTCTCGCTGTACTGCGGTGAAGGTGGATCGCCCATGTCGTTGTCGATCTCTCGTTCGCGGGCGTAGTCACGGACGCGGACTGTCGGTGGGTTCCTCGCCCAAGCGGCCTCGACGCGTTGCTTGTCGGCACCGGGAGCGGTGTGCAGCTTCATCGTCAGCGAGCCGTTGGAGGTGTCGCCGGGGCCTTCGGAGCGCAAAGGCTCGAGTGTCACGCCGGCGACGCCGTCCCGGATGAGCATCTCCTCGACGATCCCGATGCGGTACTCGTTCTCATATGGTCGTGCGGAGATCGCCATGTATACCTCCTCGGAGACGACGCCCGTGTTCAGTCCGAGATGGACGTTTTCGTGCTCTGCGCGCCAAGCACCAATCTCGCTCGCGACGGCAGCGACAGGGTCGGGGTCCCAGGTTCCGATCTCAACGTGGACGTAAACCTACCTTCCCGTCATCAGGTCTCCCGTTGACGCCGGTGACGAGGAGGCGGCGACTACGCCCGGCAGCGTCTCGGCCAGTCGTGCTCCCTCGGCGCCGATGTCTTCGGCTCGGGCAGTGTCGTGGTCGAATGACCATCCGAGGTAGCTGAGCAGTGCCAAGCAGCCGAGCAAGGCGAGAGCGGCGAGGCCACCGATGAGTGTGCCGATGAAGACGCTCACTGCGCGCAGGACGGATCGGAGTCGAGGTCTTGTTTGGGTCGGCGCCGTCATGTCTGGACCGTAGGGAGCGGGCACAGGCGCTGTCTGCGGTCTTGACGAGAACCGCCGAAGACCATCACTGAACCGTCACCTGGCCGGGCCCTCACCCCCGGACCGTGCCGGTGTGGCGTGGCTCCCGCGCCGGCGCGGGGAGTCACACCCCTGGCGGGAGGACATCGACTTCCAACGGGGCACCCAGCTCGATCAGCCAGTTCAGGTCCGCGCCCGTGGCGAAGACCCGAGCGAACTTGACGTCCACGGTGAACACGTCCTCGCACCGATCCCCCTAGATCCAGTGGTGACGGCGGCGCCAGGGCCACCAATCGACGCCCCACCCCTGCCGTGCACCACCCGGCCGGGATGAGTGGCCAGCAGATCCACCGGCCGCTTCCGACCCAAGTAGGTGGTCGGCCCGCACATCCACTGCACCACTCCGGTCTCGGAACAGCCACGCTCGGCGGCCAAGACGGACAGCTCCGCGATCACTGGAAGGGCCTGCCTGTCGTTGGTGAACTGGAACCTCGGGTACAGGGTCTCGTGGCCGCGGCGGACCGCGACCAGATGATCGGCCCGGTGCTTCTTGATGATCGGCCCGGTGCTTCTTGGTGGCGAGGTTGCGGGGCATACTTGACTGCGACCCAGTCGCCGGCTGGCCTCGGCCGCGCTGAGGAGACCGAACTCGGCGTCGATGCGGGTGTAGAGGTTGTGCTCGGCCTGCACGGCGCGCGCCAGGGCGGGTGGCGTGTACGGTTCGACCGCAGGAGGGCGGGCCCGAGCACTGCCACAGCGTCATCGACCATCCGCGTTGACCGCTGGAGTTGCTCCTTTGTCGCCACGATCTCTCCAACCTGTGTGCGCCGGGTGCTCTCCCGATCTACCGCACCTGACGCACCCGGCACTTGCCTGGCGCCACCCCGCGCACCAGCCTGGGCGGCTTAGTTCCAACAAGAGGCCGGCCCGGCTTGGAGTCCCCGCAGACGCTTCAACCAGATACGGGATCGACGTCGACGCGGCCGGCGCCGACCGGGCCGCCGTCCGCCGACTCGTCGAAGAGGCCGAGCACGACCACGCCGACAGCGGCGACCAGCGCTATCGCGGCGCCCAGAACGTGAGCGAGGGCGCCCTTCTGGACGCGCAACCCGGGCGTCGGAACAACGGTAAGACTGCACATGGTTCCGCGCCGGGCCGACGACCCCACACACCCCGGTGCGGTACGGCAAGGTGTGAGCGCGGGGAGGCACAAGACGAGCCGATGGCGACAGCCATGCCCTCGTGGACCACTACGGACGCCCCGCGTCAACCCGTGTCGGGAAGCTCCGGTGGCGCCGGCGGCTCCGACGTCGGGTCCTCCGTGCGCAGCGGGTTGTCCGCCTCGCACTCCGTGGGCGGTGGCTGGTCGTCAAGTGGCCCGGCGCGGTTCCTGCGCTGAGGACGGGCGTGAGCTTTTGGTGGCGGTTAGCCATCGATGCCGCGCGCCGCGTGCGGCGCAAGGGGTGGGTGGACGGGTCGCCGTACTCGTGACACGGCATGCCGTCCGCGGTCTGGGCCACGCCGTGCTGGCTTCGCCGCGATTGACGCGGTGGCGGCATACTTCCGGAGATGACTATCTCGGCTCGGCGGCGTCGTCCTCGTCGGGATGCGTTGGCGAATCGTGAGCGGATTCTCGAGTATGCGGAGCGGGTGTTCGCGCTCGAGGGGCTCGAGGTGAGTCTGCATCGTCTTGCCGAGGATCTGTCGATGGGGATCGGCACGGTCTACCGGCACTTCCCCACGCGGGAAGATCTTCTGCTGGGCCTGTATCACCGGTTCCAGGAACGCGTCGACGAGGCGGGCGAAGCCCTCGCAGACGTTGCGGATCCGTATGAGCGGGTGGTCGCGTTCATCGACCAGGTGGTCCAGTTCTCTCTCGATGTCCCGATCGCTCGGGCGGTCGGGGTCCGGGTCCAGCGCGTCTTTCCCGAACAGGTGCGGGTCAGCGCGTCGGTACCGGCGATCACCGGCGCCGTGGAGGCGGCCAAGGCAGCGGGCCAGATCCGCGAGGACGTCGATGTCACCGATGTCGCGGCCCTGGCCGGGATGCTCGCGGACCTGGTGTGGGTCCGCGACCCGCAACGATCCGTGCTGATCCCTCGGGTGCGGGCGCTGGTCCTTGATGCCCTGCGGCCGCAGGGCGCCCCGCGCCCGGCTCTGCCCGCGGCACCCGTCTCGGTGGAGGAGCTGACCCAACTCGCGCACCGCAACCGGATGGGTCCCTGACACCGTTGTCTTTCGGACTGTTCGTCCGCTAATGTCCGCTCATGGTGTGGGTCCGCAAGCTTGTCGTGGTGGCCGTGCTCGCGGGTGTGCTGACCGGCCTAGGTGGTGGCCCGCGCGCGTCTGCCGACGAGCCGGCCGTCCGCGGCGGGTCGGCGATCGCCTTCGGCGCCGACAGGTACGGGGAGACGGAGGTGCCGGACCTCCCGGCCGGGGTGACCTACACCGACGTCGCCGCCGGTCGGGCGCATACGGTGCTGCTGCGCTCGGACGGCAACGTCGTGGCCTTCGGTGACTACGACGAGGGGCAGACGGACGTGCCGGACCTCGAGCCGGGCGTGGCCTACACCGACGTCGCCGCCGGCGACTACCACACGGTGCTGCTGCGCTCGGACGGGACAGTCAAGGCCTTCGGCTACGACAGGGACGGGCGGACGGACGTGCCAGAACCGCCGGCCGGGATGACCTACACCGACGTCGCCGCCGGCTGGAACCATACGGTGCTGCTGCGCTCGGACGGGAACGTCGTGGCCTTCGGCTACAACCGGGACGGGCAGACGGACGTGCCGGACCTCGAGCCGGGCGTGGTCTACACCGACGTCGCCGCCGGCGCCTTCCACACGGTGCTGCTGCGCTCGGACGGGACAGTCAAGGCCTTCGGCTACGACCGGGCCGGGCGGACGGACGTGCCAGAACCGCCGGCCGGGATGACCTACACCGACGTCGCCGCCGGTCAGGACCATACGGTGCTGCTGCGCTCGGACGGCAACGCAGTGGCCTTCGGCGACGACGACGGGGACGGGCGGACGGACGTGCCGGACCTCGAGCCGGGCGTGGTCTACACCGACGTCGCCGCCGGCACCTTCCATACGGTGCTGCTGCGCTCGGACGGCAAGGTCGAAGCCTTCGGCTACAACGACGACGGGCAGACGAACGTACCGGAGCCGCCGGAGGGGATGGTCTACACCGACGTGGCGGCCGGCGGCTGGCGTACGGTGCTGTTGCGTTCGGCTGTGGAGACCGAGGTGAGCCTGCGGGCTCCTGACTCGATCACCGCCACCGACGGCGAGGTCGAGGTCAGCGCGGATGTCGGCGCCGCCGGTGAGACCCAGCCCGACGTCGCGTTCACCGGCACGGTCCGCTTGAGCATCGACGGCAAAGACCCCATCGACATCGCCGTCGACGACGACGGCGCGGCCACCACCACGATCGACGGACTCCCCACCACCGCGGGCACCACCATCGAGGTGAGCGCCACCTACCTCGGATCCACCGACGGCGCCTACCTCGCCGCACCCGCCCCGGCCCGCCGCGACATCGAGATCACCCCCGCACCAGCAGCCACCATCGAGCTCTCGCCGGTGTCGGAGGACGTCGTCGCGGGCGAGTCGGTGACCTACACGGTCACCGGGACCGACCGGTTCGGCAACGACCTCGGCGACCTGACCGACACCACCACCATCAACACCCCCGACACCGACGCCGGAGCCGAGGTCGACGGTGACACGGTCACGTTCACCACCACGGGCAGTCACACCTTCACCGCCGCCCTGGACACCGACCCCGAGGTCACCACCACCGCGACCGTGGACGTCACCCCCGCACCAGCAGCCACCATCGAGCTCTCGCCATCGACGGAGCAGGTCGTCGCGGGCGAGTCGGTGACCTACACGGTCACCGGCGCCGACCGGTTCGGCAACGACCTCGGCGACCTGACCGACACCACCACCATCAACACCCCCGACACCGACGCCGGAGCCGAGGTCGACGGTGACACGGTCACCTTCACCACCACGGGCAGTCACACCGTCACCGCCGCCCTGGACACCGACCCCGAGGTCACCACCACCGCGACCGTGGACGTCACCGCCGCACCGTTGGCCGCGATCGAGCTGCGTGCGCCCGAGGGACTGAACGTAGACCAAGGCGGATCGCTCACCTTCACCGTGGACGGGACCGACACCTACGGCAACCCCGTCGAAATCGGCGACGAGGCCGTCGAACTCGCCAGCGACCACCCGGACGACAGCATCGACGGCCTCACCGTCACCTTCCCCGAGGCAAGCCCCCACCGGATCACCGCCACCGTCGACACGCCCACCGACACACTCACCGACACCGTCACCGTCGAGGTCACCCCCGCCAGCGTCCCCCAGCTGCCAGAGACCGGCGCCGACACCCTCACCACACTTGCTACGGCCGCGCTCGCGCTACTCCTGGGAACCGCACTGACCCTGACAGCAGCAAGGCGCACCGCACGGAAACCGCGTCGGCTCTGACCGGCCTCAGTCGCAGGGACCTGCAAGACGACCGGGACCGGTCAGTGCGGGAGGAATCCGGGGGCCTCAGCCCGTAGCGCCCGCCCGCTGGATAGCTCGGTAGACGGTCGAGCGTGCGACACCGAACAGCTCGGCGATGTCGGCGGTGGTGTGGCCACCCGCGCGGTGCAGGACCACCAGGTGCGCCTCCTGAGCCTTCGAGAGCTCGGGCTGCTTGCCACGCAGCCGCCCCTTCGCCTTGGCGACCGCCATGCCCTCGCGGGTACGCATAGATGAGGTCGGCCGGTACTAAGCCTGCAGCTCCACTGCTGTTGCCCTATGGGGGAAGTCCAGGCGCGTGCCGTGGGCGGAGGCGCCGGGAGCTGAAGCCGCCCTCAGCAGCTATGGCGCTCCGGCAGCGGCATCAAGGCCAGAGTTGCGAACTCCGTCGGTTCGGTTCTGCGCCTGGATGTAACCTTCGCGCGATTGGGGGCACTACTGGGTATGAGCGATCCGGAGGACGACCTGGGTGCCGGACAGCGCCTCACCGCGTTGTGGGACCTGTATGCCCCACGTGTCCACGCCTACGCGGTGCGTCATGTCGGAGCCGATCAGGCACAGGAGGTCGTCGCGGAGACCTTTCTCGTTGCCTGGCGGCGGCTGGCGGACATTCCCGGCGAGGGCCTGCCGTGGTTGTTGGTTGTCGCGCGGAACACGATCCTGGCCGATCACCGGTCTCGCTATCGGCAACGGGCCGTCGAGTCCGAACTCGCCAGGTTGGCGAGCCTCACCGATGACAGGGCTGGCGTCGACGTACTCGTTACTGAGCGTGACGCGCTCCTGCGTGCCCTTGGCAGCCTGCCGCGAAGGCAGCGAGAAGCGCTGCTGCTCGTGGCCTGGGATGGGCTATCGATGATTCAAGCCGCTGCGGTGGCCGGTTGCACGGTCGGCACGTTCAAGGTCCGACTTCACCGAGCGCGCCAGCGGCTCCGGCGTGCGGCTGATCCCGGCGCCGACCTGCACGACCCCACCGCATCTGTGACGGACCTCTTCCCCGCCACATCGTTGAAGGAGCCCTCATGAGCACGATCCAGGATCCCGAGCGACTGCTGCGCACCCTGGCTGATCGGCCCGTGGACCACGACGCCCTGGTGGGAGCTCGCGCCGATCTGGACCGCATGATCGCAGAAGAGATCGGCGGCCGGCCGATTCAGCGACGCGGAATTCAGCCGCCGCCATCGCGGAGGAAGCATCGCGCGCTGCTCCCCGCTGGAGCCGCTGCCGCGATCGCCGCAGGTCTCGTTGTGGCGAGCGTCATGCACGAGGATGGCTCAGTCTCGGGAGAGCGAGACTTCGGTGAGATCGTCGCGGCCGGTCCCGACGGCTTCGTCGTGCCGGCCGCCTCCGCCGATGCTTCCTGCACCGAACGCTCTGGGGATGTACCTGTCCGCGAGGCCGTCGCTGGCGGCGTCGGATACCTCCTCGGCGGCGACCTTCGCCCGGTGTTCGTGACACCGCGAGTTGACGAAGTCTGCGCCGAAGCTGCCCCGATCGCAGCGTCCTTCGTCCGTACCGATGAGGACCAGTCGCTCAGCGCCGCGATCACGGTCTGGGGGCCGGACGCCGTGAGCCCGATCCCTTGGCTTGACGGCCCCGCATCGACCACAGCGGTTGACCTCGGTGGAGTCCCAGCGACGATCACCACCTACGAAGCCGGAGCTGGTGTCATCTTCGAGGACGTGAGCGTCCTCAGCTGGAGCGGGGAAGCCGGTGACTGGGTCATCACCGCGAGCAACATGGCCGCCGCGCAGGTGGAAGCGGCCGCACGAGCCGTGGCTGCCCAGAACGCCGTCGCGACCCTCCCAGAAGTCTTGCCCGACTTCGTCGACATGACGGATCCGCCTGCGGATTCATCTACCGGCCACAGTTGGATCGCTGCCTACGGCGACTTCTCATTCCAGGATCCTGGATGTCCGGCCGGGTGCGGCCCAGACAGGCCCGCCGAGATGCCTGACCACATGACGCTCACGGTGGATGAGACCCGCCGGCTGCCGTGGGCCGCCCGGGCAAGCACGCGAACACTGCACAACCCATACACGGACAGGACAGCGACCTACCGGGTGATCGACGTCGACGGCACACCGGGATTGTTCTCCACCGCCGGTGAGCGCGGTCTCGAAGGCGAGGTCAGGTGGCAGATCGCGCCCGGGACCACTGCTGTACTTCGCGGAACCTGGGGCGGTGCGATCGAAGGCATCATCCCCTTCGCAAGCGACGTCGAAGCCGTCACCGCGGAGGATCCCCGCATCCCCGCACGCCATGCCGGCGACTAGCACTCCTCCGGACGGTCCACGTCAACCAGTCCAGGAACAAACCGATGTGCGGACCTACCGTCTCCACCTCACGCTGACTCCGGCCGGCACGGGCCGCGACTAGAGACGCCTGCCCAATGAGGAACGGGCTTGCGGACACACGCCGGTACGGACGCATGAGCCGCTCACCGATGCACCGGCAGTGGTCGGACTGTGGCAGGCAATTCCTGCGGAATGCCCGCCGATATGCGGGCCGCCGCCTACTTTCGGAACGGAAAGCGTGCTGTGCCTGTTGACAGTCGCGCGACGGGGTCATAACTTGCGGCACGACGGCCGCCGACGGAGACGGCCGGGGAAGTCGAGGCGACGATGCGACACAGCAGATCCAGGCAGGTGCTCGGCCTTACGGCGGGCCTGACGCTCTTCACCGCGCTCGCGGCGTGCAGCGAAGGTGATCCGGGCAGCGGAGGCGGTGGAGAGGACGGCGGCGGCGCCATGGGCGACGGCGAGTTCGACCAGATCGGGTTCATGGCGCAGGACATGTCCAACCCTTTCTTCCAGGCGATGGAGGAGGGCATCGTCGCCGAGGCGGAGAACATGGGCGTGGAGGTCAACACCCAGGACGGTCGGCAGGACCTGAACGCGCAGAACGAGCAGATCGACACGTTCATCCAGCAGGGCGTCGACGCGATCCTCATCAACGCCGTCGACTCCGAGGGCATCGGCCCGGCGGTCGAACGGGCGGTCGAGGCCGGCATCGTCGTCGTCGCGGTCGACGTCACGGCAGAGAATGCGATGGCCACGGTGACCCTGGACAATGTCCAGGCCGGCGAGGTGGCGTGCGAGTACCTCGTCGAGCAGGTCGGCGGGTCGGGCAACATCCTGCTCATCGACGGCACACCCATCAGCTCGGTCCAGGACCGGGTCGAGGGCTGCCAGGGCGTCCTGGACGAGAACCCGGACGTGGAGGTGGTCGGGCACCAGAACGGCGACAACGGCCGTTCAGAGGCGCTGAGCATCACAGCGGACCTGCTGACCGCGCATCCCGACGTCGTCGGCATCTTCGGCATCAACGACCCGACGGCGCTCGGCGCCATGCTGGCGGCCCAGCAGGCCGGTTACGACGATCTCGTCATCGTCGGGGTGGACGCCTCGCCGGAGGCGGTGGACGCCCTGGAGCAGGACACGATGTTCATGGGCTCGGCCAAGCAGGACCCCAACACGCAGGGATCCATCGGCCTGCAGATGGCGCGTGACCTGTTCAACGGCGAGGAGCTCGAGGAGGAGATGGTCCTCGTGCCGACCGAGATGCTCACCCGCGAGAACCTCGACGAGTACGAGGGCTGGTGACGACCCGGATGGACGCGGGCGGCGACCCGCCGCTCGTGCGGATGCGTGGGGTCACCAAGATCTTCACGGGCACCCGCGTGCTGTCCGACGTCGACGTCGACCTCCGCCGGGGCGAGATCCACGCCCTCATGGGTGAGAACGGCGCGGGCAAGTCGACGTTGATGAAGATCCTCGGTGGCGTGCACCAGCGGGACGCCGGCGTCATCGAGGTCGACGGCCAGCAGGTGTCGTTCGCCTCGCCCGGACAGGCCATCGCCGCCGGCGTGGCGATGATCCACCAGGAGCTCAGCACGGTCCCGGAGATGAGCGTGGCCGAGAATCTGGCGCTCGGCGCCGAGCCGGCCCGCGCGGGGTTCGTCCTCGACCGGCGCCGGCTGCGGTCGGAGGCCGCGCGCAAGCTGGAGCCGATCGGTGGCGGCATCGACCCGGACACCCGCATGCGACGCCTGTCGGTCGGCCGCCAGCAGATGGTGGAGATCGCCCGCGCCATCGACCAGCGCGCACGGGTGCTCATCCTGGACGAGCCGACGGCGTCACTGTCCGACACGGAGGCCCAGCGCCTGTTCGAGGTCCTCGAGCGGATGCGGGCGGACGGGATGGGCCTGTTCTACATCTCGCACCGCCTCGACGAGGTGTCGCGGCTCGCCGACCGGATCACCGTGCTGCGCGACGGCGTGCACGTCAGCACGACGGCGCGCGGCGAGATCAGTCAGGGCGAGGTCGTCAACCATATGATCGGCCGCCAGGTCGACGCCCTCTACGTGCGCGAGCACCGGCGCCCGGGTGACGCGGTCCTCCAGGTCCGGGACGTCGTCGGCCGGCAGAACGGCGTCGGCCCCGTCTCGTTCGACGTCCGCGCCGGCGAGGTGGTCAGCCTCGTCGGCCTCATCGGCGCCGGGCGAACCGAGATCGCCCGCGCTATCTACGGCGCAGACCCACTCGTGTCCGGCAGCATCACGATCGACGGCGAACCGGTCCGCCTCGCCGGCCCGAGCGACGCCATCGCCAGCCGGATCGGCATGGTGCCGGAGAGCCGCAAGGAGCAGGCGCTCTTCGCGTGGATGGACGTCCGCGACAACATCACGGTCGCCTCACTGCGTCAGCACTCGCGATGGGGAGTGCTCAACCTCGGCCGGGTCGACGCAGCCGCACGGAAGTTCATCGACGACCTCTCGATACGGGTGCGCTCCCCGCGCCAGGAGGTGCGCACGCTCTCCGGAGGCAACCAGCAGAAGGTCGTGCTCGCCCGGTGGCTGGCCAACGACCCACGACTCCTCATCCTCGACGAGCCCACCCGGGGCGTCGACGTCGGGGCCAAGCACGAGATCTACCGCATCATCAACGAGCAGGCGGAGCGCGGCACGGCCGTTCTCATCGTGTCCTCCGACCTGCCGGAGGCCCTCGGGATCAGTGACCGCCTCCTCGTGGTCCGCGACGGGCAGGTGGTCAAGGAGCTCGACGGCGCCCGGGCAACCGAGGAGGACGTGATGTCCTACGCCACCGGCATGAAGGAGGCCTCATGACCGAGCAGCACGAACCGGACGGGCAGGCCGGCACCGGCACGGTCCCGCCGACGTCGCGACAGAACCGCGCGGTGCGCAGGGCGCTCGACCTGTGGGGGACCTGGGGGATCGCCCTCGTCCTCATCCTGCTGATCGTGCTCATGGCCCTGATCGCACCGAACTTCGTCAGCCTCTCCAACGCCTTCAACATCATGCGGGCGACGTCGATCACCGCGATCCTGGCGGCGGGCGTGACGGTCGTGATCCTGACGGCGGGCATCGACCTCTCGGTCGGCTCGGTCCTCGCCGTCAGCGGCGTCACCTCGATCCTGCTGTGGAACGCCGGCGTGCCGATCGTCCTGTGCGTGCTGATCCCGATCCTGCTCGGTGCCCTGATCGGACTGATTCAGGGCACGCTGGTGGCGTACCTGTCGCTGGCGGCGTTCATCGTCACGCTCGCCGGCCTCACGGCGTGGCGCGGCACCGCCTACGCGCTCACCGGCGGCCGGCCGCTCATCGCCGAGGGCGAGCTCGGCTTCGACATGCTCGGCGGCGGGAACTTCATCGCCATCCCGGTGCCGATCTGGCTGATGCTCGCCACCTACGCGGTGCTGTGGTTCCTGCTGGAGCGCACCACCTGGGGGCGGCACGTCTACGCCGTCGGCGGCAACCCGGAGGCCGCACTCATGGCGGGCATCAAGGTCCGCCGCGTG
The DNA here is from genome assembly GCF_039541595.1 of Georgenia halophila. Lineage (NCBI taxonomy): Bacteria > Bacillati > Actinomycetota > Actinomycetes > Allobogoriellales > Allobogoriellaceae > Georgenia > Georgenia halophila. The sequence continues at coordinate 556,803 of NZ_BAABGN010000002.1, read as the reverse complement.
CTGACGTCGGTCTACGTGATCTCCGGGCTGACCGCCGGGCTCGCGGGGGTGATGTTCTCCGCCAGGGTCGAGTCCGGCCAGCCCAACGCCGGGCAGGGATATGAGCTCGAGGCGATCGCCGCCGTCGTGCTCGGCGGCACGTCGCTCGCCGGGGGGCGCGGGCGGATCTTCGGCACGCTCGTCGGCGCTCTGATCATGGGTGTCCTGTCGAACGGGATGATCCTGCTGAATACCCCGTTCTTCACTCAGCTCATCGTCCAGGGCTGCGTCATCGTGCTCGCCGTCGCCATCGACAGCCTCAAGAACCGCTACACGACGTAGCCGGCAGGCACCCAATTGCCAGGCAGCGGCAGTGACAGGCGCCGACCGGCACGGACGCGGCTGGGGACCGTCAGCCGCCGCCAGCTCGCGCTCGACATGGTGCGTGCCCGCGAGTTCGTCAGCGTCAGCGACCTCGCTGCGGGGCTCGGGGTCTCGATCGTCACGGCCCGGGCGGACGTCATGCACCTGGCCGGCGCTGGACTCGTGCGCCGGGTCCGGGGCGGCGCGATCATCACCCGGCAGGAGAACCGGGAGCCGCCTTTCGAGGTCCGGCTCGGCACGTACGCCCAGGAGAAGGCCGCGGTGGGGACGGCGGCGGCCGGGCTCGTGGAGCCGGGCAGCGCCGTCGTCCTGGACGGCGGGACCACCTGCCTGGCCGTGGCCAAAGCGCTGGTGGCGAGCCCGCAGCTGGAGGGAGTGACGGTCTACACCCCCGCCCTGAGCACGGCGATGGCGCTCGAGGCGGCGGCGTCGCGCATCACGGTCGTCGTCACCGGCGGGACCGTGTACCCCAAGGCGCACACCCTCGGCGGGCCGTACTCCGAGCTCATCCTCGAGCGCGTCATCGGCTCTGTCGCGTTCATCGGCTGCAACGGCGTATCCGACGTCGACGGCATCTCGGCGGCGACACCGATCGACGCCGAGCTCAAGCGGCGGCTGCTGGCATCGGCGAAGTACCGCGTCGCGGTGACCGACGCCTCGAAGTTCGTCGAGCACGGCACGGTGCGGGTCTGCCAGGTGGGCGAGGTGGACCTGATCCTGACCAGCGGCGCCCTGGAGAGCGAGCTCGTCGACGACGTCACCCGTGCCGGCGGCGCCGTCAGGCAGGTGTGAGGCCGGCAGCTCAGGACCGGCTCAGCTGAAGCGTTCGAGGATGGAGGACTCGGCAAGCCGGGAGAGACCCTCACGGATCGCCCGTGCCCGGTTCGGGCCGACCCACTCCACCGCCTGCAGGTCCTCGGCCGTGGCGGACAGCAGTACCTGCAGCGTGCCGCAGGTGGCCACGATCGCCTCGGCGACGTGCAGCGGCAGCCGGGGGATCCGCGCCAGCACGCGGTAGCCGCGAGGTGTGAGGGAGGAGTCGACCGCGTCGCCCTCGGGACCGCCGACACCGAGGATCCGCGCGATGGTCGGGATGTCGATCAGCTCGGCGGAGCTGAGCCGCGACAACGCGTCCAGCACGTCGGCCGGGCTGTCGGAGCGCTCCGACCACAGATAGTCGCGGATGATCAGGGTGCGGTCCTGGTCCAGCCCCGTGACGAGCTCGTCGTGCTGGAGCGAGAGCAGCCGTCCGTCCGTGCCGAGCTCGATGACGTAACCGTCCACCTCGGCCGAGATCCGGGCCACCATCTCCATGCGCTGGATGACGGTGACGACGTCGCGCACGGTCGCGAGGTCCTCGATCTCGAGTGCGGCGAGCGTGCCGGAGACCTCGTCCAGCCGAGCCTTGTACCGCTCGAGCGTGGCCAGCGCCTGGTTGGCGCGGGAGAGGATGACGTCGGAGTCCTCGAGGACGTGCCGGTGATCGTCCAGATACAGGGCCACCGTGTGCATCGACTGGCTGACCGAGATGACTGGGTGACCGGACTGCTTGGCGACGCGCTCGGCCGTGCGGTGGCGCATCCCCGACTCCGAGGTCTCGATGCTCGAGTCCGGAAGGAGCTGGACGTTGGCCCGGCGGATGCGCCGGTTCAGCCGGTCGACGACGACGGCCCCGTCCATCTTGGCCAGCTCGCGCAGCCGCGTCGCCGAGAAGTCCACGTCGAGGTGGAAGCCGCCGGAGCACATCTCCTCGATGGCGTCGTCGTAGCCCAGCACGACGATCGCACCCGTCCGGCCTCGCAAGATCCGCTCGAGGCCGTCGCGGAGCTCGGTCCCCGGCGCGACGGCCTCGAGCATCGTTCGCAGCTTGGGGTCGTTCGGGACCTCGGGCACGTGACCTCACTGTTGGCGTCGCGGGCGGCCCGGACGGCCGCTCCGGTCATTCTAGGTCTGGCGGAGCGGGGATGATCAGCGACGAGCTTCTCCCGTGTCCATGTTGCTCAGCGCGCTGAGCGCCTGCTGGATGGTGCCGACCTCGATCACGGTGGCCCGGATCTTCTCGAGCGGGACGGTCTCCCGGGTCCCGGCCGGCACGAGGATGCGCCGGTGACCGAGCCGCGCGGCCTCGGCGATGCGCTGACTGAGCATGGTCACCCGGCGGATGTCGCCGGACAGCGACACCTCGCCGATGGCGGCGACGTCGAGCGGGAGCGGTCGGTCGGCCGCTGCGGAGGCGATCGCGAGGCACACGCCCAGGTCGCTTCCCGGGTCGTTGGACCGCATGCCACCGACCGTCGCCGCGAACACGTCCTTGTCGTAGAGCTGCACCCCCGCGATCCGCTCCGTGACCGCGATGAGCATCGACACACGCGAGCTGTCCAGCCCGGTGACTCCGCGACGCGGGTTCGGCGCCCCGCTCTTCGACACCAGCGCCTGGACCTCGGCGAGCAGGGGGCGGCGCCCCTCGACGGTGACCGCGATGCAGGTGCCGGCGACCGGCAGCTCACGGACGCCGCGGAACAGCTCGCTCGGATCGGCGACCTCGACCATGCCGGTGTCCGTCTGCTCGAAGCAGGCGACCTCGTCGGCCGGCCCGAAGCGGTTCTTGACGGCGCGGAGCAACCGCAGGGTGGTCTGCCGGTCACCCTCCATGGACAGCGTCGTGTCGACGACGTGCTCGAGGGCCCGTGGGCCGGCGACCGTGGACTCTTTCGTCACCTGTCCCACGAGGCAGAGCGGGATCCCGCGGGTCTTGGCGAGCCGGGTCAGGGTCGTGGCGACGGCCATGACCTGCGCGACGCCACCCGCGCGGCCCTCGACCTCGGCGGAGGAGACGGTCTGCACCGAGTCCACGATGACCAGCGCTACGTCGGTGCCGAGGGCGTCCAGGTGCCCTATCGCCTGGCCAAGGTCACCGCTGTCCGCGAGGTAGAGGTGCTCGCTGGTGGCGCCGATGCGGCGAGCCCTGGTCGCGATCTGGTGGACGGACTCCTCCCCGGAGACGTACAGCACCGGGCGGCCCGTAGACGCGGCGACGGCATCGGCGGCGATCAGCAGCAGCGTCGACTTGCCCGCTCCGGGCTCGCCGGACAGGAGCAGCACCTGGCCGGTGACGAGCCCGCCGCCGAGTACTCGGTCGAGCTCCGGCATGCCGGTGCGCAGGCGCCCGCCGACCTCCGCCTCGCTGATCTCGGAGACGCGGCGGGCCGGGCGGTCGGGCACGGTGGCCCTGGCTGCCGGTGCGGCGACCGCGGCGGATGCCTCCTCGACCGTGCCCCAGGCCTGGCACTCGCCGCACCGTCCCACCCACTTCGCCGTGGTCCATCCGCACTCGGCGCACCGGAAGCCCGGGCGGGCTCGGGAGGTGGTCGAGGTGCGGGACCGCGGGGCCGTCGGGCTCATGCAGCACACGGTACGGCGCGACGCCGACATCCCGGCCCGTGTGGACGGCACGCCGGCCAACGCCCGGCATGGGTGCGTGACGTCTTCCCGGGATGGACGGTACGGGCCTCGGTGTCACGTCGTGTCTAGACTTTCGCGCGTTCGGAAAGGTGGGATCGATGCGGACGTCGAGGTCGCGGTCCGGCCCTCCGGCGCCGTCGATGGCGGACGTCGCGGGGCTGGCGGGTGTGTCCCACCAGACGGTCTCGCGGGTGCTCAACAACCCGGACGTCGTGCGTCCGGAGACTCGGCGGCGCGTCGAGGAGGCCATCCGGGCGCTCGGCTACCGCCGCAACACGGCGGCCCGCGCGCTGCGCACCCGGCAGACCGGCCTGATCGGCGTCGTCAACTCCGGAGAGGCCCGCTTCGGGCCGGCCCACATGACCATGGCGATCGAGGAGGCCGCCCGGCAGTCGGGCTACGCCACCACGATGACGGTCGTGCGGGACGCGAAGGACTCCACCGTCGAGACCGTGCTGGAGTTCTTCCTCGAGCACCGCGTCGACGGGATCATCGTCATCGCCCCCGTCACGGCGGTGGCCGCCGCGGCGAACCAGCTCGTCGGTCAGCTGCCCGTCGTGCTCGTCGCAGCCGGGCTGCGGCCCACGTCGGGTTTGCGGGTGGTCGGGATCGACCAGGAGCTCGGCGCCGCGCTGGCCACCCGGCACCTTCTCGAGCTCGGGCACCGGCAGGTGCTACACGTCTCCGGCCCCGACGACTGGTTCGACGCCCGCAGCCGGATCGCCGGCTGGCGGTGTGCGCTCGAGTCGGCGGGCGTCGAGGTTCCGGCGCCGGTCACGGGCGGCTGGGACGCAGCGGACGGCCATCGGGTCGCGTGTCGCCTCATCGACCAGCGAAGGGTCCCGACGGCGGTGTTCGCGGCCAACGACCTCATGGCTCTGGGGATGATCCGGGCCTTCCACGAGGCCGGTCTGCGCGTCCCCGACGACGTCTCCGTCGTCGGGTTCGACGACGCCGAGGGTACCGGTTACTTCAGCCCGCCGCTGACCACGGTGCGCCAGCCGTTCTCCGACGTCGGGCGTGCCGCGATCCATGCGTTCTTGCAGGCCGTCGGCGGGGAGCCGTCCGACGCCGAGACGATCGCACCGGAGTTGGTGGTCCGAGAGTCCTCGGGGCCGCCGCCGAGGGTTTGACACGTCTCCCGGTGTGATCGTTAACATCCCATGCGCCCCTCGACCGCGGGGCGTCGTCCTGCAGCCGATCGTTAACATCACCCGACGTACCGAGTAGGCGAAGGAGCCAATGACATGTCGCCGCAGCACGAGACGAACGATTCGTCAGAACGGATCAGGTCCGGCGCCACGGCTCTGGGGGTCGAGCTCGGGTCCACCAACATCAAGGCCTGCCTGATCGGTCCGGACCACGAGGTCTTGGCCAGCGGCAGCAGTGACTGGGAGAACCAGTTCGTCGACCGGATGTGGACCTACTCGCTGGAGGATGTCTGGTCCGGCCTCCAAGCGGCCGTCGCCAACCTGCTGGACGACGCCGAACGTCGCCACGGCGTACGCCCCGCCACCGTCGGCGCGATGGGCGTGTCGGCGATGATGCACGGCTACCTGGCCTTCGGCGCCGACGGCGAGCTGTTGGTGCCCTTCCGCACCTGGCGCAACACCACCACCGAGAGCGCCGCCACGGAGCTGACTGCGCTGTTCGGTCACAACGTCCCCCTGCGCTGGTCCGTGGCCCACCTGTACCAAGCGGTGCTCGACGGCGAGGAGCATGTCCCGCAGGTCGACTTCCTCACCACGCTCGCCGGCTACGTGCACTGGCGCCTGACCGGGCAGAAGGCGCTCGGGGTAGGCGACGCCTCGGGCATGTTTCCGCTGGACCCCGCGTCGGGAGACTACGACCGCCGGATGCTGACCGCCTTCGACGAGCTGGTCACCGGCCACGAGAACGCGCCTGCTCGGCCTTTGCACGCACTGCTGCCCCGCGTGCTCACGGCGGGTGAGGAAGCCGGCACACTGACCTCCGAGGGGGCCGCACTGCTCGACCCGACCGGCACCCTGCGGGCCGGCGCACCGGTCTGCCCGCCCGAGGGCGACGCGGGCACCGGCATGGTCGCCACCGGCGCGGTCGCGCCGCGCACGGGCAACGTGAGCGCCGGAACCTCGATCTTCGCCATGGTCGTGCTGGAGAGGCCGCTGAAGGAGGTCCACCCCGAGCTCGACCTGGTCACCACGCCGGCCGGTGACCTCGTCGCCATGGTGCACTGTAACAACGGCGCCAGCGAGCTCGGCGCCTGGGCGGACATGTTCCGCGAGTTCGCCGCCGCGCTGGGGCACCCCGCCGAGCCCGGGGACGTCTACGGTGCCCTGCTCGGCGCCGCGCTGGACGGCGAGGCCGACGGCGGGGGCCTGCTCGCGTACAACTACTTGTCCGGCGAGCCCATCACCGGTCTGGCGGAGGGCCGGCCGATGGTGATCCGAACCCCGGGGAGCCGCCTGACGCTGGCCAATTTCGCACGGACACAGGTCTATGGCGTCTTCGGCACCCTCTCGCTCGGCATGCGCGTCCTCGAGGGCGAGGGCGTGGGCCTGGACGCGATGTTCGCTCACGGTGGCCTGTTCAGGACCGCCGGCGTGGCGCAGCGGCTGCTGGCCGCGGCCATCGGCGCACCCGTGGCCGTGGGGCACACTGCGGCAGAGGGCGGCGCCTGGGGCATCGCCGTGCTGGCGGCGTACGTGCGAGACGGTGCCAGGGGACCCCTTGCGGAGTACCTTGCGGACCGGGTGTTCGCCGACGCCGAGACGGACGTCGTCGAGCCCGACCCCGACGACGTCGAAGGCTATGGCGCCTGGCTGAAGCGATACTCCGCCGGGCTGCAGATCCAGCGGGTGGCCACCGAGGCCGTCCGGTGAGCGAGAGGAACGGGACAACGCCGATGCCGACGAATCCGCACAGGTTGCCCGACGCGCTGCGCGCCGCCGTCGACGCCGCCAAGGAGAAGGTCGCCGCCCTGCACGCCGAGCTGCCCCGCAACGAGCTCGTGGTCTGGACGGCCGGCAACGTCTCCGAGCGGGTCGCCGGCACCGACGGACCCGGCCTGTTCGTCATCAAACCCTCCGGCGTCTCTTACGACGATCTCGATGCCGCCAGCATGGTCGTCTGTGACCTTGACGGCGCCAAGGTCGACGACGGAACTCCCGCCCACCTGCAGCCGTCCTCGGACACCGCGGCGCATGCCTACGTGTATCGGCACATGCCCGAGATCGGCGGCGTCGTGCACACCCACTCGACCTACGCCACGGCCTGGGCCGCCCGCTCCGAACCGATCCCGTGCGTGCTGACGATGATGGCCGACGAGTTCGGCGGCGACATCCCGGTCGGCCCGTTCGCGCTCATCGGCGACGACTCGATCGGCCGCGGCATCGTCGAGACCCTCTCGACCACACGCTCGAAGGCGGTGCTCATGGCGCAGCACGGGCCGTTCACGGTCGGCAAGGACGCCCGCGCCGCAGTCAAGGCCGCAGTGATGTGCGAGGAGGTCGCCCGCACCGTGCATGTCGCGCGCCAGCTCGGTGATCCGGCCCGCATCGACCAGGAGCACATCGACTCCCTGTACGAGCGGTACCAGAACGTCTACGGTCAGCACGGCCCGGAGACGGCGGACGCTGACAAGCCGGCACAGAAGCCAGCATCGACCGAGGAGCGCACATGACATCGCCTTTCCAGGGCAAGGAGATCTGGTTTCTCACCGGTTCGCAGGACCTCTACGGCGAGGACGTGCTCCGCCAGGTGGCGGACCAGTCGCAGCAGGTCGCCGCGGCACTGAACGACGGCGACGACAGCACCGACGTGCCGGTCCGGGTGGTGTGGAAGCCGATCCTGAAGGACCGTGACGCGATCCGCCGTGCCGCGCTCGACGCCAACGCGGACGACAGCTGCCTCGGCGTCATCGTCTGGATGCACACCTTCTCCCCGGCGAAGATGTGGATCCTCGGGCTCGAGGCCCTGACGAAGCCCATGCTGCATCTGCACACCCAGGCCAACGTCGAGCTGCCGTGGGCAGAGATCGACATGGACTTCATGAACCTCAACCAGGCGGCGCACGGCGACCGCGAGTTCGCCTACATGGCTACGCGCATGGGCAACCGCCGCAAGACCGTCGTCGGCCACGCCACCGACCCTCGCGTGCGCGCCAAGGTCGGCACGTGGGCCCGCGCGGCGGCCGGCTGGGACGAGCTGCACAACCTCCGACTGGCCCGCTTCGGCGACAACATGCGCAACGTCGCCGTCACCGAGGGTGACAAGACAGAGGCCGAGATCCGGCTCGGCGTCAGCGTGAACACCTGGGGCGTCAACGACCTCGTGGAGCGCGTCGACGCCGTGCCCGTGGCCACCGTCGAGGCCCTGCTCGCCGAGTACGACGAGACCTACGACGTGGCCCCCGAGCTGCGGGCCGGCGGCGAGCGGCGCGAGTCCCTGGCGTACGGCGCACGCCTGGAAGCCGGCATGCGCTCCTTCCTGGACGACGGCGGGTTCAGTGCCTTCACGACCAATTTCGAGGACCTCGGCGGGTTGCGCCAGCTGCCCGGCCTGGCGGTCCAGCGGCTGATGGCGGACGGGTACGGGTTCGGCGCCGAGGGTGACTGGAAGACCGCCGTCCTGGTGCGCGCCGCCAAGGTCATGGGGCACGGCCTTCCCGGGGGCGCCTCGCTGATGGAGGACTACACCTACGAGCTCACGCCGGGGAAGGAGAAGATCCTCGGTGCCCACATGCTCGAGATCTGCCCGTCGCTGACGAGCTCGAGGCCGAGGCTCGAGGTGCACCCGCTCGGGATCGGCAACCGGGAGGACCCCGTCCGGCTGGTTTTCGACACCGACCCCGGCGACGGCCTCGTCGTGGCCATGTCGGACATGCGCGAGCGGTTCCGGCTGACCGCCAACGTCGTCGACGTCGTCCCGCCCGACGCCGAGCTGCCCAACCTCCCGGTCGCCAGGGCCGTGTGGCAGCCGCAGCCCGACCTGGCCACGTCCGCCGAGTGCTGGCTGACCGCCGGCGCGGCCCACCACACCGTGCTCACCACCGCGCTCGGGCTCGACGCCTTCGAGGATCTCGCCGAGATCGCGGGGATCGAGCTCGCCACGATCGACGCCGGCACCACCACCCGCTCCTTCGCGCAGGAGCTGCGGTGGAACGCCGCATACCACCGACTGGCCCAGGGGTTCTAGCGCCCCGGGCGCAAACCGGTCACCCGCCCCACCCTGGCGGGAGGCAATCCGACCCGCCGGCACGTCGCCGAGCCACCGTAGGCGCGGCAGCCGACCCGGCGACATCTAGGAGGAATGACCATGCGGAACAGCAGAATCGCGGCGCTCGGCGCCGGTCTGGCGATGGCTCTGACGCTCGGCGCCTGCGCCGGTGGCGGCGCCGGCAGCGGTGACGGCGGTGGTGACGGCGGCGGGGGCGGCGGTGAGGAGGAAACTCCCACCGTCGGCGTCGCCATGCCGACGCAGACCTACGAGCGCTGGGTCAGGGACGGGCAGAACGTCCGGGACGGCCTGAAGGAGGCCGGTTACGAGGTCAGCCTCAAGTACGCCAACGACGACATCCCGGTCCAGACCCAGCAGATCGACCAGATGATCACCCAAGGTGTGGACGCGCTCGTCATCGCCGCCATCGACGGGACCGCGCTCACCGCGCAGCTGGACGCCGCCGCGGCCAACGACATCCCGGTGATCTCCTACGACCGCCTGCTGCGGGACAGCGAGAATGTCGATTTCTACGTCACCTTCGACAACTACCAGGTGGGGGTGGCCCAGGCGACGTCACTGCTGCACGGCCTCGGCCTGGTCGACCGGGAGGGCAACCCGGCCGACGACGCGCCCGAGGGACCGTTCAACGTCGAGCTCTTCGCCGGCTCGCTCGACGACAACAACTCGCACTTCTTCTGGGACGGCGCCATCGACACGCTCCAGCCGTACCTCGACGACGGCACGCTGAACGTGCCGTCCGGCCAGACGAGCATCGAGCAGGCCGCGACGCAGCGCTGGGAGCAGGAGGCCGCGCAGACGCGGATGGAGAACCTGCTGACCTCCACCTACAGCGGCGGCGAGCAGCTCGACGGCGTCCTCGCCCCCGCCGACCCGCTGTCCCGAGGCATCATCAACGCTCTGCGCAACGCCGGCCGAGGTCAGTCCATCGAGGACGGCCTACCCATCATCACCGGCCAGGACGCCGAGATCGACTCCGTCAAGCTCATCGACGAGGGTGTGCAGTTCTCGACGATCTTCAAGGACACCCGCCTCCTCGCCGAGCAGGCCGTCAACGCGGCGTCGGCGTACCTCGAGGGCAACGAGCCCGAGGCGAACGACACCGAGACGTACGACAACGGCGTGAAGGTCGTGCCGTCGTACCTCCTGCCGATCGAGACGGTCTACCAGGACAACATCCAAGAAGTCCTCATCGACACCGGCTACTACACCCAGGAGCAGGTGGAGTCCGGGCAGCTGTGACGTCCCGGTAGGTCGGGCGCCGCAGCGAGGTCGCGCCCGACCTGTCCACTCGCCGCACCTCGAACGCCCGGCCCCGGCCGCCACGGCCCGGGCCGGGCCCACGAGGTGCGTGCGGGCGCGCAGGACCCGCCCACATGCACCGGTCCGTGAGGAGGACCCATGAGCGATCACATCCTGGAGATGCGTTCCATCACCAAGAGGTTTCCCGGAGTCACCGCGCTCCAGGACGTCTCGCTGACCGTCCGGCGCGGCGAGATCCACGCCATCTGCGGCGAGAACGGCGCCGGGAAGTCGACCCTCATGAAGGTCCTCTCCGGCGTGTACCCCGCGGGCACGTACGAGGGCGAGATCCTGTTCGAGGGTGAGCCCGTCAGGTTCGGCTCGATCAACGACTCCGAGGCGCGCGGCATCGTCATCATCCACCAGGAGCTCGCGCTGGTGTCGCACCTGTCCATCGCCGAGAACATCTTCCTCGGCAACGAGCAGGCGAAGTCCGGGTTCATCGACTGGCACGAGACGAACGCCCGGGCGGGCGACCTGCTGCAGCAGGTCGGGCTCGACGAGAACCCGACCACGCACGTCGGGACCCTCGGCGTCGGCAAGCAGCAGCTGGTCGAGATCGCCAAGGCCCTGTCGAAGGACGTCCGCCTGCTCATCCTCGACGAGCCGACAGCGGCGCTGAACGACCAGGACGCCGAGCATCTGCTCGGCCTGATCCGTCAGCTCCGTGAGCGCGGCGTCACCTGCATCATGATCTCGCACAAGCTCGCGGAGCTCGCCTCGATCGCCGACTCGACCACCATCCTTCGCGACGGCGCCACCATCGAGACGCTCGAGATGAGCTCTCCCGAGGCGAACACCGCCCGCATGATTCGAGGCATGGTGGGCCGGGACATCGACAACCTCTACCCGGAGCACGTCTCCCGGCCGGGGGAGGAGGTCTTCCGGGTCGAGGACTGGACGGTCATGCACCCCACGCAGCCGGGACGCGTCGTCGTCGAGGGAGCCAACCTGTCCGTCCGAGCCGGCGAGATCGTCGGCATCGCCGGGCTCATGGGTGCCGGCCGCACCGAGCTGGCGATGTCGATCTTCGGCCAGGCTTACGGCCGCGACATCAAGGGCCGTGTGTTCATGCACGGCAAGGAGGTCAAGACGCGTTCGGTCGCCGAGGCGATCGAACACGGCATCGCCTACGCCACCGAGGACCGCAAGCAGTACGGCCTCAACCTCATCGAGGACGTCCGGCGAAACGTCGCCTCGGCCGGCCTGCACAAGCTGTCCCGCGGCGGCTGGGTCGACGACAACCGCGAGATCGCCGTCGCGGAGAAGTATCGCCAGGACCTGAACATCAAGACGCCGTCGGTCCTGTCGGTGGTCGGCCAGCTCTCCGGCGGGAACCAGCAGAAGGTCGTGCTCAGCAAGTGGCTCTACACGGAGCCCGATCTGCTGATACTCGACGAGCCGACCCGCGGCATCGACGTGGGGGCCAAGTTCGAGATCTACTCGATCATCAACGAGCTGGCGGACGCCGGCAAGGCCGTCCTCATCATCTCCTCCGAGCTGCCCGAGCTTCTGGGGATCTGCGACCGCATCTACTCCCTCTCCGCCGGTCGGATCACCGGCGAGGTGGACGCCGAGGATGCGACGCAGGAGCGCCTCATGGAACTCATGACCAAAGAGAAGGACTAAGCCATGACCGGCACCTCGAACCTCATCGAGCTCCTCAAGCGAAACATGCGTCAGAGCGGCATCTTCATCGCGTTCGTCGTCATCGTCGGCCTCTTCACGGTCCTCACGGGCGGCACCCTGCTCGCCCCGAACAACGTGACGAACCTGATCCTCCAGTACTCCTACATCCTGATCCTGGCCATCGGCATGCTGATGGTGATCGTCGGGGGCCACATCGACCTCTCCGTCGGCTCCGTCGTCGCGCTCAGCGGTGCCGTCTCGGCGGTCCTGGTCATCCAGCAGGGGCTGCCCTGGTGGGTGGGCGTCCTGGCGGCTCTCGGCACCGGAGTCCTGGTCGGCGTCTGGCAGGGCTTCTGGGTCGCCTACGTCGGGATCCCGGCGTTCATCGTGACGCTGGCCGGCATGCTGATCTTCCGTGGCCTGACGCTGGAGGTCCTCGACAACATCTCCATCTCGCCGTTCCCGGACGCCTACCAGCAGATCGCCGGCGGGTTCCTCAACGGCTTGCTGGGTGGCCAGGGCTTCGACGCCTTCACCCTCTTCATCGGCGCCTTCGCCGTCGCCGGCTACGCGGTGCAGTCCTGGCGCTCGCGTGCGCGCAAGCTCGAGTACAACCAGCCGGTCGAGTCGCTGCTGCTGTTCGCCCTGAAGATCCTCCTCGTCGGGGCCGTCGTCATGGCGTTCGCCCGGCAGCTGGCGTTCAGTCGCGGCCTGCCGATCGTGCTGATCATTCTCGCCGCGCTGGTGCTGATCTACGGTGCCGTCACCCGGAGGAGTGTCTTCGGGCGGCACATCTACGCCATCGGAGGCAACCTCTCCGCCGCACAGCTCAGCGGCGTGAACACGAAGCGGGTGAACTTCTTCCTCTTCGTCAACATGGGCGTGCTCGCCTCCCTAGCCGGCGTCGTCTACTCGTCGCGCTCCAACGGTGCGCAACCAGGCGCGGGCGAGATGTTCGAGCTCGACGCGATCGCCGCGGCCTTCATCGGCGGCGCCGCCGTCACCGGAGGTGTCGGCCGGGTCACAGGCGCGATCGTCGGTGGTCTCATCATGGCGGTCATGGCCAACGGCATGCAGATCATGGGGGTTCCGCAGTCGATACAGGCCGTGGTCCGCGGCGTGGTGCTCGTCCTCGCCGTCGCCTTCGACGTCTACAACAAGCGTCGGGCGCAGGCGACCCGCTGACCCGCCGAGAGCAGGCATCTGCGCCGAGAGCAGTCGTTCATACGGCTGCCCTCGGCGCTTGTGTCCGCTCTGGGCCGTTCTGCGCGTGGGAATGGCCGACGCAGGTGCGCGGTTCTGCCTGGCATGCTCACCGATGACCTGCTGGCCACGATCCGTTCCCGCGCCGCCCGCCACGACGCCGAGAACACCTTCCCGCACGAGGACCTCGAAGACCTGCGCGCCGCCGGCTACCTCGCCGCCATGGTGCCCACGGAGCTCGGCGGCGCCGGTCTGACGCTGGAGGAGATGACCCGCGAGCAGGCGCGGCTCGCGGCGGCTGCTCCGGCCACGGCGCTCGCGGTCAACATGCATCACGTGTGGGTCGCCGTCGCGAACTTCGTCCGGGCGACCGGTGACGACTCGTGCGACTTCGTCCTGCGCGAGGCGGCCGCCGGTGAGATCTTCGCCTTCGGCGTCTCCGAGCCGGGCAACGACCTCGTGCTTTTCGCCTCGGTGAGCGAGGCACGGCCCGACGGCGTAGGCGGCTACACCTTCCACGGACTGAAGATCTTCACGTCCCTGGCGCCGGTGTGGACCCGGCTCGGGACGTTCGGCACGGACGCCTCCGGCGCCGAGGGCGCAGACGGCCCGCTCAACGTCTGGGGCTTCGTGACTCGCGAGGGCACCGAGCAGGTGGGCGAGTGGGACGTCCTCGGCATGCGCGCCTCCCACTCTTTGGGCACCAAGCTCGACGGTGCCCACGCCCCTGCCGACCGGGTGGTGCGCCGCATCCCGCCGGGCCCGACGGCGGACCCGTTCGTCGTCGGCATCTTCTCCGCGTTCGAGACGCTCCTCGCCGCCGTCTACACCGGCGTGGCCGAGCGCGCGATCGAGCTGGCCACCGAGACCGTGCGGAAGCGGACCAGCCTGAAGAACGGCGGTGCGCCCTACTCCGACGACCCGGACATCCGGTGGCGTCTCGCCGACGCCGCGATCCAGCTCGACTCGGTGCGTCCGCAGCTGGTGGCGCGTGCCCGCGAGGTGGACGCCGGATTCGAGGTCGGCCCCTTCACCCTGCCGCGCTTCTCGGCGGTGAAGTCGCGGGCCACCGAGGTCGCGCTCGACGTGGTGACCAAGGCGGTGCGGGTCTCCGGCGGTGGTATGTACTCCAACAGCAACGAGCTCTCACGGCTCTATCGGGACGTCCTCGCCGGCCTGTTCCACCCGAGCGACGACGAGTCCGTGCACGGTGCCTGGGCGAACGCGCTCCTCGGACCGGTCACGCCGAAGGAGAGTTGACGGCCCTGCCCCGCTCGAGCGTCTGACGCACGTCCACCAGCGACGCTTGGCCATCAGTGCCGGCTACGAGTGCGCGTGCCGCAGGGCGTCCGGGGTCACGGGCGTCAGACGGCTGCGGTGGCCGATGCGGGCTTCCCGATCCAGGACGCCGGGTCGGCGATGACGGCCTCGAGCGCGCGCAGGGCGCCGCCGGTGGCGGCCGGTGCCGGGTCCGGGAGAGCCGCCCGGAGAGCCACCGAGGACCACGGCCCCGCCAGCGTGCGGACGGCGAGCTGCTCCTCGATCGCGGGCCGGAGCTCGTCGACGAAGGGCACGAAACCGGTGCCGAGGACGATCTCGTCGGCATCGACGATGTTCACCGTGGAGGCCAGCGCGATCCCCAGCGCCCACGCGGCCCGCTCGACGGCGGCACGTGCGGCCGGCTCGCCGCCCTCCAGGGCAGCCCGCAGAGCTGCGGACGACGCCGTGGCCGGCAGCCCGGCGGCGCTCATGACCGCGTGCTTGCCCGCGTACGCCTCGAGGCAGCCCCGTGCGCCGCAGTGGCAGGAGGGGCCGCCCGGCTCGATGCTGACGTGCCCGATCTCACCGGCCCAGCCGTGCTGGCCGCCCACCACCCGGCCGGCGCTGACGATCGCCGCACCGACGCCGATGTCCCCGGCCACATAGACGAAGGTGCTGCGTTCGGCCACCCGGCCCGGGGCGGCGTGGGCGATCCCGTAGGCGGCGATGTGCGCGTCGTTGTCCACGTCCAGCTCGACCCCGGCAGGCAGTGCGTCCTCGCCCATGAGCGCACGGGGCACGACGTCCTGCCAGCCGAGGTTCGGGGCGAGGAGGAGCCGCCCGGCGTCGGCGTCCACCAGCCCGGGCAGCCCGAGGCAGGCGCGCGCCACCCGTGCGCCGGCCAGCTCCGAGCGCCGTACCAGCCGCGCGGCCAGCTCGCCGGCCCGACCGAGCACCTCGGCGGCATCCGACTCCTCGAAGTCCCCGGTGACGTGCTCCTCCGCGATCACCCCGCCGGTCAGGTCCGTGACCCGGCCCGCCATGTAGTCGACGTTGACGTGCAGTCCGAGCCCGGCGACGGACCCGGATGCCGGGGCGAGCGGTACGGCGGGCCGCCCGGGACGGCCGCTGTCGTCGGCGTCGCGCTCGGTGATCAGACCGGCCCGAACCAACTCTTCGGTGAGCCGGGAGACGGTGGACCTGGTCATGCCGGTCTCCGCGGCGAGCCGGGCGCGGGAGAGCGGGACCGGGCTCGCGAAGACCGTCCGGCACACCACGGCGAGGTTGTGCTCGCGCAGCGACGACTGCCGCGCGGCGCCCCGGTCGGCGCGGCGCTCGAGCGGTGGTCCGGCGCTCCGGCGCACTGATCGGCTCACGCGCTTGACCCTACTCCGCGCATGGCCGTAAGTTTCACAGGACAACAAATGTCGGACGTCTGCTCGACGAAGAGATGTAGGAACGGAGCCCACCCATGGTGCGCAAGCCCTCCCCCGAAGACCGCTTCTCGTTCGGCCTCTGGACCGTGGGCTGGACCGCCCGCGACCAGTTCGGCGATGCGAGCCGGCCCGAGCTCGACCCGTGGGAGTACGTCGGCAAGCTGGCGGAGGCCGGCGCGTGGGGCGTGACCTTCCACGACGACGACGTCGTGCCCTTCGGCTCGGACGACGCCAAGCGCGAGGAGATCCTCCGCACCTTCCGCAAGGCCGTCGACGACGCGGGCCTCGTCATCGAGATGGTCACCACCAACACCTTCAGCCACCCGGTGTTCAAGGACGGTGCGCTCACCTCCAACGACCGGTCGGTGCGCCGCTTCGGGCTCCGCAAGCTCCTGCGCAACGTCGACCTCGCGGCCGAGGTCGGCGCGAGCACGTTCGTCATGTGGGGCGGCCGTGAGGGCAGCGAGTACGACGGCGCCAAGGACGTCAACGCCGCCCTCGACCGCTACCGCGAGGGCATCGACACCGTCGCCGCCTACATCAAGGACCGTGGCTACGACCTGAAGATCGGGCTCGAGCCCAAGCCCAACGAACCTCGCGGCGACATCCTCCTGCCCACCGTCGGCCATGCCCTCGGCTTCATCGCCCAGCTCGAGCACGGCGACATCGTCGGCCTCAACCCCGAGACCGGCCACGAGCAGATGGCGGGCCTGAACTACACGCACGGCATCGCCCAGGCGCTGTGGTCGGGCAAGCTCTTCCACATCGACCTCAACGGCCAGCGGTCCATCAAGTACGACCAGGACCTGGTCTTCGGTCACGGCGATCTGCTCTCGGCGTTCTTCACCGTGGACCTGCTCGAGAACGGCTTCCCGGGCGGCGGACCCACGTACGAGGGCCCGCGCCACTTCGACTACAAGCCGTCGCGCACCGAGGGCATGCAGGGCGTGTGGGACTCCGCCAGGGCGAACATGGAGATGTACCTCCTGCTCGCCGAGAAGGCCAAGGCCTACCGCGCCGACCCCGAGGTGCAGGCCGCGTTCGAGAGCGCCGGCGTGCTGGAGCTCTCCCAGCCGACCCTGGGCAGCGGCGAGTCCGTCGAGGACCTGCTCGCGGACCGCAGCGCCTTCGAGGACTTCGACGCCGACGCCGCGGCCGAGCGGGAGTACGGGTTCGTGCGTCTGAACCAGCTCGCGATGGCGCACCTGGCCGGCTGAGCCCCGATCCGCTGCACCGAACCTGCAGAATTGGTCGCTGGCTACAGCCAGTTCTGCAGGTTCGGCCCGATCCAAGGAGAGCAATGACGACTCTGGTGGCGGGGATCGACTCCTCGACCCAATCCTGCAAGGTCGTGATCCGCGACGCCGAGACGGGCGCCCTGCGCCGCTTCGGCCAGGCGCCGCACCCCGACGGCACCGAGGTCGAGCCGGCCGCCTGGTGGGACGCGCTCCAGGCGGCCGTCTCCGCCGCGGGCGGTCTGGACGATGTCGCCGCGGTCTCCGTGGGCGGCCAGCAGCACGGCATGGTCGCCCTCGACGCCGACGGCGAGGTCATCCGGCCGGCACTGCTCTGGAACGACACCCGCAGCGCAGGGGCGGCCGAGGACCTCATCGCGGAGCTGGGCGGTCCGGGCGAGTGGTCACGAGCCACGGGATCCGTGCTGGTCGCCTCGCTCACCGTCACCAAGCTGCGGTGGCTCGCCGACAACGAGCCCGACGCCGCAGCCCGGGTGGCCGCCGTCGCGCTGCCGCACGACTGGCTCACCTGGAAGCTGACCGGGGCACAGTCTCTGGAGACACTCTCCACGGACCGCTCGGACGCCTCCGGGACGGGCTACTTCGACCCCGCCCGGGGCAGCTACCGGCGGGATCTGCTGGGCATGGCGCTGCGGCGCGACGCCGACGGCATCGTGCTCCCCCGGGTGCTCGCACCGAGCCAGACGGCCGGCATCGGCGACCCGTCCGCCGGGCTCTCCCACCTCGTGCTCGGCCCCGGCGCCGGGGACAACGCGGCCGCCGCCCTGGGTCTGGGCATGCGCCGTGGTGACGTGGCCATCTCCATCGGCACCTCCGGCGTCGTCTCCGCCATCGCGCCGGAGCCGGTGGACGACCCGAGCGGCACCGTCAACGGGTTCGCGGACGCGACCGGCGCGTTCCTGCCGCTCGCCGTGACCCTCAACGGGTCGCGGGTGCTGGACGCGACGGCGCAGCTCCTCGGCGTCGACCACGCCGGGCTGGCCGAGCTCGCGCTGGCCGGCGATCCGGGTGCCGGCGGGTTGACCCTCGTGCCGTACCTCGAGGGCGAGCGCACCCCGAACCTGCCCAACGCGACCGGTTCCCTGCTCGGCATGTCGGTGGCCTCGATGACGCGGGAGAACCTCGCCCGCGCCGCCGTCGAGGGACTGCTCTGCGGTCAGGCGGACGGGCTTGCGGCCGTCGAGTCGCTGGGCGTGCCGGTCGAGCGGATCCAGCTGATCGGCGGGGCCGCGCGGTCGGCGGCGGTCCAGCGGATCGCGCCCGCGATCCTCGGCCGAGAGATCCAGGTCCCCGAGCCGGGGGAGTACGTGGCCGACGGCGGCGCGCGCCAGGCCGCGTGGGTGCTCTCGGGTGAGCCCGAGCCGCCGACGTGGCAGACCTCCGAGGTCCGCACCGTCGAGGCCGAACCCACGCCCGAGGTTCGGGGGCGGTACGCCGACCGGCGTCACCTGGTGGCCGACCGGGCCTGAGGCCGGCGGGCGCCGCGAACCGCAGCGGCACCGCGGACAGCAGCGCCATGCCGCCGGTTCACCGGCGCCGGTGTCCGGGAGGTCGTCGTCCCGGCCGGGCGGACCGAGGGTGCCACGAAGAGTTCGGTCTTGGGGTGCATGCCGCCATCGTTGACGAGAAGATTGCGAAATCCTTTCAGGGCGCCAGGGGTGAGGCATGAGCACCAGACCGACCCTCGAGGTCGTCGCACGGCAGGCAGGAGTCTCGAAGGCGACCGTCTCCAAGGTCGTCAACGGTCGCGACGACGTCGGTGGTCAGACGCGTGAGCGTGTCCAGGGGGTCATCGCCGCGCTCGGATACATGCCGACGACGGGCCGCCGGACCCAGGCGCCGACCGTGACAGTCCTGTTCGACGCCTTCGTCAACCTCTACTCCGCGCAGGTCCTCGCCGGCGTCGTCACGGCCGGTCTCGAGCAGGGTGTGGATGCCGTCGTCAGCCACCTGCCGAGCGGCAACGGCCCGGGCGCGCTGAGCCCGGCGTGGTTCCGCTCGCTCGCCGCGCGTGGGCATCGCGGACTCATCGTCGTGACGACCGCGATGACCCCGCAGCAGGTCCGCTCCTGCGCCGACGCAGGCCTCGGGCTCGTCGCCATCGACCCGGTCAGCATCGACCCGACCACCACCGACGAGCTGGTCAGCGTCAGCGGCACCAACTGGTCGGGGGGCATGCAAGCGACGGAGCATCTGCTCGAGCTCGGCCACCGCCGCATCGGCTTCGCCGGCGGGCCGCCCGCGTCCCGCCCGGCCGAGCAGCGCCAGTACGGCCACCTCGCTGCCCTGGGCAGCCGTGGTGTCCCGCGGCAGGACGAGCTCGTCCTCCGGACGGGCTTCGCCTACGAGGACGGGATCCGGATGGCCGACCAGCTGCTTCGTCTGCCCGAGCCGCCGACGGCGATCGTCGCCGGCTGCGACGCCTCGGCGCTCGGCGTGATGGAGGCAGCACGCCGGCGAGGGCTCCGGCTTCCCGACGACCTCTCCATCGTCGGTTTCGACGACACCTACTCCGCCGAGTGGACGTCGCCGCAGCTGACCACGGTGCGCCAGCCGATGACCGAGATGGGCAGGCTCGCCATGCGGACGCTTCTCGAGCTCGCGCAGGGCAACCGCCCGGAGACACACCACTTCGAGCTGGCTACCTCGCTCGTGGTGCGAGCCTCGACGGCGCCGCCGGGGCGCGCCTGACGGCCCGAGGCTCAGGGACGGTGCGCGAACGCCTCCAGCAGGTTCGTGTCCCCGCTGACGATGAGCAGGTCGTCGGCACCGATGTGCGTGGAGTCGGTCGCGTACTCGAACGGCTCGCCGGGCGGCTTGACGCCGATCACCGCGACGCCGTACTTCTCCCGGATCTTCGACTCGCCGAGCGTGAAGCCGTGCGTCTCGCGCGGCGGCCGCATCTTGACGATGGTGAAGCCGTCCTCCATCTCGATGTAGTCCAGCATCCGGCCGGAGACCATGTGCGCGACCCGGGCACCGGCGTCGTACTCCGGATAGACGACGTGGTGGGCGCCGATGCGGCGCAAGATGCGGCCGTGCTCGGCGCTGACCGCCTTGGCCCAGATCTGCGGGACCTCGAGGTCGACGAGGTTCGCCGTGATCAGCACCGAGGCCTCGAGCGACGTGCCGACGCCGACCACCGCCACCTGGAAGTCCTCGGCGCCCAGCTGCTCGAGCGCCTCGGGGTTGGTGGCGTCGGCCTCGATCACCGGCAACCGGTGCGACCACTGCTGCACCAGATACTCGTCAGTTTCGACGGCGAGCACTTCCCGGCCCAGCCGCTCGAGCGTCGCCGCGAGCGCGGAGCCGAAACGGCCCAGGCCGACGACCAGTACCTCCGTGTCGCGGGAGATCCGGTCCTCACTCATGGCTGTCCATCATCTCTCTCCTTGTCGGTGCCCCGGCCTTAGCCGACGATGGGGCGCTCGTTGGGCATACGGATGACTCGCCGTCGTTGCCGCAGTGCCAGGGCAGCGGCGATCGCCATGTACCCGGTGCGTCCGAAGAACATCAGCGCGCTCAGGATGTACTTCGCCGGATCGGGAAGGTCCGGGGTGATTCCGGTGCTCAGCCCGACCGTCGCCGCCGCCGAGATGACCTCGAAGAGCACCTGGCTCAGGCTGAACTGCGTGACGGCGAGCATCAGGAACGTGCCGATCCCGACCAGCGTCGCGCCGAGGAAGGCCACCGAGACGGCGAGGCGGACGGTCGTCGAACCGATGCGTCGGCCGAACGCCTCGATGTCCCGGTCGCCGCGCGCCTCGGCGACGATGGCCAGCACGAGTATGGCGAAGGTGGAGACCTTGATGCCGCCGGCCGTGGAGGCAGACCCACCGCCGACGAACATCAGCGCATCGTTCAAGAACCATGTCCCCTCCCGCATCTCGCCCACGTCCAGCGTGGCGAGGCCCGAGGACCGCGGGTTGACCCCCTGGACCAGGCTCGCCAACACACGCTCGTGGATCGCCAGCGGGCCGAGTGTGCCCGGGTTCGACCACTCGAAGGCCGCAAAGATCGCCACGGTGCCGACCGCAAGGATCAGGTAGGTGCTGATGCTGAGCTTGGTGTGCAGCGTCCACTCCCTCCAGGGCCGGCGCCGGCGCCGGGACCGGAGGCTGCGGGCGACATCCAGGATGATCGGGAACCCGATCGCTCCGATCGCCGTGCCGATGATGAGCGGCAGGCAGAACCACCAGTCACCGACGAACGGCCCGAGGCCGTACTCGAGGTTCACGAAGCCGGCGTTGTTGAAGATGCTCAACGACATGAAGATCCCGTGCCACAGCGCGTCGCCGATCGACTCGCCGAGCGCGAGGAACCGCGGCACCAGCACGATGGTGAGCACGGCCTCGATGCACAGCGAGGCGATGATGACGGCGCGGACCAGCGTGCCCACCTCGCCGAGCCCGCTGGTCTTCGTCTCGGACGCCGCCAGCATTTTCTGCGTCAGCCCGATGCGCCGCGAGACGGCGAGGCCGAGGATCGACGCGAGCGTCATCACGCCCAGGCCGCCGATCTTGATGGCGACGAGGAGCACCACCTGGCCGAAGAACGACCAGTAGGTCGCGGTGTCCACCGTCACGAGTCCGGTCACGCACACCGCGGAGACGGCGTTGAAGAGCGCGTCGGCGAACGGGGCGCGCTCGTTGGCGGCGGTTGCGATCGGCAGTGAGAGCAGAGCGGTGACGACGGCGATGATGGCGGCGAAGACGAGCAGCGTGAGGCGCGCGGGGGACCTGCGGGCGACGTCGTCGATCCAGTTCCGGAGTCTCCGGAGCACGCCGGAGGTGCCGGTGCGGACCCGCGTCGCCGGTGCCTGAGCCACCACCCCTCCTGATGTCGTGGACCCGCGGCCGTTCACGGCCCGCAGGTCGGTGCCCACTCTGGCACAGCGCCCGCCGGACGGGTGGACGGCCAGGGGGTGGGTCGCCACTACTGTTGGGCGGCATGGTGCGCACCTCGATCGTCTGGTCCGACGAGCTCGTCGGCTACGACTTCGGCGCCGGACACCCGATGGCTCCGGTGCGACTCATGCTGACCGTGGAGCTCCTGCGCGCCATGGGGGTGTTCGACCTGCCGGACGTGGAGGTCCGCCCCGCACCGGTGGCCGAGGACCGGGACCTGCACCGTGTCCACACCAGCGACTACGTCGAGGCCGTGCGCGCCGCCGGGGAGGACGGCGTGGCGGCCGAGGAAATCGGGCTCGGGACGCCGGACAACCCGCTGTTCGCCGAGGTGCACACCGCCTCCGCCCGGATCGTCGGCTCGACGCTCACCGCCGCGCGAGCCGTCTGGGAGGAGGCACCCGGACGTGCGTTCAGCCTGGCCGGCGGGCTGCACCACGCCATGGCGGCGAAGGCGTCCGGCTTCTGCGTGTACAACGACGTGGCCGCCGCCATCGCCTGGCTGCTCGAGGCGGGGGCCGCCCGAATCGCCTATGTGGACCACGACGCTCACCACGGCGACGGTGTCGAGCGCGCGTTCTGGGACGACCCGCGGGTGCTGACGGTGTCGGTCCACCAGCACCCCGGCACGCTGTTCCCGGGGACGGGTTACCCCCACGACGTCGGCGGCAGCTCTGCCCGTGGAAGTGCCGTCAACGTGGCGCTACCGGCCGGCACCTCGGACGCCGACTGGCTGCGTGCGGTCGAGGCGGTGGCCGCGCCTCTGGTGGAGCACCACCGGCCCGACGTCCTCGTCACCCAGCACGGTTGCGACTGCCACGGCAACGACCCACTCACCGAGCTCGAGGTCTCGATCGATGCCCAGCGCCGTGCCGCCCTGCTGATGTCCGAGCTCGCCGACGCGCACGCCGGCGGCCGTTGGCTGGCCACCGGCGGCGGCGGCTACGATGTCGTCGGCGTGGTCCCACGAGTGTGGACCCACCTGGCCGCCGTCGTGGCAGGCCATCCGATCGACCCCGAGACGCCGATTCCGGAGGCATGGCGTCGTGCGGTGCTGGAGGTCGCGAACGTCGATGTGCCGGCCACGATGTCCGACGGCGGAACGTCGGAGTTCGCCCGGTTCGCCGACGGGTACAACCCGGACGACCCGGTGGACCGGGCCATCATGGCGACCCGTCAGGCGGTCTTCCCGTGGCACGGTCTGGACCCGATGCCAGACTGACGTACGGTGCCCGGAGCGGGCGACAGAGGCCGTCGATCGGCGTCAGCCATTTCGGAATGTGCGTCTTTACCCCTATATTGCATCATGCGTCCGGGCCGCCAGAGCATGAGCGGCAACGAGGAGAACGGTGGAGATGGCTGAGCAGCTGGGAACGCCGCGGTTTCTCACCGTCGCCGAGGTCGCCCAGCTGATGCGGGTCTCGAAGATGACGGTGTACCGCATGGTGCACTCCGGTGACCTGCCGGCCGTGCGCATGGGGAGGTCCTTCCGCGTGCCGGAGGCCGCCGTGGAGAAACTCATCTCCGAGGGCCTGGGCGACGAGTGGGGTGCGGAGGCCCGTTAGTGCGCCCCGCGGCCGACAGGTAGACTTCTGAAGTTCCGCGCGCGGCCGTGCTGGTCGCGCGCTCGTGTTCGTTCCGTCGATCCAGCGAGGTGCCCAGTGGGCTCTGTCATCAAGAAGCGCCGCAAGCGCATGTCGAAGAAGAAGCATCGCAAGCTGCTTCGCAAGACGCGTCACCAGCGTCGCAACAAGAAGTGAGCGTCGCGCCCTAGCGGCGCGCAGACGTCAGGCCCGGCCGGTGCGCTGGGCCTTCGTCGTATCCGGCCACCTCCCGGCCCGGGCGCGGAGTTCAGCAGCCGCGTGCCGGGGGTCTGCACCTCGGTCGCGCTTCCCGCGGCCCAGGTCGCGCGTAGGCTCGGGCGTATGGAGAATCCCGCCGCACCGCCGGAGGCTCGTGTCGTCCTCTACGGACGTGACGGGTGCCACCTGTGCGCCCGTGCGCGCGACGTCCTCGAGCGAGTGAGTGCGGAGACGGGCGAGGGGTACGTCGAGGTCGACGTCGACACCGACGACGACCTCCGTGAGCGTTACGGCGAGCTCGTGCCCGTGGTCACCGTCGACGGCGTGCAGCAGGGGTACTGGCGCATCGAGGGCGACCGGGTTCGAGCGGCCCTGACCGGTTGAGGCGCCCTGAGCGAGAAACGCCGCAGGCAAGCGACAAGCGCCACGCACAGCACGACGGCGGCACCAGGTTGGTGCCGCCGTCGTGCTGTGCGTTGGTGCTGCTCTGGCCTGGGGTCAGGCGTGGGCCTCGGCCTCGGCCGACTCCCGCGCGTCGGAGGCCTGCGGGGTCGCCTCGATCTCGAGGTTGATGGTCACCTTCTCGCCGACCAGGATGCCGCCGGTCTCCAGCGCGGCGTTCCAGGTCAGGTCGAAGTCCTTGCGGTTGACGACCGTGGTGGCGCTGAAGCCGATCCGCCGGGAGCCGAAGGGGTCCACGGCTGCGCCGTTGAACTCGGCGGCCAGCTCGACCGGTCGGGTGACGCCGTTGATGGTCAGGTCGCCGGCGACGGTGAGCTCCTCGCCGTCGCCGGTCACGCCGGTGGAGACGAACGTCCACTCCGGCTTGTTCTCGGCGTCCCAGAAGTCGGCCGAGCGGAGGTGGCCGTCGCGGTTCGGGTCACCGGTGCTGACGGAGGCCGCGTCGATGGTGACGTTCACGGCGGAGCTGGCCAGGTCGTCGTTCACCTGGAGCGTGCCGGTGAACTTCTCGAACTTGCCGCGCACCTTGGAGATGCCGGCGTGACGGACCGAGAAGCCGATCTCGGTGTGCGCCGGGTCGATGACGTACGTGCCTGGGGGAATGTCGGCCACGGAAACCTCCTGACGAGTGCCCGCCGGACCGGCGGGCGAAGTAGTTGACGGTTAAACTATATCCCCCGGTCAGCGGTGCCGTGCAAGAGGTCGGCCGGATCGTGACCCGGGACACGTAGGAGCGAGCATGATCGGCAGCAGGTTTTTCGTGATCGGCAGCGGCGCTGTCGTGTCGACCCCGCGAGTGGAGGAGGACCATGCCGACCGAGGCGGATGAGCAGGGCGTTCGGTGGCTCGACGCCGACCAGCAGCGCGACTGGCGCAACTACCTGCGCGGGAACGCCAGCCTGCAGGAACACCTGAACCGAGACCTCGAGACCGCCGTGGGTCTCTCCCTCAGCGAGTACGAGGTCCTCGTGCGCCTCTCCGAGGCGGAGAGCCGGACGATGCGCATGTCCGTGCTCGCCGAGGAGCTGGTGCACTCACGCTCGCGGCTCACGCACCTGGTCCGCCGGCTGGAGACGGCCGGTCTGGTCGCGCGCCGACCGTGTGCTGAGGACCGGCGGGGCATCAACGCGATCCTGACCGACGAGGGCTTCGCCCGGCTGGAGGACGCGGCGCCGACGCACGTGGCATCGGTGCGCGAGCGTCTGGTGGACCGGCTGAGCCCCGAGCAGCTGCGTCAGCTGGGCGAGATCATGGCCACGATCGCCGACGAGGATCTTGTCGGTCCGCCCGACGGAGCGTGAACGGTCTCACATCCTCCTTCTCCCGGCACCGGCGCGGACCCGCGGTTTGCGACACTGGGACCATGCACCGCACCACGGTCCACCTCATGCGCCACGGCGAGGTCCACAACCCCGACGGCATCCTGTACGGACGGCTCTCCGGCTACCGGCTCTCGGAACGTGGTCACCAGATGGCGTCCAGGGTGGCCGAGACCCTGCACGACGGTGGGCACGACGTGCGCGCGGTCGTCGCCTCGCCGCTGCAGCGCGCGCAGCAGACCGCCGAGGCGACGGCGCGAGCGTACGGGCTGGCCGTGCGGACCGACCCACGCCTGATCGAGGCGGACAACCACTTCGAGGGCACCGCGGTGAACGTGAACCGCTGGGAGCTCGCCCGTCCCCGTCACTGGCTGGCCTACACCAACCCGGTGCGGCCGAGCTGGGGCGAGCCGTACCGAACCCAGGTGCGCCGCCTCAGGGATGCCGTCGTCGCGGTCCTGGACGAGGTCGCCGGCGGTGAGGCCGTCCTCGTCAGCCATCAGCTCCCCATCTGGGTCACCCGGCGCCACCTCCAGGGCAAGCCGCTCGCCCACGACCCCCGTCGACGCGAGTGCTCGTTGGCCTCCCTGACCTCGCTGACCTTCGACGGGCGCCGCCTCGTCGACGTGCGCTACTGGGAGCCGGCGGCCGACCTGCTGGTCGGTGCCTGGGACATGGTGCCGGGCACCTCTCCGGCAGAGCTTCCGGCGACCGCGACCTCCACGGTCGCGGACGACGCCGAGGCCGCCACCCCAGACCTCTCCGAGAAGGACGGGACGACGGCGTGAGAGGAGCCGCCGTGCGGGTCGCCGCGGCGGCGCTCACCGTCGTCGCCGTGCTGGCCGGGTGCGCACCGGGAGGGAGCGGGCAGGCCGGCGGTGCCGTCGATGCCGGGTACGAGGCCGGTGACGGGTCCTTCAAGACGTGGGCGCCCGACGAGCGCGGAGAGCCGGTCGAGCACACCGGGACCACGTACGCCGGAGACGAGGTGAACCTCGCGGACTGGCGGGGGGACGTCGTCGTGCTCAACTTCTGGTACGCCGCCTGCCCACCGTGCCGGGCGGAGGCTCCCGACCTCAAGAAGATCCACGAGGACTACACGGGCGAGGGCGTACACGTGCTCGGCGTCAACCCGCGGGACGAAGCCAGGACCGCCCAGGCGTTCGAGCGCACCTTCTCGGTCCCGTACCCCTCCCTGCACGACCAGGGCGCCCGGGCCGTCGCTGCACTGGAGGGCGTGGTGCCGCTGCAGGCGATGCCCTCGACCGTGGTGCTCGACGACGAGGGACGAGTCGCCGCGCGCGTCCTCGGCCAGGCCGACCCCTCCGTCCTGCGCGGCCTGATCGACGACGTGCTCGCCGAGGAGGCCTGACCCGCCGTGTGGGACCAGCTCGCCGAGACCTTCCAGCGCACGGTGCTGGACGGCTCGATGCTCGCGGCCCTGCCCGTGGCCGCGGTCGCCGGACTGGTCTCCTTCGCCTCGCCGTGCGTGCTGCCGCTGCTGCCCGGCTATGTCGGCTACCTCGGCGGCATGGCCGGGTCCTCCGGGACGACAGGCGCCGGTGCTGCGGCCGCCGGCAGCCGCGGCCGCGCTAACGGCCGGCTCCTGACCGGCGTGCTGCTCTTCGTTCTCGGCTTCTCCGCCGTCTTCGTGCTGCTCGGCGTCGCCTTCTCGCTCGCCGGCGTGGCCCTGCAGCAGTGGATGGACGTCGTGCTGCCGGTCCTCGGCGTCGTGGTGATCCTGCTGGGCCTGGCCTTCGTGGGCTACGTGCCGTTCCTGCAGGCCGAGCGCCGGCCGCACCTGGCCCCGCGTGCCGGCCTGCTCGGCGCACCGCTCCTCGGTGTGGTCTTCGGTCTGGGCTGGGCGCCCTGCATCGGTCCCACCCTCGCCGCCGTCCTCAGCCTGTCTTTCGGCGGCGCCGACCCGGCCCGCGGTGTGGCGCTCGCCGTCGCCTACTGTCTGGGTCTCGGCGTCCCGTTCGTGGTGCTGGCCATGTTGTTCTCCCGCTCCACGCGAGTCCTCACGTTCCTGAGTCGCCGTCGGCGCGCCATCCAGAAGCTCGGCGGCGGCCTGCTGGTCCTGCTCGGCCTGGCCCTCGTGACGGGCCTGTGGGGTACGTTCTCGCGCTACCTGCAGGGACTCATCAGCGGCTTCGAGACGGTGGTGTGATCCGTGTCCAGAGTGCAGTCGGAGCGGACCGACCGATCGGACCCCACGAACCTCAGCTCCAAGGCGGGACAGGCCGAACGGCTGCCCGCCGGCGGAGCGGTCCGGGGCGGCCCACCGACCCGCCCGAACCAGCCGCGCCTCGGCGCGATCGGCTGGCTGCGGTGGATGTGGCGACAGCTGACCAGCATGCGGGTCGCGCTCATGCTCCTCCTGCTGCTCGCCGTCGCCGCCCTGCCCGGCTCGTTCTTCCCGCAGGCCCCCACCGACCCCCCCGCCGTCGCCGAGTACCGGGCGGACCACCCGTCGCTGGCGCCGTGGCTGGAGCGCCTCGGGTTCTTCGACGTCTACGGCTCTCCGTGGTTCGCGGCGATATACCTCTTGCTGTTCGCCTCGCTCATCGGCTGCATCGTCCCGCGCGTCGCGGTGCACTGGCGTGCCATGCGTGCCCGGCCACCACGGGTGCCGAGCCGGTTCGACCGCTTCCCGGTGCGCGCGGAGCGGACACTGGAGGAGGACCCAGAGACGGTCGAGGACGCCGTCCTGCGGAGCCTGAAGGGCCGCTACCGGGCCGCGAGCACCCCGAGCGGTATCACGGCCGAACGCGGCTACCTGCGCGAGACCGGCAACATCGTCTTCCACCTCTCCCTGGTCGGGATCCTGCTCGCGATGGCCGCCGGGCAGCTGTACAGCTACCGCGGCCAGGCGGTCGTCGTCGAGGGGGAGTCCTTCGCGAACTCCGTGCTCGAGTACGACTCGTTCGAGCCGGGCACCTTCTTCGACCCGGCCGACCTCGAGCCGTTCACCTTCACCCTCGGGGACTTCAGCTCCGAGTTCACGGTCGACGCCCAGGCTCGGGAGTTCGCCGCCGACGTCACGGTCACCGAACCCGACGGCGGCACGCGCCAGGAGCGGATCGAGGTCAACCACCCCATGAACGCCGGGGGCGCGAACGTCTATCTCTCCGGCAACGGGTACGCCCCCAGGCTGACGGTGCGCGACGGCGCCGGTGAGGTGGCCTTCTCCGGCGCCGTGCCCTTCCTGCCGGAGGACTCGGTCTACACCTCCCGCGGCGTCGTCAAGGTCCCCGACGTCACCGCCGGGCAGGAGCAGCTCGGCCTGACCGGGGCACTGCTCCCGACGGCCGTGGTCGAGCCCGACGGCTCCGGCGCCCGCTCGGTCCACCCCCAGCCGAACGCCCCGCTGCTGGTGCTCACCCTGCACGCCGGCGATCTCGGGCTCGACGACGGAGTGCCGCAGAACGTCTACGTGCTCGACACCGACGACATGCGCCAGGTCTACGAGGAGTCCGCCGACGGTTCGCCCGGGTCGGCCGAGAACGGCCAGCAGCCGGTCACCCTGTTCATCGAGCCGGGGGAGACGGTCCAGCTGCCCGAGGGCCTCGGGTCGGTCACGTGGGAGGGGCTGCCGCGGTTCGCGGCGCTCGACCTGCGCTACGACCCGTCGCTGCCCTACCTGCTCGGCTCCGCCGTGGCCGCGATGCTCGGTCTCTTCGGCTCGCTGTTCGTGCCGCGGCGGCGGCTGTGGGTCCGGCTCGAACCCCGCGACCAGGACGCAGGTGGCGGCACCCTGCTCACCTCTGCCGCCCTCGCCCGCGGAGACGATCCCGGACTTGCCCGTGATCTCGAGCGGGTGGTGGAGGCCGCCGGGACCCCGGTGCACAATAGTTCGACGCACGCCCACGAGGTGGGAGCGGAGGAAGGAAGCCCCCAATGACCGACTTCGGCCAGCTCAGCACGCTCCTCGTCTACGGAGCCATGGCGGCCTACATGGTGGCGCTCGTCGCGTTCGCCGTCGACCTGTCCGGCCTGCGTGACCGTCGGCCGGTCGAACGCCGTCCGGTCGAACGCCGGCGCAAGGCCGTGGGGATCGCCATGTCGACCACCCGGGTCGGCATCCTGCTGCACCTCGCCGGGGTCGTCACACGGGGCATCGCGGCCGAGCGGGTGCCGTGGGCGAACATGTACGAGTTCTCGATCCTCGCCACGCTGATTGCGGTCGGGGTCTTCCTGGGCCTCCAGCGCGGCCGCGACCTGCGGTTCCTGGGCACCTTCGTCATCGGACCGGTGCTGCTGCTGCTCGGGGTCGCCGTCTCGGTCCTCTTCGTCCGCGCCGACGGCGTCCAGCCGGCCCTGGACAGCTACTGGCTCGTCATCCACGTCTCGATCGCCACCATCGCGACGGGTGTCCTCACGGTCGCGGCGATCCTGTCGAGCCTCCAGCTCGTCCGGGAGCGTGGCGAGCTGCGGGAGGCGGCGCACGAGACCGAGAGGGCGGCCGAGCGCGCGCCCGAACTGGTCGGCGCCGGTGCGCCGGCGAAGCAGGCGCCGTCGTCGGGCCCTCCCGCGCCGCGCCGCATGTCGAAGCTGGTCGAGTCGATGCCGAGCTCGGCGGAGCTCGAGCGCCTGGCGTTCCGGCTCAACGCCGTCGGCTTCATGCTGTGGACGTTCACCGTCGTCGCCGGCGCGATCTGGGCGGAGCACGCCTGGGGGCGCCCTTGGGGCTGGGACCCGAAGGAGACCTGGTCGTTCGTCGTGTGGGTGGTCTATGCCGCGTACCTGCACTCGCGCGCCACCCGCGGGTGGGAAGGCCGCCGCGCCGCCTACCTGTCGATCTTCGGCTTCGCGTGCGTGCTGGCGAACTACTTCCTGGTGAACCTGGTGTTCAACGGCCTGCACTCCTACAGCGGCTTGGGCTGACTCTCAGCCGGCGGCGGTGCCGCCCTGGGAGGCCTCGGGGTCCGTCCCGTCGTCGCGACGCTCGCGGGCCTGCCGCTCGCGCTCCGCCCGCCGCCGTTCCCGCTCGAGGCGGTTGAGGAACTCCGGGTCGTCGTCCGGGGCGACCGGCCCGCTCCGGCGTATCGGCTTCCGGTCGGTGGGGGCGCTCCACACGCCGGGCCGGCGGTCGGTGGTGGTCTGGGCTTTGGACCGCGACACCCGGCTGACGATGATCCAGGCGAGCGCACCGACGGCCGGGACGAGGACGATGAGGATGATCCAGAGGACCTTCGGTAGTCCCGCGGGCATCTCGTCGTCCGGTGTCCGCGAGCAGTCGATGAGCGCGTAGACGACCATCGCGAATATCAGGATGACGGGCAAGAGGCGGATCATCTCCTCAGGGTATGTCGCCGGAGAACGCCGCGCGGGACGAAGACCGGCACGACGTGGAGTCACCGGACCGGGAGCCGTGCTCGGACGCCTACGCTGGGGGCGTGCGCCTGCTCTTCTACACGGTCCTCCGCGTCGCCATCGTGCTGGCGTGCGCCGGTGTGCTGTACCTGCTCGGCATGCGTGCCTGGCTGCTGTGGGTGACGGCCATCGTCGTCGGCGCGCTCGTATCCTTCCTCGTGCTGCGCCGCCAGCATGCTGGGGCGGCCGAGGTGCTCGCCGAGTACGACCCGTTGCGTGAGAAGCGCCCGGTGTTCTCCGACGAGGTCGAGGCCGACGCCGCGTACGAGGACGCTGCCGTCGACGCGGCAGCGCGGAGCTCCACGCGCGAGAGCGGCTCGAACGAGAGCGGCTCGCAGCCCGCGCCGGGTGCAGAGTCCCAGGTCGGCTCAGGTCGCGAGGCCGACGCCGAGCAGGATTCCGTAGCCGAGGCCGAGGAGTCCCGTGTCCCGGAGGACGACGATGAGCTCCCGCCCCGTGGCACCGCGAAGGACCACCCGTGAGAAGCGCACCACCCAGGGCACCAGGAGCAGGACCAGCAGCGACCACCGGTTGACGACCGCGCAGGCGGCCCCCAGGACCAGCGGCGCCACCAGCATCCCCACGTAGGTCAGCCGGGCGCGGCGGTCACCGAGCCGGACGGCGAGGGTGCGCTTGCCGGCCCGTGCGTCGGTCGGGATGTCCCGCACGTTGTTGACCATCAGGACCGCGCAGGTGAGCAGGCCGAGGCCGCTCGCCCCCACCCAGACGGTCCACGGCAGCGCGTGCGCCTGCGTCCAGACCGTGCCCAGCGTCGCCACGAGCCCGAAGAAGACGAAGACACCGACCTCGCCGAGCCCGAGGTAGCCGTACGGGTGCTTGCCGCCGGTGTAGAACCACGCGGCCGCGACGGCCAGCGCGCCGAGAGACAGCAGCCACCACGACCCGGACAGGGCCACGAGCACCAGGCCCAGCACCGCACCGACACCGAAGGCGAGGAACGCGGCCCGCTTGACCGCCGCCGGCTCGGCGATGCCACCGCCGGTGAGCCGCGGCGGCCCGGTGCGCACGTCGTCGGTGCCCCGGACGCCGTCGGAGTAGTCGTTCGCGTAGTTGACTCCGACCTGCAGGGCGAGTGCCACGCCCGCGGCGAGCAGGGCCCGCACGGCGGACGCCTCACCGGCACCGAGGGCGGCGCCGGTGCCGAGGAGGACCGGTGAGAGTGCGGCCGGCAGGGTGCGCAGGCGCGCACCTTCCAACCAGTCGGACACGGTGGCCATGCTGCTCCGGCAGTTCACGAGGCGGGGGACGCCCCAGGGTATTTCACGGCGGCGACCGTTCAGGACGCGCCGGTCGCGTGACGTTCGACGCCCCGGCCACCGCCACCGCGGTCGGCTCCACCATCATGGGAGGCAGGATCCTCCAGCGCCTTCGCCGCCACCCGCGCGACGCCCCGTCGGTCGACCTTGCCCGGTCCGCGCAGCGGAAGCTCCCGGACCAGCACGAGCGCCCGCGGGGCGTGCGCCGCACCGAGCCGCCCCGTCACCAGCGCGCGCAGCTGCGTGAGGGTGAGGTCGGCCCGGGCAGCGCTCGGCACGACGACGGCGGTCACCAGCTCACCCCACTCCGCGTCCGCCACGCCGACCACCGCCACCTCGGCGACTCCTGGGTGCTCGACCACCACACGCTCGACCGCCGTGGGCGAGACCGTGACGCCGCCGGTGGTGATGGCCTCGTCCGCCCGCCCCAGCACCCGGAGCCGGACGTCGGCGTGCTCGTCGGTCAGGAGCTCGCCACGGTCCTGGGTGCGCAGCCACCGAACGCCAGCCTCCTCGGCAAAGGCGCCGGAGTCTGGATCGTCGAGGTAGCCGAGTGCAAGGGTCGGTCCGGAGATCTCCACGCGTTCTCCGTCGCCGATCCGCAGCCGGACCCCGGGCAGCGGGACGCCGTCGTACACGCACCCGCCGCCGGTCTCGGTCATGCCGTAGGTGGTGCGGACCGCGAGTCCGGCGTCGCGCGCCTGGGCGAGCACGTGGGGCGAGGCCGCCGCCCCACCGACGAGGATCGCCGCGAGATGACGCAGAGGGGCCACCGCCTCCTCACCGGCCGCCAGCACCCGGACCAGCTGGGTGGGCACCAGCGAGAGGTAGCCGGGGGTGGCCGTGTCCGTCCGGGCGGCGGCCGCGGCAAGGCGGTGCGGGTCGAACCCGGCCGCGGTGTCCACCACGATCGGCTCCGTCCCGGCGACGACGGACCGCACCAGCACCTGGAGCCCGGCGACGTGGTGGGCGGGCACGGCGAGCAACCATCGGCCCGGCCCCGCGAGGCGCTGCTCGGTCGCCCGGGCGCTCGCCACGAGCGCGTCACCCGTCAGCGCGACGAGGTGACCGGTCCCGGTGGTCGACCCGGACGTCTGCAGCACGACGGCGGTCCCGGCCGGGACCGGCACGCGCATCCGAGCACGAACGTCGTCCACCGCGGCGCTGCCCGACAGCTCCGGCGCATGCGGGAGCACCGCCTGCGCCGCAGCGGCGGATCCGAGGACCTGGCGCAGGGCCGCCAGCAGGGCGGCGACATCTTCCTGCCCGATGCCGCCCCGGAGTGGAAGGAACCGGGGATCGGTCGCCGAGCGCCCGGCATCCGAGACTCGCTCGGTCTCTGCACTCTGCGGCTCTGGCTGGGACGTCACGGGCCAACCCTAGAGCGGGTCTAGGCTGGCCCGAGCTTGGGAAGGACAGGTGCCGGATGATCAGCGACGCGCGCGAAAGAGGTCCCGCAGACGGTGAGCAGCACATGACCGACGGCGGCCCCGTCGACGGCCTCGAGGCGGCAGGCGGCCCGCTCCTCCCTCGCCGTGCCGTCACCACGGCACTGGCCTCCGCCGTCGCGCTGGGCCTGGCCGGATGCACCTCGTCCGGCCGAGAGTCCACACCCGTTCCCCGGCCGACACCCTCACCGACCCCGTCGCCGACGCCGACCCCGACGCCGACACCGGAACCTCGGTGGCCGCTCACCGGCGCACCGCTGGAGGGCGATCTCCCTGGGCGTCCGGCGCTCTCGGTCAAGATCGAGAACTCGGCGCAGGCCAGGCCGCAGTCGGGACTCGAGGACGCCGACATCGTCTGGGAGGAGATGGTCGAGGGCGGGATCACCCGGTTCAGCGCCGTCTACCACTCCGTGGTCCCCGAGGTGCTCGGGCCCATCCGTTCGATCCGACCCATGGATGCCGCCATCGCCGCGCCCGTGGGCGGCCTGCTGGTCTTCTCCGGAGGGCTGGCACCGTACGTCAACCGGGCCCGAGACGCCGGCCTGCAGGTGATCTCGCACGACGGCGGAGGCTCGGGCTTCTACCGGGCGGACCACCGCCGGGCACCGCATAACCTGTACGGCTCCGGCGAGGCGTTCCTGGACCAGGCGACCGGTTCGCCGTCGGGCCCGCCGGACGACCTCCTCCACTTCGCCGAGGAGTCCGACGACGCCACCGCCGCTACCGACGGGGACCGCGCCCCATCGGTCGATCTGTCGTTCCCTTCCGCCAATCCCGGCTGGACGTGGCAGCCGGACGCACGGTCCGGACGTGGTGTGGGACCGGGCTGCTGGCGACGCAGCGAGAGCGGTTCCCTGCAGTCCTCGGAGGACGGCGACCCGGTCCTGGCGACCAACGTCGTCGTGCTGCGGGTCCCGGTCGAGATGACCGGGCGTCGGGACGTCAGCGGCGCGGCCGTGCCGGAGACGATCCTGCAGGGCGAGGGTGAGGGCGTGGTCTTCAGCCGGGGTCGTGCCGTGGATGTCGCGTGGGCCAAGGGCGAGGCGGCCGAGCCGCTCCGGATCACCCGCGGCGGCGACCCGGTGCTGCTCGCGCCAGGGATCACCTGGATCGAGCTGCTGCCGATCTCGGGTTCGTCGATCTCGTACTGAGGTATCTGAGCGAGGGCTACTCCGAACACCACGGGCTACAGGCAGAACTGTGGCCCACGGGTGTTTGGAGTAGCCCTCGCTGCTGCTCCTGCGGCCGGCGGCGGCAGGTAGGCGCGTCGGCTCGCACGTCCCGAGGGGTGGAACACCTGCGGTGGTGGGGGTGGGACGGCACCCCTAGGGTGTGGCCACCATCCAAGGAGGGGGTTCGATGACACTCGCCGTGCTCGAGAGGGAGCGCACCGTTGCGCGTCCAGGCTTCAACCGCTGGCTCATTCCGCCCGCCGCGCTCGCGGTGCACCTGTGTATCGGCCAGGTGTACGCCACCAGCGTGTACAAGACCGCACTGGTGGAGCACTTCGACACCTCCCTGACGGCGATCGGGATCATCTTCTCGATCGCCATCGTCATGCTCGGGGTCAGCGCCGCAGTCTTCGGCACCTGGGTGGACTCCGGCGGTCCGCGCCGGGCCATGGTCGCCGCCGCGCTGTGCTGGTCGGTGGGGTTCCTCGTCGGCTCGCTGGGCATCTCGACCAACCAGCTCTGGCTCGTCTACCTCGGCTACGGCGTCATCGGCGGTATCGGACTCGGCATCGGCTACATCTCTCCGGTATCGACGCTCATCAAGTGGTTCCCCGACCGGCCGGGCCTCGCCACCGGCATGGCGATCATGGGCTTCGGTGGTGGCGCGATGATCGCCAGCCCGCTGTCGTCCTGGCTGCTCGGCGTGTACGACCCCAACTACGACCCGGCAGCCGGTGGCGCCGGTGTGGCGTCCGGCTCCGCCGTGGCACAGCTCTTCGTGACCCTGGGACTGGTGTACGGAGTCGTCATGCTTTTCGGCGCGGCGATCGTGCGCGTGCCGCACGAGGGTTGGCAGCCCCACGGCTTCGACCCCTCCAAGGTCACGAAGAAGGCGCTCGTCACCACGGAGAGCGTCTCGGCGGACAACGCCATCAGGACGCCGCAGTTCTGGTTCCTGTGGCTCGTGCTGTTCTGCAACGTCACGGCCGGTATCGGCATCCTCGAGCAGGCCGCCCCGATGATCCGTGACTTCTTCCGCGGCGAGGACGGGTCTTCGATGATCGCCGCGGGAGCGGCCGCCGGGTTCGTGGGACTGCTGTCGCTGTGCAACATGGCCGGCCGCTTCGTCTGGTCCTCGACGTCGGACTTCACGGGCCGGAAGAACATCTACGTGATGTACCTCGGCCTCGGCATCGTGCTGTACCTGCTGCTCGCGCTCGTGGGGTCCAGCGCCGTGGTGCTCTTTGTGCTGTTCGCCGGCATCATCATCAGCTTCTACGGCGGCGGTTTCGCGACGGTGCCCGCCTACCTGCGCGATCTCTTCGGCACGTTCCAGGTGGGCGCCATCCACGGCCGTCTGCTCACCGCGTGGTCGGCCGCCGGCATCGCCGGCCCGCTGATCATCAACCGGTTCCTCGACGCCCGCGGAGAACCGGGCGCGCTGGTCGCTGCGGACTACCGGCCGGCCCTGTTGACGATGGTCGGCGTCCTCGTGGTCGGCTTCATCTGCAACCTTGCCATCAAGCCCGTGGCCGAGAAGTTCCACGAGCGGGGCGCTGACGAGCCGGCCGACAAGGAGGCCGGCGCCGCGACCACGGACGACGACGTCCCGGTCAAGAAGTCCCCGCTGGTGGTCGGTGCGTGGATCGTCGTCGCGGTCCCGCTCGCGTACGGGATCTACCAGACGGTCGTGAAGGCTGTCGTGCTGTTCGGGTAGCCGCACGCCCAGTCCCTCGTGGGATGGACGGGCCGAGGCCGCGGCCCACGGGTGCTGGTCTCAGCCGGCGTTCACCAGGGAGTGCCGGTTGGGACGCACGATCCGGGTGAGGAGGGCGCGGAGAGTGTCGCGCTCGTCGGCGTCGAGGTCGCCCAGGAACTCCTCCAGGGAGGCGTCGATGAGCTTCCGGGCCTGACGGAAGACCTTGCGGCCCTCGGTGGTGGCGACGACGGATTTTTGCCGGCGGTCCTCGGGGTTAGGGCGGCGCTGGGCCAGCCCGCGCTCCTCGAGACCGTCGACGAGCGCGACGATCTGGCTCGGGTCCAGGCGCAGGGCGTCCGCGAGCTCGCGCTGGCTGGTGCCTCCGGAGTCGATGACGAGCTCCAGGAGCGTGTACGACCTCGTGCTCAGGTCGACCGGCCGCAGGGCGGCTGTCGCCGAGGCCACGCCTCGGGCGCTGGCCAGCGAGAGCAGCAGGCCGATGTTCTCGCGGGTCGTCATGCACGCTCCTCGGGTCGAATGCCGGGAGCCTACGGGCGACAGTTGCGGTGGTCAATGATTGACACTGGCCATCAACCACCGAAAGACTGACCGGGGCCTCGAGGACCAGCCCTCGTAGGACGGTCGACGCGGACACGGAGGAGTGTATGGACCTGACCGGAAAAGTCGCCATCGTCACGGGCAGTGGCCGGGGCCTCGGCCTCGCGTACGCCAGGGAGCTGGCCCGCCAGGGGGCGAGCGTCGTCGTCAACGACGTCGATCACCAGCACGCGGACGAGGCGGTGGCCGCGATCGAGACCGACGGCGGCAAGGCGGTCGCCGTCGTCGCCCCGGTCGGCCCTACCGAGACCGCGAAGAAACTCGTCTCGACCGCCGTGGACACCTTCGGCCGCCTCGACGTCCTGGTCACCAACGCCGGCGTCCTGCGCGACACCGTCCTGTGGAAGATGTCCGACGACGACTTCGACACGGTCGTCGACGTGCACCTGCGGGGCACCTTCACCTGCGTGCGTGAGGCCGCCACGTACCTGCGAGGCCAGGGCGAGGGCGGGCGCATCATCTGCATCGGCTCGCCGACGGGTCAACGCGGCAACTTCGGCCAGACCAACTATGCGGCCGTCAAGGCCGGCATCGTCGGCATGGTGCGCACCTGGGCGTTGGAGCTGGCGCGCGCCGGCATCACGGCCAACGCCGTCATCCCGGTGGCCGCGACGGCGATGACGGACACGGTTCCGTTCTTCAAGCAGTTCTCTGACGCCGCCGCCAACGGAGAGCCCGTGCCGTTCGCGCGCCGCGTGCTGAGCTTCGGCACACCCGAGGACGTCTCGGGCCTGATCGCCTTCCTCGCCTCCGACGCCGCCTCCGAGGTCTCCGGCCAGGCCGTCGGGATCGGTGGCGACCGCGTGGCGCTGTGGTCTCACCCCGAAGAGGTCGTCACGGCCTTCCGGGACGGCGGCTGGTCCGCCGAGGACCTCGCAGCGGACTTCGACTCCATCTTCGGCCGCTCCCTCCAGAAGGTCGGGCAGCCGATGCCGGAGCCGCCGGCGACCGCCGACGACGAGTCGGGCACGGACAAGTCGGGCACGGACAAGTCCGGCGCTGCCAGGTCTGGCGGTGCGTCGTCGTGACGGATGCCGTCAGGTACGAGTGCGCCGTCGACCCGGCCGGTCTCGTCGCCATCGACATGCACGTCCACGTCGAGAAGGACACCGGCGGACGGCTCGCGCTGCCGAACGAGTTCGTCGACGCCGCGGCCAAGTACTTCAACGCACCGACCGATCGCATGGACGTCGACGCGACGGCGGCGTACTACCGCGAGCGGTCCATGGCCGCCGTCGTCTTCACCGTGGACGCCACCTCCGGACTCGGGCACCCGCCGAACTCCGTCGCCGACGTCGTTGCGGGAGCCGCTCGGAACAACGATGTGCTCATCCCGTTCGGGTCGGTCGACCCGTGGGCGGACGACGCTGTCGACCAGGCCCGCAGGCAGGTCGAGGAGCTGGGGGTCCGAGGGTTCAAGTTCCACCCCTCGGTGCAGGACTTCGACCCGTCCGACCAGCGGCACTTCCCGCTCTACGGTGCCATCGAGTCCTACCGGCTGCCGGCGATCTTCCACACCGGGCAGACCGGCATCGGCGCCCGCACGCCGGGCGGATTCGGCATCAAGCTCGGTCTGTCGAACCCGATGCTGCTCGACGCGGTCGCGGCGGGCTTTCCGGGCATGACGCTGATCATGGCGCACCCGTCGGTGCCCTGGCAGGACGAGCAGCTCGCGGTCGCCACCCACAAGGGAAACGCCTACATCGACCTGTCCGGCTGGTCGCCGAAGTACTTCCCGCCCCAGCTGGTCAAGCAGGCCAACTCGCTGCTCAAGGACAAGGTGATGTTCGGGTCCGACTTCCCGCTGCTGACCCCCGAGCGGTGGATGCGCGACTTCGAGAACCTCGAGATCAAGCCCGAGGTGCGGCCGAAGATCATCAAGGACAACGCCGTGCGGCTGCTCGGACTGGCCGCCGGAGAGACCACGGAGGAGAACGCATGACGACCACCGTCGCTTTCACAGACATGCCGAGCCTGGCCGGCACCGACCTGGGTTTCTCGGACTACCGCGACGTCACCCAGGAGCAGGTCAACCTCTTCGCGGACGCCACCGACGACCACCAATGGATCCACGTCGACCCCGAGCGCGCGAAGTCCGGGCCGTTCGGTGCACCGGTCGCCCACGGGTACCTGTCACTGGCGCTGGTCATCCCGCTCTCGGAGGAGCTCCTCCAGGTGGATGGTGTGCAGGTGAAGGTGAACTACGGACTGGACAAGGTGCGCTTCCCGGCGCCCGTGCCGGTGGGGTCGCGGGTCCGGATGGGATCGACGATCCGCGAGGTCACCGAAGTGTCCGGCGGGTACCAGATCGCGATGGACAATGTCATCGAGGTGGAGGGCGGCACCAAGCCGGCCGTGGCAGCGACGACGCTGCTCCGCTTCTACGGCTGAGAACGGCACGAGGAGATCGCCATGACCACGGCGCCGGACGAGACGCGGCTGTACGGCGACGTCGACCCGTACTGCTATGAGCTGCTGCTCACCGACCCCGAACGTGCCGCGCTCGCCCGTTTGCGGGCGGTGCTCGATCGCGACGTCAAGCCGCTGGTCAACGACCTGTGGGATCGCGGCGAGTACTCCTCGTCGATCCTCGAGCCGCTGGCCGCGCTGCGGCTCATGGACCCGGTCGGGCACGACGGCGGCTCCTCGGGGCCGGCCACCGCCCAGCCAGATCCGGTCGACGGCGTGTCCCCTCCAGAGGAGTCCCGGGCCCTCTTCCGGGGGTTCCGTACCTTCGAGATCGCTCGGACGGACGTCTCGACCGCCGTCGTCTACAGCGGCCACGTCACGCTGTTCCGCAACACCGTGCTCCTCGGCGGTTCGCCGGAGCAGGTCGCCGAGCTCGACGCCGACATGCGCACCTTCGCCCTCACGGGCGTGTTCGCGCTGACCGAGCCCGACCACGGCAGCGACGTCGCCCGGGGTCTGGAGACGACGGCACGGCGCGAGGGCGACGAGTGGGTGCTGACGGGCGCCAAGCGCTGGATCGGTGGTGCCGCCCAGGCGGACATGCTCGCCGTCATGGCGCGCGACGAGGCGGACGGCCAGGTCAAGGCCTTCCTCGTGGACAGGGCCGACGGGGGCGTACGCATCGAGAAGATCCGGCGCAAGGCGTCGCTGCGGATCGTGGACAACGGGCATGTCACGTTCGACGGCGCACGCGTGCCGGAGAGCCGCCGGCTCCAACGCGTCAACTCCTTCGCGGACGTCAACCGGCTCCTGCGCTCCATGCGTACCGACGTCAGCTGGATGGCGACCGGCGCGCAGGCCGGCGCATTCCGCGCGGCGGTGCGGTACACCGGCGAGCGGCAGCAGTTCGGTCGGCCGGTCGCCCGTTTCCAGCTGGTGCAGGACAAGCTGGCCACGATGCTCGGTAACCTCACCGCGTCCCTCGGCATGGCCGTGCGCCTGAGTCAGCTCGCCGACTCGGGCGGGTTCTCGGACGCGGACGCGGCGATGGCCAAGGCGTGGATCGCGCGACGCGCCCGCGAGACGGTGGCGCTCGCCCGCGAGGTGTGCGGGGGCAACGGGATCACGCTCGACACGGACGTCGCGCGGTTCTTCGCCGATGCCGAGTCGATCTACACCTTCGAGGGCACGAACGAGGTGAACCAGCTGGTGGTCGGGCGCTCCATCACCGGATTGAGCGCCTTCGTCGACTGACTCAGCGTGCGACGGCGACGGTGGTCCGGATCGCCGTCGGGTCCTCGAGTACGTCGAGCACGGCGTGGGCCAGGTCCGCCCGGGAGATGTTGAAACCGCGGGGCACCGTCTTGTCACGGGCGGACCGGTACTGGGCCATCAGCCGACCGTCGTTCAGCTTGGGCGGGAGCATGATCGTCCAGTCGGTCGGCGAGGCCGTCACGAGAGCCTCCATGGCGCGCATGTCGGCGAACTGGTGGCGAAGGATCCGTCCGATGATCGGCTTGGCGATCGACTTGGTGAACGGATCGTCGCCCTCGGTGTGGAACCCGGCCGCGCTCACCACCACGAGTCGCCGGACCGACGTCGCGGTCATGGCCTCGAGGATCGCCCGGGTCGCATCGCTCTGCACCGTGGTCGGCCCCTTCTCGCGAGGGCCGAGGGCGGATGCGACGGCATCGTGCCCGGCGATGCTCTTGGCGACTGCGGCCGGGTCCATGACGTCGAGAACCTCCAGCCCGAGCTTGTCGTTGGTGCGGATGAAGGCCGCGTCGAAGGAAGACTCGTCTCGAACCATCGCCGTGACGGCATGGCCCCGTTCCAGTGCCTGACCGGCAATCTGGCGTCCCGTCCCTCCGCTCGCTCCGAAGAGTGCGATGCGCATAGTGCCTTCTCTCTGTGCGTGGGTTTGATGCGTAGGTCTGAGATGTGGTGTTGAGGTCTGTGGGGGCCCCGATGCGTGGAGCTGCATCGGCTGCCATGACGGTGGGTGAGTGTTCACTTACCACCTAGGATGGTGAGTGAACACTCACCCGTCAAGCGAGCAGGAGGTTGGCCGTGCGGGCACGCGATCGGATCCTCGACGCCGCGGCCGAGATCATGCGCGCGGAGGGGATTGCGCGCGCGACGACCAAGGAGATCGCTCGGGTCGCCGGATGTTCCGAGGCGCTGCTCTACAAGAACTTCGCCGACAAGTCACAGCTCTTCGTCGCCGTCCTGCAGGAGCGTGCGCCCGGCTTGGGCGAGGTGCTGGCCGGCCTGCCCGACCGTGCCGGGTCTGCGACAGTGCGGCAGAACCTGACCGACGTGGTCCGCGGCGGCCTCGACTTCTACCTCGCGACCTTCCCGATGGCGGCCGGGCTGTTCTCCGACCGTGCGCTGCTGGATGCGCATCGTGCCCGCTTGGCGGAGCTCGGCGTGGGGCCCGAGCAGGTCAACACCTGGGTGGCCGAGTACCTGCGGCGAGAGCAGTCGCTCGGTCGCGTGACGCCGGACGCCGACGCGGACTCTGCGGCCTCCCTGCTGCTCGGCGCATGCCTCCAGCGCGCGTTCTTCGCACGGATGTCGGGGCAGGACGCCGTGGACGCCGGCGCGGAGGCGGATCGCCTGGTCGCGGTCCTGTGCAACGGGCTGGTTCGGGTGTGATCCGTCCCTGGCACGCCGGCGCCCCGTGCGGTGCCCGGGTCGCCAGTGGTTGCGGCGTGTTCAGTAGTAGTAGGGAAAGCGGGACCAGTCGGGCTCACGCCGCTGAAGGAATGCGTCCCGACCCTCGACGGCCTCGTCCGTCATGTACGCCAGACGGGTCGCCTCCCCGGCGAAGACCTGCTGTCCGGCAAGCCCGTCGTCCGGCAGGTTGAAGGCGAACTTGAGCATGCGGATGGCCTGCGGCGACTTTGTCGCGATAATCCGTGCATAGTCGAGAGCGAGCCGTTCTAGTTCTTTGTGGTCGGCCACCTCGTTGACGACTCCCCAGCGCACCGCCGTCTCGGCGTCGTACTCGCGGGCGAGGAAGAAGATCTCCCGCGCGCGCTTGT
This sequence comes from Georgenia halophila, assembly GCF_039541595.1. Lineage (NCBI taxonomy): Bacteria > Bacillati > Actinomycetota > Actinomycetes > Allobogoriellales > Allobogoriellaceae > Georgenia > Georgenia halophila. The sequence goes on along the minus strand of NZ_BAABGN010000002.1, from coordinate 514,139 downwards.
CGCCGACCTGACGGGCCAGCAGCGCGGAGCCGTAGCCGGCGTCGAACGAGCCGACGTTCGCGTCGGTCTGCATGAATTTGGCGTGCTGACGGCTGGCGATCGAGAGGTCGCACACGACGTTGAGGCTGTGGCCGCCGCCCGCTGCCCATCCGGGGACGGCGGCGATCACGACCTTGGGAACGGTGCGGATGAGGCGCTGCACCTCGAGTATGTGCAGGCGGCCGGCACGGGCTGCGTCGATGCGCTCGCGCGGTGCCTTCTGGCTCTCGGTCGCGCCGGCCGATCCGGCCGATCCGTCAGGTGCGCCGCCGTCATCGCCATCCCCAGGACGGCCGGTCTCGTAGCGGTAGCCGTCGCGACCGCGGATCCTCTGGTCGCCGCCCGAGCAGAACGCCCAGCCGCCGTCCTTCGGGCTCGGGCCGTTGCCCGTGAGGATGATTGCTGCGACGTCCGGCGTCATGCGCGCGTGGTCCAGTGCCGTGTAGAGCTCGTCGACGGTGTGCGGCCGGAAAGCGTTGCGGACCTCGGGCCGGTCGAATGCGATCCGCACGACCGGCCGGTCCGTCTCGCCATCTCCGCGGCGGTCGACGCCGCGGTGGTAGGTGATGTCTGTGAAGTCGAACCCCTCCACGTCGCGCCAGGCGCTGGGCTCGAAGATCTCTGACACGGGATCGGGCAGCCTGCTCACGGAGGTCACCTTACGGCTCTGGCTGCTGCTGCCATGCTTGCCTTGGGCCGGCCGGGTCTGCGTGGCCGGACGTCGTCCACACGGCAGGTTGGGCACGGATGAGTCCTCTGTACCGCTAGCCGGCCCTGGTCCGCCGGTTCTCAGAAGGGCGGCTCGTCGTCCTTGGGATCAGCGGGCTCGGCGGGATCAGCGGGTTCGGTCGGGTCGGTGCTGGCCGGCTCGGGCTGGTGTTGTGCTGGGGGTTTCGGTGGTGGTGGGGTGGCGCGTCCGTGGTGGGTGGTGGTGCCGTTGGCTTCTCGGCGGTAGGTGTGTCCGGTTTTGGAGATCCAGTCGAAGACGCCGCCGGGGTGTTGGATGACGCGGTAGTCGCCGAGGGTCTTGTGCCGGTGATCGGGGATGCATAGGGCTTCGAGGTTGATCAGTGCGGTGATTCCGCCGTGGGCGAAGGGGGTGGTGTGGTCGAGGTCGCAGGCGGTGGCGCGGGTGTTGCAGCCGGGTCGTACGCAGGTGCGGTCGCGTTCTCGGACGAGGCGGGCCAGGTCGGCTGGTGGTTTGTAGCGGGTGCGTCCGATGTCGATGACGGTCCCGGTCATGGGGTCGGTGACCAGGCGTTGCCAGGTGGGTGCTTGCAGGGCCAGGGCACGGGCTTTGAGGGCGTCGATGGGTCCGGCGCCGTCGAGGTCGCCGGGTTCGTCGCCGCCGAGCAGGGTCGATAGCGGGACGGTGACGCGGAGCTGGACCGGGGCACCACCGATCGTGCCGACCCGATAGCCACCACCGGCTCGGCCGGCTTCACCGGCAGAATCGTCAGCAGCGACGCTGCTCGTCTCGCCGGTATGGTCGGTGCTGGCGCCGGCATTGGGGTCGTGGTCTCCGCTGTTGTCGGCCTCGCCGTTGTTGCCGGCGTCGCTGTCACGGCTGCTGCTGCTGTTGTTGCTGGCTCCGCTGCTGCTGTGGGTGCTGCTGTCGGTGAGGGGAAGCCGGTCGGGGGGCAGGGGGCCGATCCAGCTGTGGCGTAGGGCGTTGGCGCCGATGCTGGTGAGGATGTCGGCGCGGAGCTGGTCGGTGGTGCGGGCGTCGCCGTCGGCGCGGGCGGTCTTGGCGGCCCCGTCCAGGGCGAGGTCCAGGCACAGGGCGTCCTCGATCGGTAGGACGGCGGTGAGGGTGGCCATCTGGTCGGGCAGGGCGCGGGGGTGGTTGACGCGGCGTTTGGCCCTCGCGGCCCGGTGACGTTCGGCGGCCCCGTCGGGGTCGGCGCGGACGATCGCGGCGGTGAGGTCCTTGCTCAGCTGCGGGGGTGTCCTACCGGCGGCGGTGGGTAGGACCTCGTCCTCGACGGCCGTGGTGACCTCGACGGGGAGGCCGTCGAGGTTCCCGGCGATCAGGTCGGCCTTGCGGGCATCGATGCGCCCGGTCTCCAGGGCCTCACCGGTGGCGAACAGCGGCCCGTTGAGCATCATCGCGGTCCGCACGAGCGTGGCGGCGCCCTGGCGGGTGAGGCCCAGGCACATCGCGACCTCGGTCGCGGCCCGCGGCATCGTGGAGCGGCGCACACCAGTGCCGGGGCGTCCGGTACGGGTCGCGTCGGCATCGGGCAGGCCGTACAGGTCGCCCAGGCGCTGCTCCAGCCGGGCGGCGGCCTGGCCCTGCTTGGCTTGGGCGTAGGAGATGACCCGTCCCCAGGCCACGACCGCATCGACCGCGTCCCCCTCATCCAGAGTGTTCAGATCCAGGCGCTCGAGCAGGACCGCGAGGTCCACCCCCGTGACCGACGCCGCAGCCGCGACCACCTCCGCAGCCGACCCACCAACGCAACCACCGCCACCGTCGGCACGGTCGGCGTCGGGGGTGTCGTCGACGGCATCGGTGGCATTGGCGGCATCGGGGGCATCGGTGGCACTGCCGGCATCGGGTGCGTCGGTGACATCGGCAGCATCGGGAGATGCGTTCTCACCTGGCCCGGACCCGGATCCGGTCTCGCGGCTCACGTGCCGCGCGAGCCGGGAAGCCGCCCGCCACCCCTCGCCTCGCCGGGCATCGGTCGACCTGGTGAAGTCAACAAGAACGACGTGCGGGTCGGTGACCTCACCGGCCGGTGCGGCGACGATCCTGACCGCCCGGAACATCAGCTGCTCCAGCACACTCCACCCACCCGGACCGACCACACCCGCCGCGGGCCGCTCCCCAGGACCCTCACGCCCCGCCTCCACCGGTTCGAACATACGTACAACGCTAGACGAGACCACCCACATCGGGTCCAGACCCTCCGAGAACTGTGGAGAACCAGCTCACCGCCGTAGCTGGCCACCATGTACACGAACCGGCCGGTCGAGCGGGGCCCGTGCTCACGGTGGCGTGGCCGAGTCGTCCCCCTGGGGGCGGTTTGTCGTCGGCTGCGTGTCCGACTCGGGCCAGACGGCGCGCAGGACCCGGATCGCGTCCTGGAGGCTGACACTCGCCGCGGTGCTGGCTCGTGCGAGGGCATGCGCGCGTTCGATGACGGCCGGTGGTGTGGTGCTGGCCTCAGGGCTGACGCGGGTCCCTCCTCCGACGCGAGTTTGCAGCAGCCCTTCCTGCTCGAGTGATCGATAGGCCTTGGCGACGGTCCCGGGTGCGATGCCAAGGTCTTTCGCGAGCTGGCGGACCGAGGGGAGGCGATCGCCGGCAGCGATCCGATCGGTCGCGACGAGGCCGCGGATCTGGTCGCGGATCTGCTCGGCAGGTGAAGCGCCGTCGGTCAGGCCGATCTGTAACGCCATGATGGCATCGGCCCTAAGCCCGAGGGCGGGTTCGAGATTGGGAAGCGGTCTGCGAGCGAAGTGCGGTCACGGCGGCAAGTAGCACGGTGAACCACAGGAGCCAGCCGACGAGTTCCGCAATGGTCTCTGCCACCCATAGCGGCTGCTCGAGTGCGGCGAAGGTCGATCCGATCCTGAACCATCCTTGCTCGGTGGACACGCCGCCATGCGTAAACGCGGCACCGGCGAGTGAGCGCAGGACGGCCGCCAGGTGCAGCAGGAGGGCGCCGCTCGTCACGGCCATGATGTTGCGCGTGCGCCAGCGCCGGTTCGCAACGTCGTTCTCGCGGTCGGGTGTCATCGGCGGTCGCGCCGCCAATTGGATACCGATCAGTGCCGTGCTCACAAGAAGAGCCGTGAGCACGAGGCACGGCACCGAGTAGTGCCAGCCGTAGATGCTGGTCCAGATACCGGCAGGGCCAACGTCGACGAGGTACCGCGTGTAGCGGCCCTGCTCGTCGGGGCTCGACACCGACCCTGCCATGACGGTCACCAGCGTCATTACGGCCACCAGTGCGGCGAGCGTGACGAACCACCACCGTGCTCCAAAACTGGTCAGGGTTCTGCGCGCTAGGTCGGCGGACCCGGCACCGGAACGGCGTACGACCGGAAGCGCCAGTAGCGCGACGGCGGCGAGCCCGGCGACCAACGGTGTGGTGAAGATGACAAACCAGTGCTCCACCGGTCCGGCCACCGCGCGCATCAGGGGTGCGCCCGGAAGGTACAACGCCCGCTGCAGCAGCACGATCCCGACGCCGAGCAGTACGCCCGCAAGGGTCCACCCTCGGACGCCGCCGGGAACCACCGGGCGTGAAGACCGAAACCGAGCCCGCACCGCCCAGACCGCGAGCGCAGCGAGCAGGCCGAGCAGCGCCGGACCGAAGGAGTCCAAGAGCGACAGATTCATAATCGTCATCACTTCACGACCCCCGGGGCGGTCCGTATCAATGGAGTGACACACTTTGTATCACGGGAGTGGCACACTGTCGACGAAGTGGCTGTCGATTTACTCGCCGCCCGTGACGTGGCGGACGTGCTCGCCACATCTCGACGGAGGAATGGTCACATCTCGACGGGGGAGGCGACCCGCCTCGCGAAGGGTCGGCCGAACAGTCTCCCTGCCGGTCCCGAACAACCCGGCTGCAGGCCCGGCCCCACCATCCGCCTATCCTGGCCACCATGCCCGCAGCCCCGCCCGCGGTCCGCGCCACATACGCGGTCCCGCTCCGCACCCGCTTCCGCGGGATCACCGTCCGCGAGGGCGTCCTCCTTCGCGGTGAGGCGGGCTGGGGCGAGTTCTCACCCTTCTGGGACTACGACGCGGCAGAGTCGGCCGCCTGGCTGCGCGCGGGTCTCGAGGCCGCCGACGAAGGGTGGCCCGACCCCGTCCGCACCTCCATCCCGGTGAATGTGACCGTCCCCGCCGTCGGACCGGAGCAGGCCCACCGGATCGTCACCGCCTCCGGAGGCTGCGCCACCGCGAAGGTCAAGGTCGCTGAACCCGGCCAAAGCCTCGCCGACGAGCAGGCCAGGCTCGAAGCCGTCCGCGACGCCCTCGGCCCAGACGGACATATCCGTATCGACGCCAACGCGGCCTGGGACCTGGACACGGCACTCGATCGCCTGACCCAACTCGACCGCGCTGCCGGCGGACTCGAGTACGCCGAGCAGCCCTGCCCGAGCGTCGATGACCTTGCCGCCCTGCGCCGCCGCACCCATGTCCCCATCGCGGCCGACGAGTCCGTACGCCGGGCCGAGGACCCCCAGGCCGTGCGTCGCGCCGAGGCGGCCGACATCGTCGTCCTCAAGGTCCAGCCCCTCGGCGGCGTCCGCGCCTGCCTGCGCCTCGCCGAGGAGGTCGCGCTGCCCGTCGTCGTCAGCTCGGCCCTCGAGACCTCGGTCGGGATCGCCGCCGGCCTCGCTCTCGCCGCCGCCCTCCCGAACCTGCCGTACGCCTGCGGGCTCGCCACCGTCCACCTCCTCGAGCGCGACGCCGTCGCCGATCCGCTTCTTCCCGACGGTGGCGCCATCGAGGTCCGCCGCCCGGCACCCACCACCGAGACCCTCGCCGCCGTCAATGCCGACGACGGCGTCACGGCACGTTGGGACGACCGCCTCACCGACGTGACCGCGTCCCTGGCGGTCATCCGGTGATCGCCGGTTCCGCGAACGAGGCCACGAGCGCGACCGCCACCGCCCGCACCCTGGTCATCGCACTGGTGGCCCACGGCGTCCGGCACGTCGTCCTCGCACCCGGCTCCAGGAGTGCCCCGCTGGCTTACGCGCTCCACGACGCCGAACGCGCCGGCTGGCTCACCCTCCACGTCAGGCTCGACGAGCGGGGCGTCGGGTTCCTCGCCCTCGGCATCGCCCGCGGGAGCGGCCGCCCGGTCGCGGTCGTGACCACCTCCGGCACGGCCGTCGCCAACCTCCACCCCGCCGTGCTCGAGGCCGCTCACTCCGGCGTGCCGCTGATCGTGCTCAGTGCCGACCGTCCCCACGAGATGCGCGGCACCGGCGCCAACCAGACCACCGACCAGGTCGGCATCTTCGGCGCCGCCGTCCGGCACGCCGTCGACCTCCCGGCCGCCCCGGCCCCGGGGTCCCTCGCGCAGATCGTCACCCGCGCCCTCGCCGCGGCCCGCGGCCTGCGCACCAACGACCCGGGACCGGTGCATCTCAACATCGGCCTGCGCGACCCGCTGGTACCGGAGGCGCCCTGGAACGCGGGTGCGCCTCCGACCCACCGCGACGTCGTCGCGCCGACGTCCGCCCCGGCCGCCGCAACCCTGCCGCGCGGACCGCGCACCGTCGTCGTCGCGGGCGACGGCGCAGGCCCCGCGGCACGAGCGCTCGCCGAGCAGGCCGCCTGGCCGCTCCTGGCCGAACCGACCTCGGGTGCCCGTTCCGGGCCGACGGCGATCGGCCCGTACCGCCTCCTCCTCACCGAGCCGGCGCTCGGGGGTGCCGTCGAGCGGGTCGTGCTCCTGGGCCATCCCACGCTCTCCCGGCCGGTCAGTGGCCTTCTCGGGCGCGCGGACGTGGAGGTCGTCGTCGTCGCGCCCCACGGTGCGTGGACCGACGTGGCCGGCACCGCGAGCCGCGTGGTCGGCGCCGTCGATCTTCAGGACGTCGCCCCAGGTCCGGGGCGAATGGCCGGTCAGGAATGGCTCACCAGCTGGCAGCGGGCCGCCGAGGCGGCCACCACCGTGATCGAGCGTTCTCTCGACGCCGGCACCGAGGGCCCAGGTCTGGACGGCCTCCAGGTCGCGGGTGAGACCTGGGCCGCCCGCGGCGTCGGAGCGCTCGTCGTCGGTTCCTCCAACCCGATCCGCGACCTCGACCTGATCGCCCCACCGGCGGCCGACGGCGCTCCACCGGTCCTCGCGAACCGCGGGCTGGCCGGCATCGACGGCACTCTGGCCACCGCGACCGGTGTCGCGCTCGGCCTGGACCTGCCGGTGCGCGCCCTCGTCGGCGACCTGACCTTCCTGCACGACGCCGGCTCCCTCGCCCGCGGTGCCCTCGAGTGCGACGTCGACCTCCAGGTCGTCGTGGCGAACGACGGCGGCGGGAGCATCTTCGCCACCCTCGAGCACGGCGCGCCGGAGCGGGCGGCCACGTACGAACGGCTCTTCGGCACACCGCAGGACGTCGACCTCGCCGCCCTCGCCGCCGCATACGGGGCGCGCTACGTCCGCGTCACGACGGCGGGAGACCTCCGCGCCACGCTCCAGGCCCCGCTGCGAGGCCGGTCCGTCGTCGAGGTCGCGGTCGACCGCTCGAACATCCGCGCGCGACGCCGCGAGCTCGCCGCCGCCGTCTCCCGCGCCGTTCGCCCGGTCCTCGGCTGACGTCTCCCGCGCCGCGACATCGTGCTCGGCCGAGGACGCGCTTCGCTCGGTCGAGCGGACCCTCGGGCGGCCTGCTCGACCCAGCGAACTCCCAGGTTTCGACAAGCGGGACCCCAGGTGCCCGGTGTCTCATGGAGTCATTCAGTGAGCCACGACGCGATCTTGGAGACTCCGATGAGCACCCCGAACGACGCCAACAGGCCGAACGACGGAAACCAGCCGTACCCGGCCTCCTGGCCGTCGCCTGCCTCTCCGAGGTCCTGGCAGGGCAGCGAGCATGGCCAGCACGGCGCCCAGGACCCCAACCGCGGCGACTACGCCCAGCAGTACGGCTCCGACCAGTACGGCTCCGACCAGTACGGCTCCGACCAGTACGGCTCCGACCAGTACGGCGGCAACCGCTACGGCCCGGATCCGAACCCCGCGCACCAGTACAGCCAGGGACCGTACGGCCCCCATGGCTACGGCTCGCACTCGTACGGCTCCGGCCACTCCGCGCCCACCTCGGCCGAGGCGGCCGGATACGGTCCGGCAGCGCCGGAGCAGCGGCCGCAGGACCGGAAGCGCCGTCCCGGCTGGGGCGCGGTCGTCGCGATGGCGGCCGCGGCGGCGCTGCTCGCCAGCGTGGGCACCGCCGGCCTGACCGGCGCCTTCGACGACGACACCGGCGGTCAGGCGCAGGTCGCCGACCCGGGTGGCAGCGGCTCCACCGCAGGTCCCGTCGTGACCTCCACCACCGACGATCCCGACTGGGCGAACGTCGCGGACGCCGTCCGCCCCTCCGTCGTCGCCATCCAGGTGCAGACCGGCAACGGCGGCGGCCAGGGCTCGGGAGTGATCCTGGATGACCAGGGCAACATCCTGACCAACGACCACGTGGTCGGCAGCGCCGAGAACATCCTCGTCACCCTCTCCGACCGGCGGCAGTACGAGGCCGACGTCACCGGCCTCGACCCGGCGACCGACCTCGCCGTCATCACGCTGAGCGACCCGCCGGACAACCTCGAGCCCGCGACTCTCGGCTCCTCGGAGGACATCGTCGTCGGTGACCCCGTGATGGCGGTCGGCAACCCGCTCGGCCTCAGCTCCACCGCCACCACCGGCATCGTCTCGGCCGTCGACCGGCCCGTGACCACCAACCAGAGCCAGCAGGCGCCGGGTCAGGACGGGACGACCGTGACCACCAACGCCATCCAGGTCGATGCCGCCATCAACCCCGGCAACTCCGGCGGACCCCTGTTCGACGCCACCGGCCGGGTCATCGGCATCACCAGCTCGATCGCCGGCCTGCCGGGCGCGAGTTCGCAGGGCAGCATCGGTCTCGGTTTCGCCATCCCGGTCGACCTGGCCTCCCAGATCGCCGACCAGCTGATCGCGAACGGCGTGGCCGAGCACGCCTACCTCGGGGTTTACCTCTCGGACGGGGCCACCGAGGTCAACGACGCCCGCCGCACCGGTGCACAGGTCCAGCAGGTCGAGCCCGGGACCCCGGCCCAGGAGGCGGGCCTCCAGGTGGGTGACGTGATCATCGGCATCAACGGCGACACCGTCACCGGCGCGGAGTCCCTCACCGGGTTCGTCCGCCAGTACTCCAGCGGGGACGAGGTGACCCTGGACGTCGTCCGTGACGGTGAGCGGATGGAGGTCACCGCCCAGCTCGCCACCCGCGAGGACGAGAAGGGCTAACCGCCCAGTGCCTCCCGCATGGGCTCGAGCTTCGCGTCCGCCTCGGCGAGCTCGGCCCTCGGGTCCGAGGCGGCGACGATCCCGCAGCCGGCGAAGAGCCGGACCGAGGACTCGTCCCTGGGGCTGACCTCCCCAGAGCGGAGACCGATGCCCCACTCGCCGTCGCCGTCGGCACCGATCCATCCCACCGGCCCGGCGTAGCGCCCGCGGTCCATCGTCTCCGCCTCGGCCAGGATCGCCGTCGCCGCCGGGGTGGGGGTCCCGCCCACGGCGGCCGTCGGGTGCAGGGCGGCGGCCAGCGCGAGGCTGGACGGCCCGAGTCCGCCGGGGGAGTGGGACGGGAACGTGCTCGGATGACCGAAGGCGCCGTCGACCACGCCGGTGATGTCCGTGGCGAGGTGCATGACGTTCGGCAGGTGAAGCACGAAGGGCGCCTCCGGCACGTTGATCGACGCGCAGTACGGCTGCAGCGCCCGCACGAGGGACGCGACGGCGATCTCGTGCTCTTCGAGGTCCTTCGACGACCGTGCCAGCTCGGCCGCGTGGCGCAGGTCGGCGGCGTCGTCCCCGGTGCGCCGGATGGTGCCGGCCAGCACCCGGCTCGCCGCCAGGCCCTTCTCCCGGCGGACCAGCAGCTCCGGGGTCGACCCGACGAGGCCGTCCACGCTGAAGGTCCAGCACCACTCGTAGCCGGCGGTCAGCCGTCGCAGCAGGTGACGCACGTCCACCTGGTGCTCCGTCCGGGCCAGGACGTCGCGGGCCATGACGACCTTCGACACCTCCCCGGTCGCGATCCGGTCGATCACGGCCGCGACCGCTCGCACCCAGTCTTCGGCGTCGAGCGCGCCGTCGGTGTAGGTCACCGAGCCGGGCGCCGTGACTGGTTCGGGCTCGGGCAGCGTCGGCGGGGTTGCGGCGTCGTTGTCGGGCGTGTTCTCCGAGGCGGAGACGATCGTCATCCACGCCCGCCCGTCACGCCGCCCGACGACGACCTCCGGGACCACGAGCACGCCGCCGGACGGTGAGGCAGGCGAGAACGCGAACGACCCGAACGCCACCGGACCGGTCCCCGGCACGTCGACATCGTCGTCGACGGCCATGCCGGCCAGCGCACGCGCCCACGCCGTGTCGGCCTCGCGAATGCGTTCCGGCCCGGACGTCTCGATGCGCAGCGCCTCGCCCCACCCGACCAGGCCGTCGCCGCGCCGGACCCAGGTGAACGTGCGGATCGCCTCTCGGTGCGGAAGCAGCGCGACCAGGTCCCCGGGATCCGGGATCGGGAAGGTCCGGACGTGCAGGTCGGGCGCGGTGTCCGGTGTGGGGACCGGGGTGAGCGCCGGGACGCCGGACAGTCCGGCGGCCCGCGATCGGGGCGTGGCGCCGGTGGACGAGCTGGGCGAGTCTGGCATCGTCCGTAACGGTACTGCCGCGGGCCTGGCCAGACACACCGGACCTGGGATGATGACCGCATGAGTGCGAGTAGCCCCCGCGGAGGGACGCCGCAGCGCTGCTGCAGAGGAGGCCGACCATGAACCGAGCGAGCCTGGAGAAGGACCCCCGCGACGTCGCGGGCATGTTCGACGGGGTCGCGCGCCGGTACGACGTCACGAACGACGTCCTCTCCCTCGGCCAGGACCGCATCTGGAGAGTCGCGACGCGCAAGGCGGGTGGTGCCCGGTCCGGGGACAAGGTCCTCGATCTCGCCGCCGGCACCGGCACCTCGTCCGAGGAGTACGCGGACGCCGGGATCGACGTCGTCCCCTGCGACTTCTCCACCGGCATGCTCGACGTCGGCAAGCGCCGTCGGCCCGACCTCTCCTTCGTCGCCGGCGACGCCATGCAGCTGCCGTTCGCCGACGAGACCTTCGACGTCGTGACGATCTCGTTCGGGTTGCGCAACGTCGCGGAGACCGATCGCGCGCTCCGCGAGATGATGCGCGTGACGCGGCCGGGCGGCCGGCTCGTGGTCTGCGAGTTCTCGCGGCCCAGCTGGACACCGTTGCGCGCGGCCTACCAGTTCTATCTCGGTACGGCGCTGCCGACGCTGGCCTCGCTCGTGGCGTCGAACACCGAGGCGTACACGTACCTGGCCGAGTCCATCGTCAGCTGGCCGGACCAGGTCGCGCTCGGACGCACCATCCGTCGCGCGGGCTGGCACGACGTCGCCTACCGGAACCTCTCCGGTGGCATCGTCGCAATCCACCGTGCGGTCCGCCCGGACTGATGGCACGAGTACGGGCCGATGGCACGGAGCAGGTGAGGTCCCGCGGCCTCGTCGCCCTGACCCTGGCTGGAGCCCTCGTCGCGGGCGGCTGCACCGGTGACGAGTCCCGTGGGGGAGCGGACTCCGGTGGGAAAGCTGGGCCGTCGACCTCCCAGGACAGCGAAGGCGAGCTGGCGTGCAGCGACGTCATCGATCAGGACGCCGAGCCGGCCGGCGACTACCAGACCATCCTCGGCGCCGTCGCGCTGCCGACAGCCGAGAGCGCGCCGACGGCGCTGCAGGCGGCTCGGCGCGAAGACGGCCCGGGTACCGGCTACTTCGCCAAGACCGGCCTGCTGATCCGCGCGGGCGCGGCTGTCTCGCTCGAGCTCGAGGAGCCGGCCACCGCGTCCGTCGCCTGGGGGTCGGCCGAGCCCGGGCCGTCGATCACCACCGAGGGCTGCCCCGGGAACGGCTGGCTCGCCTTCGCGGGCGGTTTCCGGGTCGACGAGCCGACGTGCGTCGAGATCACCGTGCGCCAGGGCGAGGATCAGGAGACCGTGCGGGTCGGCGCCGGCGCTGCCTGCCAGGGGCAGGAACCTCCCCCCGCCGCCTCCTGACCCGGCCCTCGCGCACGCTGGCGGGTTAGGTGTACCTAACAAGATTCTGGGGCCCGCCGTTTGTAGACTTCCAGCGTCAGGGCCGACCGGCCCACACCAGCCCTGGAGCGATGAAGTTGGGTACAGCTGCGCGTGCTGAGACGCCGCCTGACCCCGTCGCGCTCACGCCGAGCACATCCGGGCGCACCGAGGGTGAGGCCGACGTCATCGTCGTCGGGGCCGGTCCCGCAGGGGCCGCCGCCGCGCACTACCTGGCCCAGACCGGGCTCGAGGTCCTGCTGCTGGAGAAGGGCCGCTTCCCGCGCGACAAGGTCTGTGGAGACGGCCTGACCCCCCGCGCCGTCGCCGAGCTCATTCGCATGGGCGTGCCCACCGAGGAGTCGGACGGCTGGATCCGCAACTGGGGACTGCGCACCCACGGCGCCGGCCACACCATCGAGCTGCCCTGGCCCGAGCTGGCCGAGATGCCGTCCTACGGTCTTGCCCGCTCCCGGACGAATCTCGACGAGACTCTCGCCCGGCACGCCGTCGCCTCAGGTGCCACTCTGCGCGAGGGCATGGCCGTCACCGGGCCGATCCTGCACGAGCGTTCCGGCCGCATCCTCGGCGTGGTCGCCAAACCGGTCGACGACGCAGGTCGGCGTACCGGCGAGGAGGTCGCCTTCCGGGCCCCGGTCGTCGTCGACGCCGGCGGGGTCTCCGCCCGGCTGGCCACCGCCATGGGCATCGAGAAGGACTTCCACCGGCCCATGGGCGTGGCCGTACGCACCTACTTCAGGTCGCCGCGCCACGACGACCCGATGATGGAGTCTCACCTCGAGCTCTGGGACGGCGAGCCCGGCAGGTCGAACCTCATGCCTGGATACGGCTGGCTGTTCGCGCTGGGGGACGGGACGGTCAACGTCGGCCTCGGGTCGCTCTCCTCGACGGCCAAGCCGACCGGCCTCGACTACAAGGCCATGTTCCGCACCTGGATGCGCAACGCGCCCGAGGAGTGGGAGCTCACCCCCGAGAACCAGATCGGCGAGCTGCGCAGCGCGGCGCTGCCCATGGCGTTCAACCGCAGGCCGCACTACCGCAAGGGGCTGCTGCTGGTCGGCGACTCCGGCGGGATGGTCTCGCCGTTCAACGGCGAGGGCATCGCGTACGCGATGCAGTCCGGTCGCATCGCCGCGGACGTGGTCTCCCAGTCGCTCGCCCGCTCCTCGGGCTACGAGCGGGAGAAGACCCTGCGCACGTACCCGAAGATCCTTGCCGAGGAGCTCGGCGGCTACTACTCGCTCGGGCAGGCGTTCGCCCACATCATCGAGCGGCCCGAGATCATGCGACTGTGTGTCCGGCACGGCCTGCCCAGGCCCACGCTCATGCGGTTCACGATGAAGCTGCTCTCCGACGGCTTCGACCGCCGCGACGGCGACTGGATGGACCGCACGATCACCGCGCTGACGAAGCTGGCGCCGGCCTCATGACAAATCACGCCCGGCTGACGTCGTACGCTGGCGCCAAGACGGTCGTCACGATTGTCGACGACCGGCGCGGTGCAGAATCGACGGAGGAACGATGACGAACCCGTACGTCCCGCTGCTCATCATGGCGGCCGTCGCCGCCGTGATGGCGCTCGGCGGCATCGCCACGAGCGTCATCGTCGGGCCGAAGCGTTACAACCGCGTCAAGGTCGCGAACTACGAGTGCGGTGTCGACCCGACGCCACGCGCCCCGAACGCCGGCCGGTTCCCGGTGAAGTACTACCTCGTCGCGATGACCTTCATCATCTTCGACATCGAGGTCGTCTTCCTCTACCCGTGGGCGGTCGCGTTCTCCGAGCTGGCCGTCTTCGGTCTCGTGGCCATGCTCGGCTTCATCGCCCTCATCACGGTGCCGTTCGTGTACGAGTGGCGCCGCGGCGGGCTCGAGTGGGACTGAGGGATAACGAGCACGAGTGAGGAACGAACGTAGTGCGAGGAATCCCGACCACGAGCACAGGGATAACGAGCACGAGTGAGGAACGAACGTAGTGCGAGGAATCCCGACCACAGGCAGAGAGGAGCCTAAGTGGGTATCGAAGAGAAGGCGCCGGCCGGGTTTGCGCTCGGCACCGTCGAGAAGATCGTGGGCCTGGCCCGCAAGGGCTCCGTGTGGCCGGTCACCATGGGCCTGGCTTGTTGCGCCATCGAGATGATGGCCGTCGGCACACCCCGGTTCGACATCTCGCGCTACGGCATGGAGGTCTTTCGCGCCTCACCGAGGCACGCCGATCTGATGATCGTCTCTGGCCGGGTGAGCCACAAGATGGCCCCCGTCGTGCGCAACATCTACGACCAGATGCCCGAGCCGAAGTGGGTCATCTCGATGGGCGTGTGCGCATCCTCGGGCGGGATGTTCAACAACTACGCGATCGTCCAGGGCGTCGACCACGTCGTGCCCGTGGACATCTACCTGCCCGGCTGCCCGCCGCGGCCGGAGATGCTCATCAACTCGATCGTCGAGCTGCACGAGCAGATCAAGAACGCACCGCTCGGGGTCAACCGCGAGGAGGCCGCACGCAAGGCCGAGGAGGCCGCGCTGGCCGCCACCCCGACGCACCAGATGAAGGGCTTGCTGGCGTGAGCGAGACTGACGGCGCGAACAAGGCCGACGACAAGAAGGCCGAGGAGCAGGACGCCGCTCGCACGGTCAAGCCGGGCGCCACGGACTCCGACGTCGGCCAGAAGGCCACCGCGGCCGCGCTCGAGGCCGGCTCGCAGAACATGCCCGCCGAGGCGGGGGCGCGCACCCGCCTCGAGGTCGTCGAGACCCGCCGGGGAATGTTCGGGGTCGAGGGCAGCGGTGACACGTCCGGCTTCGGCGGACTGGTCTCCACCGTCGCCATGCCGCCCGCCTCGGAACGGCCCTACGGCGGCTGGTTCGACGAGGTCGTCGACATCCTCGTCGAGATCCTGCGCGAGAAGGGCATCGATCCCGACGAGGCCCTGGAGAAGGTGGTCGTCGACCGCCGCGAGCTGACCATCTTCGTCGCCCGCGAGCACCTCCCGGTGGTCTGCCTCGCGCTGCGCGACGACCAGGACCTGCGCTTCGAGCTGTGCCTCGGCGTCTCCGGCGTCCACTTCCCCCACGACGCCGGTCGCGAGCTGCACGCCGTCTACCACCTGATGTCCGTCACGCACAACCGCAACCTGCGGCTCGAGGTCACCTGCCCCGACGACGACGCCCGCATCCCCAGCGTCTCCGACACCTACCCGGGCAACGACTGGCACGAACGTGAGACCTGGGACATGTTCGGCATCGTCTTCGAGGGCCACCCGGATCTCGCCCGCTCCCTCATGCCCGACGACTGGGTCGGTCACCCCCAGCGCAAGGACTATCCGCTCGGCGGCATCCCCGTGGAGTACAAGGGTGCCGTCGTCCCGCCGCCCGACAGCCGGAGGTCGTACCACTGATGGTGCAGCCGACAGACACTTCCGCCTCCACCGGGCCGACCGCGGCCGGCCCGGCCTCCGACACCTTCGAAGGCCCGGAGTTCGTCGCCGACGGCGGCGACTGGGCCGAGATCGCCGCCGAGGCCGAGCGCCTCGGCGAGGAGCGCATCGTCGTCAACATGGGGCCGGTGCACCCCTCCACCCACGGGGTGCTCCGCGTGATCCTCGAGCTCGACGGCGAGACCGTCCGCGAGCTGCGCCTCGGCACCGGGTATCTGCACACCGGCATCGAGAAGAACATGGAGTTCCGGACCTGGACCCAGGGCGTGACGTTCTGCACGCGCATGGACTACGTCGCGCCCTTCTACCAGGAGGTCGCCTACTGCCTCGCCGTCGAGAAGCTGCTCGGCGTCACCGACGAGGTGCCCGAACGCGCCACCCTCATCCGTGTCCTGGTGATGGAGCTCAACCGGATCGCCTCCCACCTCGTCGCCATCGGCACCGGCGGCAACGAGCTCGGCGCGACCACGATGATGACGGTGGCTTTCCGGGGCCGCGAGGACATCCTGCGGATCTTCGAGCGCATCACCGGTCTGCGGATGAACCACGCGTACGTCCGGCCCGGTGGCGTCGCCCAGGACCTGCCGCCCGGGACCACCGACTACGTGCGCGAGCTGCTGCCCAACATCCGGCTGTCGGTTAAGGAGCTGCAGGACCTGGCGCAGGAGAACCCGATCTTCAAGCTGCGCCAGGAGAAGATCGGCTACGTCTCGCTCTCCGCCGCCATGGCGCTCGGCCTGACCGGCCCGTCCGTGCGCGCGGCCGGCCTGCCGCTGGACCTGCGCAAGAGCCAGCCGTACTGCGGGTACGAGACGTACGACTTCGACGTGCCCACCCGCGACTACTCAGACAGCTACAACCGCACCATGGTGCGGTTCGACGAGTGCTACGAGTCCATCAAGATCGTCCTGCAGGTTCTGGAACGGATCGACAAGACACCCGGACCGGTCATGGTGGCCGACAAGAAGATCGCCTGGCCCGCGCAGCTGTCGGTCGGCGCCGACGGGCAGGGCAACAGCCTCGAGCACATCCGGGAGATCATGTCGACCTCCATGGAGTCGCTCATCCACCACTTCAAGCTGGTCACCGAGGGCTTCCGCGTACCCGCCGGGCAGGCCCACGAGGCCATCGAGCACCCGCGTGGCATTCTCGGTGTCCACGTGGTCTCCGACGGCGGCACGCGCCCGTACCGGGCGCACTTCCGTGACCCGTCGTACTCGAACCTGCAGTCGACGGCGATCATGACCGAAGGTGGCCAGCTCGCCGACGTCGTGGTCACCCTCGCGTCGATCGACCCTGTCCTCGGAGGTGTGGACCGCTAGATGAGTGCCTTGCCTACAGCGTCCGGTCAGTCCCCTCAGCCCGGCTCGTCACGCGAGACCTTCGCCGCCGAGGTCGAGGCGCGCCTGCGCACCGAGTCCGCCGAGATCATCTCCCGCTACCCCCAGTCCCGCTCGGCCCTGCTGCCGATGCTGCACCTCGTCCAGGCCGAGGACGGGTTCGTCTCTCCTCGGGGCATCGCGCTGTGCGCCGACATCCTCGGCCTGACGCGTGCGGAGGTCAGCGCCGTCGCGACCTTCTACACCCAGTACAAGCGTCATCCCAACGGTGAGTACACGGTCGGTGTGTGCACCAACGCGCTGTGCGCCGTCATGGGTGGCGACATCATCTGGGACCGGCTCAGCGAGCACCTCGGCGTCGGTCACGACGAGACGACGCCGGACGGCAAGATCACGCTCGAGCAGGTCGAGTGCAACGCGGCCTGCGACTACGCACCCGTGATCGTCGTCAACTGGGAGTTCTTCGACAACCAGAACCCGACCTCCGCCGTCGAGCTGGTCGACACCATCACCGCCGGCCGGCCGGTGCACCCCACCCGCGGGGCCGACACGGTCTCCACGTTCAAGGAGATCTCCCACGTGCTCGCCGGCTTCGAGGACGGCCGCGCGGACGAGGGCGTCGCGGCCGGCGAGGCCACGCTGCTCGGGCTGCGCATCGCCCGGGACAACGACTGGCGCGCGCCGCGGCCGGCCGAGGAGGCACCGCCGCAGGGACCGGGCGAGGAGACCACCGAGCCCGGCGTCGACGTCGCCGGCGCCGAGGCGTCCGGTCGGCAGCCGGTGGCCGACGAGCTCTCGTCGGCCGAGCGTCGCCCGACCGGTGGCGCGGATGTCTCCGCCGAGCCGGCCTCGGCCGAGCGGCCGGGCAGGGCCGGGACGGGCGCCCCCGAGGACGGCACCACCGCCACCGGGAGCTCCGGCGACGCCGACGACGACGAAGACCCTGCCGCGAAGGAGGACCAGCGATGAGCCGTCAGTTCACGGTCGACCGGCTGTCGCCGGTCCTCTCCGACATCTGGGACGCCGAGCGTCCCTGGAAGCTCGACACCTACCGGGCCCACGGCGGCTACGCCGGCCTGGAGCGCGCCCTGACCATGGCGCCGGAGGACGTGATCGGCGAGGTCAAGGCCTCCGGCCTGCGCGGCCGTGGCGGCGCCGGCTTCCCCGCGGGACTGAAGTGGTCGTTCCTGCCCGCGCCCGACGGCGGGCCGCGCTACCTCGTGGTCAACGCCGACGAGTCCGAGCCGGGCACCTGCAAGGACATCCCCCTGATGCTGGCGAACCCGCACAGCCTCGTGGAGGGCGTCGCCATCACGTCGTACGCCATGGGGGGCCACCACGCCTTCATCTACCTGCGCGGGGAGACCGTGCACGTCTATCGCCGGCTGATGGCCGCCGTGCGGGAGGCCCGCGAGGCCGGACTCGTCGGCAAGGGCATGGGCCCGAACCGTGACTTCGACCTGGAGATCACCGTGCACGCCGGCGCAGGCGCCTACATTTGTGGCGAGGAGACGGCCCTGCTGGACTCCCTCGAGGGACTGCGCGGCCAGCCGCGCCTGAAGCCCCCGTTCCCGGCCGTCGCCGGCCTGTACGCGCGCCCGACGGTCCTGAACAACGTCGAGTCCATCGCCTCGGTGCCGGGCATCATCGCCAACGGCGTCGACTGGTTCACCGCGATGGGCACCGAGAAGTCCGCGGGCCACGCCCTGTTCTCGGTCTCCGGGCACGTGCAGAACCCCGGGCAGTTCGAGGCCCCGCTCGGCATCACCATGCGCGAGCTGATCGAGATGGCCGGCGGCGTCCGTGAGGGTCACCGGCTGAAGTTCTGGACGCCGGGCGGCTCCTCCACACCGATCCTCACAGAGGCCGAGCTCGACGTCCCGCTCGACTACGAGTCCGTCGGGGCCGCCGGGTCCATGCTCGCCACCCGCGCTCTGATGGTCTTCGACGACACCACCTCGGTGGTGCGGGTCATCTCGCGGTGGACCGACTTCTACGCGCACGAGTCGTGCGGGAAGTGCACCCCGTGCCGTGAGGGGACCTACTGGATGAAGCAGGTGCTCCACCGTCTGGAGGCCGGCGAAGGCATGCAGAGCGACATCGATCTCCTCCTGGACGTCGCCGGGAACATCGCCGGGCGCTCGTTCTGCGCCCTCGGTGACGCGTCCGCCGTACCCATCCAGAGCGGGATCAAGCACTTCCGTTCCGAGTTCGAGGCGGGAACCAGCACCCCGGCCTGGGAGCTGTTCCCCTACGAGGCCTCCGCCATCTTCAGCGAGGCAGGTGTCCGATGACCGCCACGACCAACAAGACCGACGCCGGTGCGCCCGAGGTCGAGCTGCTGACCGTCACCATCGACGGTGTCGAGGTCCAGGTGCCGAAGGGCACCCTGGTGATCCGGGCCGCCGAGCAGGCCGGGGTCCAGATCCCGCGGTTCTGCGACCACCCGCTGCTCGCGCCGGCCGGTGCGTGTCGCCAGTGCTTGGTGGACGTCTCGGCCCCGGACCGGGAGGGCAACGTCCGGCCGATGCCCAAGCCGCAGACCTCCTGCACGCTCGAGGCCACCCCCGGGATGATCGTCGCCACCCAGCACACCTCCGAGGTGGCCGAGAAGGCCCAGCAGGGGATCATGGAGTTCCTCCTGATCAACCACCCGCTGGACTGCCCGGTCTGCGACAAGGGCGGCGAGTGCCCGCTGCAGAACCAGGCGATGAGCAACGGCCGCGCCATCAGCCGGTTCGACGGCGTCAAGCGGACCTTCCCCAAGCCGATCAAGGTCTCCACGGAGGTCCTGCTCGACCGCGACCGCTGCATCCTGTGCCAGCGGTGCACCCGGTTCTCCGACGAGATCGCCGGCGACCCGTTCATCGCGCTGCAGGGCCGCGGCGGGGGCGCGCCGGGCGACGAGGTCCACGGTGTCAACGGCTCGCAGATCGGCACGTTCGACGAGCACGTCCTGCACTTCACCTCCTCCGGGGACCCGGAGCCGATGGTGCGCGCCACCGACATGGTGGGACCGAAGGGGGAGGCCGGCATGACGGACGGGCTCGCCGTCGGTCCGATCGGCGTGGCCGAGGCCGACACCTCGGGCCGGCCGTTCGCGTCCTACTTCTCCGGCAACACCATCCAGATCTGCCCCGTGGGCGCCCTGACTTCCGCGTCCTACCGGTTCCGCTCGCGCCCCTTCGACCTCGTCTCCACCCCGTCCGTCGCGGAGCACGACGCGAGCGGCAGCGCCATCCGCGTCGACCACCGGCGCGGGGTCGTGCTGCGCCGGCTCTCCGGCGAGGAGGCCGAGGTCAACGAGGAGTGGATCACCGACAAGGACCGGTTCGCCTTCACGTGGCAGGCGGCACCGGACCGCCTGACCATGCCGCTGGTCCGGGACGAGACCACGGACGAGCTCGTGCCGACCAGCTGGGCGGACGCGCTCGACGTCGCCGCCACTGGTCTGCGGAGCGCCCAGGGGGCCGGCGGGCTCGGCCTCCTGCCGGGCGGGCACCTGACCCTCGAGGACTCCTACGCGTGGTCGAAGTTCGCCCGCGTGGTCCTCGGCACCAACGACATCGACCACCGCGCCCGCTTCCACTCGGACGAGGAGGCCAGCTTCCTCGCCCGGCATGTGGCCGCTCGCGGCCTCGGGGTCACCTACGGCGACCTGGAGAACGCGGGCCAGGTCCTGCTGGTCGGGCTGGAGCCCGAGGAGGAGTGCGGCACGATCTTCCTGCGGCTGCGCAAGGGCGTGCTCGCCGGGAAGGTGGCCGTCGCGACGATCGCTCCCTGGGCCACCCGCGGCACTGCCAAGCTGCGCGCCGACCTCGTCGACGCGATTCCCGGCACCGAGCCGAGCGCCCTCGCCGCCATGCGCACCGGCGCAGAGCAGGCCGATCTCGCCGACCGGCTCTCGGAGCCGGGCGCCGTCATCCTCGTCGGTGAGCGGGCCGCCGAGATCCCCGGCACCCTGACCGCCGTCGCCGCGCTCGCCGAGCGCACCGGTGCACGGTTGGCCTGGGTGCCCCGCCGCGCCGGTGACCGCGGCGCCGTCGACGCCGGCCTGCTGCCGGGCCTGCTGCCCGGCGGCCGCGACCTCACCGACGCCGAGGCCCGCGTGGACGCCGGGGCCGTCTGGGGCGTCGAGTCCCTGCCGGCGGAGCCCGGCCGCGACGTCACCGGCATCCTGACCGCCGCGCGCGACGGCGCGCTGGGCGGCCTCGTCGTCGGCGGCACCGAGCTCGTCGACCTGCCGGACGTCGTGCTGGCGCGAGAGGCGCTCGCCGCCGCGGGTTTCGTCCTGCAGCTCGAGGTGCGCAGGTCCGAGGTCACGGAGCACGCCGACGTCGTCCTCCCGGTGGCCCCGCCGGTGGAGAAGGCCGGCACTTATCTCAGCTGGGAGGGCCGGCCGCGTCCCTTCGGCCAGGTGCTCGCCTCCCGCTCGCTGTCCGACCGGCAGGCCCTCGCGGCGCTCGCCGAGGAACTCGGCACCGACCTCGGGCTCGACGACCTCCAGGACGCTCACCGCGAGCTGGCCGAGCTGGGCGAGAACGGCGCCACCGCCCGGGCCGCGGCGCTCGACGTCGCCCCGCCCCCGCCGCCGACGGCCGGCGACGGGCAGGCGGTGCTCGCGACGTGGAAGCTGCAGCTCGACGCCGGCCGCGGTCAGGACGGGGAACCGCACCTCGCCGGCACCGCGCACCGCCCGGTCGTCCGGCTCAACCGGGACACCGCGGCCGCCCTCGGGGTGGTCGACGGCGATCGCGTCACCGTCGGCGGTCCCGCCGGCTCGATCAGCCTGCCGCTGGCCGTCACGCCCATGCCGGACCGCGTCGTGTGGTTGCCGGCGAACTCACCAGGCTCGCGAGTCACGGAGATGCTCGGCGCGGGCGCGGGCGCCGTCGTGACGCTCTCCGCAGGGGAGGTGGCCCAGTGAACGGCCCGACGACCGGTGCCGTCGGCGGCATGGTCGACGGCCAGGTGATGGCCGCCGTCGCCGCGCCCACGGCGGACTTCAGCAACGACACCTGGTGGATCTGGGTCATCAAGGCCGTCGCCATCCTCGTCTTCCTGCTGGTCTCCGTGCTCCTCGCCATCTGGGCGGAACGCAAGGTCCTGGCCCGCATGCAGACCCGTACGGGCCCGAACGTGCACGGCCCGTTCGGTCTGCTGCAGTCGCTGGCGGACGCGATCAAGCTCCTCCTGAAGGAGGACTTCTCCATCCGCGGCGCGGACAAGCTCATCTACGTCCTCGCACCACTCATCGCCGTCACCAGCTCCCTGCTGGTCATGGCGGTCATCCCGTTCGGCCCCGAGGTGTCGATCTTCGGTGTCGTCACCCCGCTGCAGCTGACGGACATGCCCGTCGCGGTGCTGTACATCCTCGCCATCACGGCGATGGGCGTGTACGGGATCGTCCTGGGCGGCTGGGCGTCGAACTCGACGTACCCGCTCCTCGGCTCCGTGCGTTCCTCGGCGCAGGTCATCTCCTACGAGCTCAGCATGGGACTGGCCCTGGTCAGCGTGTTCCTGGTCTCCGGGTCGCTGTCCACCTCGCAGATCGTCTCCGCGCAGACGGAGCTGTGGTGGGCGATCGCGCTCGCCCCGGCGTTCCTCGTCTTCCTCTGTTCCATGGTGGGCGAGGTCAACCGCCTGCCCTTCGACCTCCCCGAGGCCGAGGGTGAGCTCGTCGCCGGGCACATGGTCGAGTACACGTCGATGAAGTTCGCGTGGTTCTTCCTCGCCGAGTACATCAACATGTTCAACGTCTCGGCCGTGGCGACCACCCTGTTCCTCGGCGGCTGGCGCGCCCCGTGGCCGCTGTCCTCGATCGCCGACGGCGCCCTGAACGAGGGCTGGTGGCCGCTGCTGTGGTTCATCGCCAAGGTCTGGGCCTGCATGTTCTTCATGTTCTGGCTGCGCGCCACCCTGCTGCGGTTCCGCTACGACCAGTTCATGAACTTCGGCTGGAAGATCCTCATCCCCGGCGCCCTCGCCTGGGTCGTGCTCGTCGCGGGCGTCCAGGGCGTGCGGCAGTTCACCGACATCGGGCTGCAGACGATGCTGATGTGGATCGCCGGGACGTTCGCCGTCCTCATGGTGATCCTGCTCGTGTGGCCGGAGAAGAAGGACGGCGACGCCGAGCAGACCACGCAGCCCGGCCAGCGAGGCCGCCCGGACAGGCGGGACACGGCGGCGACGCCCCGGACCCGCCGCGAGCAGGACGCCGGCGACGTCCTCCCGGCCGAGAGGACCTTCGACCCGTACGAAGGCGGCTACCCCGTGCCACCGTTGCCGGGCCAGAAGCTGCCGCCGTCGCCACGGCAGCGGCGCCGGGAGCGCGAGCGCAAGGCCGCTGCCGGCGCGGTCACGAGCACCAGGAGCACCACCCCGAAGGAGGGCGACGATGGCTGACGACCGGAGTGTGGGCCGCAGCAAGCGGCGCGGAGGGGAAGGCCGGGAAGTCTCGCGCCGGCGCTCCCTGCCACCCGAGCTCGGGCCTGCCCAGAAGGGCCCGGTGGCGCGCATGTTCGCGCCGGTCGCCGGGTTCGGTGTGACCATCTCCTCGATGTTCCGGCCGAGCGTGACCGAGGAGTACCCGTACGAGAAGGTGCCGACACAGCCGCGCTACCACGGCCGGCACCAGCTGAACCGGTACGCCGACGGGCTCGAGAAGTGCATCGGCTGCGAGCTGTGCGCCTGGGCCTGCCCGGCCGACGCGATCCTCGTCGAGGGCGGGGACAACACCGCGGACGCGCAGTACTCGCCGGGGGAGCGGTTCGGCCGCGTGTACCAGATCAACTACCTGCGCTGCATCTTCTGCGGCCTGTGCATCGAGGCGTGCCCCACCCGTGCCCTGTCGATGACGAACGAGTTCGAGCTCTCGGGTCCGACGCGCGAGGGCCTCATCTACGAGAAGCAGGACCTGCTCGCCCCGATGCTCGACGGCATGCTGGCCGCGCCGCACCCCATGGTCGAGGGCACGGACGACGACGACTACTACCGCGGTGACGTCACCGGCCCCACCGAGGGCCAGGTGGAGTGGGTCCGCAAGCACCGTCCGGACGACCCGACGCTGAAGACGGCGCAGCCGCAGGACGTCACGCCCACCGGGGGACGGCGTTGATCGGCGCCGGCCCGATGCCGGCCGCCGTCGCGCAGACTGTCACGGTCTCCACCGGGGAGACCGTGCTCTTCTGGGTGCTCGCCCCCATCATGGTGCTCGGCGCCCTCGGACTGCTGTTCTCCAGGCGCTCGGTCTACGCCGCCATGGCCGTCGTCCTGGTGATGATCTCCCTGGCGGTCATGTACATCGCGCAGGGCGCCACGTTCCTCGGGGTCGCCCAGGTGGTCGTCTACACCGGCGCGATCATGATGCTGTTCCTGTTCGTGATCATGCTCGTCGGCGTCGACGCGTCCGACTCGCTCCACGAGACGATCAAGGGGCAGCGATGGGTCGCCGGCCTCGCCGGACTCGGCCTCGCCGCCCTGCTCGCGGCCGTGGTGCTGCGCGTCACGATGCCGGCACCGGCCGGTCTGGAGGCGGCGAACGCCGACACCAACCCGGTGGGCGTGGCCCGGCTGATCTTCTCCGACCACGTCTTCGCCATGGAGCTGACCGGAACCTTGCTGATCACCGCCGCCGTCGGCGCGGTCACCTTCACCCACCGCGAGCGCATCGGCAGAAGGTACTCCCAGGAGGAGGTCGCCGACGCGAAGATGGCGGCCTACCGGGCCGGCAAGGGCCGGCTCGCCCAGCTGCCCGCCCCGGGCGTGTACGCCCGGTCCAACGCGGCGGATCTCCCGGCGCTGTCCGCCGAGGGCGAGCCGCTCAACGTCTCGGTGCCGCGCATCCTGCGCATCCGCGGGCAGGAGCGAACCATCGCCGAGATCAGCCCGGAGACGGCGGAGGCGCTGGCGCGGGCGAAGGCCGGGCAGGGCCCCGGCACGCACGGCGCGGACGGCACCCGCACCCTGACGACGGCCCGGATGCCGTCCATGCCCGGTGACGGCCCGCCGAAGCCGTGGTGGCCCGGCCGTGAGGACACCGACGGAAGCGCGGAGCTGACGGGCGGCGAGCGCCCCGCGAGCGCGGGCCCGCTGATCCAGCGCCCCGACACCGAGAGCGCCGAGACCGAGAGCGGCACGACCGAGGAGGCAGACAAGTGAGCCTCGTGAACTACCTGGTGCTGGCCGGCATCCTGTTCGCCATCGGGTCCACCGCCGTGCTGCTGCGACGCAACGCGATCATCGCGCTGCTCGGGGTGGAGCTCATGCTGAACGCCTCGAACCTCGCCCTGGTCACCTTCGCCCGCATCCACGGGGATCTGACCGGGCAGGTGCTCGCCTTCTTCGTGATGGTCGTCGCCGCCGCGGAGGTCGTCGTCGGCCTCGCCATCATCGTGTCCATCTTCCGAACCCGCAGGTCCGCGTCGGTCGACGACGTCAACCTGCTGAAGAACTGACGGGGGCCGGAGTGGGTTCTGCAACATCAAACCTCGCCTGGCTGCTCGTCGCCATCCCGGCGGCGTCGGCAGCCCTGCTGCTGGTCGCCGGGCGCCGTTCCGACCGCTGGGGCCACTGGCTCGGCGTCCTGGCGAGCGTGGCTGCCTTCGTCGTCGGTGCCGTGATCCTCGTCCAGATGTTCGCGATGCCCGCCGCGGAGCGGGTCATGGACGTGCACCTGTTCACGTGGATCCCCGCGGGCGACCTCAGCGTCGACGCCGGGCTGCGGGTCGACCCGCTGTCGATGACGTTCGTCATGCTCGTGACCTTCGTCGGCAGCCTCATCCACATCTACTCGGTCGCGTACATGGAGCACGACGCCGGCCGCCGGCGGTTCTTCGCGTACCTCAACCTCTTCGTGGCGGCCATGCTGCTGCTCGTCCTCGCCGACAGCTACGCGCTGCTGTTCGTGGGCTGGGAAGGCGTGGGCCTGGCGTCCTACCTGCTCATCGGGTTCTGGAACCACCACCTGGACTACGCCGTCGCCGCCAAGAAGGCGTTCGTCATGAACCGTGTCGGCGACGCCGGGCTCATCCTCGCGATGGCCGTCATGTTCACGGCGTTCGGCGCGGTCGACTTCGCCACCGTCCTCGGCGGCGCCGGCGACGCGAACGAGACCGTGCTCACCGCCACCGGCCTGCTGCTGCTCCTCGCGGCCTGCGGCAAGTCGGCCCAGTTTCCGCTGCAGGCATGGCTCGGCGACGCGATGGCCGGTCCGACGCCGGTCTCGGCGCTCATCCACGCCGCGACCATGGTCACCGCCGGCGTCTACCTCATGGTGCGGTCCGGGCCGCTGCTGTCGGGATCACCGACGGCTCTCCTCGTCGTCGCGATCGTCGGTGCGGTGACGCTGCTGTTCGGTGCGATCGTCGGGTCCGCGAAGGACGACATCAAGAAGGTCCTCGCCGCCTCGACGATGTCGCAGATCGGCTACATGATGCTCGCGGCCGGGCTCGGACCGGTCGGTTACGCCTTCGCGATCTTCCACCTGGTCACGCACGGCTTCTTCAAGGCGGGCATGTTCCTCGGCGCCGGGTCGGTCATGCACGGCATGGACGACTCGGTGAACATGCGGGGCTTCGGTGCCCTCTCGAAGTTCATGAAGGTCACCTGGCTGACCTTCATGATGGGCTGGCTCGCGATCCTCGGCGTGCCCCCGTTCTCCGGGTTCTGGTCCAAGGACGCCATCATCGAGACGGCGTTCGCCGGCGAGGGCTGGCAGGCCTGGGTGTTCGGCATCGCGGCACTCCTGGGCGCCGGCATCACCGCGTTCTACATGTCCCGGCTGTTCTTCATGACCTTCCACGGCAAGGCCCGTTGGTCCGAGAAGGGCGCCGGGACCGGTGACGGCCCGGGCACCCCCGTGCGGCACCCGCACGAGTCCCCGGCGCTCATGACCGTCCCGATGATCGTCCTCGCGATCGGGTCCGTCGCGCTCGGCGGGCTGCTCGCCTGGGGCGATGTGTTCGTGCACTGGCTGGAGCCGGTCGTCGGCCATCCCGAGCACCACGAGCCGGTGCTGCCGGTCCGGGTAATCCAGGTCTTGGTCGTCGGCCTCGTGATTCTCGGCGCCGTCATCGCCTGGCTGCGCTACGGCGCGCGGCCGGTGCCCGCCCATGCCCCGGAGGGCACGGCGCTGACCCGCGCGGCCCGCAACGACCTGTATCAGGACGCCGTCAACGAGGGCGTGTTCATGCGGCCCTCGCAGTACCTGACCCGCGCGCTGGTCTTCTCGGACGTCGCCGTCGTCGACGGCGTGGTCCGCGGCATCGCCCGGTCCACGGCCGGCCTGGGCACCGCGGTGCGCCGGGTCCAGACCGGTTACGTCCGGTCCTACGCCGCCCTCATGCTCGGTGGCGTCGTGCTTGCCCTCGTCGTCGTCCTCGCCTCACGGGTGTAGGGAGAGGCGGAGGAACCGATGAATGGAGTGAACGCGATGGCCGGCATGCCCTGGCTGACCGTGCTGATCGTGGTGCCGCTGGCAGCGGCGGCGTTGCTGTGGCTGGTGCCGCCCCTGCACCGGGTGGCCCGGCCGTACGGCATCGCAGTGTCCCTCGTCGAGCTGGCGCTCGCCGTGGTGATGACCACGCAGTTCGACACGGCTGCGGCCGGCGAGATCCAGCTGACCGAGATGGCGGCGTGGATCCCGCAGCTGGGCGTCTCTTACGCCCTGGGCATCAACGGCCTCGGCCTGGCGATGGTTCTGCTCGCCGTCTTCCTGGTGCCGATCGTGCTGCTCGCCGCCTGGCGCGAGCAGGAGGTCGTGCCGGACGGTCAGCGGGTCGAGCGCCGCCAGATGGGCTTCGTCGCCCTCGTCCTGGCGCTCGAGGCCGTCGTGGTCGGTGTCTTCGCCGCACGCGACGTCTTCCTCTTCTACGTCCTGTTCGAGGCGATGCTCGTCCCGGTGTACTTCCTCGTCGGCGGCTACGGCGGCCCGAGGCGGCGCACCGCGGCGCTGAAGTTCCTGCTGTACTCCCTCGCCGGCGGACTCATCATGCTCGTCGGAGTCGTCGCCCTCTACATCGTGGGCCCGGGCGGTGAGCAGGGCTTCCTGATCTCCAACCTGGTCGGTTCGCTGGAGACCTCGGTGATGGGCGAGCGCCTGCTGTTCCTGGCGTTCTTCATCGCCTTCGCGATCAAGGCGCCCATGTGGCCGGTGCACACCTGGCTGCCGGACACCGCCCAGCAGGCTCCGGCCGGGGCGTCCGTGCTGCTCGTCGGTGTGCTCGACAAGGTGGGCACCTTCGGGATGATCGCCCTGTGCCTGCCGCTCTTCCCGGCGGCCTCGGAGTGGGCAGCGCCGGTGATCATCGGTCTCGCGCTGGTCTCGATCATCTACGGCGGCCTGCTCGCCGTCGGTCAGCGCGACATCATGCGGCTGATCGCCTTCACCTCGGTGAGCCACTTCGGGTTCATCGTGCTGGGCATCTTCATCCGTGACCAGGTCGCGCTGACCGGCGCCATGGTCTACATGGTCGCCCACGGCGTCTCCACGGCGGCGCTGTTCCTCGTGTCCGGGTTCCTGACCCGCCGCGGCGGCACCCAGGAGATCCCGGCCTACGGCGGTCTCCAGAAGGCGGTGCCGGTGCTCGCCGGGACGTTCCTCGTCTCCGGTCTGGCCTCCATCGCCCTGCCCGGCCTGAGCGGGTTCGTGCCGGAGTACCTCGTGCTCCTCGGCACCTTCCGGGTGTCGGTGGTGGCCGGCGTCGTCGCCGTGCTCGGCGTCATCATCGCCGCCGTCTACCTGCTGCTGCCGTATCAGCGGATCTTCACCGGACCCACCCGTGACGGGCTGGCCGACCTGCCCGACCTCGGGCTGCGTGAGCGGTGGGTGATGGCCCCGCTGGTCGTCGCGATGCTGGCCCTGGGCCTGTACCCGGGCCCGGTGGTCGACGCCGTCACCCCGGTGGCCGACGGGATCGCCGTCGACCAGCCAGTCTCGATCGACACCGCCGATCCCGCTGACCAGGGAGGGAGCGCCAAGTGACCACGTTCGAAGCGCCGTCCATCGCATGGGCCGCCCTCCTGCCCACCCTCCTGATCGCCGGTGCGGCCGTCGTCGGAGTGCTCGTCGAGGCGTTCGTGCCCCGCGGTCCGCGTCGGCCCGTCCAGCTGATCCTGGGCCTCGCCGCGGTCGCCGCCGCGCTCGTCGCCGTCGTCTGGCGCTGGACCGAGGTCGTCGCCGGCGGGCCGCAGCATGCCGTCGGCAGCGCCGTCGTCGAAGACACGCCGGGGCTGGCAGCCCAGGCGATCCTGGCCCTCTTCGGCTTCGTCGGTCTGCTCGTGATCGCCGACCGTACCGAGTCCGGTGAGGGAGCCTTCGTCGCGCAGGCGGCGGCCCGGCCCGGATCGGCGGAGGAGGCGGACTCCACGCGGGCCGGCATGGCCCAGACCGAGGTCTTCCCCCTGACCCTGTTCGCGCTGACCGGCATGTTCGTCTTCGCGCAGGCGAACGACCTGCTGACGGTGTTCATCGCCCTGGAGGTGCTCTCGCTCCCGCTGTACGTGCTCTCGGGCCTGGCGCGGCGACGGCGGCTGCTCTCCCAGGAGGCGTCGCTGAAGTACTTCCTGCTGGGTGCGTTCGCGTCCGCGTTCATGATCTTCGGCATCGCGCTGCTGTACGGGTACTCCGGCTCGATCACCTTCGCCGGGCTGTCCGAGGCCGTGCCCGCCACCGTGGGCATGGACGGACTGCTGCTGGCCGGCTCGGTGATGGTCATCACCGGCCTGCTGTTCAAGATCGGCGCCGTGCCGTTCCATGCCTGGACGCCCGACGTGTACACCGGCGCCCCGACGCCCGTCACGGGTTTCATGGCCGCCGCGACGAAGCTCGCCGCGTTCGCCGTCCTGCTGCGGTTCGTGTACGTGGCGCTGCCCGACATGAGCTGGGACCTGACGCCGTTCTTCTGGGTCGTCATCGTCCTGACGATGGTGCTCGGCACCGTGGTCGGCATCGTGCAGAGTGACGTCAAACGCATGCTCGCGTACTCCTCCGTCGCGCACGCCGGCTTCGTGCTCATCGGTGTGCTGGCGCTGGAGCAGTCGGCCATCCCGGGCGTGCTGTTCTACCTGCTCGCCTACGGCCTGGCCACGGTCGGCGCCTTCGCGCTGGTGACGCTGGTGCGTGAGCGTGACCCCGAGGGCAACGTCACCGGCGAGGCGAACCATCTCTCGCAGTGGGCGGGTCTCGGACGGCGCAGCCCGGTGGTGGCGGTCGCCATGACGGTGTTCCTGCTGTCCTTCGCGGGCATCCCGCTGACGGCGGGGTTCATCGGCAAGTTCGCCGTGTTCGCCGCCGGTATCGAGGGCGGCCACACCGTCCTGGTCGTGCTTGCCGTGCTGGCGTCGGCGGCCACCGCGTTCTTCTACGTGCGGCTCGTCGTGCTGATGTTCTTCACCGAGCCCGACGGCGACACGGTCGCCGTCGTCCGGTCGGAGGGCCTGACCACGGTCGCGGTCGCCGTCTGCGCGGTGGGCACCCTTCTGCTCGGCGTGCTGCCCGGGCCCTTGCTCGGGCTCGCCGGGCAGGCAGCCACCTTCCTGCCATGAGTACCGTTCCTCCTGTGACGACAGCGATGCTGCCTCTGGGCGACGCCGAGCTCGAGGCCCGCCTGTACCCACACCTCGACGAGGTCGAGGAACGGCTGCGCGAGGCCGTCGTCGGGGCCGACGCCCTCGTGGACCCGCCGAGCGCGCACCTCGCGTCGGCGGGCGGCAAGCGGCTGCGGCCCCTGCTGACCCTGCTGACGGCCGAGCTCGGTGACGGACAGAACGACGGGGTGCGCTCCGCGGCCGTCGCGGTCGAGCTGACCCATCTGGCGACGCTCTACCACGACGACGTGATGGACTCCGCGCCGTTGCGCCGGGGAGCCCCGGCGGCGCACGAGGTGTGGGGCAACTCGGTGGCGATCCTCACCGGCGACCTGCTGTTCGCGCGGGCGTCGCGGCTGGTGGCGTCCCTGGGCGCGGATGCGGTGCGGGTGCACGCCGAGACGTTCGAGCGCCTGTGCCTCGGCCAGCTGCACGAGACGATGGGGCCCACCGACGGTCAGGACCCGGTGGAGCACCATCTGCGTGTCCTCGCGGACAAGACCGGCTCCCTCATCGCCACCTCCGCCCGCTATGGGGCGGCGTTCTCCGGCGCCGGCCAGGAGCTGGCCGATCTGCTCGCCCGGTACGGCGAGAAGGTCGGTGTGGCCTTCCAGCTCGCCGACGACGTCATCGACCTCTCCGCGGACGCGGCGACCACCGGCAAGACCCCGGGCACCGACCTGCGTGAGGGCGTCGACACGATGCCCGTCCTGCTGCTGCGACAGCGGGCCGAGAACGGTTCCCTGGACGCCACCGGTGCGGACCTGCTGGACCGGCTCCGGGTCGAGGAGCTCGCCTCCGACGAGAAGCTGCGTGCCGTCGTCGCCGACCTACGTGCCCACGAGGTGGTCGCCGAGGCCCGCGCGCTGGCTGAGCGGTGGGCGCACGACGCCGTCGCCGAGATCGCCCCGCTGCCGGCCTCGCCGGTCAAGGACGCGCTCGAGGCCTTCGCCCGGCTCCTGGTCGACCGCCTGGCCTGACCCCGGACACCGACGCCCCCCGCGACTGGTCACTCGCGCACCGACCGGTCATGCGCGTGCCGACTGGTCATGCGCGTGCCGACTGGTCATGCGCGTGCCCGCCCGGGCGCCGGTGAAAGCCTGCCGGCGAGGGCGCTCCCGCGACGCGCTGCTGCGGTCGTCCCCAGATGGGCGATCAGGCGGTGCGCCGGGCGAGGCGTTGGCGGTTGCGGAGCCCGTCGACCGTCAGGACCGCGATCGCCACCCACACGATCACGAACCCGGCCAGCCGCTCCGGCGGCATCGGTTCGTGGAACAGCAGCACGCCGACGGCCAGCTGCAGCAGGGGAGCGGCGTACTGCAGCATCCCGATGACGCTGAGCGGGAGCCGGCGCGCCGCGGCGCTGAAGAGCAGCAGCGGGCTCGCGGTGATCGGTCCGGAGAGCACGAGCAGCAGGCTGTGCTGGGCGCCGTCGCCGAACGTTCCCGCTCCCATCGCCTCCAGGTAGACCAGGTAACCGACGGCGGCCGGGAAGAGCACCGCGGTCTCCGCCGCGAGGCCGGGCAGGGCGTCGACCGTGCGGCCGATCCGATTCTTCACCAGCCCGTACAGCCCGAAGCAGCCCGCCAGGCACAGCGAGATCCAGGGCAGCTCCCCGTAGCCGACGGCGATGACGGCGACGGCCACGACGCCCAGGCCGCACGCCACCCACTGGGCGGGGCGCAGCCGCTCGCGCAGGACCACTACCGCCAGCAGGACGGTGGCGATGGGGTTGATGAAGTATCCGAGCGCCGCATCGATGGTCCGGCCCGTGTCGACGCCGTAGATGTAGACGAGCCAGTTGGCCACGATGAACGTCCCGGCCAGTGCGACAAGACCAAGGG
Organism: Georgenia halophila; assembly: GCF_039541595.1. Lineage (NCBI taxonomy): Bacteria > Bacillati > Actinomycetota > Actinomycetes > Allobogoriellales > Allobogoriellaceae > Georgenia > Georgenia halophila. Next base: position 482,043 of record NZ_BAABGN010000002.1, on the reverse strand, counting down.
TGCGCGGCTCCCGCAGCACCGGCCGGAGCGTGCGCAGGCCCGCCGTGAACGCGAGGATGCCGAGGCAGAACACCAGCGACCAGGCCGCGCGCTGTGCCACGATCTCGACGGGGCCGGCCGGCTCCAACGCGCGGAAGTAGATGGGCAGGGCGCCCCACAAGACGTATGCCCCGAGCCCCATGGCCATCCCGGGACGGTTCGAGGGGCTGTCTTCACCATCACGGGCCACCACGCCGGAACTGTCGCACAGGTCGCCCGTGCGCCCCCGCCGTCGTCCGCCCTGCGATCAGTGCGCGGCTCCGTCCGCCCCTCCGTTCGTGCCCCGCCGTTCGCGTCGAGCGCAAGGGCTCGGGATCGGCACCGCGCCACTGCCATCGGTGTCGGGCGCCCTCGCCTCCGGTGTGATCTGTGTCGCGGGGCCGGACCGGCCAGGGGCCTGACCCATAGAATGGACGCCGGTCGTTCCCGCCCCTGGACGCGCCCGACGGTGCGTGGAAACAGGTGGGCGGTCCCGTCGTCGAGAGGTACTTGTGACCAGCTCCCGCCCGTTGAGCGTGGCACTCGTGGGTGCCGGCCCTGCCGGTATCTACGCCGCAGACATCCTGTCGAAGTCCGGGCTGGACGTGAGCATCGATCTCTTCGAGCGCATGCCGGCTCCCTTCGGCCTCGTCCGCTACGGAGTCGCGCCCGACCATCCGCGGATCAAGCAGATCATCGTCGCTCTCTACAAGATTTTGCAGCGTGGCGACATCCGGCTCGTGGGCAACGTCGAGGTGGGCAAGGACATCTCCCTCGAGGAGATGCAGAAGCACTACGACGCCGTCATCATCTCCACCGGCTCTGACCGGGACGCCCCGCTGAACATCCCCGGCGTGGACCTTCCAGGCAGCTACGGCGGCTCGGAGTTCGTCTCCTGGTACGACGGTCACCCCGACGTCCCAAGGACCTGGCCCCTGGACGCCGAGCAGGTGGCCGTGGTCGGGGTCGGCAACGTCGCGCTGGACGTGGCACGGATGCTCACCAAGCACCCGGAGGACCTGCTTCCCACGGAGATCCCCGACAACGTCGCCGAGGGTCTGCGGTCGAACAAGGTCACCGACGTGCACGTCTTCGGACGCCGCGGCCCCGCACAGGTGAAGTTCACCCCGCTGGAGCTCCGTGAGCTCGGCCAGGTGCCCGACGTCGACGTCATCGTCTACGACGAGGACTTCGACTTCGACGAGGGCTCGGAGGAGGCCATCCGCGCCTCCAACCAGACCAAGCAGGTCGTCAAGACCCTCATCGACTGGACGCTGAAGGAGGAGGAGGACCTGACGGCCTCCCGCCGCATCCACCTGCATTTCCTGCACCGACCGGTCGAGATCCTCGGTGACGGTCAGGTCGAGGCCCTGCGCACCGAGCGCACCGAGCTGACCGGAGACGGCAACGTGCGTGGCACCGGGGAGTACGTCGAGACGCCGGTGCAGGCCGTCTACCGCGCCGTCGGCTACTTCTCGTCCCCGGTCCCCGGCGTGCCGTTCGACGAGGTCCGCGGGGTCATCCCGAACATCGAGGGCCGGATCCTCGGCGCTGACGGCGAGTGGATGCCCGGCCTCTACGCGACCGGCTGGGTCAAGCGCGGTCCCGTGGGGCTGATCGGGTCGACGAAGTCTGACGCCCGCCAGACCATCGGACACCTCGTCGCCGACGCAGAGGCGGACCTGCTGCGCGCGCGGACCGATGACGCCGACCAGGTCGGTCACGACGCGATGCTCGCCGCGCTCGAGAGCGCCGGCGTCCGGTACACGACGTGGGAGGGCTGGGAGCTGCTCGACGCGTTCGAGCACGAGCTCGGCGCCCAGGCCGCCGACGGCCCGCGTGACCGCGTCAAGGTCGTCGACCGGAACACGATGACGGCGATCTCACGCGGCGAGGAGCACGACGGCCGCCTGTACTGAGCCGCCCGAGCCGCCCGAGCCGTCAGCGCCCCTCTCGGTGCCGACCCGGCTCGCCGCGTGCCGCGCGGGACGTCTGCCGTTCGCCGGTGCGCGAGCGCACGGTCCCGACCACGGCGTGCCCGATCTGTGCCAGCACGGTCACGACGAGCACGAGGACGCCGACGGCGGGCCCACCGAACAGCAGCAGCACAGCCGCCTGCAGGAACGGCATGAGCTCGGACGGAGCAGGCTCACCGACCCACAGCGTCGTCGACCCCGGCTGCCACACGCTCGCAGCCTCGGCCGTCACGTCACAGGTCATCGTCACGGCGCCGTTCCCGGTGGGGAAGCGGAACACCGACTCGTAGTCGTCGTGGCTCTGGCTCGGAGCGGCCGACATCGGCAGGTCGGCGCCGGTGCTGTCCGTGGCTGTGCACGCGACGTCGTCCACGTGGCTCTCCGGCGCCCAGATCCATCTGGTCTCCGCCGGCGGGAGGTCCATGGTGACCTGCTGCTGCATCGAGATCTCGACGTCCCAGTCGGTCCGGGCCTCGCCCGCCGCGACAGTGAGTACGGCGCCCGCGATCCCGGCTCCCAGCACCAGCATCGCGGCCAACCCGTAGTAGCGCCGGAACCTCGGTCGCGGGCGAGGCGTCGGCGGCGCCGACGGCCGTGGTGCCGGGCCGGGCACCGAGGTGGCGGGTCGCACGCCCGGGTACGGGCGCGTGGAAAGCTCGCCGGGCACGACGACGGTGATGTCCGGAGTGTTCTCCTGGTCCGGCCGTGCCGGTTCACCGTCCGGCTCCGCATGGCCCGGCGTCGCCGAGGACGGCCGAGTGGCGGGCGGACCTGCCGCGAGGAGGTCGCGATACGGCTGCGACGACTCGCGAGGCCCCCCGTCCGTGCTCATGGACCAAGAGTAGAGAACGAGTTGAGCAGGTGAGGCACGCACCTCGTGGGAACGACCGGGGCGACGGTTGCGTTGACCAGGACAGACACCGAGAGACCAGCCTCGGTGACGCACCGGAGGAAGGGGGAGCCGCACCACGATGAACCGCCGTCATCACAACGGTCTGAAGACCGCACTGCTCCTCGGAGGTATGTGGGCCATCCTGCTGGCCGTCGGCGTGGTCATCGCGAAGGGCACCGGGAGCTCGGCGCTCATCTGGCTCTTCGCGCTGTTCGGCGTCGGGATGACGTTCTACAGCTACTGGAACTCCGACAAGATCGCCATCCGGGCGATGCGAGCGCGCCCGGTCAGCGAGGCCGAGGCGCCGGGGCTGTACGCCATGGTGCGCGAGCTCTCGACGGCGGCGCGCCAGCCGATGCCGCGGCTGTACATCTCGCCCACGGCCCAGCCGAACGCCTTCGCCACCGGTCGGGATCCGCGCAACGCCGCGGTGTGCTGCACCGCGGGCATCCTGCGGCTGCTCGACCGGCGTGAGCTGCGGGCGGTCCTCGGCCACGAGCTCATGCACGTGTACAACCGGGACATCCTCACCTCCGCGGTCGCCGCAGCCGTCGCCGGCGTCATCACCTCCGTGGCCCAGTTCGCCCTGTTCTTCGGAGGTGGCCGCGACCGCGCCAACCCCATTGCGTTGTTGGCGATGGCTCTGCTCGCACCGATCGCCGCCGGACTCATCAACATGGCCATCTCCCGCACTCGCGAGTTCGATGCCGACGAGGACGGTGCCCAGCTGACGGGTGACCCGCTCGCCTTGGCGTCGGCGCTGCGCAAGATCGAGGCGGGTGCCACCGCCCGGCCGCTGGAGCCGACGACGCGCACGGAGAACGTCAGCCACATGATGATCGCCAACCCGTTCCGGGGCGGCGGCGCGGCGCGCCTGTTCTCCACGCACCCGCCGATGGAGGAGCGGATCGCGCGACTGGAGCGGCTGGCCGGGTTCTGAGCTGCCGGCGCCCGCGACGGGCGCACCGCGGTGGTGCGGCAGGAGGCGCTCGTGATCGGCGCGCAGCGTCGCCGGCTCAGGCGATCGCGATGAGGACTGTCGCGCCCAGGGCTGCGACGAGGCCGGTAACCTGACGGCGACGGAGCCGTTCCCGGAGCAGGACGAGCCCGACGACGACCGGCACCACCGGGTAGAGCGAGGACAGGACGACCGTCGCGGTGACGAACTCGGTGCGGAGCGCGAACAGGTAGGCGGCGAGTGCCGCCGCGGCCAGCACGCCCGCCCCGGCCGCAGCGGCGAGCACACCGGTGCTCGCCGTACCTCGCTGCCGCAAGGCTCCGTCCGATCCCCGCATGATCGTTGCGGCAGCCGCGAGCACGGTGACGATCGCCGCGACCCGGCCGCTGAGAACCGGCCACAGGCCCGAGCCGGCCCCGGCCTGCGCCAGGCACAGGTACTGGATCGCGATGCCGACGCCCGCGGCAAGCCCGTCGACCAGGGATGCGCGCGAGGCGGGCGTGCCGGTCGACGTCCGGGTGATCAGCCACAGGGCGGGCAGCGCCAACGATACGCCGAGCCAGGTCAGCCCCGGAGGTCGTTCGCCGAGGACGGTGGCGCTGACGAGAACGGGCAGCGCGACGCCACCGACCGCGCTGAGCGGGACGACGATCGACATCGCGCCACGGCTCATCCCACGGAAGAGGAACGCCATGCCGGCGCCGGTGCCGACCCCGGACAGCGCGCCCCAGGCGAGGTCGACCACCTCCGGAGGTGGGTGCGGCACGCCGACGACGACGACGGTCACGGTCAGCAGCCCGCCGATCTGTCCCACCAGGGCGACCCGCACCGGAAGCATCCGGCGGGCCGCAAGACCACCGACGACGTCGGAGACCCCGTAGCTCAGCGCCGAGAGCAGGGCCAGGACGACGCCCATGGTTCAGGCCCTCCGTGTGCGCTCGGCCTGACCGACGGGGCAGGTGTCGGACTCCGTGCAGCTGTGCCGATCACAGAGGCGGCACAGGAACGTCGAGCTGCCGGCCTCGTCGTACATGCCGGTCAGCAGCTTCTCCAGCAGCGCGGACAGCGTGCGACGCTCGGGCTCGTCGAGATCGGCGATCAGTGCGGAGAGCTCGGCGGCGCGTACGTCGAGCACCTCGCGGACCACCTCGCGGCCCGCGTCCGTGAGCTCGACCGGCACCGTGCGACCGCTGCCCGCCAGCCGGCGCACGAGACCGGACGCGACCAGGGAGTCGACCATGCGGGCCGCGGCAGGTTGCGACAGGCCGATGCCTCGGCCCAGCTCGGTGACGCTCAGCTGCCGGAGGTGCGCCAGCACCACGAGGGCGGCGGCGCCGCTGGTGCTCGTGCCGCTCGCGGCCCTGACCTGCGCCAGCATCGTCTCCGACACGTGCAGTGCGGCGGCGCCGAGCAGATTGGCCAGCCTCGCCTCGTTATGCATAACTCATGCATAGCAGACCGGCCGGGCGGGCACCATGTGGCACGGCGTGGCGAGCCGTCAGGGCGCTTCGGCCACTACTCGGGTTCGAGACAGGTTTCGCGGTTCGAGTCAGGTTCTCGGTGACTCGAACCGCCGACGTCGACTCCGGTGCGCACCGTCGCCGGGGTGCGACTGTGTCCCTTACCGGTAGTTCACGAATTGCAGCGCCGCATCGATGCCCTTCGCGTCTTTGAGCAGCGCGATCACGGTCTGCAGGTCGTCGCGCTTCTTCGAGCTGACCCGGACCTCGTCCCCCGTGACCTGGGCCTTGACGCCCTTCGGCCCCTCGTCGCGGATGAGCTTGGTGATCTTCTTGGCGTTCTCCTGGTCCAGTCCCTCCTTCAGCGACCCGGCCAGGCGGTACTCCTTGCCCGAGGCCTTCGGCTCCCCGTCGCCGAAGTCGATCGCCTTGAGCGAGACGCCGCGGCGGATCAGCCTCGTCTGCAGCACGTCCAGCACCGCCCGGACGCGCTCCTCCGAGTTCGCCGCCAGCGTGACGACGTCCCCGCTGAACGTCACCGAGGCGCCGACGTTCCGGAAGTCGTAACGCTGGTTGATCTCCTTCGCGGCCTGGTTGACGGCGTTGTCGACCTCCTGGCGGTCCACCTTGCTGACGATGTCGAAGGACGAATCGGCCATGGTTGCTCCTCGTGAAGTCTCGTGGTCTACGGGTGGACGTCTCTTGCGTGGTGACCAGTGTGGTGCCGGCTCGGCGACCACCGTCGGGCCACGCGGGCCGGTGTGACGATCGTCGCCCGGACGGATGTGACACGGGGGCCCGGCACCTTGCTATCGTTCCATCTGCGCTTCGTGCGTACGGCGGGTTGCCCGAGCGGCCAAAGGGAGCTGACTGTAAATCAGCCGCGTGATGCTTCGCAGGTTCGAATCCTGCACCCGCCACGGAACGGCTCATCGGTGACGACCGCCGCTGGGCCGCCGTTGTCGGTCCGGACCATCCCGGTCCCGGTCCGGCAGGTGGTGTGAGTGGTCTCACCTGGGCGGTGCCCTCTGCGATTTCGCGGGTGGCCCCGGGCCGGGTAGGCTCGTCCGCGCTGCCCCGATAGCTCAGTCGGCAGAGCGTCTCCATGGTAAGGAGAAGGTCAAGGGTTCGATTCCCTTTCGGGGCTCTGGTCTGCTTTCCCGCCGTCATACCATGGTCGGGAGGACAGGACGCGGCGGGGTAGCTCAGTCGGTAAGAGCGCACGACTCATAATCGTGAGGTCGCGGGTTCGAGCCCCGCCCCCGCTACCCGTAGCGACAGCGGCCACCGGCCGCAGGTAAAAGACGAACGTGAGGAAGAACCGTGGCCAGCAAGACCGCTGACATCCGCCCCAAGATCACCCTCGCCTGCGAGGTGTGCAAGGAGCGCAACTACATCACCAAGAAGAACCGGCGGAACAACCCCGACCGGCTCGAGCTCGCGAAGTTCTGCCCGCGCTGCAACGCCAAGACGACGCACCGCGAGACCCGCTGACGGCTACCTGCCCAGCTGCTGAGGTCATGCCCCGTAACCTGGGCTGATGACCGAGGATCGCGACCGCCCCACCGGCGTCGACCAGACGCTCGTGGGGCGTAGCTATGCCCCCACGGAGACCTACGTGGTCTCCCGCGCCAAGATCGCGGAGATGGCACTGGCCACGGGTGCCGCCCATCCCGCACACACGGACCCGGACGCCGCGTTCGATCTGGGATACGCCGACGTCGTCGCCCCGCCGACCTTCGCCGTCGTCCTCGCCCAACGCGCGGAGCAGGCCTACGTCGCCGGCCCGGAGTCGGGAATCGACTTCTCTCGCGTGGTGCACGCCGAGGAGCGCTTCGACCATCACCGGCCGATCGTCGCGGGCGACCGCCTCCGCACCACCGTGCACGTCGACAAGATCGTCGAGCGCGGCGGGATCACCCTGGTGACCACCCGCGCCGAGATCGCCGACACGGACGAGGTTCCCGTCTCGACCGTCACCTCGACGCTCGCCGTCCGAGGGGATGGGCGATGACCGAGAACGCGCCGCGGCCGGTCCTGACCGACCTGGAGGCCGGCGAGGAGCTGTTCCGCCGCGCCTACGCCGTCGACCGCGACCGCCTCGTGCGCTACGCGGGCGCCAGCGGCGACTTCAACCCCATCCACTACAACGACCGCGTCGCCGAGGAAACCGGCCTGCCGGGAGTCATCGCGCACGGCATGCTCACGATGGGCCTGGCGGGGTCCGCCGTCGTCGACTGGGCCGGCGACCCGGGCGCCGTGACCGAGTACGGCGTGCGCTTCACCCGCCCCGTCGCGGTGCCTGACCCCGACGGCGCCGAGATCGAGGTGGTCGGCAAGGTCGGCGCGGTCGATCTCGCCGCCGAGTCGGTGCGCGTCGACCTGACCGTGACTTGCGTCGGCGTGACCGTCCTCGCCAAGGCCCAGGCGGTCGTCACCTTGTGACCGGCTCGCCACGCGTCGACCGGCCGGCCGCCGCTGACGGCCCGGCCGCACCGGCCGGCACTACCCGCCTTGCCGATCTGACCACGCTGCGCGTCGGCGGCCCGGTCGACGCGTTCGTCGAGGCGACGACGGAGACCGAGCTGGTCGACACCGTCCGCGCGGCCGACGACGCCGGGAAGCCGCTGCTCGTCCTCGGCGGGGGCTCCAACCTGCTCGTCTCCGACGACGGCTTCGAGGGCGTGGTCGTGCGGGACGCGCGCCGCGGCATCGACGCCACCGCCGACTCGAGCTGCTCCGGCGCGAACGTCGTGGTGCCCGCCGGGCACGACTGGGACGACGTCGTCGCCACCGCCGTCGAGGAGGGCTGGATGGGCGTCGAGGCGCTCTCCGGCATCCCCGGATCCACCGGCGCCACACCCGTGCAGAACGTCGGTGCCTACGGCCAGGAGGTCGCCGAGACGCTGTCCTCCGTCCGGGTGTACGACCGGCTCGAGCGCCGCACGCGCATGCTCGCCGTCGGCGAGCTCGGCCTCGGCTACCGCACCAGCATCCTCAAGCGCTCCCGAACCGACCCGGCCGACGGCGGGGGACGGACCTGGCAGCCCAGCGGCCGCTACGTCGTCCTCGAGGTGACGTTCCAGATGCGCCTGGCGACCCTCTCCGCGCCCGTGCGCTACGCCGAGCTCGCCGGGAAGCTGGACGTCGCTCCGGACTCCCGGGCACCCGCGGCCGAGGTACGCGCGGCCGTCCTCGAGCTGCGCCGCGGCAAGGGCATGGTGCTCGACGCGACCGACCACGACACCTGGTCGGCCGGCTCCTTCTTCACCAACCCGATCCTCCCGACGGCGGAGGCGGACCGGCTGCTGCCCGAGGACGCGCCGCGCTTCCCGGTCACCGACCACACGCGGATCGGGCAGATCGGCGGGGCTGCGCCCGTGGTGGACGGCCTCGTCAAGACCTCCGCGGCGTGGCTGATCTCCCGTGCCGGGTTCGACAAGGGCTTCCAGGTGGCCGGCGCCGCAGGCCTGTCCGGTAAGCACGTGCTCGCGCTGACCAACCGCGGCGGGGCGACGGCGGAAGACCTCCTCGCCCTCGCCCGCACCGTCCGCGACGGTGTCCGCGAGACCTTCGGCGTCACCCTCGAGCCGGAACCGGTGCTCGTGGGTGCGAGGCTCTGAGACAGAGCAGATCTGACCACAGAAGGCAGACGATCACTCCGCCATGAGAGCGCCACGGACGAGGTCGAGGACCTGTTCGTCGGTCAGGCCGGCGGCGCGTGCCCGTCGGACGAACGCCCGCGCGCCCTGCCGCGCCGCCGCGACGTCGTCCGCGCGGCCGTCGTTGGCGACGGGTGCGACGACCGTGCCGGTACGGCGTCGGGACAGGACCACGCCGGCCGCCTCGAGCTCACGGTAGGCGCGTTGTACCGTCCCCACGGCGACGCCGAGGTCTGCCGCCAGGTCACGCACCGTGGGGAGGCGGTCGCCGGCCACGAGCGTGCCGGCCGCGACCAGGGCCGTGACCTGCCCGCGGATCTGCTCGTACGGCGGGACGCCGGAGGCGAGGTCGATCGTGATCTGCATGGTCATCGCCCGGTCGGCTCTGCCGCGGGGGCGGACGGCACGGCGCTGGCCGCCGCGCCCATCGACACCAGCCCGCACGCGGCGGCGAGCCCGACCGTGACCCAGGCACCCAGCGCCCAGCCCGCGTTGGACAGCGCCCCGCCGGCCACGAGCAGCACGCCCGTGGCGGTGGCCCCGACGGCCAGCTGGGTGCCGCCGAGGATCCGGCGGGCGCTGGTGCGGCGCAGGACCAGGTCGTCCACCACCCGGGTGCCGGACACCGCCGGGCGCCGCGCCGCCAGGTGCAGCACCCAGGCCCCAGCCAGCAGCACCATCAGCGTGCCGACGGCGACCGGCACGGCGTAGGGCGCTCCTGGGTAGGGCCCGGACGCGCCACCGCCGGAGCCCGCTCGGGCGTCCTCCGAGGTGATCAGGTGCGCGACGGCGCGGCCGCTCTGGTCCGCCGTCAGGGAGAACACGAGCAGCGCCACGCCGAGGACGGCGACCGTCACGATCAGCAGAACGAGGCGGCGTCCCGTCAGGTCACGGACCGAACGACGGCGCAGCGCCGCGCTACGTACCGCGCCCACCGGGCGAGGCCAGGTCCGCTCGCCCACCGCATGGACCGCCAGGTGCACCAGCGCGGACGCGGCAGGCGCGACGGCGAGAGTGATCCCCGGCGGGCCTGGCAGTCGCGGGCCCAGACCGAGCACCACGACGGCGACGAAGACGGCGAACCCGCCGAGGAACCCGATGACCGAGGTGACGTCCTCGTGCCGCCGCGCCGCCAGCAGGGTCGCGCCGGGGGTGTTCTCCGGTCGGTGTCGGCGCCCGTGCGCGGCGAGCGCCGCCACCGCCGCCGCCACGAGCGCCAGCGGAGCCAGGAGGACGACGGCGGCCACGATCGGGATCAGCGACACACGAGGCTCCAATGTGTTGAGTCATTGATTCAATGGATCGTCGCGGAGAGCCGTGCCGGTCGTCAAGCCGGTGTCGGCGGGTCCCGCGGCTCACCAAGGTCACCCAGCTCGAGCACCGACGATCGAACCGTCTCGAGGAGGTCCGCGTCGTCGAGGACGCGGAAGTGGCCGGAGCCCGCCAGCCGTACGGTCCGACGCGCACCCGGCAGCGCGCCGCTGCCTGGGATGTGGGGGTCCCACGCCGGCGCGACCGCCACGATCCGAGCGTTCACGGCGCGCTCGCGGGCGAGTCTCCGGAGTCGGCGGTCACTCGGAGCGAGGTGGCGTACCGCCGAGCCGGGTGGGAAGTAGCCGGCGTAGACCGAGCCCTCCCACGGCGTGGCAACGGCGACCATCCCGGCGACCCGGCCACCGCTCGGCCCGAGCATCACCGTCTTGCCGATCAGCCCGCCCTTGGAGTGCGCGACCAGGACCACGTCTGTCAGGTCGTGATTCTCCAGGTACCGGGCGACACGGCGTGCGGCGTCGTCGACCCGGCGCCGGTTGACCCCGAGAGCGGGGACGACGTGGACGGGGTGCCCCGCTTCCGCGACGTGGTGCCCCAGCGGCTCCAGGAAACGCCAGGTCTCGTAGATGCCGGGAAGCAGCAGCACGGGACCTCGGGCGGGCTCCGCGTCCGGTGCGTCCCGTCCGCGCAGCAGGCGTGACGGATCGGTGCGCGGACCGAGCAGGGCCCGCGCCTCATGGCGCAGCGCGTAGACGTAGTCGCGCGCCCGGACCCCCAGGCGCAGGTCCGGCATGCTCACGCCTCCTCGGCCGGCGGGCGTGAACGTCGACGTACCCGTGCCAGCACGTCGAGGGCGGCGTCGGCCACCTCCGCGGCGTGGTCGAGCACCACGGAGTGCGCGGCCCCGGCCACGGTCCGGGTGCGCCCGCCCGGGACGCGGGAGGCGAGCAGGCGGGTCCAGCGGGCGGGGGAGACCTCATCGTGCTCGCCGCGCAGGATCTCCACGGGGGCGCTCACCCGGCCGAGCCGGTCCTCGGTGGGGTAGGACATCATCGCGGGCAGCACCTGCAGGTACCAGCGCGGGCCGCACGCGAGATACGCGCGGATCGCGATGGCGCGCATGCGCCGCGGCTCGTGCACAACGGTCCGGACGAACCGCAGGAGCTGCGTGCGCACCCGCCGCGCGGACGCGTCGGTCGTCGGTCCGACCAGCACGGCACCGCGAGCGAGGTCCGGGCGGGTCGCCAGCAGCTCGGTCGCCACCTGCGTGCCCATGGACTGGCCGACCAGTATCGCCTCAGTGACCCCGGCGGCGTCCAGCACGTCCGCCACCACGGCCGCGAAGTCCTCGATGCCCAACGGGCGTTCTGGTCGAGGCAGACCCGCGAAGCCGGGCAGGTCGAGCAGGAGCACGTCGCCGTGCTCGGCGAGGACGGTCGTCAGAGGCAGGAAGTAGCGGGAGGAGACGCCGATGCCGTGCAGGAGGATGAACGAGGGGCGCTCCGCTCGCGCGTGCCGGCCGGTCTGCCGGACCCGGTGCACCCGGACCCATTTACCGCCCTCGCGCTTGACGGTGGTGCTGTCCGGTACCTGGCTGTTCATGACGCCTCGGGCGCCAACCACGCGTCGACGTCGGCCAGCATGGTCGCCTTGGAGGTCTCCGAGGTCAGCGAGGCCCGGATGGAGGCGCGGGCCAGTTCCGCGAGGGCGTCGTCGTCGAGCCCGTGCGCCTCGCGTGCGATCCGGTACTGGTCGGTCAGGCGGGAGAGGAACAGCAGTGGGTCGTCGGCACCGAGGGCGACGTGCGCGCCGGCGTCGAGCAGCGTGCGCAGCGGCACGTCAGCCGGCTCCTGGGAGACGCCGAGGGAGACGTTCGAGGCGGGGCAGACCTCCAGGACGATGCCGGCGTCGACGACGCGGGCGAGCAGATCCGGGTCGTCCGCCGCCCGGACCCCGTGGCCGAGGCGGGTGGGCTTGAGGTGAGCGATCACCTCGCGCACGTGCTCCGGGCCCTCCAGCTCGCCGCCGTGGGGCACGCCCGCAAGTCCGGCGCGCCGGGCGATGCGGAAAGCCGCAGCGAAGTCGGAGGTGGTGCCGCGCCGCTCGTCGTTGCTGAGGCCGAAACCGATCACCCCGCCAGGGCCGTCGCCGGCGTACTTGGCGGCCAGGCGGGCCAGAGTGCGGGCATCGAGCGGGTGCCGGGTACGTGAGGCCGCCACGATGACGCCGACCTCCACGGCGGTGCGCGCGGATGCCTCGGCAGCTTCGTCGAGCACGATCTCCAACGCCGGGGTGAGACCTCCGACGAACGGCGCGTACGACGTCGGATCCACCTGGATCTCCAGTCGCCGCGAGCCCTCGGCGGCGTCGTCCTCCGCCGCCTCGCGCACGATCCGGCGCATGGCACGCTCCGAACGAACCACCGCACGCGCGGCGTCGTAGGCCCGCTGGAAGCGGAACCAGCCGCGCTGGGACGCCGGGACCCGGAGCGGATCGGCGTCCGTCAGCGCCGCAGGCACCCGGATCCCGGCCTCCTCGGCCAGCTCCACCAGCGTGGCCACCCGCATGGACCCGGTGAAGTGCAGGTGCAGGTGGGCCTTCGGGAGGGTGTCGAGATCTCGCACCTCTGGCAGTCTGCCAGGAGTTCCGCGAGGACAAATCTCGTGTCTGGCTCACCACGGACCCGCGGGCGTGGTGGACTGGAGCCATGAGCGTGCCCGCGGCGGCCCAGCGCGAGCCGACCGACGTCGCGATGCTGACCGGCAACGAGGCCGGCGGCATGCTCGCCGGTGCCCTCGAGGCCGACGGCACGCGCCTCCTGGACTGGCAGGTCCACACCGTGCACCACCGTCCCGGCGCCGGGGTCACGGTCGGCTACACCGCCACGGTGGAGCGCCCGACCTCCGGCGGCACGCCCGTGCGCACGGAGGAGTACCTGTGCGCGACGACGGCGCGGCTCACCCGCACCGCCACCTCCCGGCTGGTGAACCTCGGGCCGCCCGGTGACGGCTCGGCGGTCCACCTGTGGCGTCACCCCGCCGACCCCGAGCTCCCCGGCCTGACAGTGGCGTGCGACGCGGCACGCCTGTCGGAGCGCCTGGGCACCCCGGTCGCCGTGGAGCTGCTCGCCTATCGGCCGACCCGGCGTGCGGTGCTGCGCGTGACCCGGACGGACGCGGCCGGCGGGACTGGCGGGACCACCGACGGCGGTACGGCTTACCTCAAGGTGGTCCGTCCGTCCGTCGCCGCGTCGTTCGTCGACCGGCACCGGATGCTCTCCGCGGCCGGCGTGCCCGCGCCCGTGGTGCTGCGGGCGGACGAGGACGGCCTCGTGCTGCTCGAGACCGGACGTGGCACCCCGCTGGCCAATATGCTCGCCCGAGGTGCGGGGGAGCGCAGCGGTGCCCTGCTGACCGCCCTGCTCGGCACGCTGGATGCGCTGCCCGCCCGGGTGCTGAACCTGCCGGCACGTCCCGCCTGGTCCGACCGCGCCGACCACTACGCGCATGCCGCCGCCACCGTCCTGCCCGAGCACAGCGCTCGGACGCGGGCGCTCGCGGCCGGCGTCAACGACCTGATGGCCGCCTCCGATCCAGGCCCGCTGGTGCCCACGCACGGTGACTTCTACGAGGCCAACGTCCTCATGGACACCCGGCCGGGCGTCGTCGCCGTCTCGACGTTGCTCGACGTCGACGCCGTCGGGCCTGGGCATCGCGTCGACGACCTGGCGTGCCTCCTCGGGCACGTGTCGGTGCTGCCGCACCTGGCGCCGCAGACCTACCCGTACGTGCCGGCGGTCCTGGAGGAGTGGACCCGGACGTGCAGCGGGTTGGTCGACCCGGTCGCCCTCCACGCCCGCTGCGCCGGCGTCGTCCTCTCGCTGGTCGCCGGTGCCCGACGAACCGACGGGGGGCACTGGCGCGCCGACGCCGAGGGACGGCTGGCGCGCGCGGAGGCCTGGCTCGCGGTCGGCCGTGAGCTGTTGGCGAAGCGAGGGCCGCGCTGACGAGCACGCAACCGCACTGACGGCGCGCGACCCGCACGGCAGCCTTCCGCGGTGTGTCGCGCGTCACCGCTACGGTGTCCGCCATGGAGACGATCGAATCGTGGTTGGAAGCCGCTGACACCTTCGTCTGGGGACCGTGGCTGCTGATCCCGCTGCTGCTGGGCACCGGCCTGTACCTGACGATCCGGCTCGGCGGCATGCAGCTGCACAAGCTGGGCCCCGCACTGCGGCTCGCCCTCCTGCGCCGGAAGGATCCGAACGCCGACGGCGACATCTCGCACTACCAGGCCCTCACCACGGCGCTAGCCGCGACCGTCGGCGTCGGCAACATCGCCGGCGTGGCCGGGGCTTTGTACCTCGGTGGCCCCGGTGCCCTGTTCTGGATGTGGGTCACGGCGCTGCTCGGCATGGCGACGAAGTACTCCGAGGCGTTCCTGGGCGTGCGGTTCCGCACCAAAGATGCCAAGGGCAACGTCTCGGGCGGCCCGCAGTACTACCTCACCCGCGCCATCCCGAACACGTTCGGCGTCGTGCTGTCCATCCTGTTCGCGATCTTCGCCGTCGTCGCGAGCTTCGGTATCGGCAACGGGACGCAGGCGAACACGGTCGCCCTGGCGATGCAGGACTCCTTCGACGTGCCGACCTGGCTGACCGGGCTGGTCATGGTCGTCGTCGTCGGTCTGGTGCTCGTCGGCGGGATCCGGACGATCGGGCGGATCACCGCCGGCTTCGTGCCGCTGATGATCGTGCTGTACGTGCTCGCCGCGCTCGTGGTCCTCGTCCTGAACGTCGGCGCCATCCCCGACGCGCTGGCGATCGTGTTCACCGACGCCTTCACCGGCACGGCCGCGGTCGGCGGGTTCGCGGGGTCCAGCCTCATCCTCGCCATCCAGTACGGCGTGGCACGCGGCATCTTCTCCAACGAGTCCGGCCTCGGCTCGGCGGCCATCGCCGCCGCGGCGGCCGAGACGCGCCACCCGGTCCGCCAGGGTCTGGTGTCGATGACCCAAACCTTCATCGACACCATCATCGTCGTGACCATGACGGGCCTCGTCATCATCACCACGGGTGCGTGGTCGTCGGGCCTCGAGGGCGTCGAGATGACGTCGGAGGCCTTCAACCGGGGGCTCGGTGACTGGGGCCACTACATCGTGACGATCTCGGTGGTGTTCTTCGCGTTCTCGACGCTGCTCGGCTGGTCCTACTACGGCGAGCGGTGCGTCGAGCGCCTGGTCGGGGTCAAGGGCGTGACCCCGTACCGCGTCGTGTTCACCCTGGCGATCTTCGCGGGTGCGACCACCGAGCTGTCGGTGGTGTGGCTCTTCTCCGGCGTGATGAACGGGCTGATGGCGCTGCCGAACCTGATCGGCCTGATCATCTGCGCCGGACTCGTCACGCGGGAGACCCGCGCCTACCTTCGGGAAGATCCGACCCTGCTCAGCGAGCCGGACGAGCCCACGCTCGACGGGATCGGCGCCCTCGGACGGCGCTGACACGCGAGCGGCGGGCGCCGCCCGGCAGCAAGTCGCCGACCCACAGCAAGGAGCCCCCGACCGCGCGGTCGAGGGCTCCATGCCGGTCGGGCAGGCTCAGGCGAGCAGCTCCCGGATGCGTCCGACTCCCTCGGCGAGGTCGTCGTCGCCCAGCGCATAGCTGAGTCGCAGGTAGCCGCTCGGGCCGAACGCCTCGCCGGGAACGACGGCGACTTCCGCCTCCTCCAGGATCAGCTCGGCGAGCTCCACCGAGGTGGTCGGCGTGCGGCCTCGGATCGTGCGCCCCAGGACACCCTCGACGGACGGATAACAGTAGAAGGCGCCGCGCGGCGTCGGGACCGTCATGCCGTCGATGGCATCCAGCATCTCGACCATCGTGCGGCGACGGCGGTCGAACGCCTCTCGCATGGTCGCCACCGCGCTGAGGTCACCGGTCAGCGCAGCCACCGCGGCGTGCTGGGAGACGTTGGAGACGTTCGAGGTCAGGTGCGACTGCAGGTTCGTCGCGGCCTTGATCACGTCGGTCGGGCCGATCATCCAGCCCACCCGCCAGCCGGTCATCGCGTAGGTCTTGGCGACGCCGTTGACGACGATCGTGGTGTCGGCCAGCTCGGGGACCGCGCGCTGGATCGCGGTGAACGTCGCGCCGTCGTAGACGAGATGCTCGTAGATCTCATCGGTGATGACCCAGATGCCGTGCTCGAGCGCCCACCGGCCGATGGCCTCGGTCTGCTCGGGGGAGTAGACGGACCCGGTCGGGTTGGACGGCGAGTTGAACAGCAGCACCTTGGTCCTGTCGGTCCGGGCCGCCTCGAGCTGCTCGACCGTGACGAGGTAGTCCTGGTCGGCGCCGGCGAAGACCTCGACGGCGCGGCCCCCGGCCAGGGAGATCGCCTCCGGGTACGTGGTCCAGTAGGGCGCGGGAAGGAGCACCTCGTCACCGGGGTCGAGCACGGCCGCGAACGACTGGTAAACGGCCTGCTTGCCGCCGTTGGTCACCAGGACGTTGTCGGGAGAGACCTCGTAGCCGGAGTCGCGGAGCGTCTTCGCGGCGATGGCCTCGCGCAGCACCGGCAGCCCTTTCGCCGGGGAGTAGTGGTGGCTCGCGGGGTCCTTCGCGGCCGCGACGGCGGCCTCGACGACGTACTCGGGCGTCGGGAAGTCGGGCTCTCCGGCACCGAAACCGATGACGGGGCGGCCGGCGGCCTTGAGGGCCTTGGCCTTGGCGTCGACGGCGAGCGTCGCGGACTCGGCGATGGCGGCCAGGCGGGCGGAGACTCGGGGCTTCGCTGATGAACTCACGGCACCTATCGTGTCACGTGAGCTTCCGCCGTCGGCGGCTGTCTTGTCAGGTGTCACCGAAGCCGTGCCTCGCGCGGTGAGCCGATGGCGGCGGGGGAGAGCGGCCCTGGCTGTGACGAGGGTCCCTCGGGCGCGGGTTCGACCCTGACCTTCTCAGCACGTAGACTCTTCGGCGGTGGACTTTCCACCATGCTGAGGCCTGCCCATGAGTGGGACGGGCAGCATGGCGGTCCGTCCGTCGAAGGGCAGTGGCGCAATTGGTAGCGCACCGGTCTCCAAAACCGGCGGTTGTGGGTTCGAGTCCCTCCTGCCCTGCCGGGACCACAGCCGAGCGGCTGAGGGCCTGAAGTCGGCTCCGCCACATGGGGAGCTGCACTCGCCCGTACGGGCGGGTCGGAACCGGCCAGAGACGAAGGAATTCCCGTGAGCGAGTCTGCGAGCGCGACGTCGGGGCGGCCCGAGCGCGCGGAGCGCTCCGGAGCGGCCACGAACAAGAAGAGGCCCGGCGTCTTCGAGCGCATCGTCCTGTTCGTCCGTCAGGTGATCGGCGAGCTCAAGAAGGTCGTGCGCCCGACGCGCAGCGAGCTGCTGACCTACTTCGTCGTGGTGCTCGTCTTCGTCGCCGCGGTGATGGCCTTCGTGGGGCTTCTCGACCTCTCCTTCGGTCGGCTCGTGCTGTGGATCTTCGGCTGAGACGCACCGGCCAGCTGACCACTCGACCGCCGACCGCACAGCCAGAACCAGTAGCCGCACCACGGAGAAAGCAGGTCCTAAGTGTCTGAGGAGACTCTCGAGCCGCGAGACGTCGACGAGACGTCGCTCGAGCCCCAGCCGGGCGCCGCCGCCGCGTCCGAGGACGCCGCCAACGCCGCTCCGGCCGAGGACGCGACCGCGGACGCCGCCGAGGAGACGGCCGAGCCGACGCCCGCCGACGAGGAGACGGCCGAGCCCGCCGAGGAGGCCGCCGAGTCGGCTCCCGCGCAGGAGCAGGCCGAGGCGGCGCCCGCCGAGGAGGAGGACCCCGTCGAGGCGTTCCGCCGCGAGCTGCGCATGCTGCCGGGGGAGTGGTACGTGGTGCACACCTACGCGGGCTACGAGAAGCGCGTCAAGGCCAACCTGGAGAACCGCATCCAGAGCCTCAACATGGAGGACTACATCTACCAGGTAGAGGTCCCCATGGAGGAGGTCGTCGAGATCAAGAACGCCCAGCGCAAGATCGTCAACCGGGTGCGGATCCCCGGCTACACGCTCGTGCGTATGGACCTGACCGACGAGTCTTGGGGCACCGTCCGGCACACTCCCGGAGTCACCGGCTTCGTCGGCCACACCCACCAGCCGGTCCCACTGAGCGACGACGAGGTGTTCTCCATGCTCGCCCCGAGCTTGCAGGCACCCGCCCAGCCCGCCGCCGGTGCCAAGACGCCCGCGGCCGCCGGCGGCGGCCCTGCGGCCGCACCGATCACGGTGGACTTCGAGGTCGGCGAGTCCGTCACCGTCACCGACGGTCCGTTCGAGACCCTGCCGGCGACCATCTCCGAGATCAGCCCCGAGAGCCAGAAGCTCAAGGTGCTCGTCACCATCTTCGGCCGGGAGACCCCGGTCGAGCTGTCGTTCTCCCAGGTCGCGAAGATCTGATCCCCCGGGGTCCCCGAAGAGCGGCGGACCGCGAAGCTCCAGAAGGAGCTCCGGACCGCCCGAGAGCCGGCAGCACTGCAACCGGGTCATCGCCCACGGCGTCGGCCCACGACACAGAAAGTAGAGAAGCACCATGCCTCCCAAGAAGAAGGTCTCAGGCCTGATCAAGCTCCAGATCCAGGCCGGTGCTGCGACCCCCGCGCCGCCGATCGGCCCCGCGCTCGGTCAGCACGGCGTGAACATCATGGAGTTCTGCAAGGCCTACAACGCGGCCACCGAGGCGCAGCGCGGGAACGTCATCCCGGTCGAGATCACGGTGTACGAGGACCGCTCGTTCACGTTCATCACCAAGACCCCGCCGGCCGCCGAGCTCATCAAGAAGGCCGCCGGCGTCAGCAAGGGCTCCGGCACCCCGCACAACGTCAAGGTCGCCTCCATCAGCCGTGACCAGGTGCAGGAGATCGCCCGCACCAAGATGGAAGACCTCAACGCGAACGACATCGACACCGCGGAGAAGATCATCTCCGGCACCGCCCGCTCCATGGGCATCACCATCGACTGACACAGCGGGCTGACTCCGTTGAACATGCGCCCCAGGGCGCGCCAGTGGCAGGGTCCGCGCGGACCCGCATCACCACGACTGCAGAGAAGAGAAGCAGATGAGCACGCGCAGCAAGAACTACCGCAAGGCGGCCGAGAAGATCCGGCCCGACGAGCTGTACAGCCCCCTCGAGGCGGTCCGCCTCGCCAAGGAGGGCGCCAGCACCAAGTTCGACCCCACCATCGAGGTGGCGTTCCGCCTCGGCGTCGACCCGCGCAAGGCGGACCAGATGGTCCGCGGCACCGTCAACCTGCCGCACGGCACGGGCAAGACGGCACGCGTGATCGTGTTCGCCGTCGGTGACCGGGCGGCCCAGGCCATCGAGGCCGGCGCCGACGAGGTCGGCGGCGACGAGCTCATCGAGAAGGTCGCGGGCGGTTACACGGACTTCGACTCCGCCGTCGCCACGCCGGACCTCATGGGCAAGGTCGGCCGCCTCGGCCGGGTCCTCGGCCCCCGCGGCCTCATGCCGAACCCGAAGACCGGCACCGTGACGATGGACGTGGCCAAGGCCGTGAGCGACATCAAGGGCGGCCGGATCGAGTTCCGCGTCGACAAGCACGCGAACCTCCACTTCGTCATCGGCAAGGCCAGCTTCGACGACGACAAGCTCGTCGAGAACTACGCCGCGGCGCAGGAGGAGATCCTCCGCCTCAAGCCGTCGAGCTCGAAGGGTCGCTACATCTCCAAGGCGACGCTGACCACGACGATGGGCCCCGGCATCCCGCTGGACGCCACCAAGACTCGCAACCTCACCACCGAGGCCGCGTCCTGACGGCGAGGTCCTCGGCAAGGTCCCGCCGGACCTGAGGGCGACAGAGCCGCAAGACGGCGGCCCGGCAATTCCGCGAGGAGGTGCCGGGCCGCCGTCGTCCGCTGTGTGGACCCGTCAGGAGGCCGTCCGCTCGGAGCCCGCCAGCATGGCCGCCGCGGTGCGGCTGGACACGCCCAGCTTGCGCAGGATCGCCGAGACGTGGACCGACGCCGTCTTGCGGCTGATGAACAGCCGCTCGGCGATCTGCCCGTTGGTCAGTCCCTCGGCGACGAGCTCGAGCACCTGGCTCTCACGGTCGGTGAGGCGCTCGTCGTCCCGGCCGGCAACGGTGCCGCCGCGGGCGGGCCGGCCCAGGGCTCCGCTCACCAGGAGCGCCGCTGCCTCGTTCGCGACCAGGCCGGAGGCGATGGCGGTGGCCGCCTCCACGGCATCGGTGAGCCGGTCCCTGGCCCCAGCCCGGTCGCCGGCCGCCAGCAGGGCAGCGCCGTCGCGGTACAGGGCGTAGGGAAGCAGGTGCGCCGGCCCGTCGGCCTCCGTCACGGCGGACCAGGGGCCCTCACCGAGCTCGGCGGCGAAGAGCGCCGCCCACACCGGGTAGGTCGGCCAGGACGCGCACGCCGCCAGTGCGGCGCGGTACGGCCCCTCGTCGACTGCTCGTCCGGCCTCGCGGGCCCGACCGAGCGCCTTGCCGGCCACGCCGAGGACCGGCAGGCGGTAGTAGCCGTAGAGGGCGGCCGGGTCGGTGGCCGCCGCCACGGTCCGGAGCGCGTCGTCGACGTCACCGCGGGCCAGCGCGAGCTCGGCGAGGGTGGTCGACGCCCGTGACCGGATCTGCATCTCGTTGCGGCTGTGCTGCAGCCACCGCTCCCCTCGGGACCGCGCCATCGCCTGCGCCCGATCCACCTCCCCGCGCCAGAAGGTCAACCAGGTCCAGCGCTCGTGCAGGTAGACCGCGAACGTGCTCGGTGCGACGAGGGGCATGGACCGCTCGTACCATGCGTCGGCCTCGTCCCAGCGGCCGAGGCCCAGCAGCGCCTCGGCGGCGTTGCCCTCCAGCATGGCCCGCGGCCCCCACCCGGCACCGAGCTCGCGCGCCCGGGCGGCGCCCTCGGACGCCAGGTCGAGGGCCTGCTCGTACTCGCCGAGCTTGAGGTGGGTGTCCGAGGCGTTGGTGTAGTAGCGGCTGAGCGCGTACCAGTCGGTGCCGGCGAGCTCGCGGGCGCGGTCCAGGTCGGCGCGCGCGGTCA
Organism: Georgenia halophila; assembly: GCF_039541595.1. NCBI lineage: Bacteria > Bacillati > Actinomycetota > Actinomycetes > Allobogoriellales > Allobogoriellaceae > Georgenia > Georgenia halophila. The sequence continues at coordinate 460,746 of NZ_BAABGN010000002.1, read as the reverse complement.
GGTCTCCGCTGTTGATCCGGCTCAGCGCGCCCACGTTGACCAGCACCGAGGCGGTCGCGGTGTCGCCGGTCGCCATGGCGGTCTCGTAGCCGGCGTCGGAGGCCTCGACCGCCTCCCCGTGCCGGCCGGCGAGCATCGCGTTGCGGGCCTTGATCAGCAGGAGCGATGCGCGGGCGGAGAGATCGTCGTCGGGCACGACCTCGAGGGCCTCCTCGAGGCGGGCCAGTCCGGAGACGTCCCCGGCGCGCAGCATGTAGTAGCTGACCTGGCCGAGCATCCGGGCTCGGCCGGAGGGGTCGCCGGGCGGCCACTCCTCGAGTGACTGCCTGGCGAGCGCGAGCGCCCGGTCCACCCGGGTCGAGCTGTGCAGCGCAGCCGCGACCCGCCGGAGCAGCTCGGCGTGCGTGATGCCCGCGACCCGCTCTGCGTCGGGAACGAGGTCCCACAGGTCCATCGCGCGCTCACCGAGGGCGAGCGCGGTCGACGTGCCGGCGTCGGACTCGGCCGCGGTCTGGCCGGCCACGGCCGCGGCGAGCGCTCGCTCCGGGACGCGGGCGCGCCACCAGTGGTCGGCGATCTCGGCGAGGCGGGCCACGCTCGGTGGACGGGCCTCGAGGGCGGTCGCGTACGCCGCGTGGAGGCGCCGGCGCTCACCCGGAAGGAGCTCGGCGACCACGGCCTCCTGCATCAGCGCGTGCCGGAAGCGGTAGCCGTCCGGGTCAGGGATGAGCACCAGAGCCTCGACCGCCTCGCGCGCGGCCGACTCGGCCACGACCAGCCGGTCCTCGCCCAGCGCTGCCGTCAGAAGGTCGTGCGAGGCGTGCTGACCCGCCGCGGCGACGGCCCGACAGAACTCCTGGGCGGCGGGGCTCAGCTGCGAGTACCGCAGCAGCAGGACGTCACGCAGCGAGTCCGGTATCTCGCCGCCGACGTAGGAGGCGAGCTCCTCGACGTAGAAGGGGACGCCCCCGCTGCGCTCGACGAGGTCCTCGAGGCCGTCGACCGCGGCGCCCGGCTCGACCGACCCGTGCAGCTCGCCGGCGAGCTGCACGACCTCGTCGGGACCGAGGCGCCCGAGGTCGATCCGGACCGCCAGGCGCGAGCGCTCGAGCTCCGCGAGCGTGGTGCGCAGCGGGTGCCGGCGCCCGACGTCGTCGCTGCGGTAGGTCAGGACGGCGAGCAGAGGCGCCGCCGTCGCGGCCCGCGCCAGCCGCGCCACCGTGGTGCGGGTGACGTCGCACGACCAGTGCAGGTCCTCGAGCACGACGACGATCGGCCGGGTGCCCGCCAGCGCCACCAGGAGCTCTACGAGCACCTCGGGCAGCCGCTCGGTGTCGACGCCGGCACGCACCTGGACGAGGCCGGGGGCGAGCACACCGAGCGCGTCGGCCGCCGGTCCCGCCGCCTCGAGGGTGTCCGCGGCGCCGAGCGACTCGATCACATCGTGCAGGACGCCGTTCAGCCCCGAGTAGGGCACCGGTCCCGCCCCCGAGGCGGCGCACTGCCCGCGCAGGACGAGCGGTCCGCCGTCGTCCGGCGCGGTCTTGGCGAGCAGCTCTTCGACCAGGCGGGTTTTGCCGATCCCCGCCTCTCCGGCGACGACGACGGTGCGTCCGGCACCGCCGCGGGCGGCGTCGAGGGCCTGGCCGAGGGTCGCCAGCTCGGCGGACCGGCCGATCAGACGAGCATGGGGCACCTGCATGGCGCCATCGTGCCAGGCACCGCAGACACCCGGTGCCGTCCTCGGCCGTGCACCTCGCGACCGTTCGGTCGGTGCGGCCGCGGGCAGAAGTCGTTCGCCCCGCGCGAGCCGAATCTGCGGGTTCAGCGCAGGACCTCGGCGGGACTGCCGATGCGCCCCCTGCGCGCCGACCGGAGAGCTCGGAGGGCCCTGAGGATGCCGCGGCGGGGGACCACCGCCTCCGGCCGGAGCCCGACGCCAAGCCGGCGTTCGAGGTGGCGCTCCAGCTCGGCCTCACGCTGGCGGTAGAGCTCGTAGAAGATGTTCGCGTCCATGACGTCCTCCGCTCGGCGGGCCCCGGTGGCCCGCTGCGTTCCCACGCTCGTCGCCTGAGGTAGGCGAGCGGATCGGGCAGATGCTCCGCCTCCTGCCCGCTCGAGCGCCGTCGTCGACCTGAGGTACCTTGCCGGCACGTCCGCGAGGCGAAGGTGTGGCGAAGCGCACTGCCCGCATCCGGTCCGCACGTTGTGGCGGTGCGTCGCGGGCCGGTAGAGTGGCGACTTGCCAAAGACCGCCGGTCTCCTGTCCGCCAGGACGGGGCCAAGTCCGCGTTCGCGGAGCCTGCGCAGGTGCCACAAGCTCTTTTACGTCCCTGACGGGACGTCCAGCTGAGCCCCGTGCCCTGCGCACGGGGCTCTTGTCGTTCCGGGCCCACCGACCGCGCGTCACGACCGGAAGGAGGGCCATGGCGAGGCCTGACAAGGCGGCTGCGGTCGCCGAGCTCACGGAGCAGTTCCGTGCGGCGAGCGCCGTCATGCTCACCGAGTACCGCGGGCTCAGCGTCGCCCAGCTCCAGCAGCTGCGCCGCTCGCTCGGCGGTAACGCCAACTACGCCGTCGTGAAGAACACGCTCGCGTCGATCGCGGCGAAGGAGGCGGGCATCGACAACCTCGACGACGAGCTCGCCGGCCCGACCGCGATCGCGTTCGTCTCCGGGGAACCGGTCGACGTCGCCAAGTCGTTGCGTGACTTCGCCAAGGCGAACACCCAGCTCGTGATCAAGGGTGGCGTCCTGGAGGGCAACAAGCTCTCCGCGAGGGACATCAACACGCTTGCCGAGCTCGAATCTCGCGACGTGCTGCTGAGCAAGGCGGCCGGAGCGTTCAAGGCGGCGCTGTTCCAGGCCGCCTACGTCTTCAACGCGCCGGCCACCGAGGCGGCGCGCACCATCGAGGCCCTGCGCGAGAAGCAGGCCGCCGCGGCCTGACCCCTCGGGGCCAGGACACGGCATCCACCACCACCTCTGCTCGCGTAGCAGGACTGACAGGAAGGAACGCCACTCATGGCGAAGCTCAGCACCGACGAGCTCATCGACGCTTTCAAGGAGCTCACCCTCATCGAGCTCTCCGAGTTCGTGAAGCAGTTCGAGGAGACCTTCGAGGTCACCGCCGCGGCCCCGGTCGCCGCAGCTGCCCCCGCCGCGGGCGGCGGTGGCGCCGAGGGCGCCGAAGAGGCCGAGGAGCAGACGGAGTTCGACGTCATCCTCGAGTCGGTCGGCGACAAGAAGATCCAGGTCATCAAGGAGGTGCGCGCCCTGACCTCCCTCGGCCTGAAGGAGGCCAAGGACCTCGTCGACGGCGCGCCGAAGCCGGTTCTCGAGGGCGTCAGCCAGGACGCGGCCGACAAGGCCAAGGAGTCCCTCGAGGGCGCCGGAGCCACCGTCACCCTCAAGTGATCCTCACCGGTCCGGCAGGCCTCGTGCCACTGCCGGACCGGTGAAAGACCGCGGCCGAGGCCCGCACCGATCCGGTGCGGGCCTTGGCCGTTCTGTCCGGCCGGTTGGACTATCCATGGTCCAACGGGTATGCTGACGCTTTGCGCTGACTCTGCCTGTCTTCAGGTCACAACCCGTACCCCGGCTGGGTATTCCAGCTGAGCTCCAGGTGATCAGTGCAGTGTGCACTCCACTCGCAGGGAAGGACCCCCTTTGGCTGCCTCGCGCACCTCTTCCGCACCTACTGCTGACGCTATCGCGAACCGTACGGCATCTCGCCGCATCTCCTTCGCCAAGATTCACGAGCCGCTCAAGGCGCCCGACCTCCTCGGCCTCCAGACGGAGAGCTTCGACTGGCTCCTCGGCTCCGACGCCTGGAAGGCGCGCGTCGAGACTGCGGCCGCGAACGGCGACACGAACATCAACAGCACCTCGGGACTCGAGGAGATCTTCAACGAGATCTCCCCGATCGAGGACTTCGGCCAGTCCATGTCGTTGTCCTTCCGCGACCACCGCTTCGAGCCGCCAAAGTACACGTCGGAGGAGTGCAAGGAGAAGGACTTCACCTTCGCCGCGTCGCTGTTCGTGACGGCCGAGTTCGTGAACTACACGACCGGTGAGATCAAGTCGCAGACCGTGTTCATGGGTGACTTCCCGCTCATGACCGACCGCGGCACCTTCATCATCAACGGCACCGAGCGCGTCGTCGTCTCGCAGCTCGTCCGTTCCCCGGGCGTGTACTTCGAGCGCAGCGCCGACAAGACCTCCGACAAGGACATCTTCACCACCAAGATGATCCCGAGCCGCGGTGCGTGGCTCGAGTTCGAGATCGACAAGCGCGACGCCGTCGGCGTGCGCATCGACCGCAAGCGCAAGCAGTCCGTCACGGTCTTCCTGCGCGCGCTCGGCCTGAGCGAGGCGGAGATCCGCGAGCAGTTCGCCGACTACCCGCTGCTGCTCGAGACGCTCGAGAAGGACAGCGTCACCACGCAGGACGAGGCGCTGCTCGACATCTACCGCAAGGTCCGCCCGGGCGAGCCGCCGACGGTGGAGGCCGGCCGCACCCTGCTGGAGAACTACTACTTCAACCCCAAGCGCTACGACCTCGCGAAGGTCGGCCGCTACAAGCTGAACAAGAAGCTCGGTCTGAGCACCGACCTCAGCGAGTCGGTGATGCGCCTCGAGGACATCACCGCGACGATCAAGTACCTCCTCGCGCTGCACAAGGGCGACGAGTCCGTGCCGGGCAGCCGCAACGGTGAGCCGGCCGAGATCAACGTCGAGACCGACGACATCGACCACTTCGGCAACCGGCGCATCCGCGCCGTCGGCGAGCTCATCCAGAACCAGGTCCGTACCGGCCTGTCGCGGATGGAGCGTGTGGTCCGTGAGCGCATGACCACCCAGGACGTCGAGGCGATCACGCCGCAGACACTGATCAACATCCGCCCGGTGTCGGCGTCGATCAAGGAGTTCTTCGGGACCTCCCAGCTCTCGCAGTTCATGGATCAGAACAACCCCCTGGCGGGCCTGACGCACAAGCGTCGTCTGTCCGCGCTGGGCCCCGGTGGTCTGTCCCGCGACCGCGCCGGCATGGACGTGCGTGACGTCCACCCCTCGCACTACGGCCGGATGTGCCCGATCGAGACGCCTGAGGGCCCCAACATCGGTCTGATCGGCTCGTTGGCGACGTTCGCCCGCATCAACCCCTTCGGGTTCGTCGAGACCCCGTACCGCGTGGTGAAGGGCGGCGTCGTCACCGACGAGGTCGTCTACCTCACCGCCGACGACGAGGACCGCCACACCATCGCCCAGGCGTCCGCGCCGCTGGACGACGACGGCAACTTCCTCGAGGAGCAGGCCCTGTGCCGCCTTTCCGGCGGTGAGCCGGCGCTGGTCGCCATCGACGAGATCGACTACATGGACGTCTCCGCGCGCCAGATGGTGTCCGTGGCGACGGCGATGATCCCGTTCCTCGAGCACGACGACGCCAACCGCGCACTCATGGGTGCGAACATGCAGCGCCAGGCCGTGCCGCTGCTGCGCAGCGAGGCCCCGCTGGTCGGGACCGGCATGGAGCGCCGTGCCGCCGTCGACGCCGGCGACGTCATCGTGGCCAACAAGGGCGGTGTCGTCACCGAGGTCTCGGCGGACGCCATCCACGTCTCGGCCGACGACGGGACGAACCAGACCTACCGGGTCGCGAAGTTCCGCCGCTCGAACCAGGGCAACTCCTACAACCAGCGCGTGCTGGTCGACGAGGGCGCCCGTGTCGAGGACGGCTCCGTCCTCGCGGACGGGCCCGCCACCGACGACGGCGAGCTCGCGCTCGGCCGGAACCTGCTCGTGGCGTTCATGTCCTGGGAGGGCTACAACTTCGAGGACGCCATCATCCTGTCCCAGCGCCTGGTGCAGGACGACGTGCTCACCTCGATCCACATCGAGGAGCACGAGGTCGACGCCCGCGAGACCAAGCTGGGCGCCGAGGAGATCACCCGGGACATCCCGAACGTCTCCGAGGAGGTGCTGGCGGACCTCGACGAGCGGGGCATCATCCGCATCGGCGCCGAGGTCAACTCCGGCGACGTCCTCGTCGGCAAGGTCACCCCGAAGGGGGAGACCGAGCTGACCTCCGAGGAGCGCCTGCTCCGCGCCATCTTCGGCGAGAAGGCCCGCGAGGTTCGCGACACCTCCCTGAAGGTGCCGCACGGCGAGTCCGGCATCGTCATCGGGATCCGGGAGTTCGCCGAGGAGGAGGGCGACGAGCTGCCCCCCGGCGTGAACCAGATGGTGCGGGTCTACATCGCTCAGCGCCGCAAGATCACCGACGGTGACAAGCTCGCCGGCCGCCACGGCAACAAGGGCGTCATCTCCAAGATCCTGCCGGTCGAGGACATGCCGTTCCTGCCCGACGGTACGCCGGTGGACGTGATCCTCAACCCGCTCGGCGTACCGGGCCGCATGAACGTCGGCCAGGTGCTCGAGCTCCACCTCGGGTGGATCGCAGCACAGGGCTGGGACGTCACCGAGGCCGCCAAGGCCGCGGAGGAGTGGACCAAGACCCTGCCGCCGGAGGCGCACGTGGGCGAGGCGCGTACACCGGTGGCCACGCCGGTGTTCGACGGGATCCACCAGGAGGAGGTCCAGGGACTGCTCGGCCACACGACGCCGACGCGGGACGGCGAACGCCTGGTCAAGACGGACGGCAAGGCGCAGCTCTTCGACGGCCGCTCCGGCGAGCCGTTCCCGGAGGACATCGCGGTCGGCTACATGTACATCCTGAAGCTGCACCACCTGGTGGACGACAAGATCCACGCGCGCTCGACCGGCCCGTACTCGATGATCACGCAGCAGCCGCTGGGTGGTAAGGCCCAGTTCGGTGGCCAGCGCTTCGGTGAGATGGAGGTCTGGGCCCTCGAGGCCTACGGCGCCGCCTACGCCCTGCAGGAGCTGCTGACCATCAAGTCCGACGACGTCACCGGTCGCGTGAAGGTCTACGAGGCCATCGTCAAGGGCGAGAACATCCCGGAGCCGGGCATCCCCGAATCCTTCAAGGTGCTCATCCAGGAGATGCGCTCGCTGTGCCTGAACGTCGAGGCGCTCGACGCGGAAGGAAACGCGATCGAGCTGAAGGACTCCGACGACGAGGTGTACCGGGCCGCCGAGGAGCTCGGCATCGACCTCTCGCGCCGTCCGGACGCCAGCAGCGTCGACGAACTGTAGAGCCCGCAGGGGAGCGCCGGCGCGGCGTCGCCGACCACTCAGAACACGGTCGGCGGCGCCCCCGGCGCACCGATCCCCTCGACGCTCAACCCACAAGCTGTACACGGTGTTCTACCGATCGGAAGTAGGAACCCTTGCTCGACGTTAATGTCTTCGACCAGCTGCACATCTCGCTCGCGACCGTGGGTGACGTGCGTGCGTGGTCGCACGGTGAGGTCAAGAAGCCGGAGACCATCAACTACCGCACCCTGAAGCCGGAGAAGGATGGTCTGTTCGGTGAGCAGATCTTCGGCCCCACCCGTGACTGGGAGTGCGCATGCGGCAAGTACAAGCGCGTGCGCTACAAGGGCATCATCTGCGAACGCTGCGGTGTGGAGGTCACCCGCTCCAAGGTCCGCCGCGAGCGGATGGGCCACATCGAGCTCGCCGCCCCCGTCACCCACATCTGGTACTTCAAGGGCGTGCCCTCGCGCCTGGGGTATCTGCTCAACCTCGCGCCGAAGGACCTCGAGAAGGTCATCTACTTCGCCGCCTACATGATCACCGAGGTCGACCAGGACGGCCGCCACGAGGACCTGCCCTCCCTCCAGAACGAGATGGACCTGGAGAAGAAGCAGCTCGAGCAGCGCCGCGACACCGACATCGAGGCGCGTGCGCAGCGGCTCGAGGCCGACCTGGCCGAGCTCGAGGCCTCCGGGGCCAAGGCGGACGCTCGCGACAAGGTGCGCAAGTCCGCCGAGCGTGAGATGAGCCAGCTCCGCAAGCGTGCCGAGCAGGACCTCGAGCGGCTCGACCGGGTCTGGGACCGCTTCAAGAATCTCACCGTCGGCGACCTCGAGGGCGACGAGCTGCTCTACCGGGAGCTCAACGCCCGCTACGGCATCTACTTCAAGGGCGCCATGGGCGCCGACGCGATCCAGAAGCGTCTCGAGAACTTTGACCTGGAGGCGGAGGCCGCGGCCCTGCGTGAGCTCATCGCCACCGGGACCGGACAGCGCAAGACCCGGGCCCTGAAGCGCCTGAAGGTCGTCAACGCGTTCCTGACGACCGGCAACTCGCCGCTCGGCATGGTCCTCGACTGCGTGCCGGTCATCCCGCCGGACCTGCGCCCCATGGTCCAGCTCGACGGCGGCCGGTTCGCCACCTCGGACCTGAACGACCTCTACCGCCGCGTCATCAACAGGAACAACCGCCTCAAGCGGCTCCTCGACCTGGGCGCGCCGGAGATCATCGTCAACAACGAGAAGCGCATGCTCCAGGAGTCCGTGGACGCGCTCTTCGACAACGGTCGCCGCGGGCGTCCGGTGACGGGTCCGGGCAACCGGGCGCTGAAGTCGATCTCCGACATGCTCAAGGGCAAGCAGGGCCGGTTCCGTCAGAACCTGCTCGGCAAGCGCGTCGACTACTCGGGCCGCTCGGTCATCGTCGTCGGCCCGACCCTGAAGCTGCACCAGTGCGGCCTGCCGAAGCAGATGGCGCTCGAGCTGTTCAAGCCCTTCGTCATGAAGCGCCTCGTGGACCTCAACCACGCCCAGAACATCAAGGCCGCCAAGCGCATGGTCGAGCGTTCCCGCCCGCAGGTGTGGGACGTCCTCTCCGAGGTCATCCGGGAGCACCCCGTACTGCTCAACCGCGCGCCGACGCTGCACCGTCTGGGCATCCAGGCGTTCGAGCCCCAGCTGGTCGAGGGCAAGGCCATCCAGCTGCACCCCCTCGTCTGCGGCGCGTTCAACGCCGACTTCGACGGCGACCAGATGGCCGTGCACCTGCCGCTGAGCTCGGAGGCGCAGGCCGAGGCACGCATCCTCATGCTGTCCTCGAACAACATCCTCAAGCCGTCGGACGGACGTCCGGTGACCATGCCCTCGCAGGACATGATCGTGGGGCTGTACCACCTGACGGCGGAGCACGAGGACGCGCTGGGTGCGGGGCGGGTCTTCTCTTCCCCGGCCGAGGCCATGATGGCGTTCGACCGGCACGAGTTGGACATCAACGCGGCCGTGAAGATCCGGTTCGACTCGCTCGTGCCGCCGGAGGACTGGACCGCTCCCGAAGGTTGGGAGGAGGGCCAGCCGCTGGTCCTCGACACCACCCTGGGCCGCGCCCTGTTCAACGAGCTCCTGCCGACCAACTACGCGTACACCAACCAGGTGGCGGACAAGAAGGTCCTCGGCGCGATCGTCAACGACCTCGCCGAGCGCTACCCCAAGGTCGACGTCGGGGCGAGCCTCGACGCCCTCAAGGAGGCCGGCTACCGCTGGGCCACCTGGTCGGGCATGACCATCGCGATCTCCGACGTCGTCGCGCCGGAGGCCAAGGCCGGGCTCCTCGAGAAGTACGAGGGTGAGGCGGCCAAGATCCAGGAGCAGTACGACATGGGTCTGATCACGGACGACGAGCGCCGTCAGGAGCTCATCGACATCTGGTCCAAGGCCACGAACGACGTCGACAGCGCCATGCGGGAGAACTTCCCGGAGCGCAACACCGTGTTCCGGATGGTCACCTCCGGAGCACGTGGTAACTGGATGCAGGTCCGTCAGATCGCCGGTATGCGCGGTCTGGTGGCGGACCCGAAGGGCGAGATCATCCCGCGCCCCATCAAGTCCAACTACCGCGAGGGCCTGTCCGTGCTGGAGTACTTCATCGCCACGCACGGCGCTCGCAAGGGTCTGGCCGACACCGCACTGCGGACCGCCGACTCGGGCTACCTCACCCGTCGTCTGGTGGACGTCTCCCAGGACGTCATCATCCGCGAGGAGGACTGCGGCACCCGCATGGGCCTGACGACGGTCATCGCCGAGCCGGACGCCCAGGGCAACCTGACGCGCGCCGACACGGTGGAGACCAACGCCTACGCCCGGACGATCGCCCAGGACGTCAAGGACTCCGACGGCAACGTCATCGCCCACGCGGGCGAGGACGCCGGGGACGTGCTCATCGCCAGGCTGGTGGGGGCCGGGATCTCAGAGGCCAAGATCCGTTCGGTCCTGACCTGCGAGTCCGCCGTCGGCACCTGCGCGAAGTGCTACGGCCGTTCCCTGGCCACCGGCAAGCTGGTCGACATCGGCGAGGCCGTCGGCATCATCGCCGCGCAGTCCATCGGCGAGCCCGGCACGCAGCTGACGATGCGGACCTTCCACACCGGTGGCGCGGTCTCCGCGGAGGACATCACCCAGGGTCTGCCGCGTGTCCAGGAGCTGTTCGAGGCCCGTACCCCCAAGGGCGAGGCCCCGATCGCCGAGGCCGCTGGCCGCGTCAAGATCGACGACAGCGAGCGCACCCGCAAGATCATCGTCGTGCGCGACGACGGTCAGGAGGACTCGGTCTTCCCGGTCACCAAGCGGGCACGGCTGCTCGTCGAGGACGGCGAGCACGTCGCCGTCGGTAAGCAGCTCATCGCCGGTGCGGTCGACCCCAAGAAGGTCCTGCGCATCCTCGGCCCGCGCGCCACGCAGAAGCACCTCGTCGACCAGGTCCAGGAGGTCTACCGCTCCCAGGGCGTGGACATCCACGACAAGCACATCGAGGTCATCGTGCGGCAGATGCTGCGGCGCGTGACCGTGCTGGACTCCGGCGAGTCCCGGCTGCTGCCGGGCGAGCTCATGGAGCGCAGCCGCTTCGAGACGGAGAACCGCCGCGTGGTCTCCGAGGGCGGTACCCCCGCCTCCGGTCGGCCCGAGCTCATGGGCATCACGAAGGCCTCGCTGGCCACCGACTCGTGGCTGTCCGCCGCCTCCTTCCAGGAGACGACGAAGGTGCTCACGGAGGCGGCCATGAGCAGCCGTCGCGACCCGCTGCTCGGCCTGAAGGAGAACGTCATCCTCGGTAAGCTGATCCCCGCCGGTACGGGCCTGCCCCGCTACCACGAGGTGGTCGTCGAGCCGACCGAGGAGGCCAAGGCACAGGCGTTCAGCCGGATGGGGTACAGCGACATCGACTTCGCGCCCGCCGGCGGACGGGAGGACCAGATCCTCCTGGACGACCTGGACTTCGGTTCCTCCGACACGTACGGGCTGGAGTTCCGCTGACCCTCCGCAGCGTGCCGACAGGGCCGGGAGGCAGGTCGTGATCGACCGCGCCTCCCGGCCCCGCCGGTGTCGGCACCGACCGGCCGGCCGTCCGATCGTGTTGTACGCCACGCCTGGTACCGCCACCGGGCCTTTGACGCAGGATTCCGCGGCAGAGTACGCTGGTCGGCGGTGCCCGCGACAACGGGCCCTCGTGCGTGCGCCTCTCACGCCGCTGGGTGACCAGCCTGGCTGGGCGGGGCCGCCGGCGTCAACGCCAGCAGCAGCCGGTCACTTCACCTCTCAAGGTGGTTGGCAAGGCGCGCAGCAGCTGGTCGACACGCCCGACAGCGGGGGCAGTACGAGCGAGTCCAGGCAGGCCGGAATCGGCCCGCAAGGCGGACCTCGCCGCGAGCAGGTAGAACGTTCACGATCATCAGTGCAGCAAGAATCTTTCGAGACGGAGATGTAGTGCCCACGATTCAGCAGCTGGTCCGCAAGGGCCGTAGCGTCAAGGCCGGCGCGTCCAAGACCCCGGCCCTCAAGGGCAGCCCGCAGCGTCGCGGTGTGTGCACCCGCGTCTACACGACCACCCCGAAGAAGCCGAACTCGGCTCTGCGCAAGGTGGCCCGTGTCCGTCTGTCCTCGGGTATCGAGGTCACCGCCTACATCCCCGGCGTCGGTCATAACCTCCAGGAGCACTCCATCGTGCTCGTGCGCGGCGGTCGTGTGAAGGACCTGCCCGGTGTCCGTTACAAGATCGTCCGCGGCGCGCTCGACACCCAGGGCGTGCGCGGCCGCCAGCAGGCTCGCAGCCGCTACGGCGCGAAGAAGGAGAAGAAGTAATGCCTCGCAAGGGCCCTGTCCGGAAGCGTCCGCTCGTCGTCGACCCCGTCTACGGCTCGCCGACCGTCACCCAGTTGGTCAACCGCGTGCTCCAGGACGGCAAGAAGTCGACCGCCGAGCGGATTGTCTACGGCGCCATGGAAGGCGTGCGGGACAAGACGCAGTCCGACCCCTCCGTCGTGCTCAAGCGTGCGCTCGAGAACGTGCGCCCGTCCCTCGAGGTCCGCTCCCGCCGTGTCGGTGGCGCGACCTACCAGGTGCCCGTCGAGGTCCGCCCGGTCCGTCAGACCACGCTCGCGCTGCGGTGGCTGGTCGACTACTCCCGCACCCGTCGGGAGAAGACGATGACCGAGCGGCTCATGAACGAGATCCTCGACGCCTCCAACGGCCTCGGTGCCGCGGTGAAGCGCCGCGAGGACACCCACCGCATGGCCGAGTCGAACCGCGCCTTCGCGCACTACCGCTGGTAGTCGCCGCCCTCGCCGCACGGCGACCCCGGGCCGAGTGCCCATCCTCGTAGACAACACGACCGAAGAGAGCCTCACGTGGCACTTGATGTGCTGACCGACCTGACCAAGGTCCGCAACATCGGCATCATGGCGCACATCGATGCCGGTAAGACCACCACCACCGAGCGGATCCTCTTCTACACCGGGATCAACTACAAGATCGGTGAGGTGCACGACGGCGCCGCCACGATGGACTGGATGGCGCAGGAGCAGGAGCGCGGCATCACCATCACGTCCGCCGCGACGACCTGCTTCTGGAAAGACAACCAGATCAACATCATCGACACCCCGGGCCACGTCGACTTCACCGTCGAGGTGGAGCGGTCGCTGCGCGTGCTCGACGGAGCGGTCGCCGTCTTCGACGGCAAGGAGGGGGTCGAGCCCCAGTCCGAGACCGTGTGGCGCCAGGCGGACAAGTACAACGTGCCGCGCATCTGCTTCGTCAACAAGATGGACAAGCTCGGCGCGGACTTCTACTTCACGATCAAGACGATCGAGGACCGACTCAAGGCCGTGCCGCTGGTGATGCAGCTGCCCATCGGCTCGGAGAACGACTTCCAGGGCGTCATCGACCTCGTCACCATGAAGGCGCTGACCTGGCGCGGCGAGGTCGCGCTCGGTGCCGAGTTCGAGACCGAGGACATCCCCGCGGAGCTGCTGGAGCGCGCCGAGCAGTACCGCACCGCGCTGCTGGAGAAGGTCGCCGAGGCCGACGAGGAGCTGCTCGAGAAGTACCTCGGCGGTGAGGAGCTCACGGTCGCGGAGATCAAGAAGGGTGTCCGCGCCCTGACGGTCACCGGCGAGGCGTACCCCGTCTTCTGCGGCTCGGCGTTCAAGAACAAGGGCGTGCAGCCCGTCCTCGACGCCGTGATCGACTACCTGCCGTCCCCGCTCGACGTGCCGGCGGTCGAGGGTCACGCCGTGGGGAACGAGGAGGAGGTGCTCGAGCGTCACCCGGACGAGAAGGAGCCCTTCTCGGGCCTCGCCTTCAAGGTGGCCACCCACCCCTTCTTCGGCAAGCTGACCTACGTCCGGGTTTACTCGGGCAAGGTGTCGCAGGGCGCCCAGGTGCTCAACTCGACCAAGAGCAAGAAGGAGCGCATCGGGAAGATGTTCCAGATGCACTCCAACAAGGAGAACCCGGTCGAGGAGGCCCACGCCGGCCACATCTACGCGTTCATCGGCCTGAAGGACGTCACCACCGGTGACACCCTCACCTCGCAGGACGCCCCGATCATCCTCGAGTCGATGAGTTTCCCCGAGCCGGTCATCCACGTGGCCATCGAGCCCAAGACCAAGAGCGACCAGGAGAAGCTGTCGACGGCGATCCAGAAGCTGGCCGAGGAGGACCCGACCTTCACCGTCCGGCTGGACGACGAGACCGGCCAGACCGTCATCGGCGGCATGGGCGAGCTGCACCTCGACATCCTGGTCGACCGGATGAAGCGGGAGTTCAAGGTCGAGGCCAACGTCGGTGCGCCGATGGTCGCCTACCGCGAGACCATCCGTCGCAAGGTCGAGAAGCTCGACTACACGCACAAGAAGCAGACCGGTGGCTCCGGGCAGTTCGCGAAGGTGCAGGTCACCTTCGAGCCGCTCGACACCTCGGAGGGCGAGCTCTACGAGTTCGAGAACAAGGTCACCGGTGGCCGCATCCCGCGCGAGTACATCCCGAGCGTGGACGCCGGCATCCAGGACGCGCTCCAGAACGGTGTCGTCGCCGGCTACCCGATGGTAGGCGTCAAGGCGACCCTGCTCGACGGGGCCTTCCACGAGGTCGACTCCTCGGAGATGGCCTTCAAGATCGCCGGCTCGATGGTGCTCAAGGAGGGTGTCCGCAGGGCCGACCCGGCACTGCTCGAGCCGATGATGGACGTCGAGGTGCGTACGCCCGAGGAGTACATGGGCGACGTCATCGGCGACCTGAACTCCCGGCGTGGCATGATCCAGTCGATGGAGGAAGCGAGCGGCGTCAAGGTCGTCCGCGCACTCGTGCCGCTGTCCGAGATGTTTGGTTACGTGGGCGACCTGCGGTCCAAGACCCAGGGTCGCGCCGTGTACACCATGCAGTTCGACAGCTACGGCGAGGTTCCCCGGAACGTCGCCGACGAGATCATCAAGAAGACCCGGGGCGAGTGAGTCCCACAGGTCGACCCTACAAGTAACCCATAACCGACCCGTAGGATCCCATCCGCCCCGGCAGGGGCTTCGCCTAAGCACCTGCCAGAGCTGAGAAACTACCCGAGTCCCAGGAGGACACCAGTGGCGAAGGCCAAGTTCGAGCGGACCAAGCCGCACGTCAACATCGGCACCATCGGTCACGTCGACCACGGCAAGACGACGCTGACTGCCGCGATCTCGAAGGTGCTGGCAGAGAAGTTCCCGGACCTGAACGAGTTCACCCCGTTCGACAAGGTCGACAACGCTCCTGAAGAGAAGCAGCGCGGCATCACGATCAACGTGTCGCACGTCGAGTATCAAACGGACAAGCGTCACTACGCGCACGTCGACGCCCCGGGGCACGCCGACTACATCAAGAACATGATCACCGGTGCCGCTCAGATGGACGGCGCGATCCTCGTGGTCGCGGCGACCGACGGCCCGATGGCGCAGACCCGTGAGCACGTCCTCCTGGCCCGCCAGGTCGGCGTCCCGTACCTGCTCGTCGCGCTGAACAAGGCCGACATGGTCGAGGACGAGGAGATCCTCGAGCTCGTCGAGATGGAGGTCCGTGAGCTGCTCTCCAGCCAGGACTTCCCCGGCGACGACGTCCCGGTCGTGCGTGTCTCGGCGCTCAAGGCCCTCGAGGACGACCCGCAGTGGGTCCAGTCCATCGCGGACCTCATGGAGGCCGTGGACGAGAACATCCCGGACCCGGTCCGTGACATCGACAAGCCGTTCCTCATGCCGATCGAGGACGTCTTCACGATCACCGGGCGCGGCACCGTCGTCACCGGCCGCGTCGAGCGCGGTCAGCTCAAGGTGAACTCCGACGTCGAGATCCTCGGCATCAAGGAGCAGAAGCAGACCACGACGGTCACCGGCATCGAGATGTTCCGCAAGCTGCTGGACACCGCGGACGCCGGCGAGAACGTCGGGCTGCTGCTGCGCGGCACCAAGCGTGAGGACGTCGAGCGCGGGCAGGTCATCTGCAAGCCGGGCTCGATCACCCCGCACACCCAGTTCGAGGGCCAGGTCTACATCCTGGCCAAGGACGAGGGCGGGCGACACAACCCGTTCTACTCGAACTACCGTCCGCAGTTCTACTTCCGGACCACGGACGTCACCGGCGTCATCACGCTGCCCGAGGGCACCGAGATGGTCATGCCCGGCGACAACACCGAGATGACGGTCGAGCTGATCCAGCCGATCGCCATGGAGGAGGGCCTCGGCTTCGCCATCCGTGAGGGTGGCCGCACCGTCGGCTCAGGCCGCGTGACCAAGATCCTCAAGTGATCGCCCGCCGGGTCTAGCCCGGCAGTCGGCTACGGCCGGCGACGCAGGACCCAGCGAGGGCCCGGCAGCACCAGCTGCCGGGCCCTCGTCGTGCGTGCAGCCTCCGCGCCGGTCCAGTGCCGCTACCCCAGCGTCCGGACCGGCTACTGGGGAAGGTTCGTCAGGCTAGTCCTGACGAACCTTCCCGCGTAGTCCCGGGCGAGCGGTGGACGGCACGGAGCATTGAGCGGGACGGAGCACTGAGCGCGACGGTGCGCTGAGCGCGACGGTGCTCGGTGCGCGGCGTCACAGGGCCGGGAGTCGCGGCCGGGGGATCGCGGTTGGTAGAGTGACGCCGCGGGCCAGCACGACCGGGCCGCGCACGGCTGGCTCCGCGCCTCGCTCGGAGCCGCAGAACGACCCGTCGTGATCCATCCCTCATCGGGGGAGCGGCCCACGGCTGGTCAAGTGCGTACTCGCTCTGGCAGACTAGAGCGGTTGCCTGGGGCCTGTGCCCCCGAATCATGTCGCTGGAGCGGGCCCGTCCCGCAGGCGAACCAAGCACCACAACGAACCAACCCCGCTACGGAAAACGTCCGGGTCGGATCGTGTCGAGTATCGCGACACGCCCGAGCGCGGGGGCCGGTAACGGAAGCGGTACGAGAGAGGTTAGACGACGCCATGGCGGGACAGAAGATCCGCATCCGGCTCAAGTCCTACGACCACGAAGTCATCGACAGCTCGGCGCGCAAGATCGTCGACACGGTGACTCGCGCTGGTGCGACGGTCGTGGGTCCGGTGCCGCTGCCGACGGAGAAGAACGTGTTCACCGTCATCCGTTCGCCCCACAAGTACAAGGACAGCCGCGACCACTTCGAGATGCGCACCCACAAGCGTCTGATCGACATCGTGGACCCGACTCCGAAGGCTGTCGACTCGCTCATGCGTCTCGACCTGCCGGCGGACGTCAACATCGAGATCAAGCTCTGAGGATCCTGCCATGACTACGACTTCCCAGCAGGCTGCCGACCGCGCCGTCAAGGCGCTGCTCGGCACCAAGCTCGGCATGACCCAGGTCTGGGACGACGCCGGCCGTATGGTCCCCGTCACCGTCGTCAAGGTGGGCACCAACGTCATCACCCAGGTGCGTACCGCCGAGACCGACGGCTACAGCGCCGTCCAGCTCGCCTTCGGCCAGATCGACCCGCGGAAGGTGACCCAGCCCCTGAAGGGTCACTTCTCCAAGGCCGAGGTCACCCCGCGCCGCCACGTCGCCGAGGTCCGCACGGCCGACGCCGCCGAGTACAACCTCGGCCAGGAGCTGGCGGCCGACACCTTCGAGGCCGGCCAGCTGGTCGACGTCGTCGGCACCACCAAGGGCAAGGGCACCGCCGGCGTCATGAAGCGGCACGGATTCTCCGGTGTCGGCGCCTCGCACGGTGCGCACCGGAACCACCGCAAGGCCGGCTCGATCGGTGGCGCCGCGACGCCGTCGCGCGTGTTCAAGGGCCTGCGGATGGCCGGCCGGATGGGCCACAACCGCCAGACCACTCAGAACCTCACGATCCACGCCGTCGACGCCGAGCAGGGCTACCTGCTCCTCAAGGGTGCCGTTCCCGGCCCCAAGGGTGGCATCGTCGTCGTCCGGACCGCCGCGAAGGGGGCGTGAACCTCATGGCCACGCAGACCATCGACGTCCTGGACGCCGCGGGCAAGAAGGCCGGTTCGGCCGAGCTGCCCGACGAGGTGTTCGACGTCCAGACCAACGTCCCGCTGATCCACCAGGTCGTGGTCGCGCAGCAGGCTGCCGCCCGTCAGGGCACGCACGCCACGAAGACGCGCGGCAACGTCCGGGGCGGCGGCAAGAAGCCGTACCGGCAGAAGGGCACCGGCCGCGCCCGTCAGGGCTCGACCCGCGCCCCGCAGTTCGCCGGCGGTGGCACCGTCCACGGCCCGCAGCCGCGGGACTACAGTCAGCGCACACCGAAGAAGATGAAGGCGGCCGCGCTGCGTGGCGCCCTCTCGGACCGCGCCCGTGCCGGCCGGGTGCACGTCGTCTCCGAGCTCGTCTCCGGCGAGACCCCGAAGACGAAGGACGCCCTGGCCGCGCTGCGCAACGTGATCGGCGACCGCACCGCGGTGGTCGCCCTCGAGCGCGGTGACGACCTGGCCGTGCTGAGCCTGCGGAACGTCCCGAGCGTGCACCTGCTCTGGGTCGACCAGCTGAACACCTACGACGTCCTCGTCAACGACGACGTCGTGTTCACCTCCGGCGCGCTGCAGGCGTTCGTCGAGGGACCGAAGAATGCGTCGGCTGAGGAGGAAAAGTGAGCGTCGAGGAGAGCAAGAACCCCCGCGACATCATCGTCAAGCCGATCGTCTCGGAGAAGAGCTACGGACTGATCGACGAGGGCAAGTACACCTTCGAGGTCGACACCCGCTCGAACAAGACCGAGATCAAGAACGCGATCGAGAAGATCTTCGACGTCAAGGTCGGCGCGGTGAACACCGTGAACCGCAAGGGCAAGACCCGCCGCACGCGGTTCGGCACCGGCAAGCGCAAGGACACCAAGCGCGCGATCATCACGCTGCGCGAGGGGTCCATCGACATCTTCGGCGAGGTCGCCGGCTGACGCCGGGGACGAGAGATTTGAGGATCGACACCCATGGGAATTCGTAAGTACAAGCCGACGACGCCGGGCCGCCGCGGCTCGAGCGTGGCCGACTTCGTGGAGGTCACCCGCTCCGAGCCGGAGAAGTCGCTGGTCCGCCCGCTGTCCAAGAGCGGCGGCCGCAACTCCACCGGCCGGATCACCACCCGGCACAAGGGTGGGGGCCACAAGCGCGCCTACCGCGTGATCGACTTCCGTCGTCACGACAAGGACGGCGTGCCCGCGAAGGTGGCGCACATCGAGTACGACCCGAACCGCACCGCCCGCATCGCCCTGCTGCACTACGCCGACGGCGAGAAGCGCTACATCCTCGCGCCGACCCGACTCAAGCAGGGCGACCAGATCGAGAACGGTCCGGGCGCCGACATCAAGCCGGGCAACAACCTCGCGCTGCGCAACATCCCGGTCGGCACCGTGCTGCACGCGATCGAGCTTCGTCCGGGCGGCGGCGCCAAGATCGCCCGCTCGGCCGGCGCATCCGTGCAGCTGGTGGCGAAGGAGGGCAAGTTCGCGCAGCTGCGGATGCCCTCCGGCGAGATCCGCAACGTCGACGCGCGCTGCCGGGCCACCATCGGTGCGGTCGGTAACGCCGAGCAGTCGAACATCAGCTGGGGCAAGGCCGGCCGTATGCGATGGAAGGGCAAGCGCCCGACCGTCCGCGGCGTCGTCATGAACCCGGTGGACCACCCGCACGGCGGTGGTGAGGGCAAGAGCTCCGGTGGCCGCCACCCGGTCAGCCCGTGGGGCAAGCCAGAGGGCCGCACCCGCCGACCGAACAAGCCCAGCGACCAGCTCATCGTGCGCCGTCGCCGGACCGGCAAGAAGCGCTGAGGAGACACGACGACATGCCGCGCAGTCTGAAGAAGGGTCCTTTCGTCGACGACCACCTGCAGAAGAAGGTGGACGTCCAGAACGAGAAGGGCAGCAAGAACGTCATCAAGACCTGGTCCCGCCGGTCGGTCATCACGCCGGACTTCCTAGGCCACACCTTCGCGGTGCACGACGGCCGCAAGCACGTGCCCGTCTTCATCACCGAGTCGATGGTGGGGCACAAGCTGGGGGAGTTCGCCCCGACCCGCACCTACCGCGGGCACGACAAGGACGACCGCAAGGCCCGCCGCCGCTGAGGCGCGCGCACCGAACCGAGAAGTAAGGCAGGAACATGGAAGCCAAGGCGCAGGCGCGATTCGTACGCGTCACGCCCCAGAAGGCGCGCCGGATCGTGGACGTCGTCCGCGGCAAGCGGGCCGAGGAGGCTGTCTCCGTGCTGCGGTTCGCACCGCAGGCGGCGGCCGAGCCGGTCCGCAAGGTCGTGGAGAGCGCGATCGCGAACTCTCGCGTGAAGGCCGACCAGGCCAGCGAGGCGTTCAACGAGTCGGATCTGGTCGTTCTGGAGGCGTACGTCGACGAGGGCCCCACCCTGAAGCGGTTCCGTCCGCGTGCCCAGGGCCGGGCCAGCCAGATCCTCAAGCGCACCAGCCACATCACGATCATCGTCGGTGCGGAACAGGACGCGGCCGCTGCAATGCAGGGCGCCGCTGGATCGAAGGGGAGGGCCCGGTAATGGGTCAGAAGGTCAACCCGACCGGGTTCCGGCTCGGAATCACCACCGATCACCGCTCCCGCTGGTTCGCCGACAGCACCAAGGGGGGCCAGCGTTACCGCGACTACGTGCGCGAGGACGTGGCCATCCGTCGGCTGATGTCCGCGGGCCTCGAGCGCGCCGGCATCTCCAAGGTCGACATCGAGCGCACTCGTGACCGCGTCCGCGTGGACCTGCACACCGCCCGCCCGGGCATCGTCATCGGGCGCCGCGGCTCGGAGGCCGATCGGCTGCGCGGCGAGCTGGAGAAGCTCACGGGCAAGCAGGTGCAGCTGAACATCCTCGAGGTCAAGAACCCCGAGCTGGACGCCCAGCTGGTCGCCCAGGGCATCGCCGAGCAGCTCGCCAGCCGCGTGTCGTTCCGCCGCGCCATGCGCAAGGGCATGCAGTCCGCGCAGCGCGCCGGCGCCAAGGGCATCCGGGTGCAGTGCGGCGGACGCCTCGGCGGCGCGGAGATGTCGCGCTCCGAGTTCTACCGCGAGGGCCGCGTGCCGCTGCACACCCTCCGCGCGAACATCGACTACGGCTTCTTCGAGGCCCGCACGACCTTCGGACGCATCGGCGTGAAGGTCTGGATCTACAAGGGTGACGTGACCGAGAAGGAGTACGCCCGCGAGCAGGCGGACTCGTCCTCCCGCGGCGGAGCACCGCGCGGCCGGGGCCGTGGAGCCCCACGCCGCGAGGGCGCCGGCCGTAGTGGCGGCGAATCCCGTCAGCCGCAGCAGTCCGCTCCCGCCGAGAGCACCGCGGGCGAGGCCCCGGCTGCTCCGACGTCGGCACCGACCGGAACGGAGGCCTGAGCCGTGCTCATCCCTCGGCGGACCAAGCACCGCAAGCAGCACCACCCGTCGCGCCGTGGCGTGGCGAAGGGTGGCACCTCGATCAGCTTCGGCGACTACGGGATCCAGGCCCTCGAGGGCGCCTATGTCACCAACCGGCAGATCGAGGCGGCCCGTATCGCCATGACCCGTCACATCAAGCGTGGCGGCAAGGTGTGGATCAACATCTTTCCCGACCGTCCGCTCACGAAGAAGCCGGCCGAGACCCGCATGGGCTCCGGCAAGGGTTCGCCCGAGTGGTGGGTCGCGAACGTCAAGCCCGGCCGGATCATGTTCGAGCTGGCCGGTGTGGACGAGCGGCTGGCGCGCGAGGCGATGTCCCGCGCACAGCACAAGCTGCCCATGAAGACCCGTTTCGTTTCCCGTGAGGGTGGTGAGGGCTGATGGCCGTCGGAACCAAGGGGCTGGCCCCGGCCGAGCTGGACGCGATGGACGACGCCCGTCTCGCCCAGGAGCTCGAGAAGGCCAAGGCTGAGCTCTTCAACCTGCGGTTCTCCGCAGCCACGGGTCAGCTCGAGGACCACGGCCGCCTGAAGGCCGTGCGTCGCGACATCGCCCGCATCTACACGATCGTGCGCGAGCGCGAGCTCGGCATCAGGACCGCGCCGAGCACCGAGGAATGAGGAACCCAGTGAGCGAGAACGCTACGACTGAGGAGACAGCGGCCACGTCCGCCGAGCGCAAGTTCCGCAAGATGCGCCGTGGCTACGTGGTCAGCGACAAGATGGACAAGACCGTCGTGGTCGAGGTTGAGGACCACGTCAAGCACGCCCTTTACGGCAAGGTCATCCGTCGCACGCAGAAGGTCAAGGCCCACGACGAGACCAACGAGGTCGGCGTCGGAGACCTCGTCCGCATCATGGAGACCCGACCGCTCTCGGCCGCCAAGCGCCACCGCGTGGTCGAGATCCTCGAGAAGGCCAAGTAACACTTCCAGCGGGGTTACGGGGCGTATCAAGCATCAGTTCCGTGATCGACGTCCGTTACGAGGCGGCCGGCCTCTCGGCCGGTCGAGTAACGACGCAAGGTCAGGCTCGCGGAAGCGAGATCCACAGACGAGTTCACCAAGGCTCGCGCCAGGCGCGAGAACCAGGTTGACAAGGAGAAACCAGTGATCCAGCAGGAGTCGCGGCTGAAGGTCGCCGACAACACCGGTGCGAAGCAGATCCTTTGCATCCGGGTTCTCGGCGGCTCCGGTCGGCGCTATGCCGGCATCGGCGACACGATCGTCGCCACCGTCAAGGACGCCATCCCCGGCGGAAACGTCAAGAGGGGTGACGTCGTCAAGGCCGTCATCGTGCGCACCGCCAAGGAACGCCGTCGCCCGGATGGCTCGTACATCAAGTTCGACGAGAACGCCGCCGTCATCCTCAAGACCGACGGCGACCCGCGCGGAACCCGCATCTTCGGCCCTGTCGGCCGCGAGCTGCGCGACAAGAGGTTCATGCGCATCATCTCTCTGGCGCCGGAGGTGCTCTGACATGGCGAAGATCAAGAAGGGCGACCTGGTGGTCGTCATCTCCGGCCGCGACAAGGGCCAGCAGGGGCGGGTGCTCGAGGTCCACCAGGACTCCGACCGCATCGTCGTCGAGGGTGTCCAGCGCGCCACCAAGCACACCAAGGTCGGACAGTCCTCCCGCGGTGCCCGCACCGGTGGCGTCGAGACCGTCGAGGCCGCCATCCACGTGAGCAACGTGATGGTCGTCGACCCGGAGACCAAGAAGGGCACCCGGGTCGGCTACCGCACCGAGCAGGTCGAGCGCGACGGCCGCACCCGGACCAGTCGGGTCCGCGTGGCCAAGCGCTCCGGTAAGGACATCGCATGACTACACCCACCGCCACCGAGACCCAGATCCCGCGCCTGAAGCAGCGCTACCGCGAGGACATCCTCCCCGCGCTGCGCGAGGAGTTCGGGCACAAGAACGTCCACCAGGTCGCCGGTCTGACCAAGATCGTGGTCAACATGGGCGTGGGCGACGCCGCTCGTGACTCGAAGGTCATCGAGGGCGCGGTCCGCGACCTGAGCACCATCACCGGTCAGAAGCCGCAGGTGACCAAGGCTCGCAAGTCGATCGCGCAGTTCAAGCTCCGTGAGGGCCAGCCCATCGGCGCGCACGTCACGCTGCGTGGTGACCGGGCCTGGGAGTTCCTGGACCGTCTGCTGTCCCTCGCGCTGCCCCGCATCCGCGACTTCCGCGGGCTTTCGCCCAAGCAGTTCGACGGGAAGGGCAACTACACCTTCGGTCTGACGGAACAGTCGATGTTCCACGAGATCGACCAGGACAAGATCGACCGGGTCCGCGGGATGGACATCACGGTCGTCACCTCTGCCACCACCGACGAAGAGGGGCGCTCGCTCCTGCGTCGCCTGGGCTTCCCGTTCAAGGAGAACTGATGGCGAAGACCGCTCTGATCCAGAAGGCCAACCGGAAGCCGAAGTTCGGTGTGCGTGCCTACTCCCGCTGCCAGCGCTGCGGGCGCCCGCGCTCCGTCTACCGCAAGTTCGGGCTGTGCCGCATCTGCCTGCGCGAGATGGCCCTGGCGGGTCAGCTCCCCGGCGTAACGAAGTCCAGCTGGTAAAACGACTGCGTCGCAGGTCCCGCGAGGAAACCACGACGAGGAAGGGCTGACGCCCGATGACGATGACTGACCCCATCGCAGACATGCTCACGCGTCTGCGCAACGCCAACTCGGCGTACCACGAGGCGGTGTCCATGCCGTACTCGAAGCTCAAGGCGAACATCGCCGAGATTCTGAAGGCCGAAGGCTACATCGCCGGCTGGACCGTCGAGGACGCCCAGGTCGGCAAGAAGCTGACCCTGGACCTGAAGTTCGGCCCGAACCGCGAGCGCTCGCTTGCCGGTGTGCGTCGCGTCTCGAAGCCCGGCCTGCGGGTGTACGCCAAGTCCACGAACCTGCCGAGGGTCCTCGGCGGCCTCGGGGTGGCGATCCTGTCCACCTCCTCCGGCCTGCTGACCGACCGTGAGGCACAGAGCAAGGGTGTAGGCGGGGAAGTCCTCGCCTACGTCTGGTGACGGAGGAAAGCTGATGTCTCGAATCGGAAAGTACCCGGTCAAGATTCCCTCCGGCGTCGACGTCACGATCGACGGCCAGCACGTCACCGTCAACGGCCCCAAGGGCACGCTGTCGCACACCGTTGCTGAACCGATCACCGTGAGCCAGGACGACGACGGCTCGATCGTCGTGTCCCGCCCGGACGAGGAGCGCGAGTCGCGCTCGCTGCACGGGATGAGCCGCACCTTGATCTCGAACCTGGTCACCGGCGTGACCGAAGGCTACACACGAGAGCTCGAGATCGTCGGCACCGGTTTCCGTGTGCTGGCGAAGGGCGACGACCTCGAGCTGGCGCTCGGGTTCTCCCACCCGGTCTCTGTGAAGGCGCCCGAGGGCATCACCTTCTCGGTGCAGGGCCCCACGAAGTTCACCGTGTCCGGCATCGACAAGCAGGCCGTCGGTGAGGTGGCCGCGAACATCCGCAAGATCCGCAAGCCGGAGCCCTACAAGGGCAAGGGCGTGCGCTACGCCGGCGAACAGGTCCGCCGCAAGGTCGGAAAGGCTGGTAAATAGGAATGGCTGTCACGATCAAGCGGCAGGGCAAGGGCAAGGGCAAGCAGGTAGCCCGGGCGCGGCGACACCTCCGGGTGCGCAAGCGCATCACCGGCACGGCCGAGCGTCCCCGCCTCGTCGTCACCCGCTCCAGCCGCCACATGGTTGCCCAGCTCGTGGACGACACCGCAGGCCGCACGCTGGCCTCGGCCTCCACGCTCGAGGCGGACCTGCGGTCGGCCGAGGGCGACAAGGTCGCCAAGGCCCGTCGGGTCGGCGAGCTCGTCGCCGAGCGCGCCAAGGGCAGGGGCGTTGTCTCGGTCGTATTCGATCGAGGCGGCAACAAGTACCACGGAAGGGTCGCGGCCGTGGCCGACGGCGCCCGCGAGGGCGGACTGACCCTGTGAAGCAGAGCGTACGAGAGCAGAGGAACATCTGATGGCTGCACCGCAGCGAAGCAGGACCGGCGGTCCCGCTACCGGCTCGGGCGAGAACCGCGAGGGCGGCAACCGCCGCGAGGGCGGACGCCAGGGCGGTCGTCGCGACGGCCGTCGCGGGTCCGAGGACAAGAACCAGTACATCGAGCGCGTCGTCACGATCAACCGCGTCTCCAAGGTCGTCCAGGGCGGGCGTCGTTTCAGCTTCACCGCTCTGGTCGTCGTCGGTGACGGCGCCGGCACGGTCGGCGTCGGCTACGGCAAGGCCAAGGAGGTGCCCTCGGCGATCGCCAAGGGCGTGGAGTCGGCGAAGAAGAACTTCTTCCGGGTCCCACTGATCGCCCGCACCATCCCGCACCAGGTCCAGGGTGAGGCAGCGGCGGGCGTCGTCTTCCTGCGCCCGGCGTCCCCCGGTACCGGTGTGATCGCCGGCGGTCCGGTGCGTGCCGTCCTGGAGTGCGCCGGTGTCCACGACATCCTGAGCAAGTCGCTCGGGTCCTCCAACGCGATCAACATCGTCCACGCCACCGTGGCGGCGCTCAAGGGGCTCGAGCAGCCTGAGGCCGTCGCCGCTCGCCGTGGCCTTCCCCTGGAGCACGTGGCCCCGGCCGCGCTGCTGCGGGCACGGGCCGCGGGAGAGGCGAAGGACCGCGACGTCACCGAGCAGGCCAAGGCCGGGGCGGGTGCATGATGGCTCAGCTCAAGGTGACCCAGACCAAGTCCGCCATCGGCGGCAAGCAGAACCAACGTGAGACGCTGCGGACTCTGGGCCTCAACCGCATCGGCCAGTCGGTCGTGCGGGAGGACCGTGCAGAGGTGCGCGGCATGATCACGACGGTGGCGCACCTCGTCACCGTCGAGGAGGTCGACTGATGGCCGATTCCAAGAACGCCGAGAACTCGGCGGAGGCGGGCCCCGCTCTGCGGGTGCACCACCTGCGTCCGGCTCCTGGCGCCCGGTCCACCAAGCTCCGCGTCGGTCGCGGCGAAGGCGGCAAGCGCGGGAAGACAGCCGGGCGCGGCACCAAGGGCACCAAGGCCCGGTACCAGGTTCCGGCCCGCTTCGAGGGTGGACAGATGCCGCTGCACATGCGGCTGCCCAAGCTCCGCGGGTTCAAGAACCCGTTCCGCACCGAGTACCAGGTCGTCAACCTGGACCGGCTCGGTTCGCTCTATCCCGAGGGTGGCACCGTCACCCGCGAGGATCTGGCGACCAAGGGCGCCGTGCGCGCCGGTCAGCCGGTGAAGGTCCTCGGCACGGGTGAGCTCGACGTCAAGCTCGAGATCAGCGTCGACGCGTGGTCCGCGTCGGCCAAGAGCAAGATCGAGGCAGCCGGCGGATCCATCTCCGCCGAATGAGCCGACGACACGGGCGGCCCGGCGAGAGCCGGGCCGCCCGTGCCGTTTGATCGCGTAGTCTGACCCGCGGCCCAAACATGCGCCGCCGCCCAGGTGGCCGGCCTGGTCCGAAAGGACCCGATCAGCAGGAGGAAGTTTGCTCGGCGCATTCGCCCAGGCGTTCCGCACGCCTGACCTGCGGCGCAAGCTGCTCTTCACGCTGGGCATCATGGCGATCTTCCGCCTCGGCACGTTCGTGCCGGCCCCAGGAGTGTCGTACCGCAACGTCCAGCAGTGCCTTGCAGAGGGAGGCACCGCGGACCTGCTCGGTATGGTCAACCTGTTCAGCGGTGGTGCGCTGCTCCAGCTGAGCATCTTCGCGCTCGGCATCATGCCGTACATCACGGCGAGCATCATCGTCCAGCTGATGCGCGTGGTGATCCCGCGGTTCGAGGAGCTGCACAAGGAAGGTCAGTCGGGTACCGCGAAGCTCACGCAGTACACGCGTTACCTGACGATCTTCCTCGCAGTCCTGCAGTCGTCGGTCATCGTCACCGTCGCGAACACCTCGCTGTTCCCGGGCTGCACGCCGCCGCCGATCCCGAACGACTCCCCGCTCAACCTCGTGCTGACGATCATCGCGATGACGGCGGGCACGGCCCTGATCATGTGGCTCGGCGAGCTCATCACCGAGCGCGGCGTCGGCAACGGCATGTCGCTGCTGATCTTCACCTCGATCGCGGCGTCCTTCCCGAGCGCTTTCGGCTCGATCCTGGAGAGCGACGGCGGCGTCGGACGGTTCATCGCCGTCATCGGGCTCATCCTGCTGATCACCCTGCTGATCGTCTTCGTCGAGCAGTCCCAGCGCCGGGTCCCGGTCCAGTACGCCAAGCGGATGGTCGGGCGGCGGATGTACGGCGGTTCGTCGACCTACATCCCGATCAAGATCAACATGGCGAACGTCATCCCGGTCATCTTCGCCTCCTCACTGCTGGCACTGCCATCGCTGGCGGCCCAGTTCGGTGACCCCAGCGAGGCCTGGGTCCAGTGGATCCTGACGAACGTCGCGGATCCGCAGTCGCTGCTGTACCTGGCGTTCTTCGCCTCGCTGATCCTGTTCTTCGCGTTCTTCTACACCTCGATCACATTCAACCCCGACGAGGTGGCGGACAACATGAAGCGCTACGGCGGCTTCATCCCCGGCATCCGAGCCGGCCGGCCGACGGCGGAGTACCTCCAGTACGTCATGACCCGCATCACCACGGTCGGTGCGATCTACCTGACGCTGGTGGCGCTCATCCCGACGATCGTCTTCGCGCAGATGGGCATCGACCAGCAGATGATGGCGTTCGGTGGCACGTCCGTCCTCATCGTGGTGGGCGTCGGCCTGCAGACCGTCAAGGAGATCGACTCCCAGCTCCAGCAGCGTCACTACGAAGGGTTCCTCCGATGAGCGCACGCCTGGTTCTGCTCGGCCCTCCCGGAGCCGGCAAGGGCACGCAGGCCGCCCGCATCAGCGAGCGTCTCCGCATCCCGGCGATCTCGACCGGCGACATCTTCCGTGCCAACGTCGCCGAGCAGACCGACCTCGGTCAGCGCGCCCAGCGGTACATGGACGCGGGCGAGTACGTGCCGGACGAGGTCACCAACGCCATGGTGCGCGACCGGCTCGGCCAGGCCGACGCCGCGCGGGGCTTCCTCCTCGACGGCTACCCGCGCACCGACGAGCAGGTCGCCGAGCTCGACGACATCCTCGCGGCCGCCGGCACCAGCCTCGACGCCGTTGTCGAGATCACCGCCGACACCGACGAGGTCATCGGCCGACTGCTCAACCGCGCCCAGGAACAGGGCCGAACCGACGACACGGAGCCGGTGATCCGGCGTCGACTCGAGGTCTACACCGAGCAGACCGCCCCGCTGGCCGAGACCTACGCCCGGCGCGGTCTGCTGGTCCGGGTCGAGGGTCTCGGGACCGTGGACGAGGTGACCGAGCGGATCATGGACGCCCTTCGCCGGGCGAACGACAAGCCCGAGGGCGACGAGCAGGGCTGAGACCGTGTTCGGCCGAGAGCGCATCGAGTACAAGTCCCCAGACCAGATCCGCACCATGCGGCGGGCAGGTCTCGTCGTGGCAGACATCCACGCCGCGCTTCGTGCGGCCGTCACGCCCGGAACGACGACGGCGGAGCTCGACGCCGTCGCCGCCGACGTCCTCGCGGAGGCGGGCGCGACCTCGAACTTCCTCGGTTACCACGGCTATCCGGCGCACGTGTGCATCTCGGTGAACGAGGAGATCGTGCACGGGATCCCGGGCGAGCGGGTCATCGCCGCCGGCGACCTCGTCTCCTTCGACTGCGGCGCCGTGGTCGACGGCTGGCACGGTGACGCAGCCTTCTCGGTGGTGGTCGGCCGCGACGACGCCGGCTCCCAGGCGCTCGCGGACGTGGCCGAGGACGCCATGTGGGCGGCCATCGCCGCGCTGGGGCGCGGTGAGCGCCTCGGGGTGGTGGGCGACGCCGTCGAGACCGTCGTCGAACGCGCCGCGCAGACCGGCCGTGGGACGTTCGCCATCGTGCGGGAGTACGTCGGGCACGGCATCGGCACGGCGATGCACCAGCCGCCGGAGGTGCTCAACTACCGCACCCGTGAGAAGGGGCCGCGCCTGCGCCCCGGCATGTGCCTGGCCGTGGAGCCGATGCTCGTGGCCGGAAGCCCGCAGAGCCGGGTGCTGGACGACGACTGGACGGTCGTGACGGCGGACGGTTCCCGTGCCGCCCACTTCGAGCACACCGTCGCCCTCCTCGAGGACGGGATCTGGGTGCTGACGGCGCCCGACGGAGGCGCCGGCCCGCTCGCCGGACGCGGGGCGGTCGTCGCCGCGCTCGACTGAGCGCCGGCCGTCGTCCCCGTCGAGCAAAATCCCGCGCCGTTCCGCTGATGTGGAACTCTCGCCCGCTGTACCTTGAGCGTGCGGGGGCTCACAGAGGGACGTGACGTGACGACAACCGCTCTCATCGACGGCCGACGGCGCCGGTCACCGCAGGCGCACGCAATCGACCCGGCTCTGGTCGACCTGCTGGCCGACCAGGCGCCGCTCACCGTGGTCCGCGCTCCCACGGGCTACGGCAAGACCATCCTCCTGGACACCTGGCTCGAGGAAGACCCACCGGCGGGCCAGGTCGTCCGCCTGGCGCTGACGCCGCAGTGCGACGACGTCGAGCACTTCTGGTACCTGCTGGACACCGCCCTCGCCGGCGTGAGCTCGGCGGCGCGCGAGCCGGGCAGGTCGGCACGTACGCGAGTGCTCAGGCGTCTTGCGCACCAGGAGACACCGCTGACGCTCGTCATCGACGACTACCACCGGGCGGCCGGGTCGGGACCCGACGAGGACCTCCTCGAGCTCGTCCGGCACAACGACCGCCTCTGCCTGGTGATCGCGACCCGCTCCACGAGGCCGATCGAGACCACGGGAAGTCTGGCTGTGGACGTCAACCTGGTCTGCCCGCACAGGCTCGGCCTGCGGCCCGACCAGGTGCGGGTTCTCGCGGAAGGACTGGGCGTCGACCTGGTGGAGGGCGAGGCCGAACGCCTGGTCACCGGGTTCGCCGGGTGGCCCGCAGTCATCCGTAGCGTGCTCACCCGCCTGGGGACGGCGGGCGGGACGGTGAGCCCGGAGGTGGCCGACGACTACATCGTCAACGTGTGGCGCGACCTGCGGGACCCGGGCTTGCAGTCGTTCCTGCTGTGCACCGCCGTCCCGGACTCCTTCGACGCCGAGCTCGCGGAGGCACTCGCACCGGCGGAGCATGCCCTGTCCCTCCTGCACGCCATGCGCTCGTCGGGCCTTCTCGAGGAACGGCTGCATGGCGGTCGGTACATCTACTCCTATCCGCCCCTCGTGCGCGAGGCGCTGGTCCGCGCGTTCGCGGAGACCAGACCGGCGGAGCTGCGCGGCGTCCACGCGAGAGTCATGGAGCTGGCGCGGCGTCGGGGCGACGTCGTCCAGGCCCTCTTCCACGCCGTCGCGGCCGGCGAGTACGCCACGGCCGAGCTGCTGATGGAGAACGGGTGGCACGACCTGGTCACCATCCACCGGGAAGCGCTCGTCCGGGCGGCGCGAGCGATACCGGCGGACGTCGCGGAGCGGCGGCCGCGTTTCCGGATCGCGAAGGAAGACCTCGATGCCGCTCCGGCGGATGTCCGCCCGCCCCACCAGCGGTGGCACGCCGGAGACCTCCGGGGCGTGACGGCGGAGTTCGCGCCGAGCCGGGCCGGCACCGACGAGACCACCTTCGCGCTGCTGCAGTGGGGGACGGCGGCCGTCCTGACCGGGGACTGGTCGGCTGCGCTCTACGCCTTCGGCCGCGCCCGGACGCTGGCTCAGCAGGTGGACGAGCGATCCTCAGTCGTGGCGATCGCCACGCTAGGGCTGGCCGGCGCGCACGCCACGGCGGGTGACGTCGACCTCGCGGCGGCGTGGCTCCGCGACGGCGTGCTGGAGCGCAGCGACGACCCGCCCGCGGTAGCCGGCGTCATCGAGGCCTGGGGCGCCACGATCCGAACACTGGTCGCTCTCGACCAGCTCGCGCCGGACGACGAGTCCGGCGTCGGGGCCGTCGTGGAACGTTCACGCCGTGACGAGGTCTGGGCCCTCGGGGTGCTCGTGACGGCGTCCCACGCCGTGACCGTCGGCGGACCGGTCGAGGCCGTCCGCCAAGCCGCACAGCTGCGCGCCGCCAGGCACTACGTCCCACGAGGCCGGTTCACCGAGGCCTCGTTGCACGCCGGCGAGGTCGACGTGCTGCTGACCGGTGGCCTGCTGGAGCAGGCGCGTGAGGTGGCCCGGGACCTGCCGGTCACCGCGGTCAGTCTGGACAGCCACGCACGCATCGCCCTCGCGGGCGGGGCGTTCCGCGACGCGGCTCAGCGTGCCCGCTCCGGGCTGGGCCATCCGGGGCTGTCCCGGCGCGTGAGCATGAAGCTCCGGCTGGTGCTCGCGGCCGCCCACCATGCGCTCGGGGAGCAGGCCGCGGCCGGCGCCGCGTTCATGGAGGCCGTGCGCATCGCGCAGGCTTCCGGCCAGCGCCGGCCGTTGCTGGTGATGGATCACGCGGTGTTCACCGCGCTCGCCGGAGGTGACGAGCGTGTCCTGGCGCTCTGGCCGGAGGCGCACCGCCCCGCGGAACGCGTCGCGCGTGCGGAGGTCGCCGGGCTGCTCACCCCGCGCGAGCTCGAGGTCCTGCGGGTCCTTCGCCAGCACAGCGGGGCCGTCCCCGTCGCCGAGGCGCTGGGACTGTCGGTGAACACCGTGAAGTCTCACCTGCGCAGCGTGTACGCCAAGCTCGGAGTCGCGAGCCGGTCCGCCGCCCTGCGCCGTGCCGCAGAGCTGGAGGGATCGAACCTCATCACCGCCCGGGAAGGCTGAACATGGCCGTTCCCGCTCGGCTCGTCGAGACCAACCGGGCCGTCGGCCGCGGGCTCCCGCGCGTCCCCGCCGCCTTCACCCCCACGCCGGCGGCGGCCCAGGCGCTACGAGGACTGCCGTCCCTGGTCGTGGTGCACGCCCCGCGCGGCTACGGCAAGACGGCGACGGTGTCCAGCTGGCTGCGGAGCACCGATCTGCCGAACCACGACGTCGTGTGGATCTCCCTGACCGGAACGGTCGGCCGCGAGCAGTTCTGGACGGACGTGCTCGGTGCCCTTGCCCAGGTGGACGACGACGTCGTCGCCGGGCTGCACCGCGGCAGTGGCACACCGGCCTCGGCCAATTCTCCTGACGACGGCCCGGGACGCGGGTCGGCGGCGCTCGTGCGCGCGGTCCAAGGCCGCCGTCCGCTGGTTCTCGTGATCGACGGCTACGACCGGGTGGCCGACGCGGACGTCGACGAGGAGCTCGTCGAGCTGGCCAGGCGCCACGAGGGCCTTCGGCTCGTCCTGACGACGCGCTCGGCCCGTCCGGTGGTCAGCCTGGCCAGGGCGGCCGCGCCGGAGGCGGTGGTCCTGGAAGCGTCCCACCTCGCGCTGGCGGCAGAGCTGACCCACGCGCTCGCCGACGCCATGGGCGTCAAGATCTCGGTCGACGCCGCCGAACGGGTCGGCAGCGGGCTGGGCGGCTGGCCCGCCCTGGTCCGCGTGGCCCTCGCCACGGCCCGGCCCGGACCCGACGGTGAGGTCACGCTCGACCCGCACGGCCTCGCCGACTACCTCCGGTTCGTGCTGCGCGACACGGACGACGGTGACCTGATCCTCACCACGGCCGTGGCCGAGCGCTTCACCCCGCAACTTGCCGAACAGCTTGTCGGCACCGCCCGGGCGGACCTGGTCAACCGGGCACTCAACCGCCTGACGCGGGTCGGGCTGCTGCGCGCGCAGGACGGCACGCTGTCATACCCGCCGCTGTTGCGAGAAGCCCTGAACATGCTCCTGCGTGAGGACGATCCGGTGCGCTACCGGCGTTTGAGCGCCGAGGTGACCCGAGCCGCACTGGCCGGCGCCGACGGCCTGGACGCACTCGAACACGCGCTCGCCTCCCAGGACGCCGACCTCCTCACCCAGGTGGTCGAGAGCTCCTGGGCCTGCATGCTCGCCGCTCACGACCCACGGCTGCACCGTGCCGTCGCCGATCTCCCGGCCCGAGCCGTCGCCACCAACGCCACCGTCTTCGCGCTCCACCACGTGCTCCCGGGCCAGCCGCCGCAGTGGTTCCTCGAGGCGTTGCAGTCGGACCTGCCGGCCACCGGACCGGCACTCGGTCGCCTCGGTGACCCGGACGTGAACGCCGCGCTGCTCGAGCTCGGTCATGCGCTGCTCGCGGACGGCGACCTGATCCGCGCCAGCTTCGCCTGGTTCGAGGCCGCTCGTCACCCCCTCGGCGGCCCCGTGGCACGAGAGGCGACCGCGGGCGTCGCCCTGGCAACCGCTCTGCTCGGGCACCTGCGCACCGGCGAACGCTGGCTGGCCGAGCCGGCCGGCCGTGCCGCACCCGGGACAGGACGTGTCGCGTCCGTGACAGGACAGGAGCAGATGACCCAGGAGCCGCTGGGACAGCTGCAGACGGTCGCCGCCGCCGTCGTACCGGCCCTGACCAGTCTCGATCGGCTCGAGGACCTCGGGGCCGCGGTGAACTTGCCGGACGTCTCCGAGGGGCTGAGCTGGTTGCAGGCCGTGGTCGTCTACAACCGGGCGAACCGCGCGCTCTTCCTCGACGGTTCGCCTGCGGCGGCCGCCGAGGTCCTCGGCGAGATCGAGCAGCAGCTCGACCGTGCCGGCGGGCAGCCCCGGCTGGGCCGGAACCTGCTCGGTGCGTGCGCCGTCGATCTGTGCCTCGCCTCCGGGCAGCTGGCCCGTGCCCGTGAAGTGGGGGAGCGCGCGGGCCCCAAGTGGTGGGAGGACGGGCTGCTCCGTTCGGCACACGCGCGGCTGGCCCTGTACTCGGGGGACGACCGGCGGGTCCTTCTCCTGACCGGTGATGCGTTCCGGCTCGCACCGGTCCGGCCGAGGATCGCCCTGAAGCTCGCGTTGGCGCGCGCCGTCGCTGCGCACCGCCTCGACCAGCGTGCGCTCTCGCTGGAGGCGGCCCACCTGGTCGTCGGCCTCGCCGAGCGCACCGGCATGATCCGTCCCCTGGTGCTGGTCCCGCGCGCCGACCTCGAGCAGGTGATCGGTGAGGTCCCCGGCGCCCCTGCGCTGCTCGAAAGGCTGGACGAGGCGCACGCGGCGGCGCCGTTCCCGCAGGCGGCGCGGGTGGAACGGTTGAGCATGCGGGAGAGGGCAGTGCTGCGCGAGCTGGCGCTCGAGCGCCCGCTCCCCGTGGTGGCACGCCGGCTGTACGTCTCCGAGAGCACGGTCAAGACCCAGGTGCGTAGCATCTACCGCAAGCTCGGTGTGCACTCCCGCACGGAGGCGCTCGAGCGCAGTCGCCTCCTGGGCCTGCTCCCGTGACGGCGGTGACCGCTGTCACGAGGCTCGCCGGTACCGTGTCCAGGCGTCATGCCGTAGGATGAACCGCTGGGCATGGCATCACCCCTGCTCGGACGTCCGCACCCGACCTATTTTCCGGGTCTGCCTGCGCGGCTCCACGCTGGGTGAGCCATCGCCAGGAACACAACACCAACCTGAGCGGGAGTAATGGCGAAGAAGGACGGCGTCATCGAGATCGAAGGGAGTGTCGTCGAGGCACTTCCCAACGCGATGTTCCGCGTGGAGCTGAGCAACGGTCACAAGGTCCTTGCCCACATCTCGGGCAAGATGCGCCAGCACTACATCCGGATCCTTCCCGAGGACCGGGTCGTCGTCGAGCTGAGCCCGTACGACCTCACCCGGGGTCGCATCGTCTACCGCTACAAGTAACCGCACACGAGCTACTGCCGCCGCCCGGGGCCCGGGTCACGCGGCGGCGGAGGAAACATGAAGGTCAAGCCGAGCGTCAAGAAGATCTGTGACAGCTGCAAGGTGATCCGCCGTCACGGCCGTGTGATGGTCATCTGCAGCAACCTTCGTCACAAGCAGCGCCAGGGCTGAGACCCTGACCGCCGGGAGCAGCGCCCCGGCACCGCGTACCACCAGCGTTCGAACACTCGAGCGCCACCCTCGGTTCGGAGGCCGGGGCCCGCACATGCGGGAGGGTGGTGCGGAGGACCTCCGACCCACAACAGGAGTCAAAGTTGGCACGTCTTTCCGGCGTCGACCTCCCGCGCGAGAAGCGCCTCGAGGTCGCACTCACCTACATCTACGGCGTCGGCCGCACCCGTGCGGCCGAGACGCTTGCCGCCACCGGCGTCAGCCCCGACCTGCGGGTCAAGGACCTGACGGACGAGGACCTCGTGGCGCTCCGCGACCACATCGAGGGCAACTACCAGGTCGAGGGTGACCTCCGCCGCGAGGTTTCGGCGGACATCCGCCGCAAGGTGGAGATCGGTGCGTACCAGGGCCTGCGCCACCGCCGTGGGCTGCCCGTGCACGGTCAGCGCACCAAGACCAACGCGCGTACCCGCAAGGGCCCGAAGCGCACCGTCGCCGGCAAGAAGAAGGCCGGCCGCAAGTAGTAGCTCGCACAGGGACTCCGCCCCGTGTACCCCGGAGCGATCGGTTCCGTGCACGTCACAGAGCTTCCGACGACCTAGTAGGAGTAGACCCGTATGCCCCCCAAGACCCGTACGGCCACTGCCGCGCGCAAGCCGCGCCGCAAGGAGCGCAAGAACGTCTCCCACGGCCACGCGTACATCAAGAGCACCTTCAACAACACGATTGTGACGATCACCGACCCGTCCGGCGCCGTCATCGCCTGGGCATCCTCGGGCCAGGTCGGCTTCAAGGGCTCACGCAAGTCGACACCGTTCGCCGCACAGATGGCCGCCGAGTCCGCCGCGCGCCGCGCCCAGGAGCACGGCATGAAGAAGGTCGAGGTCTTCGTCAAGGGTCCCGGCTCCGGCCGTGAGACCGCGATCCGTTCCCTCCAGGCGACCGGCCTCGAGGTCGGCTCGATCCAGGACGTCACCCCGCAGGCGCACAACGGCTGCCGCCCGCCCAAGCGCCGCCGCGTCTGACGCCGCCGTGGCGGTGCGGCCCTCCGGGGTCCGCCGCACGGCGCACCAGTTTCACCCTGCCGGACAGACCTAGGCCGGCAGGACCTCGCCATGACGTCATATAGCGGACGTCGGCTGAAAGGAAACCCACCAAGTGCTCATCGCCCAGCGCCCCGCACTGTCCGAAGAGGTCGTCAACGACCACCGGTCCCGGTTCTCCATCGAACCGCTGGAGCCCGGCTTCGGCTACACCCTCGGCAACTCGCTCCGCCGCACCCTGCTCTCCGCCATCCCCGGCGCCGCCGTCACGTCCATCCGGATCGACGGCGTGCTGCACGAGTTCTCCACCGTCGAGGGGGTCAAGGAGGACGTCACCGAGATCATCCTCAACATCAAGGAGATCGTCGTCTCCTCGGAGAACGACGAGCCCGTCGTGATGTACCTGCGCAAGCAGGGCCCGGGCGTGGTGACCGCGGCCGACATCACCCCGCCGGCCGGTGTCGAGGTGCACAACCCCGATCTGCAGATCGCCACGCTGAACGGCAACGCCAAGCTCGAGATCGAGCTGACCGTAGAGCGTGGCCGCGGCTACGTCTCCGCCGTGCAGAACAAGAGCGCCGACTCCGAGATCGGCCGTATCCCGGTGGACTCGATCTACTCCCCGGTGCTGAAGGTGACGTACAAGGTCGAGGCCACCCGCGTCGAGCAGCGCACCGACTTCGACAAGCTGATCGTCGACGTCGAGACCAAGAACGCGATCGAGCCGCGCGACGCGCTCGCCTCGGCCGGCAAGACCCTCGTCGAGCTCTTCGGTCTCGCCCGTGAGCTCAACGTCGAGTCCGAGGGCATCGAGATCGGCCCGTCCCCGACGGATGCCGCGCTCGCGCAGGATCTTGCGCTGCCGATCGAGGACCTCGGGCTGCTGTCCCGTTCGTACAACTGCCTCAAGCGTGAGGGCATCCACTCCGTGGGCGAGCTCGTCGCGCGCTCCGAGGCCGACCTGCTGGATATCCGCAACTTCGGTGCGAAGTCCATCGGCGAGATCAAGGAGAAGCTGGCCGGTCT
This sequence comes from Georgenia halophila, assembly GCF_039541595.1. Classification (NCBI taxonomy): domain Bacteria; kingdom Bacillati; phylum Actinomycetota; class Actinomycetes; order Allobogoriellales; family Allobogoriellaceae; genus Georgenia; species Georgenia halophila. The sequence goes on along the minus strand of NZ_BAABGN010000002.1, from coordinate 423,727 downwards.
CGGTCTGAGCCTCAAGGACAGCCCCGCGGACTTCGACCTCGCCGCCGTCGCCGGCGCCGAGGAGGAGGACGACACCTACGGTGACATCCAGTTCAGCGACGAGCAGCGCGGCTGACCTGCTCACCCGACACACCTAATCAGGAGAGATCATGCCAACCCCCGCAAAGGGTCCCCGTCTGGGTGGTAGCGCCGCGCACGAGCGACTGATGCTCGCCAACCTGGCCACCGCGTTGTTCGAGCACAAGCGCATCACCACCACCGAGCACCGCGCCAAGCGGCTGAGCCCGGTGGCGGAGAAGCTCATCACGCTCGCCAAGCGCGGCGACCTGCCCGCTCGGCGCAAGGTCCTTGCGACGGTGCGCCGCAAGGACGTCGTCGCCGAGCTGTTCGAGGAGACCGCGCCGAAGTTCGCCGAGCGCAACGGCGGCTACACCCGCATCACCAAGGTCGCCCCGCGCAAGGGTGACAACGCCCCCATGGCCGTGATCGAGCTGGTGCTCGAGCCGGTCAGCCCGAAGCAGGCCACCGTCAAGGAGGCCGAGAAGGCCGCCGAGCGCGGTGCCAAGAAGGCCGACGCCGCCCCGGCCGGCGCCGCCAAGACCGACGCCGCCGAGGCTCCGTCGGAGGAGGAGGTCGCCGCGGCGACCGCCGAGACCGTAGAGGCCGAGGCTCCCGGCGAGCAGGGCTCGGCCACGGAGTCCGTCGAGGCCTCCGAGACGGCCGAGGCGCAGCAGGCGGCGGCGGAGTCTTCCGCGGCCGCCGCCGACGCCAAGGCCGCCGACGCCGAGGCAGGCCAGTCGAAGGGGTCCGTCGACCCCCGCAAGTGAGTCATCCGGCGCCCACGGGCGCCGCACGGAGGGCCCGGACCGGCAAACTTGTCCGGGTCCTTCGTCGTGCCTGCGGCTCGGGCGGCAAGAGACCACCGGCAAAGGCGCTCAGCCGGTGGCTCTCGCCCCTGCTGCTCATTCCGCACCACCGGCGTGGCGTCGGTCCACCTCGAGCTCGATGCCGTCCAGCAGGAAGGCCAGGCCGCCGGCGAACGTCTCCTCCCACCCGCCCTCGAAGGAGTCCTCGTCGAGCTGAGCCAGGATGGGGAACTGACCCGACTCCATGGCCTCCTCGAGCGCGGGGAAGGTGATGCCCCAGAACTCCTCGTCGCTGAGTCCGGTCTCCTGGGTGGCGCGCTGGTACTGGATCTCCTGGCGGACAGAGCCGGTGACGTAGGCGTCGACCGTCGTGATGAGGTTGATCTTCTCCCGGTCGCTGAACGGCAGGCCGCGCATACCCCCGAGCTGCCGCTCGACGTCGGCCACGCTGTTCGGCCCCATCGCCGGTCTGGCCCAGTTGAGCTGCAACAGCCACGGGTGTCGAAGGTAGAGGGCACGGCCCTGCCACGCATCGTTCTCGATCGCTTCGCGCCACGAACGCTCCGGTGAGGCACCTGCCCGGTCCGGCTCCGGCAGGCTCACACGGTCCATGACGAGGTTCAGCAGCACCGTCTTGTCCGGGATGTACCGGTACAACGTCATCGTGCCCACGCCAAGACCACGGGCGATCCGGCGCATCGACAGGGCGTCGACGCCCTCGGTGTCGGCGACCTCGATCGCGGTGGTGACGATCTGGTCGAGGGTCAGGCCTGGCCTGGGTCCCTTGGTCGCCGGCGTCCTGCCCCGCCAGAGCAGATCCAGGCTGCGCCGCAGCGAGGACTGCGGCTGTGGCGCGCCCGGCGCCGACGGCTCGGATGACATGACCCCACGATGCTACTTGCCTACCGCGTACGCTGCACGCTAAAGTGCTGCGTACCCCGTACTCAGTAGCGAAAGACGGTACCCCCGTGCACCCGACCGACCACGCCGTCGAGGCCACCGGCCTGACCAAGCGATACGGCGAGAAGCTCGCGCTCGACGGCCTCGACCTCGCCGTCCCACGCGGCACCGTGCACGGGCTGCTCGGTCCGAACGGCGCCGGCAAGACCACGACGGTGCGCATCCTCACCACGCTCAGCCGTTTCGACGAGGGCCGCGCCACCGTCGCCGGGTACGACGTGACCGGCCAAGCACGGCAGGTGCGGCGGGTCATCGGCCTGACCGGCCAGCAGACCACCGTCGACGACCTGCTCACCGCCCGCCAGAACCTGACGATGTTCGGGCGCCTCTTCCGCCTCGACAAGGCGACAGCGCGCCGTCGGGCGGACGAGTTGCTGGAGCAGTTCGACCTGACCGACGCCGCCGACCGGGCGCCCAAGAAGTTCTCCGGCGGCATGCGCCGACGCCTCGACCTGGCGGCGAGCATGATTCTCGCTCCCGCTGTGCTGTTCCTGGACGAGCCGACCACGGGTCTGGACCCAGCCGGGCGCCGCGAGGTCTGGCAGGCCGTGCGTGGCCTCGCGGCCGGCGGGACCACCGTTCTGCTCACGACTCACTACCTCGACGAGGCCGACCAGCTTTGCGACCGCATCAGCGTGATCGATGACGGTCGTAACTTCGTCGAGGACACACCGGCGGGACTCAAGCGCCGCATCGGGGACGAGCGCCTCGAGATCGTGGCCACCGATCCGGCGGATCTCGGCGCGATCTCCCAACTCGTGGCCCGCGTGGCCGGCGTGGAGGTGGCCGTGGACGAGGCCGCCGCCACCGTCGGGGCACCGGTACCCGACGGCGTGCGTGCGCTCACCGCCGTGGCTGCCGAGCTGCGAGCGTCCGGGCTGGACGTGGCCGACATCGGGCTGCGCCGGCCCACCCTCGATCAGGCCTTCCTCCACCTGACCGGCCGGCGTCCGGCCGAGACTGCAGCCACCAGCACCGTCACCACCGCAGCCGAGGAGGCCCGATGACCGCCGCGCTCGCTCAGCCCCACGACGACACCCTCGGGAGTCGTGCTCGGTGGGCCGTCCGCGACTGCTGGACGATCGTGCTGCAGGAATTCACCCATCTCGTCCGGCAGCCGTCCACCTTCGCCTGGCAACTCGGGATGCCGGTTGTCATGGTGCTGATGTTCGTCTACGTCTTCGGCAGCGCCATGGACGTCACCGGGATGGGGGCCGGCGTCGGCTACGTCGACTACGCCATGCCCGGCATGTTCGCCATGACCGTGGCATTCGGCTTCATGAACACGGCCTTCGCCGTGACCATGAACAAGGAGAAGGGCTTCATGGACCGCTTCCGGTCCATGCCCATGTCCTCCTCCGCGGTGGTCACCGGCCGCGGCGTCGCCGACATCGTCCAGGCGTTGGTCGATCTGGCGGTGATCGTCGGGATCGCCCTCGTCGTCGGCTGGCGACCCGGCGGCAACACGGGGGAGACCCTGGCCGCGTTCGCTCTGCTGCTCTGGCTGCGGCTCGCCCTGATCTTCATCGGCATCTACCTCGGTCTCCTGCTGAAGAACACCGAGGCCGCCGGCAGCCTGTTCGCCGTGGCGTTCCCGTTCGGCTTCATCTCCTCGGTGTTCGCGCCGCCGGAGATGATGCCGGGGTGGCTCGGCACGGTGGCGGCCTGGAACCCCGTCTCCTCGACGGCGGGTGCGATCCGGGAGCTGTTCCACACGCCCGGCGTCGACGCGTCCGCGAGCAGCTACTGGATCGTCGAGCACGCCGTCGGGGGCGCCCTCGTCTGGCCGGTCGTCCTCATGGCGATCTTCCTCCCGCTCGCGGTTCGGCAGTTCCAGAACCTCGGTCGCTGAGGCCGCGGCATTCGCGACGTAGTCTCGTCCCATGTCACCCGCGGTCGTGCTCGTGCACGGCATCCGCTCCTCCGCCACCATGTGGGGGCGCCAGCAGGCCGCGCTGGAGGCCGCCGGCGTTCCCGCCGTCGCGCCGGACCTTCCGGGGCACGGCACCCGGCGTCACGAGGACTTCACGATCGACGGCGCGCTCGCGACCATCGAGGACGCGGCTGCCACGGCCGGCCGCGACGGGCCGGTCGTCGTCGCCGGACTGTCCATGGGCAGCTACCTGGCGCTGCACTGGACGGCCCGGACCACCCGCACGCCGGCCGCCGTCCTCGCCGCATCCTGCTGCACCCAGCCGCAGGGTGCCGGACTCTCCGCCTACCGCGCGCTGGCGGGACTGATCGGGCGCCTGCCCGACGGCGGAGCAGGGCTCAACGCGTTCATGGCGCGGAAGTTCGTGCCCGAGGCGGGCCGGGCCGACCTCGAGGCCGGCGGCATGGCGATCTCCGTCATGGCGGACGCGCTGGCCGGGATGACGGGTGTGGACACCCTCGCCGACCTGACCCGGATCGATGCGCCGGTGTGGCTGGTCAACGGCCGGTGGGACCACTTCCGCGGCAACGAGCGCCGGTTCCTCGCCGCGACGAGGCACGGTCGCCTCGTCATCGTGCCCGGAGCGACGCACCTGGTCTCCCTCACCCACCCGGTGGCGTTCAACCGCGTCCTCCTCGAGCTGGTCGACGAGGTCGCGGACGCGTCCGGCACGATGGCGGCATGACCGACCCTGCCCTGACCCGCCGTCCCGCTCCGGTCGCCGGTGCCGTTCGACGCGTCGGACCGGCCTCGCCGTCGCCGCGATCCACGACCGTCAGGGCACGCGCAGGCCCCACGCCCGCACGCCGCCGACGATGCCGGCGGAGTTGGGCACGATCACCACGTCGTCGGCCAGGCGGGACAGGGACTGCGGGGTGAGTCGGCGCGAGTTCCCGCCGCCGAGGTAGAGCCGGTCCCACCGGTACATGGGCCGGAGCACGTCGACGATCGTGCGTACCCGGCGGGACCACATGGCGTCCCCGAGGCGCAGGCGCTCGTGCTCGCCGATGTAGTCGTCGTAGGTCAGGCCCCATTTGACCGGGCCCTGGCTGAGCTCGACGTGCGGGGCGAGCACGCCACCGTCGAACACGGCGTTGCCCAGCCCCGTACCGAGCGTCACGATCATCTCCAGACCGGCACCGGTGATCGCGCCCGCCCCGTGCACCTCGGCGTCGTTGAGGACGAGGGCGGGGATGCCGAGGGCCTCCGCCAGCGACCCCTTCATGTCGAAGCCGGACCAGTGCAGCTCCAGCTCCGGCAGCACCCGGGTCCGCGGGCCCGAGCGGGTGATGTAGTGCGGCGTGTGGATCACGACGCCGTGGCGGATCATCCCCGGCATCCCCACCGTGGCGCGGTCGGCCGGTGGCAGCTGGCGGGCGAGCGAGGCGATGGTGCTGACCAGCTTCGACGGCGGCAGGGGATAGTGGGTCGAGGTGCGGACCGGCTGGGCGTGCATGGTCCCGCCCGCGTCCAGCACGGAGGCCTTGATGCCGCCCCCGCCGCAGTCCACGGCGAGCGTCGAGGCATTCATCCGCGTGAGACTACCCGCCCGGTCCGCGCACCTCGCGACGGTCGTCCGGCAGCCGGCGGGTCAGGCGCTGCCGGTCCAGGTGATCGAGCAGCGGCAGCACCGCGCGGCGGGAGGTACCCAGCTGCGCCCGTGCCTCGCTGGTGGTGAACGGCTGCGGCAGCGCCGCGAGCTCGGTCAGCGCCCGCTGGTCGGCGTCCGCGGCCAGCACGACGCCCGGGGCCGGGCGCAGCACCCGCCCGGCCCGTGCGGCCGCGGCCAGGGCCGGCTCGTCGAGGCCGAGCTCCCGCAGCCGGTCCGCCGTCGGGGCGACGAACGGGGCAACGGCGAAGTCGGCGTCGAGCGCCGACAGCGCGGCCTCCACCCGCTCCGGCAGCCCGGTGGCACGCTGGTCGCTCGTGACGCGACCGTCGCGCAGCTGCAGCGGCGGGCGCAGCAGCGCACGGACGGCCGGCTCCGGCAGGCAGAGCCGGTCGGCCAGGGCCGCGGTCGGCACGCCGGGGTCGAGCGGAGCAGCGCCGTCGTGCTCGCGCACGAGGCGCTCCGCGTCCGCGGCGGCGCGATCGGCCCGTTCGGGGGAGACGACGACGTTGCCCGCCAGCACGCCGATGGCCGCCGGATCGGTCGTGGGCGTGCCGATGCGCCGCAGGAACGACGTCGTGACGACCTCCCGGCGGGCGATCTCACCGGCCGGGTCGGGCCGGCCGTCCACGCCGCGGAGCACCGCGGCGCGGCGGCCGCCGGCGCCACGACGGCGCAGCTCGGGAGGGGCCGGGTCGAGCACGGTCACGCCCCACAGGGCACGGTCGCCGGGGTCGCGCAGCAGGGCGCGGTCGCCGACCCGCAGCGGGAGGGGCCGGTCGAGCGAAAGGCGAGCCAGCCAGGTCGCACCGTCCTCGCCCAGCGGCCGGTGGTGCACCGCGACGGCGGTGGCGCCGACGTGCAGGATCGGCCGCTCGGGTGGGTGCTCGGCCCCGCGCACGGCCCGGAGCCGAACGTCGACGACGCCGGCCTGCCACCAGGCGCCCGGGGTCAGCAACGGCGTCCCGCGCTCGAGCCCGTCGACGTCGCCGGTGACGTTGAGGGCCACCCGGGCCACGCCGGTCGCCTCGGCGACCTCGCGGCCCAGGGACTGCACCGCCCGAACCCGGACCGTGCCGCCAGGATGCGTCAGCTTCCGGCCGGCCGCGACCCGGCCCGCGGGCAGCGTGCCGGTGACGACGGTGCCCGCCCCCTTGACGGTGAACCGCCGGTCCACCCACAGCCGCACGTCGGCGTCCGGATCCTGGCCCGGGATGCGGTCGAGCACGGCGATGAGCGCCGCCCGCAGCTCGCCCAGGCCGGCACCGGCCCGGGCACTGACGGGGACCACCGGCGCGCCGGCGAGCGAGGTCCGGGCCACCTCGGCGCCCGCGCGGGCGACGGCCGGCCGGGGGTCCGCCAGGTCCGACCGGGTCACCGCCACCACGGCGTGGGAGACCTCCAGCGCGTCGAGGGCCGCGAGGTGCTCGGCGGCCTGCGGCATCCACGGGTCGTCGGCGGCGACCACCAGCAGCGCGACCGGGACGGGCCCGATACCGGCGAGCGTCGTCGGCACGAACCGCTCGTGGCCGGGGACGTCGACGAACGCGACCTCGCCGGTGCCCGGCAGCGTCGTCCACGCGTAGCCCAGCTCGATGGTCAGGCCCCGGCGGTGCTCCTCGGGCAGCCGGTCGGGGTCGGTGCCGGTCAGCGCCCGCACCAGGGTGGACTTGCCGTGGTCGACGTGCCCGGCGGTGACGACGACGTGCACCTCAGGTCCCGTAGGCGTCTCGGGCGGCCACGCGGACGGCGGTAGCGAGCTCGGCGTCGCGGTCCGGCGGCACGGTGAGCAGGTCCAGCAGCAGGCGCCCGCGGACCACCCGGCCGACGACGGGCGGACGGCCCAGTCGCAGCGGCTCGGCGAGCTCGGCGGTCACGGCGACCGCGGCCGATTCCAGCTCGACGCCCGGGGCGCCCCCGCCACCGACGGCAGCCAGCGAGGGTACGGCCTCGGCCGCGAGGTCCGTCAGGTCCGTCAGGTCCGCGGCCAGCGCCGCGGCGCGACGGCGGAGGGCGGAGGGATCGGCGTCGAGCATCGCCGGCACGGGCGGGACGGGGCCGGTCAAGGTGGCCTCGAGGGCGGCTAAGGTCAGCTTGTCGACCCGCAGCGCCCGGGCGAACGGGTGCCGGCGCAGCGGGTCCACGAGGTCGCTGCGCCCCAGCAACAGGCCCGCTTGCGGGCCGCCGAGGAGCTTGTCCCCGGACGCCGTCACCAGGTCGGCGCCCGCGCGCAGGGTCGTCGCCGCGTCGGGCTCGTCGGGCAGCCGCGGGTGTGGAGCGAGGAGGCCGGACCCGATGTCGGCGACGACCGGGACCGGCAGGGTGGCCAGCTCCTCGACCGGCACGGCGGAGACGAACCCGGAGACCCGAAAGTTCGAGGGGTGGACCTTGAGCACGAACGCGACCGTGTCATCGAGTGCGTCGGCGTAGTCGGAGAGCCGGACGCGGTTGGTGGTGCCGACCTCCCGCAGCCGGGCCCCGACGGACTCCAGGAGCTCGGGGATGCGGAAGGAGTCGCCGATCTCGACCATCTCCCCCCGGGCCAGGACGACGGTGCGGCCGGCGCCCAGCCCACGCGCGGCCAGGACCAGCGCGGCCGCGCCGTTGTTGACGACGTGCACGCCGCCGGCGTCCGGCACCGCGGCGGCCAGGGCGGTCAGCGCGCCGGCTCCGCGCGGGCCCCGCCGACCTGTCGCGAGGTCCAGCTCGACGTCAGTGGTGCCGGCGGCCAGGGCCACCGCCTCTATCGCGGCGGTCGACAGCGGCGCCCGGCCCAGATTCGTGTGCACGACGACGCCCGTGGCGTTGAGGACGTCGCGCAGGGAGGTGGCGGCCGGCGGGAGGCCGTTCACGGCGGCGTCTGGAACCGCCTCGGGCGCGATCTCGCCGGCCCGGCACGCCTGCTGTGCCGCGGTGACGGCGGACCGGACGAGACGGGCACCGAGCCGCTCGGTCGCCTCCTGCAGCCGGGGATCGGCGAGGACCCGGTCGGTGCGCGGGACGGCGCGGCGACGGTCCACGCTGGTCCTCCTCGCACGGTCGAGTGTGGCGGAGGCGGACGGGAATCGAACCCGCCTGGCCGGGATACCCGACCACAACGGTTTTGAGGACCGCGCCCGTCACCAGACGAGGTACGCCTCCGCGGCTCACCCTAGCCGTCGGCGAGCCGACGGGCGTGCGGTCGGCGACCGGTCGGAGACGGGTCTCGCGGTCGCTCCTACCGCCGAAGTGGACTCCGTTGCGGCGTCGGGCGTGCGCGCGTGCGAATCTGTGGCCGTGCGAGCGTGCGGACTCGCGAGTTGCGAGACGCAGCCTCTAAGGTGACGCCTGTGACTGCCATCACCTCGACGACGCGGCTGACGCAGTTCGCCTCGGGCGGCGGCTGCGCGTGCAAGGTGCCGCCCGGCGAGCTCGAGCAGATGATGGCGGGCCTGCCCGGACCGACCGGCACGGACGTCGCGAACCTGCTGGTCGGGGTCGAGTGCGGGGACGACGCGGCCGCCGTCCGGATCGACGGGAACCGCGCGCTGATCGCCACCGCCGACTTCTTCACCCCGGTGGTCGACGATGCCTACGACTGGGGTCGGATCGCCGCCACCAACGCCCTCTCGGACGTGTACGCGATGGGCGGGATGCCGGTCGTGGCCGTCAACCTTCTGTCGTGGCCGCGCGAGCAGCTTCCGCTCGACCTCGCCGCCGAGGTGCTGCGTGGCGGCGCCGACGTCTGTGCCGCAGCCGGAGTGTTCGTGGGGGGCGGGCACAGCGTGGACGACCCCGAGCCGAAGTACGGCCAGGCCGTCACGGGCCTCGCCGACGCCGACCGCCTCCTGCGCAACGACGCCGGTGAGGCCGGGATGCCGCTGACGCTGACGAAGCCGCTCGGCCTCGGCGTCCTCAACAACCGGCACAAGGCCACCGGCGAGGTCTTCGATCAGGCCGTCGACGTCATGACGAGGTTGAACGTCGACGCCTCCCGGGTCGCCGTCGACGCGGGCCTCATCTGCGCGACCGACGTCACCGGGTTCGGGCTGCTCGGCCACCTCTACAAGCTGGTCCGCGCCAGCGGGGTGAGCGCCGTCGTCGACGCGGCCGCCGTGCCCTATCTCGACGGGGCGCGCACGTCGCTGGCCGAGGGGTTCGTACCGGGCGGCAGCCGCCGCAACCTCGACTGGGTCCGGCCGCACCTCGACAGCGGGGCCACCGAGGACGAGCTGCTGCTCCTGGCCGACGCCCAGACGTCCGGCGGCCTGCTGGTCGCCGGCGAGATCCCCGGCCACCCGGTCGTCGGCGAGCTCGTCGCGGCCGACGGGCCCAGCAGGATCGAGGTCCGTTCGTGAGCGCGACATTCCTCGGCTGGCCGGTCGTGCGCCAGCTCACCGGGCGTGACTGGCTGGGCCGTGGCCCGGCCGTCCGGTCGGCCGCCACCGAGAGCAAGGTCGCCCGCACGGAGACCTCGGACCGGGTGGCGAAGAGCGTCTGCCCCTACTGCGCGGTCGGTTGCGGGCAGCGCGTCTACGTCAAGGACGAGCGCGTCACGCAGATCGAGGGCGACCCGGACAGCCCGATCTCCCGCGGGAGGCTGTGCCCGAAGGGATCGGCGAGCACGTCCCTGGTGAACAACCCGGGCCGGTTGACCACCGTGAAGTACCGCCGTCCCTACGGCACCGAGTGGGAGGACCTGCCCCTCGAGACCGCCATGGAGATGATCGCCGACCGGGTGGTCGCGACGCGGGCCGAGACGTGGCAGGACGAGGACGAGAAGGGCCGTCGGGTCCGGCGCACCCTCGGCATCGCCAGCCTCGGCGGAGCGACGCTGGACAACGAGGAGAACTACCTCATCAAGAAGCTCTTCACCGCGATGGGCGCCGTGCAGATCGAGAACCAGGCGCGTATTTGACACTCCTCCACGGTTCCCGGTCTGGGGACCAGCTTCGGCCGGGGCGGCGCCACCGGTTTCCAGCAGGATCTCGCCAACGCGGACTGCATCGTCATCCAGGGCTCGAACATGGCCGAGGCCCACCCGGTGGGCTTCCAGTGGGTCATGGAGGCCAAGGCGCGCGGCGCCAAGGTGATCCACGTCGACCCTCGGTTCACCCGGACCTCGGCCCTGGCGCACCAGTTCGTGCCGCTGCGGGTCGGGACGGACATCGTCTTCCTCGGCGCGATCATCAACTACGTGCTCAGCAACGAGCTCGACTTCCGTGACTACGTCCTGTCGTACACGAACGCGGCGTCGATCCTCGACGAGCGCTATGCCGACACCGAGGACCTCGACGGGCTGTTCTCCGGCTTCGACCCCGAGACCCGCACCTACGACACCGCGTCCTGGCAGTACGCGCAGGACCGGCCGGAGGAGGGCAGCGGGGAGCACGAGGCGGTCCGCGACCGCGCCGCCGCCACCCCGATGCAGCACGAGACCCACGGCATGCAGGTCGCCGGCCCGCCGCCACGGGACGAGACGCTGCAGCACCCGATGTGCGTGTACCAGGTGCTCAAGCGGCACTTCTCCCGCTACACGCCCGAGCTGGTCGAAGACACCTGCGGAGTCCCGCGCGAGCAGTTCGAGGCCGTCGCGCGTGCGTGGGTGGAGAGCTCGGGTCGCGAGAAGACCACGGCGCTCGTCTACTCGGTCGGCTGGACCCAGCACAGCACCGGTGCCCAGTACATCCGCACCGGCGCCATCCTCCAGCTCCTGCTGGGGAACATGGGCCGGCCCGGCGGCGGCATCCTGGCCCTGCGGGGCCACGCGAGCATCCAGGGATCGACCGACATCCCGACCCTGTTCAACCTGCTGCCCGGCTACCTGCCGATGCCCACGGCGCAGGACCACACGGACCTGGGCTCGTGGGTGGACAGTGTGCGCCACCCCGGCGCGAAGGGGTTCTGGGCGAGCGCCGACGCCTACGCGATCAGCCTGCTCAAGGCGTACTGGGGCGACAACGCAACGGCGGAGAACGACTACGCCTTCGACAACCTGCCTCGCCTGACCGGCGACCACGGCACGTACCGCAGTGTCCTCGACATGATCGACGGCAGCGTGAAGGGCTACTTCCTGCTCGGCCAGAACCCCGCCGTCGGGTCCGCCCACGGACGGGCGCAGCGGCTGGGCATGGCCAACCTCGACTGGCTCGTGGTCCGCGACCTCGTCGAGATCGAGAGCGCCACCTTCTGGAAGGACTCCCCGGAGATCTCCACCGGAGAGATCGTCACTGAGGAGTGCGGCACAGAGGTGTTCCTCATGCCGGCCGCCTCGCACGTGGAGAAGGAAGGCACGTTCACCCAGACGCAGCGGTTGCTCCAGTGGCGGGAGAAGGCGCTCGACCCGGTGGCGGACCGCCGCAGCGAGCTGTGGTTCTTCTACCACCTGGGCCGGCTGGTCCGCGAGCGCCTCGCCGGTTCCACGCTCGAGCGCGACCGGCCGGTCCTCGACCTCGCCTGGGACTACCCGACGCACGGTCCGCAGGACGAGCCCAGCGCCGAGTCCGTGCTGATGGAGATCAACGGTTACGAGACCGACACCGGACGCCCGCTGTCGAGCTTCACCGAGCTGCGCGCGGACGGCTCCACCGTGGGGGGCTGCTGGATCTACACCGGCGTCTTCGCCGACGGCGTCAACCAGGCGGCCCGGCGGCGGCCCGGATCGGAGCAGTCCTGGGTCGCGTCCGAATGGGGATGGGCCTGGCCGGCGAACCGGCGCATCCTGTACAACCGTGCCTCCGCCGACCCGGACGGGCGCCCGTGGAGCGAGCGCAAGGCCTACGTGTGGTGGGACGCCGAGGCCGGGCAGTGGACCGGCCACGACGTGCCGGACTTCGAGAAGAACAAGGCGCCGGAGTACCGCCCGCCCGACGGCGCCGACGGCGTCGAGGGCATCGCCGGAGACGACCCGTTCATCATGCAGGGGGACGGCAAGGGCGCCCTGTTCGCCCCCGAGGGCCTGCTCGACGGACCGATGCCGACCCACTACGAGCCGGTCGAGTCGCACCAGCGCAACCCGCTGTACGGGCAGCAGGGCAACCCGACGCGCGTGGAGTACCGCCGCCACGACAACCCGCTCAACCCGGGCCCGGACAGCACCGGCGTCTTCCCGTACGTGTACACGACGTCGCGACTGACCGAGCACCACACCGCCGGCGGCATGAGCCGCTACCTGGCGTACCTGTCCGAGCTCCAGCCGGCGATGTTCGTCGAGGTCAGCCCGCACGTCGCCGCCGAGCGAGGCCTGGAGCACATGGGGTGGTGCCACGTCGTGACCGGGCGCTCCGCCGTCGAGGGGCGCGTCATGGTCACCGACCGCCTCCGGCCCTTGCGCATCGAGGGCCGGCTGGTGCACCAGGTCTGGCTGCCCTACCACTGGGGCGGCGGCGGCCTCGTCACCGGCGACTCGGCGAACGATCTGTTCGGGATCTCGCTGGAACCGAACGTGCTCATCCAGGAGACGAAGGCCGGCACCTGCGACGTACGGCCCGGACGGCGGCCGCGCGGCCCGGCGCTGCGCGCCTACGTCGCCGACTACCTGCGGCGGGCCGGCATGCACGGCGAGGAGGGCGAGGCGATCGTCACGGCGCGGCAGGAGGGCGGCGCGGCAGGATCCGAAGGCGGACACGACGGGATCGAGGGGACCGATGAGTAGGAACAGCCTGTTCGGGCCGGTGGACCCGGCCCGGGAGGCCGGGTACGAGGACCCGCCGCCCCGCAAAGGGTTCTTCACCGACACCTCCGTGTGCATCGGCTGCAAGGCGTGCGAGGTGGCGTGCAAGGAGTGGAACCTCATCCCCGACGACGGGTTCGACCTGCTCGGGTCTTCCTACGACAACTCCGGTGAGCTCGGCGGCAGCACCTGGCGGCACGTCACGTTCGTCGAGCAGACGGGTCCGCCGCCGGTGAGCCTGGGCATGCCCGGCGTGGGCCCGCCCGACCCGCACGCCGACGGCCACGCCGCGAGCGAGGCGCCGTCCGGGCTGCCGACGGTCACCGGAGACGAGGGCGACGTCGACGCGCTCGCCGCGGCGGGGCAGACGACGGCGATACCCGACGGCGAGCAGCCGGACTTCCGATGGCTGATGTCCTCCGACGTCTGCAAGCACTGCACGCATGCCGCCTGCCTCGACGTGTGCCCCACGGGGGCGCTGATGCGGACGGAGTTCGGGACCGTCGTCGTCCAGGACGACGTCTGCAACGGGTGCGGCTACTGCGTGGCCGCGTGCCCGTACGGCGTCATCGAGCGCCGAAAGGGCCCGGAAGGCACCCGAAACATCGGTATCGCGCAGAAGTGCACGCTGTGCTACGACCGGCTCGGCGCCGGCCAGGAGCCTGCTTGCGCGAAGGCCTGCCCGACCGACTCGATCCAGTTCGGCGACCTCGACGAGCTGCGTGAGCGGGCCGAGCAGCGCCTCGGGACCGTGCGCTCCGAGGGCGAGGACCGTGCTCGTCTGTACGGCAACGACGACCGCGACGGCGTCGGTGGCGCCGGCGCGTTCTTCCTGCTTCTGGACGAGCCCGAGGTCTACGGCCTCCCGCCCGACCCCGTCGTGACCACGCGCGATCTGCCGTCCATGTTCAACCACGCCGGCGTGGCCGGTCTGGCGCTGCTGGCCGGTGCGGCCGCAGCGTTCCTCGGGGGCCGGCGGTGACCGGGAAGCACACCGCCGATGACGCTCCGACGGTGGCCGAGTACACCTCGTACTACGGCCGCCCGGTGGTCAAGGCTCCGCCGTGGGAGCACGACATCCCGGCCTACATCTTCGCGGGCGGCCTCGCCGCCGGTTCGTCGCTGCTCGCCGCGGGCGCCGACCTGACGGGCCGGCCGGCGCTGCGGCGGGCGGGGCGGCTGACGTCACTCGGCGCGCTGGGGTTCTCGATGGCCGCGCTCGTGCACGACCTCGGCCGGCCCGAGCGTTTCCTCAACATGCTCCGCACCGTCAAGCTCACCTCGCCGATGTCGGTCGGGACGTGGCTGCTGTCCGCGTACGGGATGCCCGCGGGCGCGGCTGCCGCGGCGGAGGCGGCGCAGATGCTGGGCTGGCGCCGCGGTCCCTTCCGGCTGCTCGGTGCGCTGGGTCGACCGGCCGGGGTGGTGGCCGGTGTGCTCGCCCCGCCCGTCGCCGCCTACACGGCGGTGCTGCTCGCGGACACCGCGGTGCCCACCTGGCACGAGTCGTACCGGGAGCTGCCGTTCGTGTTCTGCGGGTCCGCGGCCGCCGCCTCCGGTGGCTTGGCCATGGCGCTGATCCCGACGGCGCAGGCTGGGCCGGCGCGCCGGCTCGCCCTCGGGGGCGCGACCGCCGAGCTCGTCGCCGAGCACCGCATGGAGTCCACCCTCGGCATGCTCGCGGAGCCGCTACGCACGGGGACGGGCGGGAAGCTGATGACGGCCGCCCGGTACCTCACGCTGGGCGGCGCGGCCCTGTCGTTGCTGGCCGGACGCAGCCGCGTGGCCGCCGTCGCCTCCGGTGCGGCCCTGGTCGCTGGCTCCGTCTGCACGCGGTTCGGGGTGTTCCACGCGGGCATGGACTCGGCGAAGGACCCGAAGTACACCGTCGTGCCGCAGCGCGAGCGGGTCGAGCGGGGGGAGACGGTCAGGTACACGGGGGACTGACCGCCGTCGTCCTGTCCCCGCACGGTCGTCCGCCACCCGCCCGCTCGCCGAGCAAGCCCTAGGTCGGCGAATCCGGAAGGAGAGGTCAACTCAGGGCTTGGTCGGCGTTTGCCGTGCGGGCCGGGATCGGCGGGCGGCGGTGCTTCGGCGGGGGCGTCAGGCCGCGTCGATCATCCCGTGCGGGTCGAGCACGAACTTCTTGGCCGCACCCTTGTCGAAGTCCTCGTAGCCCTGCGGGGCCTGGTCGAGCGAGATCGCCGTGGCATTGACGTTCTTCGCGATGCTGACCTTGTCGTGCAGGATCGCCTGCATCAGGCCTCGGTGGTACTGCATGACCGGGCACTGGCCCGTGACGAAGACGTGCGACTTGGCGAAGCCCAGCCCGAACCGGATCGACAGCGAGCCCTCCCGGGCCCCCTCCTCGGCGGCACCGGGATCACCGGTGACGTACAGGCCGGGGATCCCGAGAGCACCGCCGGCGCGAGTGATGTCCATCAACGAGTTCAGCACCGTCGCCGGTGCCTCCGTCTTGGCGTTCTCGCCGTGCCCACGGGCCTCGAACCCGACCGCGTCGACGCCGCAGTCCACCTCGGGGACGCCGAGGATCTGCTCGATCTGGTCCTTCGGGTCGCCCTTGGAGACATCCACCGTCTCGCAGCCGAAGCTCTTCGCCTGCGCCAGCCGGTCGGCGTTGAGGTCACCGACGATGACGACGGCGGCGCCCAGGAGGTGCGCCGACGTGGCGGCCGCCAGACCCACGGGCCCGGCACCGGCGACGTACACCGTGGAGCCCACCCCGACACCCGCGCTCACGGCGCCGTGGAAGCCGGTGGGGAAGATGTCGGAGAGCATGGTCAGGTCGAGGATCTTCTCCATCGCCTGGTCCTTGTCCGGGAACGTCAGCAGGTTCCAGTCCGCGTAGGGCACCAGGACGTACTCGGCCTGCCCGCCGACCCAGCCGCCCATGTCAACGTAGCCGTACGCCGATCCGGGTCGTTCCGGGTTGACGTTGAGACAGATGCCTGTCTTGCCCTCCTTGCAGTTTCGGCACCGCCCGCAGGCGATGTTGAAGGGCACGGAGACGATGTCGCCCTTCTTGATGAACTCGACGTCGCGGCCGACCTCGACCACCTCGCCGGTGATCTCGTGCCCGAGGACCAGGCCCTCGGGCGCGGTGGTGCGGCCACGGACCATGTGCTGGTCCGAGCCGCAGATGTTGGTCGAGACGGTCTTGAGGATGATGCCGTGATGGACCTGTCGACCGACGTTCGCGGGATTGACGCCGGGTCCGTCCTTGAGCTCGAACTCCGGGTAGGGAGTGTCGATGACCTCCACCTTGCCGGGTCCCGCGTAGCTCACTGCCTTGTTGCTCACCGTCGAGCCTCCTCGTGCGTGTGGACACACCCGGACCCAGGTCGAGCCCGGGGGTCCCACCCTTCCACGACGCGGCGGCGGCGCAACCCCCTGCCGTGAGCACTCTGCGTCAGCCGCGAACCGGAAGCTAGCCTCGGCGGGTGAGCACCACCTCCGATGCCGCCGAGCCGCCGTCGCCGGACCTCGTACGGGTCCGGCTGGACCTGTCCTACGACGGCACCGACTTCGCCGGCTGGGCCGCCCAGCCCGGTCAGCGCACCGTCCAGGGCACGCTCGAGGACGCGCTGGCCACCATCCTGCGACTGCCCCGGCCGGTCCGGCTGACCGTGGCGGGTCGCACGGACGCCGGCGTCCACGCCCGCGGGCAGGTCGCCCACCTGGACGTGCCCCGCCAGGCCTGGGACGCCGTCGTCGGGCGCAGCGACCGGAGCCCGGGCGCGAGCCTGGTGATCCGGCTGGCCGGTCTGCTGGGAACTGGCGCGCGGCCGCGGGGCACCGGGGACCTGGTCGTCCACCGCGCCACCGAGGCACCGGCCGGGTTCGACGCCCGGTTCTCGGCGCTCTGGCGCCGGTACCGCTACCGGGTGGCCGACAGCCCGTCGACGGCAGACCCGCTGCGCCGCCGTGAGGTGCTGCGGCGCACCCGCCCGCTCGAGGTCGAGCCGATGGACGACGCCGCCGGTCGGCTCCTCGGCGAGCACGACTTCGCCGCCTACTGCAAGCCCCGTGAGGGGGCGACGACGATCCGCACGCTGCTGGACTTCCGGTGGTCGCGGGTGCCGGCCTTCGCCCCGGACGCTGGGCTCGTCATCGCCGAGGTTCGGGCCGACGCGTTCTGCCGCTCCATGGTGCGGGCCCTCGTCGGCGCGTGCTTCGAGGTGGGTCATGGACGCCGCGACGAACGCTGGCCGGCTCGGGTGCTGCAGGCGGGACTGCGCGACTCGGGCGTGACCGTCGCACCCGCGCACGGGCTCACCCTCGAGGAGGTCGCCTACCCGCCGGACGACGAGCTCGCCGCCCGCGCCGCCGCGTCCCGCGGTATCCGCACCCTCTCGGTCGACGAGGAAGGCTGACGGCTCGACGGCGACAGCTCAGCGCGCGGTGCCGGCACCGGCTTCAGCGGTGCGGGTGGGCACCCGCTCCGTGACCCGCTCCGCTCCCGCGTAGACGTTGACGCTGCTGCCACGGCTGAAGCCGGCCAGCAGCATCCCGCAGTCCTCGGCCAGCTCCACCGCCAGCGAGGACGGCGCGCTCACCGCGGCCAGGGCGGGGATCCCCGCCATCCAGGCCTTCTGCACCAGCTCGAAGGACGCGCGCCCGCTGACCTGCAGCACCGTCGACGACAGCGGGATCCGGCCCTCGCGCAGGGCCCAGCCGACGACCTTGTCGACCGCGTTGTGCCGGCCGACGTCCTCGCGCACGCACATCAGCTCGGTCCGACCCTTGGCATCTACGGCGAACAGGCCGGCGGCGTGCGTGCCTCCCGTGGCGTCGAAGACACGCTGCGCCGCGCGGAGCCGGTCCGGCAGCGCCAGCAGCTCGGGCAGCGCGATACGCGTCGGATCCTGCGCCACGTCGAAGACTGACGTCTGGCGCACGGCCTCGATCGACGCGGTGCCGCAGATCCCGCACGAACTCGAGGTGTACACCTGGCGCGCGCGGTCCGCGTCCGGCGGAGCCACCCCGGCGGCGAGGCGCACGTCGACGATGTTGTAGCTCGCGGTGCCGTCCGGGTTCACCCCCGGCCCGTAGGTCAGCGCAGCGATGTCGCTCGAGCGGCTGACGACGCCTTCGGAGACCAGGAACCCGGCCACCAGATCGAAGTCGTCGCCCGGCGTGCGCATCGTCACGGTCCACGGCACGTCGAGCCGGATCTCCAGCGGCTCCTCGCCGGCGACCCGGTCGGCACGCTGCCGGGATCCGCCGTCGAGAGTGAGCCGCAGCACCGGGTGCCGCCGGGTCACTCTGGCCACAGGTTTTTCCGTCCGCTCGGGGCCGGGCCTCCGGCCGCTGGTCGATGCTCGGGTGTCCGCCTCGATGGTGCCACGTCCGGCCACGCCGGTGTGAGCGTGCGATCCTGCGACCGGACGGGAGCCGCAACGGGGAGCCCGGCTACGCCCGCTCGTCCGGCTCCACGGTGCCGCCCTCCTCGACGGCCACCTCCTCCTCGGTGTGCATCGCGGACTCCTCGGGCATGAAGCGGGCGGCGTCGACGCCGACGTCCTGGGCGAGGACGTCCTGACTCTCGCCGGGCTCGTCGGTCCATTCGTCGTCGTCCGGCTCGCTGACGAGCCGCCCGACGGCGGTGTCGTCCACGCCGTCCGGCGCGGGCTCGCCGCTGGGGCCCGGGCCGGCGTAGGGAGAAGTGTCGGAGTCGTCGTCGGAGGACGGCTCGTCCTCCCAGACGTCCGGTTCCTCGCGGGCGAGGCGGTCGTCGTGGTCCTCGCCCTCACGCTGGCCCTGCTCCGTCAGGTCGAGGCCGGCCAGGGGATCGTCGTCGGGCGCCGTGACGCCCTCGTCGAGCACGTCCTCCGAGGGGTGGTCGAGCAGGGCGTCGTCCTCGCCCGGCTGCCAGGACTCGTCGGGGACGTACTGGTCCTCGCCGGGACCGGTGGGCTGCGGCGTCGGCTCGGTGTGGTCGGTGCTCATGCGGCCAGCGTGCCACCGGGGGAGCGGTGTCGCATCGGGAGCGTCGAGACGCTGGTTCAGCACCGTAATCCCGTGGACCGTGAGTGCCCGGCGGGCGATCCTGGGTCCGTGGCACACCTCGAGCTGGCCGGCATCGGCTACGACCTCCCGGACGGCAGGGGCCTCCTCGCGGACGTCTCGCTCCGGGTGGGCGACGGCCAGCGCGTGGCGCTCGTGGGCCCCAACGGGGCGGGCAAGACCACCCTGGTCCGCATCGCGACCGGTGACCTCGAGCCCCACCGTGGAGCGGTCACCCGCACCGGGACCCTCGCGGTGATGGGGCAGCTCGTCGGGCGGACCGCCGACGACCGCTCCGTTCGTGATCTTCTGGTCGAGCACGCGCCGCCACGACTGCGCGACGTCGCCGAACGCCTCACCGCGGCCGAGCTCGCGATGATGACCGACGACGACGAACCCACCCAGCTCGCCTACGCCCAGGCGCTCGCCGACTGGGCCGAGGTCGGCGGCTACGCCGTCGAGGCGGAGTGGGACGAGATCACGATGGACGTCCTGTCCCAGCCGTTCGAACGCGCTGGGCACCGGTCCGCCACCTCCCTCTCGGGCGGGGAGGCGAAGCGCATCGTGCTCAGCGCCCTGCTCCGCTCGCCGGCGGAGCTGCTCGTCCTCGACGAGCCGGACAACTCCCTCGACGTACCCACCAAGCGGTGGCTGGAGGACCGCCTGCTCGAGAGCGACAAAGGTGTGCTGTACGTCAGCCACGACCGTGAGCTCCTGGCCCGCACGACGACGCACGTCGCTGCCCTCGAACCGGGCCCCACCGGGTCGCTCGCCTGGGTGCACACCGGTTCCTTCGCCACCTTCCCCGCCGCTCGTGCCGATCGGATGAGCCGCCTCGAGGAGCAGCGACGGCGGTGGGACGAGGAGCACGCCAAGCTGCGTCAGCTCGTCGTCATGTACAGGCAGAAGGCTTCGTACAACTCGGACATGGCCGCTCGGCTGCAGGCCGCGAGGACCAGGCTCGCCAGGTTCGAGGCGGCGGGCCCGCCCGAGGTGGTGGCGGCCGATCAGCACGTGAGCATGCGGCTGCGCGGTGGCCGGACCGGCAAGCGCGCGATCGTGTGCGAGCACCTCGCCCTGGACGGGCTCACCGCCCCGTTCGACCTGGAGGTCTGGTTCGGCGAGCGACTCGCCGTCCTCGGCTCCAACGGCACCGGCAAGTCGCACCTGCTACGCCTGCTCGCCGGCGGCGGCAGCGACCCGGGCACCGAACATGCACCTGCCGACGGTCGGCCGGCGGACCCGGTGGCGCACACCGGCACGGCACGGCTCGGTGCACGCGTGCGTCCCGGCTGGTTCTCCCAGTCCCACGTGCGCGGCGACCTCACCGGCCGCACCCTCCTGGAGGTGCTGCACCGCGGCGAGGGCAACCGGGACGGGATGGGCCGAGAGCAGGCCGGACGGGTCCTCGACCGGTACGAGCTCGCCCGCGCCGCCGAGCAGCGCGTGGAGACCCTCTCCGGCGGCCAGGCCGCACGGCTCCAGATCCTGCTGCTGGAGCTGTCCGGCGCGACCCTGCTGCTGCTGGACGAGCCCACCGACAACCTGGACCTGCACTCGGCCGAGGCTCTGGAGGCGGGGCTGGCCGCCTTCGAGGGGACGGTGGTCGCCGTCACCCACGACCGGTGGTTCACCAGGTCATTCGACCGCTTCCTCCAGGTCCGCGCCGACGGCTCGGTCGTCGAGACCGCCGAACCGGTCTGGGAGGACGACGGCGTCCGGGCGCGGTGACGTGGCAGGTCTCACCAGAACCGACCTCGCCGTCCTTTGACCCCTTATACGCCCGACCGGTACTCTGGGTTCGCGTTGCACGTCAGCGTGCGCTCGCCGGTGTCATCCCACTCGCCGGTTCTCGAGCGCGGACGAGAGCAACGAGCTACACCTGACCATGGGTCGCAGTGCTGCCATCGCTGCACCGGAAGAACGCTGAAGAAACGAAGGCTACGCCCGTGCGCACGTATTCACCGAAGCCTGGCGACGTGACGAAGAGCTGGTACGTCATCGACGCTACCGACGTCGTCCTCGGCCGGCTCGCGACCCAGGTCGCGGCCCTGCTCCGTGGGAAGCACAAGCCGACGTTCGCCCCTCACGTGGACAACGGGGACTTCGTCATCATCATCAATGCTGACAAGGTCGCCCTGACCGGTAACAAGCGCGAGAAGAAGATCGCGTACCGCCACTCCGGTTACCCGGGCGGACTGAAGACCAAGAGCTACACCGAGCTCCTCGAGCGGTTCCCCGAGCGCGCCGTGGAGAAGGCCGTCCGCGGCATGATCCCGAAGAACTCCCTGGGGCGCGCCCAGCTCAGCAAGCTGAAGGTCTACGCCGGTGCGGAGCACCCGCACCATGCGCAGAAGCCGCAGACCTTCGAGATCACCCAGGTGACCCAGTAACGCCCTCCGGGCGCCTGCGGCACAGAACAGGACTGAAGGAGAACTGTGGCTGAGACCACTCCCGAGATCGACGTCGAGGACGAGAACGTCCCCGACAGCTACACCACCGAGAGCGAAGGCCCGGCCGCCGGCCAGGGCACGTCCCTCACGGCTCCGGGCCAGGCGCTCGGCCGCCGCAAGGAGGCCATCGCCCGGGTCCGCCTCGTGCCGGGCACCGGCCAGTGGTCCATCAACGGGCGTTCGCTCGAGGGCTACTTCCCGAACAAGCTGCACCAGCAGCTCGTGAACGACCCGTTCTCGCTGCTCGACATCGAGGGCCGTTTCGACGTCATCGCTCGTATCAACGGCGGCGGCATCTCCGGCCAGGCCGGTGCCCTGCGTCTGGGCATCTCCCGGGCGCTCAACGAGATCGACACCGAGTCGAACCGTCCGGTCCTGAAGAAGGCCGGGTTCCTCACGCGTGACGACCGCGCCGTCGAGAGCAAGAAGGCCGGGCTGAAGAAGGCCCGCAAGGCCCCGCAGTACTCCAAGCGCTGACGAAGGCAAGCGCTGACGAAGGCGCAGCGGAGGTTGGGCGCGAGGAACGAGCGTCCGGCTGAAGCGGAGCCGAGGAAGCGTGTCAGTGGGGTGCAGCGCTGACGAAGGCGCAGCGGAGGTTGGGCGCGAGGAACGAGCGTCCGGCTGAAGCGGAGCCGAGGAAGCGCGTCGGATTGTGCAAGCGCTGATCGACGCCTGACGACGGCCCCGTCCGAGACTTCTCGGGCGGGGCCGTTCGCGCGTCAAGGAGGTCTGGGCCGAGCCGGCGCAACAGGGCGGCGCGTCCGGGAAGTGGCCACGACGCGCAGGGGCTTCGAGACCGAGGGTGGCACGATGGGGCGCGCACCAGCGCACCAGGGACGAGGGAGAACATGGCACGACTCTTCGGTACGGACGGCGTTCGTGGCGTCGCCAACCGCGATGTCACGGCCGAGCTGGCGCTCGACCTGGGCACCTCGGCCGCCCGCGTGCTGACCGCGCGCCAGGACACCGGCGAGCGCCGTCCCCGCGCCGTGGTCGGGCGGGACACCCGCATCTCCGGCGAGTTCCTCGGCTCCGCCATCTGCGCCGGTCTGGCCGGCGCCGGCGTGGACGTCACCGATGTGGGGGTGCTCCCCACGCCGGGCGTCGCGCACCTGACGGCCAGCACGGACGTCGACCTCGGCGTCGTCATCTCGGCGTCGCACAATCCCATGCCGGACAACGGCATCAAGCTCCTCGCCCGGGGCGGGTTCAAGCTCGACGACGCCGTCGAGGACGAGATCGCCGCCGGGCTCGGCGCGGTGTGGGAGCGGCCCGTCGGTTCCCACGTCGGCAGGATCGCCGATCACTCCGCGTTCGCGGACCGGACCTACATCGACCACCTGGTCGCCGCGGCCGACCAACCGCTGGAGGGCCTACGCATCGCCCTGGACTGCGCCAACGGTGCCGCGTCCGACATCGCGCCGCTGGCGCTGCGGGAGGCGGGCGCTGACGTCGTCGTCATTAACGCCTCGCCGGACGGGCGCAACATCAACGAGAAGTGCGGCTCCACCCACCCGGAGCAGCTCCAGGCGGTGACCGTCGCCTCCGACGCCGCCTTCGGGGTCGCCTACGACGGCGACGCCGACCGCTGCATCGCCGTGGACCACACTGGTGCGCTCGTCGACGGCGACCAGATCATGGGGCTGCTGGCCACCGCGATGAAGGAGGCCGGCATCCTCGCCCACGACACCCTCGTGGTCACCGTGATGTCCAACCTCGGGCTCCTCCTCGCGATGCGCGACGCCGGGATCGCCACCGTGCAGACGGCAGTCGGGGACCGGTACGTCCTGGAGGCCATGCGCGCCGGCGGCTACGGCCTCGGCGGCGAGCAGTCCGGCCACATCATCAACTCGCGCTACGCCACCACCGGTGACGGGATCCTCACGTCGCTGCTGCTCGCCAGCCGGGTCGTCGCCTCCGGGCGCCCGCTCGCCGACCTGGCCTCCGTGGTCACCCGGATGCCGCAGGTCCTTGTGAACGTCCCCGACGTGGACAAGGCCCGGGCCGACGCGGACGACGGCGTCGCGGCGGCGGTCCAGGCGGCCGAGCAGCGGCTCGGCGAGACCGGACGGGTGCTGCTGCGGCCGTCCGGGACGGAGCCCCTGGTACGCGTCATGGTCGAGGCTGAGACGGTGGAGGAGGCCGAGGTCGTTGCCCACCGCCTCGCCGGGGTCGTTCAGGAGCGCCTCGCGCTGTGAGCCGCGGCGACGACGGGCTCTCGCTCAGGGGACGGCGGACGGCTCTCAGGGTCACGTTCGGGGGGATTACCGATATCCCGGGGTCGGCCCGTTGCCGTACCGTGACAGGCCTGGAGCGGCGACCGGCGCCCGAGCGGTACGGCGGCGGGCGGGGCATCGAGGAAGGACAGCCATGGAGCTGATGGCAGCCGTCGAGGGGTTCGTCCTCTCCCTGGGCGCCTCGCCGTGGATACTCCTGGCGGTGGTGCTGCTGGCCACCATCGACGGCTTCTTCCCGCCCGTACCGAGCGAGTCGATCGTCATCGCGGTGGCGGTCCTCTCGGTGTCGGGCGATGGACCGAACCTGTGGCTGCTCGTGCTGGCGGCAGCCGTCGGCGCCTTCGTCGGTGACGTCATCGCCTACACGATCGGCACCAAGATCCCCGTCGAGGAGATGCGGCTGTTCCGCGGACGCCGCGGACATGCCGCCCTCGAGGGCGCCAAGCGGGTGCTCGCCAAGCGCGGCAGCGTCTTCATCCTCTCGGCCCGATTCATCCCGATCGGCCGGGTGGCCGTGAACATGACCGCCGGCGCCGTCGGCTTCCCGCGCGCCCGCTTCCTGATCATCGCGGCCATCGCCGCCGTCGTCTGGGCCGGCTACTCCACGCTGATGGGCGTCGGCGCCGGCCACCTGCTCCACGAGCACCCGCTCATCGCCATCGCGGCCGGGGTGGTCGGCGGCGTCCTCGTCGGCTTCGCCGTCGACAAGCTCCTCAGAGTCGTGCACCGCCGCTGGTTCCCCGAGGTGCCGGCCCCCGAGGAGAAGATGCATGTCGACGAGCCGGCAGACGGCGACGGCACCCAGCACGACGGCGGGTCAGGGTCCGCCTCCGACGAGAGGGTCGGCGCGAGCGGTCCCTGATCAGAGCTTGCGCAGCCGCATGCGGTGCATCCGGTGGTCGGCGTCCTTGATGAGCACCAGTCGTGCCCGCCCCCTGGTCGGCAGAATGTTCTGCCGCAGGTTCGGCGCGTTGATCGTCTCCCAGATCGATTCCGCCCTCGCGACGGCAGCCTCGTCGTCCAGATCGGCGTACCGCCGGAAGTACGACCTCGGCTGCGAGAAGGCTGTGCGCCGCAGCTCCAGGAACCGGTCGACGTACCACTCCTTGATGTCCCTGGTGCGGGCGTCGACGTAGATGGAGAAGTCGAAGAAGTCGCTCACCGCCAGCGACGACGTGCCGTCCGCCGTCGCACGGGCCGGGGCGAGCACGTTGAGGCCTTCGATGATGAGCACGTCCGGGCGGCGCACCACTTGGCGCTGGTCCTCGAGGACGTCGTAGGTGACGTGGTCGTACAGCGGGGCGCTGACCTCCTCGGCGCCGCCCTTGACCTCGGCGACGAACCGCAGCAGGGCGCGCCGGTCGTAGGACTCGGGGAAGCCCTTGCGCTCCAGCAGCCCGCGGCGGCGCAGCTCGGCGTTCGGGTAGAGGAACCCGTCCGTGGTGACCAGGTCCACCCGTGGGGTCTGCGGCCACCGGCGCAGCAGCTCCCGCAGCAGCCGTGCGGTGGAGGACTTGCCCACCGCCACCGAACCGGCGATGCCGATGACGTACGGCGTCCTGGTCGGCGTCTCCCCGAGAAACGTCGAGGTCGCCCGGTGCAGCGAGCCGTTCGCGGCCGCGTAGAGCTGCAGCAGGCCCGAGAGCGGCCGGTAGACGTCGTCGACCTCCGTCAGGTCCACCGGGTCGCCGAGACCTCGCAGGTTCGCGACGTCGGCGCCCGTCAGCGGCAGCGGCGTGGAGGCGGACAACCGGGACCACGAGGCTCGGTCGAACTCGACGAACGGCGTCGGTGGGGACTGCGAGGTAACCGTGCGCGGCAAGGACACGCCTCCCAGTCTCTCGCACCGCGCCGAATGGTCGCGCCGGGTCGCCCGCCGCGGCCGGTCCGCGGCCTCCGCAGCCCGCGTGGAACTCCGTCGCGACCAACGCGACGCTTCTACCGCGTGAACCCCGAGCGGCGTGCCGTGGGGTCCGACACAGCCGTCGGGCTGAGCCCGGGCCGAAACGTATGCTGCTCCCCATGTGCGGAATCGTCGGATACGTGGGACCTCGAACGCCCAGCGACCGGCCGTTGGAGGTGACGCTCCAGGGTCTCGCCCGGCTCGAGTACCGGGGCTACGACTCGGCCGGCGTCGCGGTCGTGAGCCCCGACGGGCTGACCACCAGGAAGCGGGCCGGCAAGCTGGCGAACCTTCAGCAGTCGCTCGAGGAGGCGGCCCTGCCGACGGCGACGGCGGCGCTGGGTCACACCCGCTGGGCGACCCACGGCGGCCCGACCGACGTCAACGCCCACCCGCACGTCAGCGAGGACGGCATGCTCGCCGTCATCCACAACGGGATCATCGAGAACTTCAGCGCGCTCAAGCGCGAGCTCGTGGACGCCGGCGTGCGCTTCACCTCGGAGACGGACACCGAGGTCGTCGCACACCTGCTGGCCCGCGCCCAGGCAGACTCCGGCGACCTGACGGCCGCCATGCTCGCCGTCACGGCGCGCCTCGAGGGAGCCTTCACCCTCCTGGCCGTCCACGCCGGCCAGCACGGCACCGTGGTTGGCGCCCGCCGGAACTCCCCGCTCGTCGTCGGGCTCGGCGACGGCGAGAACTTCCTCGGCTCCGACGTCGCCGCGTTCATCTCCGGTACCACGCACGCGATGGAGATCGGTCAGGACCAGGTGGTCACGATCACCGCCGACGACGTCCGGGTGGTCGACGCCGACGGGGCGCCCGTCGAGGGCCGCCGCTACACCGTCGACTGGGACGCCGAGGCGGCCGTGAAGGGC
This sequence comes from Georgenia halophila, assembly GCF_039541595.1. NCBI lineage: Bacteria > Bacillati > Actinomycetota > Actinomycetes > Allobogoriellales > Allobogoriellaceae > Georgenia > Georgenia halophila. The sequence goes on along the minus strand of NZ_BAABGN010000002.1, from coordinate 397,210 downwards.
GGCTTCGACACCTTCATGGAGAAGGAGATCCACGACCAGCCCAAGGCGGTCGCGGACACCCTGCTCGGCCGACACGACGACGACGGCAACCTCGTCCTCGACGAGCTGCGGGTCGACGAGTCCGTCCTGCGCACCGTCGACAAGATCATCGTCGTCGCCTGCGGCACCGCCGCCTACGCCGGGCACGTCGCCAAGTATGCGATCGAGCACTGGTGCCGCATCCCCGTCGAGGTCGAGCTCGCGCACGAGTTCCGCTACCGCGACCCCGTGGTCGACGTGCGCACCCTCGTCGTGGCGATCTCCCAGTCCGGGGAGACCATGGACACGATCATGGCGATCCGCCACGCCCGCGAGCAGGGGGCGAAGGTCCTCGCGATCGTCAACACCCACGGCTCGACCATCGCGCGGGAGTCCGACGCCGTCCTCTACACCCACGCGGGGCCCGAGGTCGCCGTCGCCTCCACCAAGGCCTTCCTGTCCCAGATCACCGCCTGCTACCTGCTCGGGCTCTACCTGTCCCAGCTGCGGGGCTACAAGTACGTCGACGAGGTCGCCGACTATCTCGAAGAGCTCGGCAAGCTGCCGGACAAGATCCAACAGCTCCTCGACGCCGAGGACGAGGTCAAGTCCGTCGCCACGGCCATGAAGGACACCGCGTCGGTGCTGTTCCTCGGCCGGCACGTCGGCTACCCGGTGGCGCTCGAGGGCGCGCTGAAGCTCAAGGAGCTCGCCTACATCCACGCGGAGGGTTTCGCCGCCGGCGAGCTCAAGCACGGCCCCATCGCGCTCATCGAACCCGGCCAGGCCGTGTTCGTCATCGTGCCCACGCCCCGGCGCCCGATGCTGCACAACAAGGTCGTCTCGAACATCCAGGAGGTCCGGGCCCGCGGGGCCCGCACGCTCGTCATCGCGGAGGAGGGCGACGAGACGGTGGACGAGTTCGCCGAGGTCGTCTTCCGCGTCCCGAAGACCCCGACGCTGATGATGCCGCTGGTGACCGTGGTGCCGCTGCAGATCTTCGCGGCCGCGCTCGCGGCGGCGAAGGGTCTCGACGTGGACCAGCCCCGCAACCTCGCAAAGTCCGTGACGGTCGAGTGAACCTGCGGGCGAGGTAGGCGGGATGCGCGGGACCAGCGAGGTGCCCCCGTGATCGTGTCCGTCGGCATCGACGTGTGCGACGTCGAGCGGTTCATGGCCGAGCTCGAGCGCGCACCGCGCATGCGGGAGAAGCTCTTCACCGAGGAGGAGCGAGACCTGCCCGACTCCTCACTGGCCGCGCGGTTCGCCGCGAAGGAGGCCATCGCCAAGGCGCTCGGTGCTCCGGCCGGGATGCGCTGGCACGACTGCACGGTGCACCGGGTGGCCGGCGGACCGCCGGAGGTGGAGCTGCGCGGGACGGTGGCCGCGCGTGCCGTCGAGCTCGGCATCAGCCGGTGGCACCTGTCGATCTCGCACGACGCCGGCATCGCCTCGGCCATGGTCGTCGCCGAGGGGACGTAGCCAAACGTACCGATCGACGCGACAGGCCTGGAACACGTGCCTCCTGCGTCACAGCGGTCACGCTGCTCCCGAACGGTCCGTTCGGCTATCAGGTGACGGGCGGGGCGCGGGTGCGCGCGGATGACGAGTCGGCACAGAGTTGACGAGTCGCCGCCGGGGCGGGGGCTTCCGGGCGCGTGGCGGGCACCGTGGCGCGGGGGCAGGGCACGATGGGGCCATGATCCGAGCCCACAGCGCCGCCACCGTCCGGGCCGCCGAGGAGCCGCTGCTCGCGGCGGGCGAGCCGCTCATGGCCCGCGCCGCCTTCGCTCTCGCCACCCACGTCGCGGGGGAGCTGCGCGCCCGGGGCGGGGTGTCGGGGTCCGTGGTGCTGCTGCTCGTCGGCGGCGGCAACAACGGCGGCGACGCCCTGTACGCCGGCACGCACCTGGTACGGCGGGGCTGCCAGGTGCACGCCGCGCTGCTGACGGAGCGCGCGCACGAGAGCGGGCTCGCCGCAGCACGCTCCGCCGGCGTACGGGTCCACGAGGTCCTGGGCTCCGGCGATGCGGTCGGTGAGACCCTCGCCCTGGCCCGTCGCAGCGACGCCTGGGTCGACGCCCTCACCGGCATCGGCGCCCGCGGGCCGCTGCGCGAGCCCGCAGGCTCCGTCGTCGACGCACTCACGGCCGAACGCTCGGCGTGGCCGGCGGAACCCGCGGTGGTCGCCGTCGACGTCCCCAGCGGCATCGGCGTCGACGACGGCACCGTGGAGGGCCCGGTGCTGCCCGCCGACCGCACGGTCACGATGGGTACGGCCAAGCCTGGGCTGCTGCTGCCTCCCGCGGCCGCGCTGGCCGGGCACGTGGAGGTGTTCGATCTCGACCTCGCGCTGGCCGAGCACCCGCCCGCCGCGTGCTCGCTCACCGGCGCGGACGTCTCCGACCTCTGGCCCCTGCCGGGGCCGGAGGACCACAAGTACACCCGCGGCGTCCTCGGCCTCGCCACCGGCTCGCAGACCTACCCGGGGGCTGCCGCGCTCGCGGCCGCCGGGGCGTTGCGCACGGGCCTCGGCATGGTGCGCTACACCGGGCCCGAGGTTCCCACCGACCTGGTGCGCCACCGTCACCCGGAGGTCGTCACCGTGCCGGGACGGGTCCAGTCGTGGGTGCTCGGCTCCGGCGTGGCGCCGGACGATGCCGCCAGGATGGCCGAGCTCGCCGAGTATCTCGCCGATGCCTCCGCCCGCGGCCTGCCCGTCGTCCTCGACGCCGGCGCCCTCACCCTCCTGCACGACGACGACAACGACCTGACCGGCCCCGCCGTCCTGACCCCGCACGCCGGCGAGCTCGCCGAGCTGCTCACCGCCCGAGGTGAGCAGACCGGCCGGGACGATGTCACGGCGGCACCTGCCCGGCACGCCCGGCTGGCCGCGGAGATCACCGGCGGGACGATCCTCCTCAAGGGCTCGACCACCGTGGTCGCCGCACCCGAGGGCCCGCTCTATGCCCAGCACGACGCCACGCCCTGGCTCGCCACCGCCGGCGCCGGCGACGTCCTCGCCGGTGTTCTCGGGGCGCTGCTCGCCGCCTACGGTGACGCGCTCGCCGCCGACGACGGCACGCTCACCGGCCTGCCCGCCACGATCGCCGCGGCCGCCGCCCTGGTGCACGGCCGTGCCGCCCGCTCCGCCGCCGGTGTGTCCCCGACCCGTCCGGGCAGGCCCGACCCGGCGGCCCCTCGCGGCGTGCCGATCACCGCCACGGACGTCGCCGACGCGCTGCCGAGGGCACTGCGCACGATCCTGCGCTGAGCCGGTGCAAGACTTGGCCCCGATGACAACCACCGAACCGGCAACCTCCTGGCCGGAGGGCGCCACCGCGCGTGCCGTGGTCGACCTCGGCGCGATCCGGCACAACGTACGCACCCTCGCCGAGAAGGCGCCGACGGCGCAGGTCATGGCGGTCGTGAAGTCCGACGCGTACGGCCACGGGCTGCTGCGGGTCGCGGACGCGGCCCTCGACGCCGGCGCGAGCTGGCTCGGGGTCGCCCAGCTGAACGAGGCCCTGGAGCTGCGCGCCGGTCTGGACGCCACCGGGCTGCGGCCCCCGATCCTGACGTGGCTGTTCGCCCCCGGTGCGCCGCTGAGCCGGGCGCTCGCCGCCGACCTCGACCTGTCGGCCTCGGCGCCGTGGGCCGTTCAGGAGATCGCGGCGGCGGCCCGGGAGGCGGGGCGCACCGCCCGGGTCCATCTCAAGGTCGACACCGGCATGGGCCGCGGCGGTGCCCGGCCCGAGGCTTTCGGTGAGCTCCTCGACGCCGCGGCCCGTGCCCGCGCCGAGGGCGCGGTGGACGTCGTCGGCATCTGGTCCCACCTGGCCCGCGCCGACGAGCCGGATCACCCCGCCACGTCCGAGCAGACGGCCGTGTTCACCGCAGCCCTCGACCAGGCCGCCCGGAGGGGCATCCAACCCCAGGTCCGCCACCTCGGTCAGTCCGCTGGCACCCTGTTCCACCCGGACACCCACTTCGACCTCGTCCGCCCCGGCATCTCCGTCTACGGCCTCACGCCCGCCGTGGCGGCCGGCTCGTCCGCCGAGCTGGGCCTGCGGCCCGCCATGCGGCTCGAGGCGCGGCTCACCCTCGTCAAGGCGGCCCCCGCCGGGACGCCCGTCTCCTACGGCCACACCGCCCGCACGACGACGGACACCACCCTCGCCGTCGTCCCGCTCGGTTACTCGGACGGCCTGCCGCGTATCGCCTCCGACGCCGGCCCGGTGAGCGTACGTGGACGGCGCCTGCACGTCACCGGCCGGATCTGCATGGACCAGTCGGTCGTCGACCTCGGTGCCGAGGGGGCCGATGTCCGGGAGGGTGACGTCGCCGTCGTCTTCGGTGACGGCAGCGACGGCGGCCCGACGGCGGACGACTGGGCGGCGGCCAGTGGCACCATCAGCTACGAGATCGTCAGCCGGCTCGGCGGGCGCGTCCCGCGGGTGTACGTGGACCCGGAGCGAGACCAATGAAACCCCTCACCCTCATCGTCGACGACGCCGAGGCGATCCGCCGCCTGGGCAGCCGTCTGGCCGGGATGCTGCGCGCCGGCGACCTGGTCCTGCTCTCCGGCGACCTCGGCGCCGGCAAGACCACCCTGACGCAGGGGATCGGCGCCGGCATGGACGTGCGCGGGCAGGTGGCGTCGCCGACCTTCATCATCGCCCGGGTGCACCCTGCCCTCGGTGACGGACCCGACCTGGTGCACGTGGACGCGTATCGGCTCCAGTCCTTCGACGAGGTCGACGCGCTCGACCTGGACACGGCGCTGGAGGACTCCGTCACCGTGGTCGAGTGGGGCACCGGGAAGATGGAGAGCCTCACCCCGAACCGGCTCGAGATCGACATCCGCCGCCCGCACGGCGCCTCCGGCGAGAGCCCGGCGGACCTCGCGGCCCCCGCTCCGCGCGAGGTCACGCTCCGCGGCGTCGGCGAGCGGTGGGCCGGCGCCGAGCTGGCGGAGCTGCGCTCGCCATGAGCGCCCGCGCCGTCCTGCTCGCCGTGGCCACGGCCGTGCTGGCGGTGCTCGCCGTCCCGCCCGCGTACGCGACGCCCACGCCCGGCGCCCCGGTCGCGGATCCCCAGGCGGAGCCCGACGTGCCCTCGGAGGTCGCGCGGTGGTTCCGCACCCAAGGCTGGGAGGTGCTGGCCAACCGCGCCAGCTCACAGCTGGAGCTGGAGCCGGGCCAGCGGGACGAGGCCACCCTCGGGCTCGTCCGGACGGTCTCGACCTGGTCACCCGGCTACATCGCCGGCACCGACCCCGACCCACCCACGGTGGAGGCCGAGCAGTGGATCTCCCCCGTCCGGCTCGACAGCCAGGGGGTCGGCGTCCTGCAGGTGTCCCTCGGCGAGGACGGCGAGGTCGGGGACGCCAGCCTGATGCCCACCGCCGGGCTCGCCGACGTGCTGCTGAGCCTGGCCCCCGGGGACCTCGTCATCCACGACCCCGTGCTGGACGCCTGGTTCACGATCATGGACGGTGAGGTCCGGCCCCTGGACGACGCGGCCCAGAACTCCCTCGCCGGGACGCTGCCGGTGGAGGCGTACCAGCCATTCGTCGCCGACCGGTACCGCAGCGACACCGGCACCGGGCAGCAGCCGGCGGACACCGTCCCCACGTGGGAACCCGTTGCATGGGCCGGCTCCGTGCTGCTGCTGCTGCTGGCGTGGGCGGCGACGATCGTGTGGCTGCGGCGAGACAGCGGCTGACGGCCCCGCACCGCCCAACCAACGACCGCGCATCGGACCAGAGTCGCCGGACAACTACCCTGAGCCCGTGCTCACCCTCGGCATCGACACCTCCGGCGGCTCCCGCGTCGCGCTCGTGGAGTCCGCGGCGAACGACCTCTCGGACGGCCTGACCGTGCTCGGCCACGACGAGGGGGCCGATCCGCGCCGCCACGCCGAGGTGCTCGCCCCGATGATCGAGCGCCTCCTGAGCCTTCGCCCGAGCGGCCCCGAGCTCGTGGCCGTCGGGACCGGCCCCGCCCCGTTCACCGGCCTGCGGGCCGGGATCGTCACGGCGCGGGTCTTCGCCCGCGCCCGCGGCGTGCCGGTCCACGGCGTGTGCTCGCTGGACGCCCTCGCTCGCCAGACGCTCGACGTCCTCGGCGACGACGCGACGGAGGTGCTCGTCGTCACCGACGCCCGCCGCCGGGAGGTCTACTGGGCCCGCTACCGCGCCGCAGGACCTGACGACGTCGAACGGTTGGCCGGTCCGGAGGTCGCCGCCCCGGCGGCCGTCGCCGAGCGGCACGCCACCACCGTCGAGGGTGGGCTCGTGGTGGCGGGCGGCGGAGCCGTGCAGTACTCGGACGTCCTGGCCGGCCGGGAGGACCTGCCGGCCGCCGTCGAGCCGGCCGTGCTCGCGAGGCTGGTGCTGGCTCGCCTGGCCCGCCGGTCCGCCGGCGAGGAGGTCGAGCTCGGCCTGGAGCCGCGGTACCTGCGCCGGCCCGACGTCCAGCTACCCGGCGCGGCCAAGCGGGTCGGCTGAGCCATGACTCCCGCGGACCCGAGCGGCGCCGACGTCAGGCTGCGTCCCCTGGCCCTCGACGACGTGGACCGGGTGATGGAGCTCGAGGACGCGCTCTTCGGCCCGGGCGCGTGGAGCCGCGGTGCCTACGTCGAGGAGCTCACCTCCGCGTACGGGCGCACCTACGTCGCGGCGGTCGTCGACGACGACGGCCGTGAGCGAGTGGTCGGCTACGGCGGCCTGGCCGCGGGCGACGAGGCGCAGGTCCTGACGGTCGGCGTCGAGGCCGCGTACCGCAGACGTGGCATCGGTGCGCTGCTGGTCGACGCGCTGCTCTCGGCCGCCCGGACGGGCGGCGCGCGTACGGCGCTGCTCGAGGTGCGGGCGAGCGACGACGTGGCGCAGCGGCTCTACGCCCGTGCCGGCTTCGTCCCCATCGGGGTGCGTCGCGGCTACTACCAGGCGGAGGGGGAGGACGCCGTCGTCATGCGGGCACGGCTGACCCGCACGCCCGGCCCGGTGGGATCCGAGCACACGGGTGGCGGCGCACCTCCGGCTGGGAGCGGGTCGTGACCGACCCGACGCGCGCCCGGGTGCTCGTGACGGCCGCCGAGCTGGCCGACGAGCTCGGCGGCGACCCGGCCGACCACGCGCAGCCCGTGCTGCTGGACGTGCGGTGGTCCCTCGCCCAGCCGGACGGCCGGGACGCCTTCGAGCATGGCCACCTCCCGGGAGCGGTGTTCGTCGACCTGGAGTCCGAGCTCGCCGGACAACCGAGCCCGACCGCGGGACGCCACCCGCTCCCCGAGCCGGCCGACCTGCAGGCCGCCGCGCGCCGCTGGGGGCTCCGAGACGGCGCGCGGGTGGTCGTCTACGACGATGTCGGGGGCACCTCCGCGGCGCGCGCGTGGTGGCTGCTGCGCTGGTCCGGCCTGCCGGACGTGCGGATCCTCGACGGCGGTCTCGCCGGGTGGCGGACCGCCCGCGGCCCGCTGGAGGCGGGTCCGGCGACGCCGGAGCCCGGGGACGTCGTCCTGCCGCTGGCCGCAGGGACGGCGCCACCCGCCATGCCGACCACCGACGCCGACGGCGTCGCCTCCTGGACCGGCGTGCTGCTTGACGCGCGCGCCGGTGAGCGGTACCGCGGCGAGCGCGAGCCCGTGGACCCGCGGGCCGGGCACGTGCCCGGGGCACGCAGCGCCCCGACGACCGAGAACCTCGCCGTGTCAGGAGCCTTCCGCCCGCCCGGGTTGCTGCGCGAGCGGTTCGCCGCCCTCGGTGCGATCCCCGGCTCCGACGTCGCCGTCTACTGCGGCTCCGGCGTCACGGCCGCGCACGAGATCGCCGCGCTGGCCAGCGTCGGCGTCGACGCGGCGCTGTACCCGGGATCGTGGTCCCAGTGGTCCGCGGATCCTGGGCGGCCGGCGGCCACGGGGGAGCAGAGCCGGCAGACTCACTGAGGGCCCGGCGCCACCGGCGTACGCCACCCGACCGACCCGGCTCCAGCCGGTTCGCGGTGTGTCTCACCCAGACGTGAGTGACATCACGGAACTGCGCCGCGCGCCCGTCGTCCCGCGCCGCGTGCCCGTCATTCCGCGCCTCCGCTGTCGGGCCCGGGGCGCCGGGGCGGTGGCCCGTGCCGCGGCCGGGCACCGTCGTTCCGGGCCGGGCGCAGGTCGTCGCTAGGATCGAGGTCATGGTCACGAACGCTGCGCCCCCTGCGCCGACCGTCCCGCGCCGGGCGAGATACACCACGGTGGCCCTCAAGTGGGCCATGGCGATCTCCGGGATCCTCTTCGTCCTGTTCGTCCTGGTGCACATGTACGGCAACCTGAAGGCGTTCTCCGGGCAGGAGGCGTTCGACGGCTACGCGGAGAGCCTTCGCGAGCTGCTGTACCCGTACCTGCCGCACATGGGCTTCCTGTGGATCCAGCGCGTGGTGCTGACGCTCGCGCTGATCGTCCACGTCTACGCCGCCGCCGTGCTGTGGCTGCGAGCTCGGGCCGCGCGCCCGAAGAAGTACGTGGCGCACAAGTCCACGGTGCAGACCTACTCCTCGCGCACGATGCGCTGGGGCGGTGTGATCCTGCTGGCCTTCGTGGTCTTCCACATCCTGCAGTTCACGACCGTGACGATCGAGGTTGGCGGCAGCTTCGACAGCCCATACCAGCGCCTGGTCGTGGCCTTCTCCCCGGAGCACTGGTGGGTCTACGTGACCTACCTCATCGCGATCGTCGCGCTCACGATGCACGTGCGCCACGGCGTGTGGAGCGGGCTGCAGACCCTGGGCGCCTCCGACCGGACCAGGCAGGCGGCGATCAACTGGATCGCCTACCTCGTGGCCGCCGCGCTGCTCATCGGGTTCATGGCGCCCCCGACGGCGATCCTGCTCGGATTCGTGAACTGAGGACTTCTATGACGACCACCGAGAGCACGCAGACGACCACCGGCGAGCTGGTCGCGGGGCTGTACCGCGAAGGCGCACCGGTCGCCGACACCAAGGCGCCCGAGGGGCCGCTGGGCGAGCGCTGGGAGAAGCGACAGTTCTCCGCCCGGCTCGTGAACCCGGCCAACCGCCGCAAGATGAGCGTCATCATCGTCGGCACCGGCCTCGCCGGTTCCTCGGCCGCGGCGACGCTGGGCGAGGCCGGCTACAACGTCAGCGTCTTCTACTACCAGGACAGCCCCCGGCGCGCACACTCGATCGCCGCCCAGGGCGGCATCAACGCGGCCAAGAACTACAAGAACGACAACGACTCGGTCTACCGGCTCTTCTACGACACCGTGAAGGGCGGCGACTTCCGCTCTCGCGAGTCGAACGTCTACCGGCTCGCCGAGGTCAGCACCAACATCATCGACCAGGCCGTCGCACAGGGCGTGCCGTTCGCCCGTGAGTACGGCGGCCTCCTGGACAACCGCTCCTTCGGCGGCGTTCAGGTCTCGCGCACGTTCTACGCCCGCGGGCAGACCGGCCAGCAGCTCCTGATCGGCGCCTACCAGGCTCTCGAGCGGCAGGTGGCCGCCGGCACGGTGCAGTCGTACTCCCGCCACGAGATGCTCGAGCTCGTCGTCGTCGACGGGCGGGCACGCGGGATCATCGCCCGCGACCTGGTCACCGGTGAGGTCGAGACGCACCTGGCGGACACCGTGGTGCTCGCCACCGGTGGGTACGGCAACGTCTTCTTCCTCTCCACCAACGCCATGGGCTCCAACGTCACCGCCGGCTGGCGAGCACACCGCAAGGGGGCGTACTTTGCCAACCCCTGCTACACGCAGATCCACCCGACCTGCATCCCCGTCGCCGGCGACTACCAGTCGAAGCTCACCCTGATGAGCGAGTCGCTGCGCAACGACGGCCGCATCTGGGTGCCCAAGGCGCAGAACGACACCCGGAACCCGCGCGAGATCCCCGAGGAGGAGCGCGACTACTACCTCGAGCGCACCTATCCCGCGTTCGGGAACCTCGTGCCCCGCGACATCGCCTCCCGCGCCGCAAAGAACGTCTGCGACGAGGGCCGCGGCGTCGGCCCCGAGGTCGAGGGTGTGCGCCGCGGCGTCTATCTCGACTTCGCCGAGGCCATCGAGCGGATGGGTCGCTCCGCCGTCGCCGCCAAGTACGGCAACCTCTTCGACATGTACCAGCGCATCACCGGTGAAGACCCCTACGAGGTACCGATGCGCATCTACCCGGCCGTGCACTACACGATGGGTGGGCTGTGGGTGGACTACGACCTGCAGTCGTCCGTCCCCGGCCTGTTCGTCACCGGCGAGGCCAACTTCTCCGACCACGGTGCGAACCGGCTGGGTGCCTCCGCACTCATGCAGGGCCTGTCGGACGGTTACTTCGTGCTGCCGAACACCATCAACGACTACCTCGCGGACGCGCCGTTCGAGAAAGTCCCCGAGGACCACCCCGCGGTGCGCGAGGCACAGGAGTCGGTCCGCTCGCGCATCGACGCGTTCCTTTCCGCCAACGGCTCCCGCTCCGTCGACTCCTTCCACAAGGAGCTCGGCAACATCATGTGGGAGTACTGCGGCATGGAGCGCTCGGAGGAGGGCCTGCGGTACGCGATCGACCGCATCCGCGAGCTCAGGGAAGCGTTCTGGCGGGACGTGCGCGTGCTCGGCACGAACGAGGAGGTCAACCAGGCACTCGAGCGCGCCGGACGGGTCGCGGACTTCATCGAGCTCGGCGAGCTGATGTGCATCGACGCGCTGCACCGCCGCGAGTCCTGCGGCGGCCACTTCCGCGCCGAGTCGCAGACCGAGGACGGCGAGGCGCTGCGCCGCGACGACGAGTTCGCCTACGTGGCGGCCTGGGAGTCGCCCGACGGGCCGGACGGGGCGCCGGTGCTGCACAAAGAGGACCTGAGCTACGAGTACGTCGAGATGAAGCAGCGGAGCTACAAGTGAAGATCACCCTCAAGGTCATGCGGCAGGCGGGCCCGCGCGCCGAGCCCCGCCTCGTCGACTACGAGCTCATGGGCGTCACCGAGGACATGTCGTTCCTCGAGATGCTCGACGTCCTCAACGAGGAGCTCACCGAGCGCGGCGAGGACCCGGTCGCTTTCGACTCCGACTGCCGCGAGGGCATCTGCGGCATGTGCGGCATCGTCATCAACGGCGAGGCGCACGGCCCGGAGCGCACCACCACCTGCCAGCTCCACATGCGTTCCTTCAAGGACGGCGACACCATCACCCTGGAGCCCTGGCGCGCCAGTGCCTTCCCCGTGATCAAGGACCTGGTGGTGGACCGGTCCTCGTTCGACCGCATCATCCAGTCCGGCGGCTACATCTCGGTGAACACCGGTGCCGCCCCGGACGCGCACGCCACCCCGGTGCCCAAGGAGAACGCCGACAAGGCCTTCGAGGCCGCCGCCTGCATCAGCTGCGGAGCCTGCGTCGCGGCCTGCCCGAACGCGTCGTCGATGCTGTTCACCGCAGCAAAGGTCGCCCATCTCGGCCTGCTCCCGCAGGGCCAGCCCGAGCGTGAGGCTCGAGTGGTCAACATGCTGCAGCAGCAGGACGCCGAGGGTTTCGGCGGGTGCACCAACATCGGCGAGTGCGCCGCGGTGTGCCCCAAGGAGATCCCGCTGGACGTCATCAGCATGCTGAACTCCGACCTCGGCAACGCGCTCGTCCGCAACAAGTAGGCCCCGCCGCCCGCGTCGGCTCGGCCGCCAGGACCGTCTTCGTGGCGCGTCCAGTGCCGCGACGGCCTTCGCAGGCAGCCTGACCACGAGCGAAAATCGGCCGCGGAGTCTGGCATCGCCGGGCCATTTCTGTCTCTAGCGGCCCACGACTACCCTGATCCGGTGAGCGAACCCCTCGTCCTCGGCATCGAGACGTCCTGCGACGAGACCGGCGTGGCCATCGTCCGGGGGAGCGAGCTCCTCACCGACGTCACGGCGTCGTCGATGGACGAGCATGCCCGCTACGGCGGCATCGTCCCCGAGGTGGCCTCGCGCGCGCACCTCGAGGCGTTCCTCCCCACGCTGGACACCGCCCTGGAGCGGGCCGACGTCGACCTGTCCGAGGTCGACGCGATCGCCGTGACGGCGGGGCCCGGTCTCGTCGGATCGCTCACGGTCGGGGCCGCCGCGGCCAAGGCGCTGGCCCTGGGTACCGGCAAGCCGCTGTACGGCGTCAACCACGTCATCGGGCACGCCGCCGTCGACGAGCTCGTGCACGGGCCCTTTCCCGAGCGATTCGTCTCGCTCGTCGTCTCCGGCGGGCACAGCTCGCTGCTGCTCGTCGACGACATCGCCACGGGAGTCCGTGAGCTCGGACAGACGCTCGACGACGCCGCCGGCGAGGCGTTCGACAAGGTCGGGCGCCTGCTGGGTCTGCCGTACCCGGGCGGCCCGCACGTGGACCGGCTGTCCAGGGAGGGGGACCGGGAGGCGATCCGTTTCCCGAGAGGCCTGACCGCTGGGAAGGACAAGGAACGGTACGCCTACGACTTCTCCTTCTCGGGCCTGAAGACGGCGGTGGCGCGCTACGTCGAGGGCTACCAGGACCGCGGCGAGAACGTGCCGGCGGCCGATGTCGCGGCAGGGTTCTCGGAGTCGGTCGCCGAGGTGCTGGTCACGAAATCGCTCGCCGCCTGCGAGCGGAACGGCTGCGACACCCTCGTGATCGGCGGCGGATTCTCCGCGAACTCCCGGCTGCGGGAGCTCGCCGCCGAGGAGGCCGAGGACCGCGGCATCACCGTGCGGATCCCGCCCATCCGGTACTGCACGGACAACGGCGCGATGATCGCCGCGCTGGGTTCGGCCCTCGTGCGCTCGGGAGCGGCGCCGTCGTCCCTCGACCTGCCCACGGACTCAGGCATGCCGCTGGAGACGGTGCGGGTCTGACCTCGGGCGCCGAGCCGTGCGGCAGGCACCGTTCAGTCGGCGCGGGCCCCCGCCGCACGCCGCCGCAGGGCGGGAGCCAGGCGCCAGGCGCGCGCCGCGACGAGGAAGAGGGCCAGCGCGACCACCCAGGCCCAAGGGAAGCCCGACCACTCCAACGATGCCGCCTGCTCGCTGTTGGTGATCGTGATCTCCGCCCCCAGCAGGCGCGCCGTCGCCGATCCGCCGGCGGCCGGCGCAACCTGCCACAATGCCGACGCGAAGACCGCCGTCGCCACGAGGCAGAACAACAGCCATCCGAGCGCCACGGACCCGCCGAACGTCCACCGTGGCAGCCCCGGGTCCTGCAGGGCGCGGTACTCGGCCGCGAGCAGCCGAGCGGGGCCGAGGCCGCTGACCGCCTCGCGCATCGAGGTGTCGGCGGCCGCCGCGTCCAGCCCGCCGCGGAGCTGGGAGAGCACGGGTCGGCGTTCCTTGGCCGGGACGTCGTCCATCCAGATCGACAGGGCGAGCAGGTAGCGCTCCCTGCGCAGCCTGTCCCGCAAGGACGGACGGATGGAGGCGGTCGTGGCGGATGTCGGCGTGGTCATGCTGGGGCCTCTCGTGGAGAGTGACGGTTGGCCCGGCCCGGGCCGGGCATGAGGACGACGGCGACGACGTCACCGAGCTGGTGCCAGCCACGCCGCTGCCGGCCGAGGTGCTCGAGGCCGGCGTCGGTGGGCGTGTAGTACTTCCGCACGGGGCCGGCGGAGGACCGGACGAGGTACGAGGTGAGGTGGTCGTCGCGCTCGAGCCGGGCGAGAACCGGGTAGACCGAGCCGGCGGCCACGTCGACGAGGCCGGCGTCCTGCAGCCGTGTGACGAGCTCGTAGCCGTAGGAGTCCTGCTCGCGCAGCAGCGCGAGGACGAGCATGGGGAGCACACCCTTCAGGAGCTGGGGGTCCCGTGCGGCGGGCGTCGAGGCGGGCATGCAAGGACGCTATACCCACTACTCGGTTACGCCAAGTACTGGGTATAAGGCTCAGAGTGGGCGGCCCGCCCTCATCTCGGCGACCAGCGAGTCGGTAACGGCGTTGAGCCCGCCCGCCTCGGCGACCCGGAGCTGCCGCTGGTACGAGGCGCCGTCGTGCAGGATGCGCTGCACGCATGCCAGGTCCTCGAGGCACCCCAGCCGGTCGGCCACCGGCTCGAGCTCGCTCAGCATGGCTGTCACGGTCTCGGTGACGAGCTCCTCCTCGCCGCCGCCGTCGCGGATCAGGACCGCGTCCATCCCGTACCGGGCGGAGCGCCACTTGTTCTCGACGACGAACCACCGCGGCGCGGTCGGAAGGTCCTTGCCGTCGTCGAGCATGGACGAGTAGTGCTCCACGAGGCAGTGGGTGAGCGCCGAGGTGGCGCGCAGCTCCTCGACGTTCGTCGCGGCGTCGCACACCCGAACCTCCACGGTGCCGAGGGCCGGAGAGGGCCGGATGTCCCAGCGCACCTCGGAGAAGGTGTCGATGACGCCGGTCCGGGTCAGGTCGTCGACGTAGTGCTCCAGCTCGGACCAGGTGTCGAACTGGTACGGGACGCCCGCGGTGGGCAGCTGCTGGAACATCATGGCGCGGTTCGAGGCGTACCCCGTGTCCTGGCCGTTCCAGAACGGCGACGAGGCGGAGAGCGACTGCAGGTGCGCGAACCGCGTGAGCAGCGCGCGCATGATCGGCAGCGTCTTGGCCCGGTCCTCGATGCCGACATGGACGTGGACCCCGTAGAGCTGCATCTGGCGACCCCACCAGCGGGTGCGGTCGATGAGCCTGGCGTATCGCTCGCGGTTGGTGACCTTCTGGAAGGCGGGCTGAGCGAAAGGGTGCGAGCCTGCGCCCGCCAGCTCGATGCGCAACGGGTCGGTGACGCGGCGCAGGTCGGTGATCGCGTGCTCGAGGTCCGCCAGCGCGTCGCCCACGGTGCGGCAGACGCCGGAGACGACCTCGACCGTGTTGAGCAGGAGCTCGGGATGCACGTTCGGGTGCGGCTCGCCGTCCGCGCCGGCCAGCTCGGCCAGGATGGTCTCGGCAGCCTGGCGCAGGTCGCCGTCGTCGGCGTCGAGGAGCTGCAGCTCCCACTCGATGCCGACCGATGATCTCTGCGACCGCGCGAAGTCCAGTCTCACGGGGGCCAGTGTGCCGGTCCGAGGGCGGGCGCGCGCGGACTACGTGAGCGGCTCGACCACCAGGACGCTCTGGCGCCCGGCCAGCCGCGTGAGCACGATCGTCGCCTCGCCGTCTCCCTTGAGCGCCAGCTGGCGTCGCAGCCGCTCCGGCTCGACGGCGGTCCCGCGCTTCTTGATCGCTACCGCACCCACGCTTCGCTCGCGGAGGTAGCCGCGCAGGCGCTTGAGGCCGAAGACGAAGTGATCGAGCACCCGGTAGCCGGTGGCGAACGGGGTGTCCACGAACTCGTCCCCGGTCAGGTACGCGATCCCCTCGCTGACCAGGCCCGCGCGCAGGTCCTCGGCCGACCGGGCGACCAGGCCCGCGCGGATGACCGCGCCGTCGGGCTCGTACAGGTACTCACCGACGGCGCGGACCTCGCCCGCCCGGGCCGGAGCGTCCGGCGCGCCGGCGTCGGTCCCGGCGACCTTCTCGGACTCGGTGAGGATGTGGGCGTCGTCCCCGGCGAGCACCAGCGCGGACCGTCCCGGTCCCTCGGGTGCGAGGGGACCGAACCACAGCCCTGCCTCGACGACGTCCCCGTCGACGCTGACCCACTGCGCACCGGTGTCCCTCGGGAGCGCCGAGTACGGGATCCCCGGTGCCACCTTCAGCCCCAGGGCCGGCACAGTCTCGCGGAGGGCCAGCAGGTCGGCGAGGGCAGGCTGGTAGGCGGCCGGGTCGAAGACGCGGCGTCCGCCGCGGGTCCGGCGAGCGGGATCGGCGAAGACCGCGTCCGCCCCCTCGGCAGCCAGGTCCAGACTCATCGCGTCCGCATGCCGGACCCGCGCGGTCGGGAAGTGGCGCAGATTGACCGTGGCCAGCGCCGCCGTCGCCTCGTCGGCCTCGACCGCGAGGACGGGAACACCGAGCGCGGACAGCGCCATGGCGTCCCCGCCGAGCCCGCAGCCCAGATCCGCCACCAGGTCCGATCCAGCAGCGACGTACCGCCGGGCGTGGTGCGCGCCGACGCTCAGGCGGGTGGCCTGCTCCAGCCCGGCCTGGGTGAAGAGCATCCCGGACGCGAAGTCGCCGAACTTCGACGCTGCTCGCCCGCGCAGCCTGGACTGGGTCAGTGCCGCGGCCACGAGATCAGGGTCGACGCCCCGCGACCGGAGACCCTCGGAGAGCCGCATGGCGGTCTCCTCCGAGTACGGGGGAAGCGTCTCGAGCAAGCCCCAGCCATCCGGCTCGAGGAGGCGTCTCAGGCCGGCCATCACTGCGGAATCCACCGGTCGATCCTATGGGCACGCCGTTCCCTGGGATCCGCGACGACCCAGCTGCCGGCGGCTCGGACGCACCATCGACCAGCGCGTCTAGCACTCGCCTTGACCGAGTGCTAACTCAGGCCTAGATTTGGCGGAGGCGCGACCCTTGGTCGCGGCAGTCTTCACCGAAGACGGTGCGTCCGACCCCCGCGACGGCGGCCGCTCCGGCGACGGTGATGAACCTATGTCCGTCCCATCTCATGCGAAGAAGGGGAGGTCCGCAGTGTCGGTCTCCATCAAGCCGCTCGAGGACCGTATCGTCGTGCAGACCCTCGAGGCCGAGCAGACCACGGCGTCTGGTCTCGTCATCCCTGACACCGCCAAGGAGAAGCCCCAGGAGGGCACTGTCCTGGCGATCGGTCCGGGCCGCATCGACGACAACGGCAACCGCATCCCGCTGGACGTCAAGGAAGGCGACGTCGTCATCTACAGCAAGTACGGCGGCACCGAGGTGAAGTACGCCGGCGAGGAGTACCTCATCCTCGCCGCGCGTGACATCCTCGCCGTCGTCGACAAGTGACGCGGTAGCTCGAACACGCACGAAGCCCCGGCCGAGATGGCCGGGGCTTCGTCGTGTCCGGGGGCCGGTGCGTGCCCCGGGCGGATCAGGTCGAGAACCGGATGGTCAGGACGCGGCCGGGTACGGCACCGCCGTCGACCGCTGCGCCAGAACCTCCTGACGCTCGTCCTCACTGAGGCCGCCCCACACGCCGTACGGTTCGCGCACGGCCAGCGAGGCCTGCCGGCACTGCTCGATGACGGGGCAGGTGGCACACACCGCCTTCGCGGCCGCATCCCTGCGGCGACGCGTCCCGCCACGCTCGCCCTCCGGGTGGAAGAACAGATCGGGGTCGGCCTCGCGACACGCACCCTGGTACTGCCACTCCCAGAGATCCATCACCGGGCCGGGAAGCCTGGACAGCTCAGCCATGTCAGCGATCCTTTCGTCGGGACGTGCGTTGGTCTCCTACTTCGTTGGACAAGGCGATGAACAACGCACTGAACAACTTGGTGAGCAACTTAGCAACCGATGCGCCACTTGTTCAAGCCCCTTGTTCAGAGTTGTTCGCCAGGAGCTTCGTCCGCCTCGGGCCATTCGCCGTCGGCGAGCAGGTTCGTCCGATGGGCGAGTCGCAGTGGCGTGCGTTGCGTGATCGCGTCAGTATCGACTCCATGACGACGGGACACGGCGGCGCCGGTCCGTCCGGGAGCAGCTCGGCGCAGACCGAGCAAGATCCGAACGACATGCCGCGCGGAAACCGTGCGGGCGAGCGCGGCAACGCGAATCTCGACCGGCACGCGGGCAGTGCTGCACCGCTGACTGTGGCCGGTGTGGCGAGCAGGCTCGGCGTGGCCGCGTCGACCCTGCGCACGTGGGACCGCCGTTACGGCCTCGGACCCTCGTCCCACGTCGCCGGCGCCCACCGCAAGTACACCCCCGACGACGTCGCGCGGCTCGAGCGCATGCGTCAGCTCACGCTCCAGGGGGTCGCGCCGTCCGACGCCGCCCGGGCGGCCAGCGCCTTCGACCCCGCAGACCCGGAGGCAGCCCCGCCCCCGGTCCCGCTCGCACAGGAGACGCAGCCCCGCCTCCGGGTCCTGGTCGACCCGCTCTCGCTCGCCGCCGCGGCGGTCGAACCGGATCCGCTGCGCGTCCAGCGCATGGTCGAGCAGGAGGTGGAGGACCAGGGCGTGGTGCGCACCTGGACGTCGATCACCGGCCCCGCCCTGAGCATGCTCGCCCGCCGGGACAAGACCGACCTGCCTGGCGTCGAGCCCGAGTCGGTGCTGCGCGCCGCCTTCCTCACGGCCGTGCGCTACGCCGTCGGGCAGTCGGCGAGCGGGGAGCCCGCCGGCGAGCTGGTGCTGCTCTGCTCGGGCGAGGAGGAGCGACTGCAGGCGCACGTCGTCGGCGGCGGGCTCGCCGAGCACGGAATCCGCGCCCGGGTGCTGCGTGCCGAGCAGGTGCGCGATCCCGAGCAGGTGCTCGACGCGATCGACCGGCGCCACGCCGGCGTGCTCGCCGTGCTGGGCAACCCACCCTTCGTCGAGGACGTGGTGCGTGCGGCCTCCGGACGGGGCGACATCGAGATCTTCCTGCTGGGCGACGACCCGCCGGACCTGTGGCTGCCGCACGTGCACAGGGTCCGCACCCTCGGAGCCGCCGTCGAGGAGATCGCGGCCGCGAGCCGCGGGGAATCCTGAGACCGACGAGCGCCTGTGTCTGTCGCCACGGCCACGGCACTACGCGGGCCCCGCCCGCCCACGTAGGATCGTGCCGTGGCAGAGACGGTGACGCAGACCAACGAGCATGCACCCGCGACCGATACGGGCCTGCCTGCCGCCGACCCTGAGACCGCGCAGCAGCCCACGCCCGACGCCCGGGACCCGTTCGGCTTCGTCGGCCTGACGTACGACGACGTCCTCCTGCTGCCCGGGTACTCCGACCTCGCTCCGGACGAGATCGACACCACCTCCCGCCTCACCCGTGAGCTGAACCTGCGAGTGCCCCTGGTCAGCGCCGCGATGGACACGGTGACCGAGTCCCGGATGGCGATCGCGATGGCCCGCCAGGGCGGCCTCGGCGTCCTTCACCGCAACCTGTCGATCGAGGACCAGGCCTACCAGGTGGATCTGGTCAAGCGGACGCAGACCGGCATCATCACCAACCCGGTCACCATCCGCTCGGACGCGACGCTGGAGGAGCTGGACGCCCGCGCCGGCCAGTACCGGATCTCGGGCTTCCCGGTGGTCGACGCCGACCAGAAGCTGATCGGCATCATCACCAACCGCGATCTACGGTTCACGCCGGTGGCCGAATGGGCGGCCACCCGGGTCCGCGACGTGATGACCCCGATGCCGCTGATCACCGGGTCGGCGGGGATCAGCCGCGAGGAGGCCACCGCGCTCCTGCGCAAGCACAAGCTCGAGCGCCTGCCGCTCGTCGACGCCGGCGGCAAGCTCTCCGGGCTCATCACCGTCAAGGACTTCGTCAAGTCCGAGCAGTTCCCCGACGCCTCCAAGGACAGCCAGGGACGGCTCATGGTGGGCGCCGCGATCGGCTACTTCGGTGACTCCTGGGAGCGCGCCACCACCCTCGTCGAGGCCGGCGCCGACGTGTTGGTCGCGGATACCGCCCACGGCAACGTGCGGATGCTGATCGAGATGGTGCAGCGGCTCAAGAGCGACCCCGCCACCCGGCACGTCCAGGTCATCGGCGGCAACGTCGCGACGCGCGAGGGTGCGCAGGCGTTCGTCGACGCCGGGGCGGACGCCGTCAAGGTCGGCGTCGGCCCGGGCGCGATCTGCACGACCCGCGTGGTCACCGGCGTCGGCGTCCCGCAGGTGACCGCGGTCTACGAGGCCTCCCTCGCCTGCCGGCCGGCCGGGGTACCGGTCATCGCCGACGGCGGACTGAAATACTCCGGCGAGATCGCCAAGGCGCTCGTCGCCGGCGCCGACACCGTCATGGTCGGCTCGATGCTGGCCGGCACCGAGGAGACCCCGGGCGAGACCGTCCTGGTCAACGGGAAGCAGTACAAGTCCTTCCGCGGCATGGGCTCGATGGCTGCCATGTCGAGCCGCGGGAAGAAGTCCTACTCCAAGGACCGGTACTTCCAGGCAGAGGTCACCAGCGACGACATGATCGTCCCGGAGGGCATCGAGGCCCAGGTGCCCTTCAAGGGTCCGCTGGCCACCATCGCCCACCAGCTCGCCGGCGGGCTGCACCAGTCGATGTTCTACATCGGCGCGCGCACCATCCAGGAGCTGCAGACCAAGGGTCGCTTCGTCCGTATCACCTCCGCCTCGCTGCAGGAGAGCCACCCGCACGACGTCAAGATGACCGTCGAGGCCCCCAACTACGCCGGCTGAGAGCGTCACTCAGCCCTTCGGCCTCAGCCCTTCAGCTCGCAGACGCGAGCTCCTCGACCGGCATCGGCCAACCGGGATCCACGTCCCGGCCGGGGCGCTGCTCGGCGGCCCGCCGGGCATTGTGCCCCTCCGCCCACTCGCGGTACTTCGTCACCTGCCAGCTGTGCAGGTCCGGCAACGACATCTCGCCGATCTGCGGGAACGCCGCGGCGATCCCGGTGAGCACGTCCAGCGTGGCGAGGACGTCCACCTCCGCGGTGTGCAGGTCCGCCCGCGTGGCCACGCCGTAGTGCATGCACAGGTCGCCGAGCGTGCGTGGCGCGTCACGCAGGCCGTCGAGCGCACGGTCGAGCAGCAGCGGGTCGATGACGGGCAGGCATGGTCGGAGGCGCTCGGCCAGGCGGGGGAGGCCGTGCCGGACGAGCTCGTTGTCGAGCAGCACGAGGTCGAAGGCGGCGTTGTACGCCACCAGGGGTACGCCGTCACGCTGGGCCCTGACCAGGGCGCTGGCGATCTCCTCGAGGGCGACGGCGGGAGGAGAGCCGGATGCTCGTACCAGGTCCGTGGTGATCCCGTTGATGGCGCTCGCCGCCGGGGGGATCTCCACACCGGGGTCCACCAGCCAGGTCCGCACCCGCGACGTCGCGCCCCGGCGGAGCACGAGGGCGGCGGAGACGATCCTGTCGGAGGTCACGTCGACGCCGGTCGTCTCGGTGTCGAACCCGAGGAACTCGCCGTCGCACCAGCTGCTCATGCTGACCTCCCTTACGCACAGCACTGTGCCAGGGCCCGCCCACATCGAGGCGCAGGACCTGCTCGGCATGTCGCCTGCCCGACGTGCACCGGAGCCACTCGACGCGCGCGCACCGGCAACCGTGTGTGGTCGAATGCCGGGGAACGAAGGGAGCGTCGTGGACGAGCGAGCGGACATCTGGGCCGGCCAACGGGCGTCCCTGCTCGACCTGTGCGCCCGGGCGCAGGACGGCAGCCTGGTGCCGCTCGGCGGGCACCACACCTACGACGCCGAGCTCGCCCGCAGCTACCGGGCGTCAGCGGTGCTGCTGCTCTTCGCGCCGCCCGCCGAGGCTGCGTCGTCGGACGGCTCCCAGGCCGCGGCGTCGCGCGGCGGTGCTGGCGCCCGGCCGGATCTCTTTCTCGTCCAGCGCTCCCGCGCGCTGCGGAACCACCCGGGCGAGGTCGCTCTTCCCGGCGGGCGCCTCGAACCCGGCGAGGACGCCGTCGCGGGCGCGCTGCGTGAGGCTCACGAGGAGATCGGGCTGCATCCGGACCACGTCGAGGTGCTCGGCGAGCTCACGCCGCTCCTCATGCCGCACAGTCGCTTCGTCGTCACCCCGGTGCTCGGCTGGACCCACCGCGCCGACGAGGCCACCGAGGTCGAGCCCGGCGAGGTGCTGCACACGCTGCGGGTCTCGGTCTCCACGCTCGTCGACCGGGACACCCGCTGCACCGTGACGTTCGCCGGCCGTCGCAGCCCGGGCTTCCACCTGGACGACGGGATCGTGTGGGGCATGACGGCGAACCTCCTCGACCACGTCCTCGACGAGCTCGGCTGGGCGGGCGAGTGGGACGCCGGCCGTGAGGTGGCGTTGCGCCGGGACACCGACGGCGTGTGGGTGCCGGACAGGTAGCCTGCCACGGTGACCACCGAGATCGAGATCGGCCAGGGCAAGCGCGCCCGGCGTGCCTACAGCTTCGACGACGTCGCCGTCGTGCCCTCCCGCCGCACCCGTGACCCCGAGGACGTGTCGGTGAGCTGGCAGATCGACGCGTACCACGTCGACATCCCTGTCCTGGCGGCGCCCATGGACTCGGTGATGTCACCGGCGACGGCGATCGAGCTGGGCCGCCTGGGCGGCATCGGGGTCCTGGACCTCGAGGGTCTGTGGACCCGGTACGAGGACCCGACCTCGAAGCTCCAGGAGATCGTCGACGTCGACCCGGCCGAGGCCACCAAGCGACTGCAGAGCCTTTACGCGGAACCGGTCAAGCCCGAGCTGATCACCCAGCGCCTCGGCGAGATCCGCGACGCGGAGGTGACCGTCGCCGGCAGTCTGAGCCCGCAGCGCACCCAGGAGCACTGGCGCACCGTCGTGGAGGCCGGCGTCGACCTGTTCGTCATCCGCGGCAACACCGTCTCCGCCGAGCACGTGTCCTCGCAGGCCGAGCCGCTGAACCTCAAGCGCTTCATCTACGAGCTGGACGTGCCCGTGATCGTCGGCGGCGCCGCCACGTACACGGCCGGTCTCCACCTCATGCGCACCGGCGCGGCCGGCGTGCTCGTCGGGTTCGGCGGGGGAGCGGCCCACACCACGCGCGTCGCACTCGGCATCCACGCTCCGATGGCGTCCGCGGTGGCCGACGTCGCAGCCGCCCGCCGTGACTACCTCGACGAGTCCGGTGGTCGGTACGTCCACCTCATCGCCGACGGCGGTGTCGGCCGGTCCGGCGACATCGTCAAGGCCGTGGCTTGCGGCGCGGACGCCGTCATGCTCGGTGCCGCGCTCGCCCGCGCCAGCGACGTGCCGGGCCAGGGTTGGCACTGGGGGCCCGAGGCGCACCATCCCGAGCTGCCGCGCGGTGAACGGGTCCGTGTCGAGACGGTCGGCACGCTCGCCGAGATCCTCCACGGCCCCTCCTCCAGCGCCGACGGCACGCTGAACCTGGTGGGTGCCCTGCGGCGGGCCATGGCCACCACTGGCTACTCCGACCTGAAGGAATTCCAGCGGGTCGAAGTCGTCGTCTCGCCCTACAGCCCGTTCTAGTGGCACGGCACGGCGCTGCGGCCCCCGAGATCGGCGAGCTTCGCGACGGTGAGGCCGACGCCGTCGTCGCGCTGTGGCAGGAGTGCGGGCTCACCCGGCCCTGGAACGACCCCCACGCCGATATCGCGCAGGCACGCCGTGTTCCGACCTCCACCGTCCTCGTCGCCCGCAGGAACGACCGCGTCGTGGGGTCGGTCGTGGCGGGCCTGGACGGGCACCGCGGCTGGGTCTACTACCTGGCGGTGGTCGAGTCCGAGCGCGGCAGGGGCCTCGGCACGGAGCTGCTGTGCCATGCCGAGCAGTGGCTCACCGACACCGGCGCCCGCAAGGTCCAGCTGATGGTGCGGGACGGCAACCCGGTCGCCGGCTTCTACGAGGAACGCGGGTACGAGACGCAGCACGTCACCGTGCTGGGGCGCTGGCTGGTGTAGTCGCCGCTCGCTGGTGTCGTCGGCCGGGCCGCTCGCTGGTGTCGTCGGCTGGTGCACCGACGGCCAAACGTGCCTCCGTGACAACGCCATGGTTACTCGGTAATGTCCCGGTTACCGAGTAACCAGCGCAGCCGAACGGGGCGGTCATGAGCAGGCACGAGCACGAGGACGAGCGTCAGGTTCGCCGGCAGATCTTCCTTCTCTCCTGGCAGGTACGGCGCCGCGCGCGGGACAGGCAGGCTCGACTGGTGGCGCGGCGGCTCGACCAGATGGCCGTGCGGGCACAGATGGCCGCCGCGGGTGGTCTGCGTACCGAGGGAGGCCGCTGATGTCGGTCCGGCTCGGTCTGCTGGCGCTCCTGGGTGAGGGCTCTGCCGGCGTCTACCGGCTCCGCAAGGACTTCGAGTCGAGGACCGGTGGCACGTGGCCGCTTAATATCGGGCAGGTCTACACGACCATCCAGCGCCTCGAGCGCGACGGGTTCATCGAGCCGGCCGCCGCGGACAGCGAGGTGGAGGAATATCGGCTCACCGAGTCGGGTGCGGCCGAGCTGGCGCAGTGGTGGGCGACGCCGGTGGCCCGGGACCATCCCGGGCGGGACGAGCTCGTCATCAAGATCGCGCTCGCCGTCACCGCGCCTGGCGTCGACGTCGCCGCGATCGTTCAGGCGCAACGCACGGAGTCGATGCGCTCGCTGCGGGACTACACCCGCCTCAAGGCCCGCACCGGCACGGAAGACCCGGACGACCTCGCCTGGTCCCTCGTGCTCGACAACCTGGTCTTCGCCGCGGAGGCGGAGATCCGATGGCTGGACCACATCGAGGCGGCCGTGGTGCGCGCCGCCGGCCGGCCAACGCCCCGCCGAGGCGCGGGCACGGCGGCGCACGACGACGTGGCCGACGAAAGGTCGAGCCGATGAGCGAGGAGAACGGACACGCGCCGCACGGGCGACGCGCCGCCGGACCGCTGGCCGGCGAACCAGGACCGACGCTGTTGACCATTGCCGAGGTCACCCGCGTGCACCAAGATGGACCGACCGAGGTGCACGCCCTAGACAAGGTGAACCTCCAGGTCCGCGTCGGCGAGCTGGTCGCCGTCATGGGGCCCTCGGGATCAGGTAAGTCGACGCTGCTCAACATCGCCGGCGGCCTCGACACCCCGACGTCGGGCACGGTGGATCTCGCCGCCGACGCCATCTCGGGCCTGGACGTGAAGAAGCGCGCCGCGCTGCGACGTCGCAAGGTCGGGTACGTCTTCCAGGACCTCAACCTCATCCCCGCGCTGACCGCGGCGGAGAACGTCTCGCTGCCGCGTGAGCTCGACGGCGTCGCCCTGCGGAAGGCCCGCGCGGAGGCGCTCGAGGCGCTCGCCGAGGTCGGCGTGAAGGACCTCGCCGACCGGTTCCCCGAGGAGATGTCCGGCGGTCAGCAGCAACGGGTGGCGATCGCCCGGGCGCTCGTGGGCCCGCGGCGGCTCGTGCTCGCCGACGAGCCCACCGGCGCGCTGGACTCGCTGACGGGCGAGGCCGTGATGAAGGTGCTTCGCGCACGGGTGGACGAGGGAGCCGCCGGCCTGCTCGTCACCCACGAGCCCCGGTTCGCGGCGTGGGCCGACCGGACGGTCTTCCTGCGCGACGGCCGCGTGGTCGACAGCACGGGTGACGACCCTGCCGAGCGCCTTCTCGCCCGGAGCCGGTGAGGGCCGATGATGCGGAGCCTGACACGATGGGTGCCAGCACTGCGGATCGCGAGTCGCGACGCCCGGCGGCACAACGGGCGGACGGCGCTCGTCGTCGTGATGATCATGTTGCCGGTCATCGTGGGCGCCATTGCCCTGACGGCGGTGACCTCGGGGCGACCGACAGACGAGACCTACGTCCAGATGAATCTGGGGGACACCGCCCAGGCGCAGCTGCTGCAGGCGAGGTGCGCCGGCCCGGTGCTGCAGAACGTGCGGGGCGAGAGACCCTGGAGCGTCTGCCAGGCCGATGTCCAGACCGAGCCTGACGTGGAGGCTCGCGCCGACGCCGGCTTCGACGCCGGTCCGGATCGGCGAGAGCCGACCCAGGCCGACCTCGTGGCGGCGCTGGGTGACGTGGAGCTGGTGCGGTCGCTGACCGGGGGAGTCCAGGCGTCGACCGGCGACCGGTCGAGGCAGATATGGGTCGACGAGGTCGACGTGTCCCGGGTCCCCGGCGTGTTCACCGCTGGACGGGGGCGGCTGCCGGAGCGGCCCGGAGAGGTCGCACTGACCGAAGACCACGCCGACTCGCTCGACGTGGAGATCGGCCACACCATCACTGTCAAGGTCGAGCCAGCGCAGGGCGCCGATGCCGATCCGGGCACCGACGCCAAGCCTCGTCACGACGTCGTCACCGCGGAGGCCGCGGTCGTCGGCGTCCTCGCCGAAGAGTGGTTGAGCCCCGGCAGCGTGGCGTATCCAGGCACCGTGCCGGGACTCGCCTCGTACGCGGAGCCCGGACCCTCGCCCCACTCGTGGTTCGTTCGTGGCGATCCCGTCAGCTGGGAGCAGGTGCTCGCGCTGAACGACCTGGGGATGCGGGTGATCAGCCGGTCGGTCATCGAGGACCCCCCGGATCCCGCGGAGATGCCCCTGACGGGTCACGAGACGGGCCGAGGGACGGACCTCCAGAGCATCGGCATCGTCGGCGCGGTCGTCGGAGTCGGGTTGCTGGAGGTGATTCTGCTCGTCGGTCCGGCGTTCACGGTCGGTGCGCGCCGCAGCTCACGGCAGCTCGCGATCCTTGCCGCGACCGGTGGCACGCCCCGGGACATGCGCCGCGTGGTGCTCGCCTCAGGCCTGGTGCTGGGGCTCCTTGCCGGTGTGCTGGGAGCCATGGTGGGTGTGCTCCTCGCGCTCGCGTTCAACGCCGTGATGGTGGCACGCGGCGAGCTGGTGGTGCCGAACATCGTCATCCCGTGGCTCCTGCTGATCGCGCTCGTGGGCTTCGCCGTCGTGCTCGGGGCTGTCGCGGCGTTGCTGCCCGCACGTCGGGCAGCGAAGGACGACGTCGTCGCCACGCTCGCCGGTCGGAGGCGCGAGGCCCGCCAGCATCGGGCCGTGCCATGGGTGGGCGTCGGGCTGGCCGCGCTCGGTCTCGCCGTCGCCTCGTACGGTGCCTACGGCGCGACGGTCGGGACGGACGGGTACGGGGCGTCGACGACGCACACGGCAGCACTTCTCGCCGGCGCCGTGCTCCTCGAGATCGGCATCATCGTCGCCGCCGGCGGGATCGTCACACTCATCGCGAAGCTGGCACCCCGGTTCCCCGCTGCCATTCGGCTCGCCCTGCGTGACGCCGGCAGGCAGCGCGGGCGCACCGCTCCCGCTCTCGCCGCCGTGGTGGCCGCCGTCGCAGGCATGGCTGCCGTGAGCGTCTACGTCACCTCGGAGGCAGGCTACCGCGAGGCGATCTATCGGCCGAGTCTCGCTGAGGGCACTCTGGAGATCGGCTTGACCAGTCTCGATGGTGCGAACGAGGACCGGAGCGCCGATCTCGCGGCGGCGGCCGACGCGGTGGGCAAGGTCCTCCCGATCGCAGACCAGGCGTCGGTCTCCGTGGGCGTACCGGTGGGGGACTTGCCGGACCAGCTGCTGACCTCGATCCGCGCGCAGCCGAGCCCGGGCAACGCGTGCCCGCTCGCCGGCCTGGGTCGCCGGCCGACCGAGCAGGAGCACGCCGACGCGCTCGACGATCCACGGTGCGGCCGCCTCGCGGAGAACTCGCGTCGGCGTGCATGGGCCGGCCCGCATACGTACGTCGACGACGGCACCGCCACGGCGCTCGTCGGACTGCCCGGTGCGGACAAAGCGGCGGCCGCGCTCGCCGACGGGAAGGCCGTGGTCAACGACCGGTACGCCGTCTGGTCTGACGGGAACGCCCGGATCACCTTCGAGACCTCCGATGGGAAGTCCGCTGAGACGACGGAGACCATCGAGGTGGCCGCCGAGTCGGTGGAATGGTCGAGAACTCAGTACTCCGTGATCCTCCCGCCGGCGGCCGCGGCAGAGCTCGGGATGGAATCCAAGGTCGTAGGGATGATCCTCGTCCCGGACGAGCCGGCGAGCGACGCGGACGTGGCAGCGGCGAGGGCCGCCGCGGAATCCGTGAGCGGCGACATCGATGTCGCGGTCGAGAGCTCACCGGTCGTGGAGACCAGCATCGACATGCTCGTCCTTCTCGCGGGCGCGACACTCCTCGGCGTCGTGGCGACCTGGATCAGCGTGGGACTGGCTGCGGCCGAGTCTCGATCCGACCTGGCGACGCTCGCGGCCATCGGGGCATCACCGGCGATGCGGCGCTGGGTGGCGGGTGGGCAGGCGGCCGTTCTCGCGGTCACGGGTGTGCTGCTGGGCGTGGCCACCGGAATCGTCATGGGCGCCGTGTTCGTGGATTTCTCCGCCGGAAGCTCAGGAATCGACCCCCGGTTCGGAGTCTCGGTGCCCTGGCTGCTGCTGGGAGCGACGATCATCGTCATCCCTGCTCTCGCGGTCCTCGGTGCTATGGCTGCTGCGCCGTCGCGTCTTCCGTTGGTCCGCCGGCTGGCGCAGTAGGTGGCTGACGGCGTCGGTCCCGGCACGGCATCGGTGGACATGTCCGTGTCGTACGCTCGCCACCGACCCCGATGGTGCGGAACGGGCCGCACCTGAGCAGGAAGGACCGTCAATGGCCCAGCGCAGTGCTGTCGTCGCCTCCAAGGTCGGGCTGCACGCCCGACCGGCCGCCGTCTTCAGCAAGGCGGCCGCGGAGAGCGGGATCCCCGTGAAGATCTCCAAGAGAGGCGCCGAACCGGTCGACGCGGGCAGCGTGCTCGCGGTCATGACGCTCGGCGCCGACCAGGGCGACGAAGTGACGCTGACTGCCGAGGGCGCTGATGCCGAGAAGGTGCTGGACGAGCTCGCCGAGCTCATCTCCAAGGACCTCGACACCTGACGATGGCCCTCGCCGGTCCCGGCTTCCGGCCGTCGTCGCGCCGTTGGAGAGGTGGGACAATGACATGCGGGACACAACCGACGAACGAGAGGCATGGAGCAGCGTGACCCACGAGGACGACGCCGGCGCAGCGGACTACCGCATCGAGCACGACACCATGGGCGAGGTCAGGGTCCCGAGTGACGCGCTCTGGTCCGCGCAGACCCAGCGTGCCGTCGAGAACTTCCCGATCTCCGGCCGCGGGCTCGCCTCGCACCACATCGCAGCCCTCGGGCAGGTCAAGCGGGCCGCGGCGATCGCCAACGCCGAGCTCGGGGTGCTCGAGCAGGACGTCGCCGACGCCATCGTCACGGCTGCCGACGAGGTCATCGCCGGCAAGCACGACGCGCACTTCCCGATCGACGTCTTCCAGACCGGTTCCGGGACGTCATCGAACATGAACACCAACGAGGTGATCGCCAACCTCGCGAGCACCCGCCTCGGAAGCAGAGTTCACCCGAACGACGACGTCAACGCCTCGCAGTCCTCCAACG
Source organism: Georgenia halophila (assembly GCF_039541595.1). Classification (NCBI taxonomy): domain Bacteria; kingdom Bacillati; phylum Actinomycetota; class Actinomycetes; order Allobogoriellales; family Allobogoriellaceae; genus Georgenia; species Georgenia halophila. Next base: position 368,312 of record NZ_BAABGN010000002.1, on the reverse strand, counting down.
ACGTCTTCCCGTCCTCCATTCACATCGCCGCCACGCAGGCTGTGGTCGAGGAGCTGTTGCCGGGCCTGGAGACCCTCGCCGACTCGCTCGAGCGCAAGGCCGACGAGCTCAAGGACGTGGTCAAGTCCGGACGTACCCACCTGATGGACGCGACCCCCATCACGCTGGGGCAGGAGTTCTCCGGATACGCCACGCAGATCCGCTACGGCATCGAGCGCGTCAGGGCGACGCTGCCGCGCCTCGGTGAGCTGCCGCTGGGCGGGACCGCCGTCGGGACGGGCATCAACACCCCGGCCGGCTTCGCCCCACGGGTCATCTCGCTGATCGCCGAGAACAGCGGCCTGCCGCTGGCCGAGGCCAGGAACCACTTCGAGGCGCAGGCGGCCCAGGACTCGCTCGTGGAGACCTCCGGAGCGCTGCGGACCATTGCCGTCTCCCTCACCAAGATCGCCAACGACCTGCGCTGGATGGGCTCCGGACCCAACACCGGCCTCGCCGAGATCCAGCTGCCCGACCTGCAGCCGGGATCCTCGATCATGCCGGGCAAGGTCAACCCCGTGATCCCGGAGGCGACGGTCATGGTGGCCGCCCAGGTCATCGGGAACGACGCCGCCATCGCCTTCGCCGGCTCGCAGGGCAACTTCGACCTCCTGGTCACGCTGCCCGTCATGGCCCGCAACATCCTCGAGTCGATCACGCTCGTCGCTAACGTGTCCCGGGTCCTCGCGACCCGCACGGTCGACGGGCTCGTGCCCGACGTGGATCGCTGCCTCGCGCTGGCAGAGTCCTCGCCGTCGATCGTCACCCCGCTGAACCGGATCATCGGCTACGAGGCGGCCGCGAAGATCGCCAAGCACTCGGTGACGAAGGGCATCACCGTGCGCGCCGCCGTGGAGGACCTCGGCTACGTCGAGCGCGGCGAGGTCACCGCGGAGCAGCTCGACGCGGCGCTGGACGTCCGATCCATGACGGGGCCGGCGCAGGGCTAACCGGATGACGACCTCGCCGGACCCGGCGGTGCTCCTGGCGTACGGAGCCGACGTCGGTGCAGCCACCGATCTCGCCCGTGCCTGGGACGCGCTCGTGAGCTGGCGGGTCCACCGGCGGGCCGGCCTGCGCGTGCGGGCGTCGGGACCGGCCGCAGTCGGCAGTCGGGTCGACCTCTTCCTGGGGCCGCGGTTCGCGCGGATGGGCGGAACCGACGAGGTCACCGAGCTCATCGAGACAGACGGTCTGGCCCGCCTGACCTACCGGACCCGACCCGGGCACGCGGAGCGCGGTGAGCAGACCTTCGAGCTCAGCACCGACGGCGGACGCCTGCGCCTCGACGTTTCCTCGAGATCCGCCACGGACCACCGGCTACTCATGGCGTTCGAAACCGCCGGTCGGCTGGGCCAGCAGTACATGGCCATGCGTTACGTGGGCTCCATGCGTCGTCTGCTGGTGCGGCGGTGAGGCTTCGCCGGGTCACGCCGGAGCGGCTCGAGGTGGCTCCGCACGTCCGCGCGACGGCCTCCCCGGCACGCTGACCCGCCGGGAGCTCGGGGCGGCGGGTGCCGCGCCCACGCTCACCAGGCCGTCGGCGAGCGCGCCGACGGCGTCGGCCGCCTGATCCGGCGCCAGCCGGACGGTCGCCACGCAGACGTTGTCCCGCCACACGCTCATGGTGACGAGGCCGACCTCCGGCCTGCCGGAGATGAGCACGCCGCGCCCCTCGTCGCGGACGTCAGCGATCCACCGCGCATCCGGGGTGATGTGCGGCATCGACGACATGCGCCGATCGTCCTCCGGCTCACCCGGCCGGTCAACAGGTGGTCAAGGGTTTCTGCGGTCGACGAGCGGGTAGAGCACGCCGATCGTGAACGACGCCGAGCCGAACGCCTCACCCTGCCCTTCACCCGGGTCGTGTTCTCCCGACGTCGAGGCATGCGGTCGCGACGTGTTCGGTGATGTTCCCGCCCGGGGATGCAACGCTCTTGTCCGTGCGCCCCGTCGCCATCGGCCGCGACGAGGTCGGTGTCGCGCAGAGCGGAGATATCGGTTCGGCAACGACGCGGACCGGAGCTCTCGGGCGCTGCTAGCGTCCGGGTGATCCCGGCCCGGCCATCGGCCCCTGTCCGGCACGTTCGGCGCTGCTGGCCCTCGCGGACACGGCCGTGATCCGGGTCGGACATGGTCGCGGTGCTCCCTCCGACGAGCGCTCGCGGCGCTGCTGCCGATCGCGGGGCGCGCTCCTTGCCGGCAGGAGGAGAAGCTGCGGAACGGAGACCTTTTGATCATGCCTGCAGGCGCGGCCACGCGGCGCATGCCCTCCTTGCTGGCCGCCGTCGTGCTCGTGACGCTGGGCGGGTTGACGGTAGGTGGCGCGGCCGCGTTCCTCACGGGGCCCGCACAGGCGGTCGCGGGCGACGGAGAAGCATCGTTGACCCTGGTCAAGGAAGTTGTCAACGACGACGGCGGATGGTTACGGGCCGAGTATGTGACCTTGACCGCGAACGGCGACGAAGCGACCGTTTCGGGAGAGAGCGGAAGCGACGACGTCACCGGCGTATCGGTTCCGGCGGGTCGGTACGCTCTCTCGGAGGACGAGGTGCCGGGATACGCCGCGCGCGACTGGACGTGCACCGGCGGCAGCCTCACCCGTGATGTCGTCACGCTCGCGCCGGGCGCCACCGCGACGTGCACGATCGTCAACGACGATCTGCCGTCGACGCTGACACTGGCCGCCGAGGTCGTCAATGACGACGGCCGATCGGCGGTGGCGGGCGACTTCGTGCTCACTGCTGAAGCGAGGGGCTACCAGCTGCAGAGCCTGAAGAGCCCCACGATGTCCGGGCCCAGCGGGAGCGCTGCGGTCACCGATGTGCCCGCACCGGCGGGGAGCTATCTGCTGGCTGTGCGCGGTCCGGACGGTTACGTGCCCGGGAGCTGGACCTGCCGGATCGGTCGCCACGAGGCGCCCATGGAGGGCAACCTCGTATTCCTTCAGGTCGGTGGCGTGACGTGCACAGTCACCGTCGACGATGCGCCGGTCAACCTCCGGCACGGCACGGTGACGGGTGCCGTATCGGTCGAGAACGGCCCGTTGGAGGGGGCGCGCGTCACGCTGTCCGCGGAAGGGGGGCCCGCCGTGCGGGCGCCATCGGCGCGCACGGTCGAGTCGGGGACGCGCCAGGCCCGAACGGACGTTGACGGCTCGTACGTCTTCGAGGACGTGCCGTTCGACGGTGACTACGGCACGTCGTACGTCGTCACGACGAGCTGGCCCTCCCGGTCTCTCGATCTCGAGCACGAGCAGGTGGTCACCCTCGAGCCGACGACTGCTGGGGCCGTGGAGGTCGCCACGGAGCTTCCAGTGCACGCCGGCGGAATCGCCTGCGAGCTCTCCGGCCCGGACGGCGCCATGTCCGGTGTGGCCGTGAACGTCCGTCAGAGCGCGGGCGGAGCCATCCTCCAGAGCCGGGAGTCGGACGAGGCCGGCGGGTGCCGGTTCGGGACACTTCCCGCTCCGGAAACCTACGTGATCGAGACGGTGCTACCGGGAGAAGAGTCGCGAACCGACGAGATCGTCGTCGAGCCCCATCGGGTGACGACCTACGCACCCAGCTTCGGTTCGGTTCCCGGTCCCGAGCCGTCGCCGGAACCCGAGCCGTCGCCGGAACCTGGGCCGTCGCCAGAACCTGGGCCGTCGCCGGAACCTGGGCCGTCGCCGGAACCTGGGCCGTCGCCGGAACCTGGGCTGACACTCCCGCAGCTCCCGGTGGCCCAACCTGGGGGCCCTGCCTCCGGCGCAACCGGTGCAATCGGCGCAACCGGCACAGCCGGGCCCGAGGGGCCGGACGCCGGAGCGGTCGAGGAGTTGCCGGAGGCGGCCTCCTCGGCGGAGGCACCGGCCGCCAGAGCCCCCGCGGGTGACACCCGAGCCGCCACGGCCGCAGACGACGGTGCCGGCTCCGCGGCGATCGGCATCGAGCGCGACGATCCGGCGGCTCCGAGTGCTCTCACGGCGTCCATCCCGAGCGCCCTCGATCTGGTCGCACACCCGGAGAGGATCGCCTGGGCGGCATCGGTGGGGCTGGTGTGGACATTGCTCCTAGCGCTGGCGACCAGCGCCCTCGACTTCGGCATGAGCACTCGTTACGACGGCTGGACCGCGAGCATTCAACGGCGGTTGCCCCGGGTGAGCGCACTCGCCCGGCCGATCGGGTCGTTCTTCGCCTCGGGGAGAGTGCTGGCTCTGGCGGTGCTCATCGCGCTCAATGGGGCGGTTCTCGGCTTCGTCGATCCAGGGATCGGGCTCGATCCGGTGACGTTGCGCCTCCTGGCCTCGACCGTTCTCGGCACCGTTGTGGGCGCCCTGCTTCCCCGACTGATGGCGCTGGCAGTCGCACGCGCCCGGTGGGGCGCGCGTGTCACCCTCCGGCCGGCGCCGTGGGGCCTGGTGGTCGCCTCCCTCGGAGTGCTCGCGTCGCGCTTGCTCGCGTTCACCCCCGGACTCTTGAGCGGCGTCACGCTGCAACTGGACGATGCCTCGGTGCCGGCCGTGCGTGTCCGGGTTCTTCGCCTGCGGCTCGCCGTGGCGCTGTCGGTCGGGGCAGCCGCGTGGGTGCTGTCCGGCATCGTCCCGTCCCAGGGCAGCTGGGGCGCGCTGCTGGTCCATGACGCGCTCGTCACGGCGGCGGTGATCGCGGTGATGACCACGTTCGTCGAGCTGCTGCCGCTGAAGGTCTTCGCCGGCGACACGCTCTTCCGCCGTGCACGCCGTAGCTGGTTCGCGTTCGTGGGCGTCAGCGCGGTGGCGCTCGCGGCGATCGTCGTGCCGCAGCCGGGCAACTGGCTCGCGGTCGGCGCCCGGGTGTACTGGTGGCTCCTCGTCGCGACCGTGGTGGTCGTCCTCGCCGTCGTCGCCCTCGGAGTGCTGAGCCGCAGAGAGGCGGCCACCAAGAGCCGTGAGGAAGTGCCCGTCGGCGCAGACGCACGAGACTGACGGACGCGACGGCGGAACGACACCTCAGGTGCGGGTCACCGCACCTGGGCTCATGCTCCTGACGTCTCGGCGGTTTCGTTGCCGCTGGCTGGCGCGGTACGGAACACTGAGTCTCGGATCCATTCGTACGTCGACGCATGTCCCTCGACGGGAAGCGAGGCGAGGCCCGAGGGGGGCGGTTTCCGATATGCCGTCCGATGCGACGCTGCCCCGGCCTCGCCTGCTGGCGTTCTGGCGTCGGGTGCCGAACGGCTCGACGGTGCTCGTCCGGGCGCCCCACGGCGCCGGTGCCGGTTCGCTCATCGACCAGTGGATCGAGCAGACCGGACAGACCGTCGTCCGGTGGGGGGCACGCCCACCGCTGTTGTCCGGCCATCCCTCGTCGCCCGACGTCGTCGTGCTCACGCTCGCGTCGAGACGCCTCGAGGACGCCATGGCGATCTCTGCGTCTCGCCGGCGACACCCGCGAGCGACCCTGGTGGTGGTCGGCCGCCACGGGTGGCCGGACGCCCTGAGCACCAGGGGCGTGCGCCCGGAACGAATCCTCTCCGGCCATGACCTTCGCTTCACGAGCGACGAGATCGTGGCGCTGGGCGCGCGGCGAGGCATCGAGCTCTCGGGTCGCCACGCCGAGCGGGTGATCGAGGCGACGGCCGGGCACGTCGCTGCCGCCGTTGCTGCGGTCGAGGAGGCCGCGAGCGTCGGCCTCCTGACGGACGAGGCGGTGCGCCGCGCATGTGATCGCGTCGTGGCGCGGGCCGCCGGCCGGGCGGCCGACGGACTGATCTCGCCCGCCGAGTGGTGCGCCTTCGTGGCCACGGCCCTCTGCGGCGAGATGGCCGGCGACACGTTGCGCTCCGTATGGGCACAGCCGGCCGACGGCGAGGCGATGCTCGACACGTTGTGCGATTCCGGGCTGATCGCCGCAAGCTCCCCGAGAACGGACTGGGCGCTGGCGCCGGGACTCGCGGGCGCAGCGGTGCGTCACGCCGAGACGGGCGCCACCCGCTCCCGGGCGGTCCGCGTCGTTCGCCAGGCAGCCGGCTCGCTCGCGCAGCGGGGTGACGTCGAGGAATCGCTGCGACTGACCGTGTGCCTGCCGGGCAGCTGGTCCCGGAGCCTCGCCGAGCGCTGGCGGGACTTCTTCGAGGTACCCGCCGGCCTCGTGCGGGAAGCACTCGGCGGCGTGCCGGAGCTCGACGCAGACCCTCGCCTCCGGCTTGCTCTGGTCCGAGCGCTCGTGGACGTCTCGCACCGTGGCCATTCCGGGCGCATCCCGCGTGCCGATCGCGAGGCGGCCGGGGCGCTCATCGACGGTCTCGAGGCCAACGCGGCCGGACTCGACCCCGAAGACGTCGCCATCCTGATCTCGATGCGTGCCGCCGTCGAGCGGCTGGCCGGCCGTCATCACGTCTCGAACCGCCGTCTCGACGCCCTCGACGCGGTAGTCCCGGCCGAGCGCGACCGTGCGGCGGTGCTCGTGCAGAAGGGCCTGACGGCGCTCGAGCTCGGAGTGCTCGACCGTGCGGTGGAGGCGTTCGCCGGGTCGCGGCTGTCGGCCCGGGTCCACGGTCGCCCGCGGATCGAGCAGTGGGCCGCCGAGCTCGGATCGGTCGCTGCCTACCTCTCTCACGACACACTTGCGCACGAGGCTCAGCGGGACTCGGGAGGTGGGTTTCCGGCACACCGGGGCTTCTCGGCACATGTCATGCAGCTGGGTCTGGCCCTGACTGCGCTCGACATACCCCGAGTCCGCAGAGTGATCGCGTCGATGTCCCCGCTGCAGCTCGACGATCCGCTGACCCTGCGCATCATCGATGTCGGGCAGCAAGTCCTCGCGTACGGGATCCTGCAGCAGCCGCGCCGCGCGCTGAGCGAGCTCGAGCTGCTCGAGTCGTGCGTCGAGCCCGCACGCTTCTCGCCGACCCAGAGTGCCTGGATGACGGCTGTCCGCGCCGAGGCTTTGCTGTTCGCGGCACGTCACGCTGACGCCGTCGAGCTCCTCGACGCTGCTTCGCTCCCGCCCGAGGCCTTTCCCAACACGGAGCTCCACCGCGCGGCCGGGCTGCTGGAGCTCGGCCGCGTCGATGAGGCAGTGCAGCTGGCTGGTGCGGTCCACTCCCGGGTCCGGTCCAGATCGAAGCGGCTAGCCATACGCGCGTTGGTGCTGCTGTTCATGACGCATCACCGCGCGGGGAGCACCACGCTCGCACGGGAGTCGCTGGAGGAAGCCCTGCTGCTCGGTTCGCGGACCGGGCAGCTGTTGCCCTTCGCCCAGCAAGGACTCGACTGGCTCGGCCTCGCCGTGGCCGAGGCCGAGCACATGCGCCTGGATCGCGACGTGCGCCTGTTCGTCGCGGGGCTGGCGCAGGCACGCGACGACCTCGGCACGGACAGGGGAGCGAGGCTGACACCTGGAGAGGCGCGAGTACTCGATGCGCTCGCGAGCTTCGATTCCGTCGGGAAGCTGGCGGCAGGCCTGGTCGTCTCGCCCAACACGGTCAAGACGCAGCTGCGCAGCATCTATCGCAAGCTCGGCGTCTCCTCACGCGCGGAGGCGTTGGACGTTCTCCGTGGGGACGGCGAACTTGTTGCAGCGACGGAACTCGGGCCAAGTGACGAGTCGGCGAGGGAGTGACGAGTCGGCGCGAAGGTGGGCGGGTCAGACGAGCGAGACGGCCTGGCGGGCGATGGCGAGCTCCTCGTTCGTGGGCACCACCAGGACGCTGACCCGTGCACCGTCGGGCGAGATCACCCGCGGCTCGCCGGACTCGCCGCCGTTGCGGTCCGAGTCGATCTCGATCCCGAGGAAGCCGAGCCCGTCGACGGCGGCCGCCCGGGTGCGGGCGTCGTGCTCGCCGACGCCGGCGGTGAACGTCAGCGCGTCGATCTCGCCCATGACGGCCGCGTACGCACCGATGTACTTGCGCAGCCGATGCAGGTAGATCTCGATGCCGAGGGCCGCGTGCTCGTCGCCGTCGTCGACCAGGCGCCATACCTCACGCATGTCGTTGTGCCCGGTCAGTCCCTTCATGCCGGACCGCTTGTTCAGCAGGTCGTCGATCTCGTCCATGGACATGCCGGCGTTGCGGACCAGGTGGAAGACCACGGCCGGGTCGATGTCGCCGGTACGGGTTCCCATCACCAGGCCCTCGAGGGGTGTCAGCCCCATCGACGTGTCGACCGGGCGCCCGGACACGACGGCCGACGCCGACGCGCCGTTGCCGAGGTGCAGCACCACCTGTCGCAGGTCGCGGCGCTCGAGGAGCTCCGACGCGCGACCCGAGACGTACTCGTGCGAGGTGCCGTGGAACCCGTACCGGCGGATCCGGTGCGCCTCGGCCACCTCGCGGTCCAGGGCGTACGTGGCGGCGCGTGCCGGCAGGTGGTGGAAGAACGCGGTGTCGAAGACCGCCACGTGCGGCACGTCGGGCAGCAGGTCTCGCGCCACCTGGATGCCCGCCAGGTTCGCGGGGTTGTGCAGGGGTGCGACGGGGGAGAGGCGGTCGATCTCCTTGGTGACGGAGTCGTCGATGAGTACCGGCCCGTCGTACCGGAGGCCGCCCTGCACCACGCGGTGCCCGACCGCCACGACGCCCGCCTCGGACAACGACGGGCCGACCTCCTCGAACAGGTCCAGCACCGTGCGCAGCCCGGCCGCGTGGTCGGGGACCGGGTCCGAGCGCTCGGTGGAGTCCGAGCCGGACTCGTGGCGCAGGTGCCCGGTGTCCTCCCCGATGCGCTCGACGAGCCCGGACGCCAGCGACTCCCCGGACCCGGGCTCCAGGAGCTTGTACTTGATCGAGGACGAGCCGGAGTTGATGACGAGGACGGTGCCGCTCGGCGGGCTCACGCGCCTGCCCCTTCCCGGGCCTGCACGGCCCCCTGCTGGGCCTGCACGGCCGTGATCGCGACGGTGTTGACGATGTCCTGGACCAGGGCGCCGCGGGAGAGGTCGTTGACCGGCTTGTTCAGGCCCTGCAGCACGGGCCCGACCGCGACGGCGCCGGCCGTGCGCTGGACCGCCTTGTACGTGTTGTTGCCGGTGTTGAGGTCCGGGAAGACGAACACCGTCGCCCGCCCGGCCACGTCCGAGCCGGGCAGCTTGGCGGCCGCCACGGAGGCGTCGACCGCGGCGTCGTACTGGATCGGGCCCTCGACCACGAGGTCGGGACGGCGCTCGCGGACCAGCTCCGTCGCCGTGCGCACCTTGTCGACCTCCGCGCCCGTGCCGGACTCGCCCGTGGAGTAGGACAGCATCGCCACCCGGGGCTCGACCTCGAACTGCGCCGACGTCCCCGCCGAGGAGATCGCGATGTCGGCCAGCTCCTCCGCGGTCGGGTCCGGGACGACGGCGCAGTCGCCGTAGACGAGCACCCGGTCGGCCAGGCACATGAAGAACACCGAGGACACGATCGAGGTCTCCGGGCGGGTCTTGATGATCTCGAACGACGGCCGGATCGTGTGCGCCGTCGTGTGCGCCGCCCCGGACACCATCCCGTCCGCGGCACCCGTGTGCACCATCATCGTGCCGAAGTAGGACACGTCCTGGACCACCTCGCGGGCGCGTTCGACGGTCATCCCCCGGTGCGCGCGCAGCTGCGCGTACTCCTGGGCGAACGGCTCCAGGAGGTCCGAGCTCGCCGGGTCGACGACGTCCGCGCCGTCGAGGTCGAGGCCGAGCTCGGCGGCCCGGGTCCTCAGCTGCGTGGGGCTGCCCAGGAGTGTCAGGTCGGCGACGTGCCGCGAGAGCAGCGTCGAGGCGGCCCGCAGAATCCGGTCGTCCTCTCCCTCGGGCAGCACGATGCGCCGGCGGTCGGACCGGGCCCGCTCGAGCAGCCGGGACTCGAACATCAGCGGCGTCATCACCTCGGTGGCCGGCACGTCGAGCGCCGCCAGCAGCTGCGCGGCGTCCATGTGCTCCTCGAACAGCGACAGCGCGATGTCCCGCTTGCGCTGGGTGCCGCGGGAGAACCGTCCGCGGCTGCCCGCGACCAGCGACGCCGACGGGTAGGTGTCGTGCGACGTGCTGATGATCGGGAGTCGCTGCCCCAGGCCGTCGACCATCCGCAGCACCTGCTCGGAGGGCTGGAAGGCGCCGTTGAGCACGATGCCGGCCAGGGTGGGGAACTGGTCGGACGCGTGGGCCGCCACGAGCGTGACGAGCACCTCGGGGCGGTCCGCCGCCGCGATGCACAGCTGGCCCTCGCGCAGCCGCTCGAGGATGTGCTCGGTGTTCATGCCGGCCACCAGCAGGTGCTCGGCCTCGCGGTCGAGGAGCGCCTCGTCACCCAGCAGCAGCTCGCCGTCGAGGGCGGCCATCAGGTCGCGCACCACCGGCGCCGAGAGCAGCGGCACCTCGGGCAGCGCCCAGGCCGCGCGACCGTCGGCGTCCAGGCGCTCCCGCACCGCGTCGAGCTGGTCGGGGTCGCACCGGTTGGCGAGCACGCCGACCGTGGCGGCGTGCTCGTGCGCGATCTCGGCGACGGCGGCCTCGGCCAGCCGGGCGATCTCGTCCGGAGTGCGGTCCAGGCCCGAGACCACCAGCAGCACGGGGGCACCGAGATTGGCCGCCACCCGGGCGTTGAACGCCAGCTCGGCAGGGGACGCCACGTCCGTGTAGTCCGACCCGACGACGATGGTCACCTCGTGCTCCCGGCCGATCGGCTGGTACGCCTCGATGATGCGACTCAGCGCCTGCTCGCCGTCGTCGTGGACGTCGTCGTAGGTCACGGCGAGCGCGTCGTCGTAGGAGACGTCGACGCCGGGGTGCGCCCGCAGCAGATCGACGACGCCGTCCCGCTCGTCTTGGCTGCGCGTGACCGGCCGGAAGATGCCGACGCTCTCCACCCGCCGGGCGAAGAGGTCGACGAGGCCGAGCGCGATCGCGGACTTGCCGGTGTGCCCCTCGGCGGAGGCGACGTAGATGCTGCGTGCCACCGGTCGCGCTACTCGTTGTCTCCGGCGGTGACCCGCGTGGCGTTCGGGCCTCCTTCCTGGGTGGCGGTCTCACCGACGTCCGGCCACACCCAGTCGCGCACGACCGGGATGTCCTCGCCGTGCTCGCGGGTGTACTGGCGGGCGTCCAGCCGCGCGTCGACCATCCGCTGCCGCAGGCCCCCGTGGCGCTGTGCCAGCCCGGGCGTCCGGTCGATGACGTCCATGACGAGGTGGTACCGGTCGAGGTCGTTGAGCATGACCATGTCGAACGGGGTGGTCGTCGTGCCCTCCTCCTTGTACCCGCGCACGTGCAGGTTGGCGTGCCCGGTCCGGCGGTAGGTGAGCCGGTGGATCAACCAGGGGTAGCCGTGGTACCCGAAGATGACCGGCCGGTCCGTCGTGAAGATCGTGTCGAACTCCGCGTGGGACAGGCCGTGGGGGTGCTCCTTCTCGTCCTGCAGCCGCATCAGATCGACGACGTTGACGACCCGCACCTTCAGGTCCGGCAGGTGCTGGCGGAGCAGGTCCGCGGCCGCGAGCGTCTCCAGCGTGGGGATGTCGCCCGCACAGGCGAGCACGACGTCGGGGGACTCACCGTCGACCTCCGTCCCGGCCCAGTCCCAGATACCCAGGCCGCGCGCGCAGTGGTTGGCGGCCTCGCTGGCCGAGAGGAAGCTCGGGCCGGGCTGCTTGCCGGCGATCACGACGTTGACGTACTGGCGGGAGCGCAGCACGTGGTCGAACGTCGACAGCAGCGTGTTCGTGTCCGGCGGCAGGTACACCCGCACGATCTCGGCCTTCTTGTTGGCCACGAGGTCGATGAACCCGGGGTCCTGGTGGGTGAAGCCGTTGTGGTCCTGGCGCCACACGTGCGAGGAGAGCAGATAGTTCAGCGACGCCAACGGCCGGCGCCACGGGATGTCGTTGGTGACCTCCAGCCACTTGGCGTGCTGGTTGAACATCGAGTCGACGATGTGGATGAAGGCCTCGTAGGAGCTCATCATCCCGTGCCGGCCGGTGAGCAGGTAGCCCTCGAGCCAGCCCTGGCACTGGTGCTCGCTCAGCATCTCCATGACACGGCCCGCCCGGGCGAGGTGGTCGTCGTCGTCCGTGGGTTCGTACTCGGCGTTCCACTGCTTGGCGGTGACGTCGTAGACCGACTGCAGCCGGTTCGACGCCGTCTCGTCCGGTCCGAACATGCGGAAGTTGTCGGGGTTCAGCCGCACCACCTCGCGAAGGAGCTGGCCCAGGATGCGGGTGGGCTCCTCGACCGGCGCGCCGGGCGTCTCGACGTCGACGGCGAAGTCGTGCCAGTCCGGCATCCGCAGGTCCTGGAGCAGCAGGCCGCCGTTGGTGTGCGGGTTGGCGCTCATGCGCAGGTGGCCGTGGGGTGCCAACGCCCTGATCTCGTCCTTCAGGCGTCCGGTTGCGTCGAAGAGCTCCTCGGCGCGGTAGCTCTGCAGCCAGGCCTCGAGCTCGTGGAGGTGCTCATCGGTGTCCCGGGCGCTGGCCAGCGGGACCTGGTGCGAGCGCCAGGAGCCCTCGGCGCGCTTGCCGTCGATCGTCTTCGGGCCCGTCCAGCCCTTCGGGGTGCGGAAGACGATCATGGGCCAGCGCGGGCGCTGGCCGTCGGGGTCCTGCGCCGCGCGGGCCTTGATCCGGGCGATCTCGTCGAGGACCTCGTCGAGCAGCTCGGCGAAGCGGCGGTGTGTCGATCGGAACTCCTCCGCTGTGTCCTCGGAGAACCCGCCGGTGAAGAAGTACGGCTCGTGACCGTAGCCGCGCATCAGGTCGGCCAGCTCGTCGTCCGGGATGCGGGCGAGCACGGTCGGGTTGGCGATCTTGTAGCCGTTGAGGTGCAGCACGGGCAGGACGACGCCGTCACGGGACGGGTTGAGCCACTTGTTCGAGTGCCAGGACGTCGCGAGCGGCCCGGTCTCCGCCTCGCCGTCGCCGACGACGGTGAAGGCAAGCAGGTCCGGGTTGTCGAAGACGGCCCCGTAGGCGTGCGAGAGCGAGTAGCCGAGCTCGCCGCCCTCGTGGATCGACCCCGGTGTCTCCGGGGCGACGTGCGAGGGGATACCACCCGGGAACGAGAACTGGCGGAACAGGCGCCGCAGGCCCTCCTCGTCCTCGGTGATGTCGGAGTAGGTCTGCGAGTAGGTGCCCTCGAGGTAGGTGTTCGCCACCAGCCCCGGGCCGCCGTGGCCCGGGCCGGTCAGGTAGAAGGCGGAGAGCTCGCGCTCGCGGATGACCCGGTTCATGTGCGCGTAGAGAAAGTTCAGGCCGGGCGTGGTGCCCCAGTGACCCAGGAGCCGCGGCTTGACGTCATCCTTGCTGAGCGGGGTGCGCAGCAGCGGGTTGTTCAGCAGGTAGATCTGGCCGACCGAGAGGTAGTTCGCGGCCCGCCACCAGGAGTTGACCTGCTCGAGGGTGGAGTCCTCGAGCGGCCCGGTCGTGGCGTCGGCCCGGCTGGGCCAGGCGGAGGTGGAAGAGGACGTGGTCGCAGTCATGCCGGTCTCCTAGGGTTCGTCGTCGTCGAACCGGAGCCTCACCACCCGATGAGGCCTACGTCGACAGTCTGTCCCATCTACCGCCGTCGCGGCAGGTCGGGAGGGAGGGATGGTGCCTCGACCGAGACGGGAAGGAGCCTGGAGGGGCGCCGGCGCGGGGCCGGAGCAGGGCTCGCGCGCACGTAACCTTGGGGCGTGACGCCCGGCCGTACCTCCCCGCGACCGACGGCGGACGGCACGGCCCGGGACTACTGGCGGACCGTGCTCACCCCCCGCATGCTCGGCCTGCTCGTCCTCCTGGTCGCCGCGGCGCTCGTGTGCGTGCGGCTGGGGGCCTGGCAGCTCGACCGGGCCAGCGTCCGCGGCGCCGAGGAGGCCGAGGCCGAGCACGCGGAGATCGTTGCGCGTGAGCCCGTGCCCGTGGGAGAGGTCCTCGCGCCGCAGACGTCCTTCCGGGCGGAGCACCTGGGCGTGCCCGTGGAGGTGACGGGGGAGTACCGCGCCGACCAGCAGGTCTACGTGCCGGGCAGGTCGATCGACGGCGAGGACGCCGTGCTGGTGGTCACGGCCCTGTGGGTCACCGAGGGGCCGCACGCCGGCGCGATGATGCCGGTGCTGCGCGGCTGGGTGAGCCCGCAGAGCGTCGGCCTGGACGACGGTGGGCCCGACGACGGCCCCGTCGGCCCGGTGGACGACGCGGCCGCCGCAGCGCTGTCCGTCCCGGAGGGCGAGGTCACGGTCACCGGCTGGCTCAAGGACAGCGAGCTGGCGCGCTCCGGCAGTGGCCCGCCGAACGTCGTCTCCTCGATCAGCTCGGCGGAGCTTGCCGGCCTGTGGGGCGGGCCGAGCTGGAGCGGCTACGTCGTCGCGTTCACCCAGACGCCCGACGGACGGGCCGAGGTGTCCCCGGCTGGCCTGCGACACACGCCGCCCCCGGGGATGGCCGAGGACACCGGCCCGAACATCCGCAACCTGGCCTACGCGCTGGAGTGGGTCATCTTCGGCGGCTTCGCCCTCGCGCTCTGGGTTCGCATGCTGCGTGACGAGGTCCGCGTCCGCCGCGAGGACGCCCGGCTCTGAACCCCCGGCCGCGAGGGTTCCTTTCGCCCCACTGCCCCCGGAATCGAGAGGGCTACTCGGAACACCGAGGGCCACTGTTCTGCCTGTAGCCCTCGGCGGTCAGGAGTAGCCCTCGCTCGGCGGTGGCCGCCCGGGGCGTCCGGTACTGCTACTCCTGCTGCCAGGAGTGCCACAGCGCCGCGTACTCCTTGCCGGCGGCGACCAGCTCGTCGTGCGAGCCGAGCTCGACGATGTCGCCGTCCTCGACCACGGCCACGCGGTCGGCGTCGTGCGCGGTGTGCAGCCGGTGGGCGATCGCGACGACGGTCCGTCCCTCCAGCACCGCCGAGAGCGAGCGCTCCAGGTGCCGCGCCGCACGCGGGTCGAGCAGCGACGTCGCCTCGTCCAGGACGAGGGTGTGCGGGTCGAGCAGCACCAACCGGGCCAGGGCGAGCTGCTGGGCCTGCGCCGGCGTCAGCTCCAGGCCTCCCGAGCCGACCCCCGTCTCCAGGCCCTCGTCCAGCTCGTCCACCCAGCCCAGCGCGTCGACGGCGGCCAGCGACCGGCGCAGGCGTGACTTGTCGGCGCCGGAGTCGGCCAGGCGCAGGTTGTCCGCCAGCGTCCCGACGAACACGTGGTGCTCCTGGGTCACCAGAGAGACGTGCTGGCGCAGGTCCTCCTCCGGCAGGTCCACCAACGGGACGTCGCCGACCGTGACGCGTCCGCCGGTGGGCGGGTGGATGCCGGCGAGCATGCGGCCCAGGGTGGACTTGCCGGCGCCGGAGGGGCCGACGACGGCGAGACGCTCGCCCGGGACCAGGTCGAGGTCGACGCCGTGCAGCACGTCCTGACCCTCCCGGTAGGCGTAGCGCACGTCCTGCGCCTCGATGTGCTCGTCCGCCGGCTCCTCGCCCGACGGCGTCCGGTCCGGTTCCACCAGGCCCACACCGAAGATGCGGGACAGGCTGGCGAGCGCGACCTGGAGCTCGTCGACCCAGAACAGCAGCTCGTCCACCGACGGCCGGACCTGCATCGAGTACAGCGCCACGGTGGTGACGGCACCGATCGTGGTCAGGTCGGCCTCGACCAGCCAGGCGCCCCACAGCAGCGCGGCCGCGATGGGCAGCATGAAGGAGACACCGAGCCAGAAGAACAGGCTGAGCCGCATCTTCAGGGTCACGATCTCGGTGTCCCAGGTCTCCTTGATGGAGGCGTCTGTGACTGTGCGGCGTCGGCGCCCGAGCGCGAGCGCGTCGATCGTTGCTGCGTGCTCCACCGACTCCGTGAGGACGCCGTTGAGCCGGGCGTACTCCTCGGAGTTGCGCAGGTACGCCGGCGTCGCGCGGCGCATGTACCGGCGGGTGGCCACCACCAGGATCGGGACTCCCACCACCATCGAGATCGCCACCAGCGGCGAGGCCAGCAGAGCCGCCACCACCGTCAGCAGGATGGTCGCGGTCAGCACCAGCACGCGCGGCACACCGAAGCGGATCATCCACTGGACGCGGTCGACGTCGTTCGTGGTGCGGCCGAGGAGATCGCCGGTGCCGGCACGCTCGACCGTGGACAGCGGCAGGTGCGTGACCGTGCCGAGGAACTCCTCACGCAGCTGCGCGAAGACCTCCTCACCGAGGATCATCGCGTCGCGGTGCGCGTACCGGACCACGAACGCCTGGACCAGCACCACACCGACCAGGACGAGGCCGAGGCGGTCGATGTAGTCCGTCGTCGTCCCGGCGGCGACGGCGTCGATCAGGTCACCGAGCAGCCACGGCAGCGCCAGGGCGGCGATCGCGGCCAGGGCCTGCAGGCCGACCACGCGGGTCAGCTTGCCTCGGTGCTGGCGCAGCAGCGCGAACGAACGGGCGCGCACCATGGCCGCGTCTGCGACTGGCAGCTGCATCAGTGCACCTCCTGGACGGATTCTGCGGTGGTCTCGGGGCTGGCCGCGGACGCGGCAGTCTCGCCGGGGCTCCCGGTCTGCCGGGCGACGACCCACTGGTACGCCGCGGCGTCCGGGTCTCCGGCGTTCGCCCGGTCGAGGAGCTCGCGGTGCCTGCCGCGGACGCGCTCGCGGCCGCCGTCGAGGAAGACCACCTCGTCGGCGTGCTCGAGGACGAGCGGTGATGCGGTGACGACGACGGTGGTCCTGCCGGCGCGGTGGCGGGCCAGCCGGTCGGCGATGCGTGCCTCCGTATGCGCGTCGACAGCACTGGTGGGCTCGACCAGCACGAGGGTCTCGGGCTCGGTGAGCAGCGCACGGGCGAGGGCGACGCGCTGGCGCTGACCGCCGGAGAGGGACCGGCCCTTCTCGGTGATCTCGCCGTCCAGCCCGTCGGGCATGGAGGAGAGGACGTCGTGGGCGTCGGCGACCTCGAGGGCCTGGTACAGGTCGGCCTCGTCCGCGCGGTCGCGGGCGTCGAGCTCGTGGCGCAGCGTTCCGGTGAACAGCTGCGGCGTCGCGGCCGAGACCACGATCCGTTCGCGGACCTGCGCCAGCGGGAGGGACGTCAGGGGCTCGCCGCCGTAGAGCACCTCACCGTCGGCGTCGTCGAACCGGCCCAGCCTGGTGGCCAGCTCGGCCGACTCGTCCGGGCGGGGCGAGACGAGGGCCGTCAACCGGCCCGGTCGGATCTGCACGCCGGAGGTGGCGTCACGCAGGTCCGGGGCCGGCCGCGGGCGGTCGTCGGCTCGCGTGGCGTCGCCCGGGTACGCAGCGTCGTCGGAGGCCTCGGACTCGGCGATGCTGCCGGCCATGGGTGGCACGCTGAGCACCGCGATGACCTTGCGGGCGCCGACCCGGGCGCGGGTGAGCATCTGCATGAACTGGGTGGCGGCCTGCAGGGGCATCGCCAGGAACGCGGTGTACCCGTAGAACGCCACGAGCTGGCCCGGGGTGATGTCCCCGGTCAGGGTCAGGCGGGCGCCGAACCACACGACGCCGGCGATGAACAGCCCGGGCAGCAGCACCTGCATCGCCTGCAGGACGGAGGCGGTCGCGGCGACGCCGACTCCGGCCCCCCGCACCTGCTGGGACTGCTGGGCGTACCGGGCCGCGAAGGCGTCCTCGCCGCCGATGCCGCGCAGCACCCGCAGCCCGGAGACGGTGTCCGAGCCGAGGGTGGTGAGCCGGCCCGACTCCTCACGGTGCTTGGCCTGCCGCACGTGCAGCGGCTTGACCAGCAGGGACAGGACGGCCGCCGTGACTGGCAGACCGATGAGGATCACCAGGCCGAGCGTCCGCGACTGCTGGAGCACCAGCACCGCGACCGCCAGGTACGCCACCACGGAGCCTGCGAGCCGCGGGAAGATCTCCATCATGTTGCCGATGTGGAAGGCGTCGGAGGCGACCGTCGAGACCACCTCGCCGGTCGGCAGCTCGTCGGAGATCGCATCGCCCGTGCGGGTGACGTGGTGGCCCACCAGCCGGGAGGTCCGGAAGGAGCCGTGCAGCCAGGAGGAGGTGTCGCCGACGTGGCCGAGGGCGCTGGTGATCGCGCCGAACAGGCCGAGGCCGAGGAGCCAGCCGACGGTGATGAGCAGCTCGCGGCTCATGCCCTCGGAGAGGCCCTGGTCGAGGGCGACACCCAGCAGGTACGGCACGGCGGCGAGCGACGCGGCCTCGAGGACGGCGAAGACGACGGCGAACGTCAGCACGCCGGCCTGGCGGCGGATCAGCCATCCGAGATAGGCGCCGGGCCGGGTGAGCGGGGGGTGGCCAGGATGACCCTGGAGCGCGGTGAGCACGACAGGCAAGGTTACGCGGCCCTGAGCAGGGCCCCCTACGGATTTTCTCGGGCTCGGCGGAGGCTCCTCGACGGCGTCGCGCAGGGTCTGGGTGGCTGCCATGAAGCCATCCTCAAAGCCCAACTTAGGTTGAGGTCAAGGGGGTGACCGGCGTCGACGTGCCGCCGCCGTCCCACTCGGCGGCGGCCATCGAGAAGGACAGGGCTGCCGACGTCCCACCACGGCCCGAGCCCCGCAGCCGGCGGGGTCCTCGGACACCGGACCCGGTCTGGGACAATGGCGCCGACCAGCCGAGACGAGGAGCACAGTGAGCACCGAACCCGCCCGGGAGCAGAACTCTGCGGAGCCCGACCGTCAGGCGAAGCCGGTCGACGGCTCGGCGCCGGTCCCCGCGGTCGCCGAGCGCGAGCGCAAGGCCCGCAGCGCCTTCCGCGCCTACAAGGTCATGGCGTTCGTCACCGGTGGGATGCTGCTGCTGCTGTGCCTGGAGATGGTCCTCAAGTACGTGTTCAACGACGGTGCGGCCGTCATCGGCGACTGGGTCGCGATCGTGCACGGCTGGATCTACGTCGTCTACCTGGCCACCGTGTTCAACATCTGGTCGATCATGCGCTGGGGCTTCGGACGCGTCGTCGTCCTGATCGCCGGCGGCGTGGTCCCCGTGCTGTCGTTCGTCATGGAGCGGCGTGCGCGGGGCTGGTTCGACGACGACCTGCCCGGGATCCTCGAGCGGGTGGCCGCGCTCCACCAGCGCTGACCCACGGAACAGCGACGGGCCGTCGCCACCGGGGCGCACACCGACGGCGTGACGAGCCCGACGCCGTAGGTGGCCGTCCGGTCGGGAGCGGGCCGATATCCTGGCTCGCGTGAGCAGCCCAGAGCCGGACGTCCCGGCCACCGCCGAGACCGTGCCCGACGACGCTCCGGCCGCCGTGGCGGCACCCGAGGGAGAGCCGGCGCCCGCGCTGCCCCGCCCGGTCCTGGTCATCGACTACGGCGCACAGTACGCCCAGCTCATCGCCCGTCGGGTCCGCGAGGCGCGCGTCTACTCCGAGATCGTCCCGCACACCATGCCCGTCGAGCAGATGCTGGAGAAGGAGCCCGCGGCGATCATCCTCTCCGGCGGCCCCGCGTCGGTGTACGCGGACAGCGCGCCCGGCACCGACCCCGCCCTGTTCGACACCGGCGTCCCGGTGCTCGGCATCTGCTACGGCTTCCAGTCGATGGCGCAGGCCCTGGGTGGCACGGTGGCGCAGACCGGCACCCGGGAGTACGGCGGGACGGTCGTCGAGGTGACGGAGGGCGCCGGGTCCGGCGAGCTCCTCGCCGGCTCGCCCGAGCGGCAGACCGTGTGGATGTCCCACGGCGACGCCGTCGAGGCCGCCCCGCAGGGCTTCGAGGTGCTCGCCACGTCCGAGGGGTCCCCGGTCGCGGCGTTCGAGGACCGCCGTCGACGGCTGTTCGGCATGCAGTGGCACCCCGAGGTGAAGCACTCGGTGCTCGGCCAGGAGGCACTCGAGCGATTCCTCTACGACGGCGCCGGCCTCGCCCCCGAGTGGACCCCGGGCAACGTCATCGCCGAGCAGGTCGAGGCCATCCGTGCGGCCGTCGGCAACGACCGGGTCATCTGCGGGCTGTCCGGCGGCGTGGACTCCTCCGTGGCCGCCGCGCTCGTCCAGAAGGCCGTGGGTGACCAGCTCACCTGCGTCTTCGTCGACCACGGCCTGCTGCGCGCCGGGGAGGCCGAGCAGGTGGAGCAGGACTTCGTCGCCGCCACCGGTGTGAACCTCAAGGTCGTCGACGCCTCCGAGACCTTCCTCGCTGCCCTTGCCGGCGTGAGCGACCCGGAGACCAAGCGCAAGATCATCGGCCGCGAGTTCATCCGCACCTTCGAGCAGGCCGCGCGCGAGGTCGTGGCCGAGGCCGAGACCGAGGGCACCACGGCCGGCGGCGAGGTGAAGTTCCTCGTCCAGGGCACCCTGTACCCCGACGTCGTCGAGTCCGGCGGTGGCGAGGGTGCCGCCAACATCAAGAGCCACCACAACGTCGGCGGCCTCCCCGAGGACCTGCAGTTCCGGCTCATCGAGCCGCTGCGCACCTTGTTCAAGGACGAGGTCCGCGCCGTGGGGCTCGAGCTCGGGGTGCCCGAGTCGATCGTGTGGCGCCAGCCCTTCCCGGGGCCCGGCCTCGGGATACGGATCATCGGCGAGGTGACGGCCGAGCGCCTGGAGGTGCTGCGGGCCGCCGACGCCATCGCGCGCGAGGAGCTCACCCGGGCCGGCCTGGACCAGGAGATCTGGCAGTGCCCCGTGGTGCTGCTCGCCGACGTCCGCTCCGTCGGGGTCCAGGGTGACGGCCGGACCTACGGTCACCCGATCGTGCTGCGGCCCGTCTCGTCCGAGGATGCCATGACCGCCGACTGGACGCGCCTGCCGTACGACGTCCTCGCCACGATCTCCAACCGGATCACGAACACGGTGCCGGAGGTGAACCGCGTGACCCTCGACGTCACCTCCAAGCCACCCGGCACCATCGAGTGGGAGTGACGCAGCCGCTGCGGGTGGTGCACGTCTCGGACTGCTTCCCGCCCCGGGTCGGCGGCATCGAGACCCAGGTGCACGACCTGGCGGCCGAGCAGGCCCGCGCCGGGTACGACATCCACGTGCTGACGGCGACGGCGGACCCGGCGCTGCCGAATGGTCGCCGAGCGGAGAGCACCACGGCCGACGGCGTGACCGTCCACCGGTTCGCCTCCGCGGCGACGTTCGGGCTGCCCTTCCATCCCCTCGAGGACGTGCTGCTCCCGCCGGTACTGCGCGAGCTGGTGCCCGACGTCGTGCACGTCCACGCCGGCGTCGTCTCACCCTTCGCGTACGCCGGCGCCCGCGCCGCCCGCCGCGCCGGCCTGCCGCTCGCGATCACCTGGCACTGCATGCTCGATGGCGTCACTCCGTTCTATCGCACCGGGGCACGGGTGCTCGGCTGGAACCGGGCTTCCCTGGCCGCGAGCGCCGTCTCCGGGGTCGCCGCCGAGCGCGTCGCCCAGGTGCTGGGCCGCGAGCCGGACGAGGTGGCGGTGGTGCCCAACGGGCTCGACGTCGCGGCCTGGCTGCCGGCGGCGACGGCACCGGAGGCGAGCCGTCGGGGACCGCTTCCGCCGTCGGGGCCGTTGCGGGTGGTGGCGACGCAGCGGCTGGCCCCCCGCAAGCGCGCCCTGCCGCTGGTCCGAGTCCTTGCCCGCGTGCACGAGCGGCTGGGCCGTGACGACGCCGGTCGGCCGCGCGTGCAGCTCGAGCTCGTCGGGTCCGGTCCCGAGGAGCGTGCGGTGCGTTCGGAGGTGTCGCGGCGAGGGCTGCAGGACGTCGTCACCGTGGCCGGCCGCCTGCCCAGGGGCCGGCTGGCGGCCCGGTACCGGGAGCGCCACGTCTTCCTCGCACCGGCCCGCCTGGAGGCGTTCGGCATCGCCGCCCTGGAGGCCCGCGCGACCGGGCTCGCCGTGGTCGCCGGCCGGGGGACCGGCATCAGCCAGTTCGTCACCGACGGCGTCGACGGCCTGCTCACCAGCGACCGTGCCGACGGGCTGGACGACGCCGCGGCCGACGAGGCGCTCGCGGACGCGCTGGTGCGCCTCGCGACCGAGGAAGGCCTGCTTGCCGGGATCCTCGCGCACAACGCGGCCGTGCCGCCGGCGGCCGACTGGTCCGACGTGGTCGCGGCGGCCGACGCGCTGTACGGAAAGGCCCGTAGCCGAACGGACCGTTCGGGGCTGCTGTGACCGGTGTGACTCAGGAGGCGGCTCCGCAGACGGCGCACAGCTGATCGGTCCGTTCGGCTACGGCGCGCTCCAGCATGACGCGGACCGCCGAGCTGTCGAACATGACGTCCTCCCAGGTGAACCGCAGCACCAGCCAACCGTCGACCACCAGGCCGTTGTAGCGCAGAGCGTCCGATCTGAGCGCCGTCCGGCCGCCGTGCCACTCGAAGGAATCGGCCTCGAGCACGATGCGGAGCTGCTCGTCGACCAGGTCTGGTCGACCGAGAAAGGTCCGGCCTCCGACGACGGAGTCGTTCCGGCGGTACAGGGAGACCTGCGGCCTCACCGACAGGCCGGCGACGGTCATGGCGATGGCGCGCAGCACGGACTCGAACGGGTTCGCCGCCAATGCGGTCGCCACCCGTGCGACCCGGCGCGCCCTCACGGAGTCCGGTCCGCGCGCGTCCCGTGCCACGGCCTCGAGACGTTTGTGCGGATAACCGTCGCGAAGCGCGGAATCTGCGACCGCGAGAGCCTCGTCGAACGGCAGAGCCCGCAAGCAGTCGAGCAGTGTCCGATCCTTGCTCGTGGCGCCGTCGACCACGTCGTCGGGCGCGAGGCGAAGGCGTCTGATCTCGACGGAACCGACGACGTCGCTGGGTACCTTGCGGTTGCGTGGCAGGGCGACCTGCGGTCTGTCCGGAGGATGCTTCACCGCCCAGCCGTGGTGCAGCGCCGCACTGAGCAGGCACATCACACCGGTGAGGGCGTGTGCCCGGCTACGGGCCTCGTCCGCCTGTGGCAGCGCGTACCGTCCGCGTGCGAGCCGTGTGACCTCGCCCGTGCGCAGGGCTGCGTCGACCTCGGGACGGGATGTCGCCGCTATCAGTGCTGATCGCGTGGCGACACCACCGAGCCGGAGCAGCTCCTCCACGACGGACACGAGTCCTGAGCATGCCCGCAGCCGAGGGCGCCGCTCGTGCTCTATCCACAGGGGCTGTGGCTGCTGGAGCTCGGACTGTGTGTTCGCCAGGGCCGTAGCCGAACGGACCGTTCGGGGCTCCTGTGACCGGTGTGACTCATGAGGCGGCGCTGCAGACGGTGCAGAGCTGATCGGTCCGTTCGGCTACGCGCAGACGTCGCGAGTGGATGGCGCAGACGTCGCGATGGGTGCGCAGCTCGGAACTAGGGGGACTCCGACGACCTGCCGCGCTGGACGAGCGGAGTGACCAGCAGGACGACCGCGGCGACGACCAGCAGCGCCGCGAGCGCGAGCTGGAGGTCGAGCTGGTAGCCGAGCCCGGTCACGATCGCGCCGACACCGATCAGTGCCAGGACGATGCCGAGGACGAGCGTGCCGGTGCGCGTCCGGCGTGGCGGCACGGGAGTCTCCTCGGCGACGGTCGCCGCGGACCAGACCGGTGCTGAAGGCGTCCCCGCCGATGCCGCGGAGGGCGCCTCGGCACGGGTCGCGGGCTGGTCTGCGGAGCCTGGCGCGGGTTCGCCCGGGGCCGGTGCTGCGGCGATCCAGGCCTCGTCCCCGACACCCGGCGGGGGCGGTTCATGCCCGCCGGCAAGTGGCTGCGTGGGAGGCGTCTCGAGCGTGGCGGTGGGGTGGGCGGTGAGGGGTTCGGTACGCATGGTCTCCGTCATCTCGTCGTGAACGGCGTCGGGCGAGGCAGCGGTCTCGGCGTGCCCCGGCTCCTCGTGGGGATCGGTCGTGGACTCGCCGGTCGCTGGCTCGTCGGGGCTGAGCCCATCGATGCGGTTCTCGGGCCCGTCGGTGCGGTTGTCGTTCACTGCTCCTCCTCGATGATGATGGCGCCGGTGCCGACGGTGACGTCGACGACCAGGTCGGCGTCGTCGTCCGAGACCTCCGGCGAGCGGTACGACTCGCGGAACGAGCCGCTGAGCTCGAACGTCGGTGGGAGGGATCCGGTCCCGCCGCTGCTACGGCCTTGCCAGCTGCCTTCGGTGAAGCCGGTCAGGTCGCCGGCTCCCATCTCGACCTCGACCTCGACGGCCTCGCCGTCCGGGACGATCACGCGCACCATGCCGGCCGCCATCTCGATCGGGACCATGACCTCGTTCTGCCCGTCCATGTCGAGCCCGGTCAGGTCGACCACCATGTCCCCCGCCATCAGGGAGAAGCCGTCCTCGGCGGCAGCGGCAGTGGTCGGCGCGAAGGAGACGTCGGCGACCGTCCGGCCGGGACCGTCGTACCAGTCGTCCGCGAGGGTGGCGGTGATCATCCCGGGCACGACCACCAGGGCAAGGAGCACGCCGAGCGCCGAGAGCCCGCGGCCACGGCGGCCACGCAGTGCCGAGACCACCACGCCCACGCCGAGCACGACCAGCATGGCGCCGCCGGCGGCGAGCGCCACGAACCAGCCGTCGTCGGATCCCGGCCAGAAGAGCTGGGGAACGAGCCGGTCCCAGATCACCAGACCTGCCAGGAGCAGCAGGCAGAGCCCGAGGACGACGCCGACCGTGCCGCGCCCCGGACCGGGCGTGCGTGGCTTGGGGGGAGTTGGTGGCGCGCTGGGCGCCGACCGACCTTCCATCGCCGGATCCCAGGGTGCTCCTGGCGCCGTCGTTCCTGGCACCGTGGTTCCGGTAGCCGTCGTCTCGGGGACGTCGTACGTCGCGCGACCGTAGGCGGTGTCGTACGGCGCGCCACCGGCGGTGTCGTACGGGGTGCCTCCGGCGGCGGTATCACCGGACGCTGCCGGCGGTGCCTCCGACGTCGTGTCGGTGGGGGACGCGTCACCGCGCCCGGCCTGCGACCAGCTGGTCGGTCCGGCGGCAGGACCGGCACCTGCGGCGTGGTAGACGCTCGCGCCGGGCGGCGGAGGCGGCGTCGTGACACCCGGTGTCCCCATATGCGGGGTCGGCCCGTAGCCCGGGGTAGGTCCATAACCGGCGGTCGGCCCAGGAGCGGGGGCGCCGGTCCAAGAAGGGGACCCGGCATCTGGCGCGCCCGGGGGCACGTTCGGGCGGGAGTCACGACGACGCAGCATCAGAGCCAGGATGAGTCCGACGATCCCGAGGAGGACGAGCGTGGGCAGGAACCCGCCGATGAACCAGTAGCTCTCGTCCCACCAGAACGCCGGCCGCACGAGGCCGATCAGAGCGAAGACGGCGGCGCCGGCGAGTGCGGCGTCGACGTTGCCGCGCAGTGCCTCCTGGGTGTGGATGCGGCCGTCGGACTCCTCGGGCAGCAGGGCCCAGCCCAGCCCGTAGAGGAGCAGACCGAGGCCGCCGAAGAACGTCATGACGACGAGGACGCCGCGCACCAGCAGCGGATCGACGTCGAGGCGGCGGGCGAACCCGCCGGCGACGCCACCGATCCACCGCTCCTGCGTGCGCCAGATGCCGGTCCGGCGCAGAGAGTCGAAGAAGCCGGGAGCCGGGCCCCGGACGTGCGTCTGCTGGTACGGGTCGGCCTGCGGGGGCGGCCCCGGTGTACCGGCCGGAGGGCCGTGGCCACCCGGTGCTGTGTGGGGGCGCTCCTGGCGCCCACTGCTGGTGCTCATGATGACAAGCCAACTCCACCGGGCCGCCGCCGCACCATCGGGGAGCACCCTGGTCGGACCCTGATTCGCCTCGGCGGAAACCCTGGAATCCGCCTCAGGCCGCCGATTTACGGCTCCCGGCGTGTGACGATGGGGCTTGTGAGCACCTCTGCTGCGCCCGTCTCGGGCCGCCTACCGTTGCGCCGTCCCCGCCGGGGGCGGCGCCTGGCGGGCGTGTGCGCGGGGCTCGCTGCCCACCTTCGCTTCCCGGTGCTCTGGGTCCGCCTCGGCGCAGTCGTCAGCATCTTCTTCCTGGGCGCCGGCGCGCTGCTGTACGTGTGGCTGTGGCTCACGGTTCCCGTCGGCGAGCCCACCGAGGCCGGCCGTCCGGCGGCCCTCGGCCGGCTCGCGCCGCGTCTCCGAGACGCACGGACGGGTTCGGTCACCCGGGACGTGATCATCGCGGCCGTGCTGCTGCTCGTCGCCGTCCAGCTGCTCTTCTGGCAGGTGACCGGATTCGGCACATGGCTGCTGCCCGCACTGCTCGTCGCGGCCGGTGCGGCCATCGCGTGGGGTCAGCTCGCGGCGGCGAGCCGTGGGGAGACCTCTCGGGGAACGCTGGTCGTGCGGGTCGGCGCCGGCGTCGTGCTCGCCGTGATCGGCGCGCTGCTGGTGGTGGCGCCCGGGCGGTCGCTGCCCGAGATGGTCGAGGCCACCCTGGCCGGGCTGGCTGTGGTTGCGGGCGTCGCCGTCGTCCTCGCGCCGCTGCTGCTGCGGCTCGTGCGTGAGCTCGGTTCGGAACGCGAGGCGCGCGCTCGCGAGTCCGAGCGTGCGGACATCGCCGCCCACCTCCACGACTCCGTGCTCCAGACGCTCGCACTCATCCGGGCTCGCGCGCAGGATCCCGATGTCTCGCGCCTGGCCCGCGCCCAGGAACGCGAGCTGCGCGAGTGGCTGTACACCGACCGGCCGGCGCCGGGCACGTCCGTCGCCGACGAGATCCGTCAGGTCGCCGGCGAGGTCGAGGACGTCCGCGGTGTGCCGATCGACGTCGTCACTGCGGGCGACGCCGTCCCCGACGCCGGTACCGAGGTCCTGACCGCCGCCGTCCGGGAGGCGTTGACGAATGCCGTGGCACACGGGCGCCCACCGGTCAGCCTGTACGTCGAGGTCGCGGCGGAGAAGAGCGAGGTCTTCGTCCGCGACCGCGGCGACGGATTCGACCTGGCCACGGTCCCCGACGACCGCCACGGCGTGCGACGCTCGATCGTGGGGCGCATGGAGCGGCACGGCGGCACGGCCGACGTACGGTCCGGTGTCGGCGGCACCGAGATCCACCTCGTCATGCCAACGAAGGGGCAGCAGTGAGCGAGCAACCTGAGCAGGACAAGATCCGTGTCCTCATCGTCGACGACCACGCGCTCGTGCGCAGCGGCGTGCGGGCGGAGCTGACCCGGCACGCCACCGACCTAGAGGTGGTCGGGGAGGCCGAGGACGTCGAGGGCGCCGTCGCCGCGGTGAACGCGCTGCGCCCCGACGTCGTCCTCCTGGACGTCCACCTGCCCGGTGGTCGCGGGGGAGGGGGCGCAGAGGTGGTGGCTGCCTGCGCGCCCCTGCTGACCACCACGCGGTTCCTCGCCCTGTCCGTCTCCGACGCCAGCGAGGACGTCGTCGCGGTCATCCGCGCGGGTGCCCGTGGCTACGTGACCAAGGCGATCAGCGCCCCCGACCTTGCCGACGCCGTCCGCCGCATCGCCGCGGGCGACGCCGCGTTCTCCCCGCGGCTGGCAGGCTTCGTGCTCGACGCGTTCGGCACGGCGGCCGGCGACCTGGCCGTGCACGACGACGAGCTCGACCGGCTCACGGCCCGCGAGCGGGAGGTCATGCGGCTCATCGCTCGCGGCTACACGTACAAGGAGGTCGCCGCCGAGCTGTTCATCTCGATCAAGACGGTCGAGACCCACGTCTCCGCGGTGCTGCGCAAGCTGCAGCTGTCCTCCCGGCACGAGCTGACCCGGTGGGCGGCCGACCGTCGCCTGCTCTGAGCACGGCGGCGCCCGCAGCGGCAGGGCCGGACACCGGGCGGCACTCGGCGGGACGGACCATTCGGCAGCGCGGCGGCGGCCGCTCCTAGAGTGACCCCATGGACATCGTCATGGGCATCCTCCTCGTCTTCCACATGATCGGCTGGGCCATCGTGCTCGGAGCCGCCCTCACCAGCCTGCGCCAGCCACGGCTCGCGAAGGGTGTCACCCACGGTGCCTGGACCGCCGTCATCGTCGGCATCCTCATGGTCGGCGCGGCCGAGATGAGCGGCTGGGAGCTCAGCTACGCCTGGGTCGGGGTCAAGCTGATCGTGGGCCTCGGCGTCCTCGGCATGAGCATCTACGGCGCGAGCAACGAGGAGAAGGTCACCCGCGGCTACCTCGTCACGCTCGCCGGCCTGGTGATCGTCAACATCTGCGTCGCCGTGCTCTGGGGCTGACCGATGTCCCCGCTCGCTGAGCTCCTCGTCGCACTGGTCATCGCCGTCGGCCTCGTCGGCGCGGTGGTCCAGGTCTACCCGGGCAGCCTCATCGTCCTCGCCGCCGTCGGGACGTGGGGCGTGGCGACCGGCGGCGTGGTCGGCTGGGTCGTCGTGGCCGTGGCCCTGGTCGCGGTGACCGTCGCCGGGATCGGGAAGTACCTCTACGCCGGGAAGTACCTCAAGGCCGCCGGCGTACCGAACCGCACGCTGCTCTTCGGCGGCGTCCTCGGCGTCGTCGGCTTCTTCGTCGTCCCCGTGATCGGGCTCCCGCTCGGCTTCATCCTAGGCGTCTACCTAGCCGAGCTCTACCGGCTGAGGGTCCAGCGCGAGGCGCGGCAGGCAACCGTCCAGGCGCTGCGCGCCACTGGCTGGACCATCCTCATCGAGCTGAGCGGCGCCATGCTGGCCACCGGAGCATGGGTCATCGGACTCCTCCTCACGTGAACGACGACGGCGGCGCCCCAGGCCCCGGCGGGCCCGGCAGGGCGGGGGCGCTGTCTCGGGTCGTCGACCACCTCGCCTGCCCGGTCTGCCGTGCACCGCTGACGCTCGACGACGGAACGGTCCGGTGCGCGGCCGGGCACGCCTTCGACGTCGCGCGGCAGGGTCACGTCACCCTGCTGGGCGGACGCCGTGCCTTCGCCGGCGACGACGCCGCCATGGTCGCCGCTCGCGAGGCGTTCCTCGCCCGCCGGCACTACGGGCGGCTCGCGCACGCCGTCGCCGAGGCCGTCGGCGACCGGTCGGGACTGTGCGTCGACCTAGCCGGCGGCACCGGATACTACCTGGCCGCCGTCGTCGCGGACCGGCCCCACCTGACCGGGCTGGTGCTCGACGCCTCGACGCCGGCCCTCAAGCGAGCCGCCCGAGCGCACGAGCGCGTCGCGGCCGTGGGAGCCGACGTGTGGCAGGCGCTCCCACTCCTCGACGACGCCGCGGACGTCGTCCTGTCCGTTTTCGGGCCCCGCAACGTGCCCGAGATCCGGCGGGTCCTCGCGCCGGGCGGCCGGTTCGTCGTCGCGACCCCGACGCCGCGGCACCTGCACGAGCTCGTCGAGCCGCTCGGCCTGGTGCGCGTGGGCCCGGAGAAGGAGAGCCGGCTCGCCGCCCAGCTGGCGGAGCTGGCGCCGGAGAGCTCCCGCGAGATCGAGTACCGGGTGCCGATGAGCCGTCACGACGTGCTCGACGAGGTCGCCATGGGACCGAGCAGCCACCACGTCGCCGCGGAGACTCTCCAGGAGGCCGTCGCTGACCTGCCCGACCCGGTGGACGTCACCGTCTCGGTGACGGTGCGCAGCTTCCGCGCGCCGGTCGGCGACTGAGTCGAGCCTCACCCGGCGGCCGTCCACACGGTCCGCCCCAGGTGGGTGCCGCCACATAGCATGGAGAGCACGATGCTCTCCCTGTTCGACGATCTCCCCCTGCCCGGCTCCTCCGGCACGCAGCAGCGCCTGCCCGCCGCCGTCCCGCCGCGTGAGGACGACGGCGCGACGCAGCCCCACGACGGTCAGGGCACGGCCGGCCGCGAGGGCGACGACCCGGTGGAGCGGGCCCGCCGCCGGGCGGCCAGCGGTTCCGGCGGTGACGGGGACAGGAGCCCGGGCGGTGCCGGACCGGACGCGGACGACCGGCCCGCCGGCTCGTACGGCATCGATCCCGACGCCCTGGTCGAGGGGCTCAACCCGAACCAGCGTGCCGCCGTCGTCCACAGTGGCGGCCCGCTGCTCATCGTGGCCGGCGCCGGCTCGGGCAAGACCCGGGTGCTGACCCACCGCATCGCGCACCTGCTCGCCACCGGTCGGGCACGCCCGGGGGAGATCCTCGCGATCACCTTCACCAACAAGGCGGCCGCCGAGATGCGCGAGCGGGTGAGCGACCTCGTCGGGCCCTCGGCCCGGCGCATGTGGGTCTCCACCTTCCACTCCGCGTGCGTGCGGATCCTGCGGCGCGAGCACGAGACGCTCGGCCTGCGTTCCAGCTTCTCCATCTACGACGCGGCCGACTCCCAGCGCCTGATGACCCTGGTGTGCCGCCAGCTGGACCTCGACCCCAAGCGGTATCCGCCGAGGATGTTCTCGCGGAAGGTCTCGGACCTGAAGAACGAGCTCATCGACCCCGACGACTTCGCGAACCAGGCCGGCGGGACGAACAACTTCGACTCGCACCTGGCCGAGGCGTACCGCCTCTACCAGGATCGGCTGCGCCAGGCGCACGCCCTCGACTTCGACGACCTCATCATGTCCACGGTGCACCTGCTCCAGGCGTTCCCCGCCGTGGCCGAGCACTACCGGCGCCGGTTCCGCCACGTGCTCGTGGACGAGTACCAGGACACCAACCACGCGCAGTACGCGCTCGTGCGCGAGCTGGCCGGTGTCGACGAGCGCGAGCGAGGGACGAGCGGTGGCGGGCAGGCGGACTCGGCCGACGACGAGGGCCTCGCGCCCGCCGAGCTCACCGTGGTCGGAGACGCCGACCAGTCGATCTACGCCTTCCGCGGCGCGACCATCCGCAACATCCTGGAGTTCGAGGACGACTACCCCCAGGCAAGGACGATCCTGCTGGAGCAGAACTACCGCTCCACGCAGACGATCCTCTCCGCGGCGAACGCCGTCATCTCCCGCAACGCCGGCCGCAAGGCCAAGAACCTCTGGACCGACGCCGGCGAGGGGCCGCTCATCGTCGGTTACGTCGCCGACTCCGAGCACCAGGAGGCCCGGTTCATCGCCGAGGAGATCGACCGGCTCGGCGACGAGCGCGGAACCCGGCCCGGCGACGTCGCGATCTTCTACCGCACCAACGCCCAGTCCCGGGCGATGGAGGAAGTCCTCGTGCGCGCGGGCCTGCCGTACAAGGTGGTCGGCGGCACCCGCTTCTACGAGCGCAAGGAGATCAAGGACGCGGTCGCCTACCTGCGGGCCGTCGCCAATCCCGACGACGCCGTCAACGTCCGCCGGATCCTCAACGTGCCCAAGCGGGGCCTGGGAGACCGGGCCGAGTCCGTCCTGGCGACCCACGCGGAGAAGCACCGCGTCTCGTTCGGCCAGGCGCTCGCCGACGCCTCTGCCGAAGGGGAGGAGCGGGACACCACTCCGGAGGTCATCGGCCTCGCCACGCGCGCACGCGCCCAGGTCAAGGCTTTCCACGAGCTGCTCACCGAGCTGCGGGACATGGAGGCCTCGGGAGCCGCCCCGGCCGAGATCCTCGACACCGCCCTCGACAAGTCGGGGTACCTCGCCGAGCTGCGCACCAGCGAGGACCCGCAGGACGCGACCAGGGTGGAGAATCTCGCGGAGCTGCACGCCGTGGCCGACGAGTTCCGTGAGACCGAGCCCGAGGGCGGCCTCGGCGACTTTCTCGAACGGGTCTCGCTGGTGGCCGACACCGACCAGCTGCCCGACGACGCCGACGACGCCGGCCAAGTGACCCTCATGACCGTGCACACGGCCAAGGGCTTGGAGTTCCCGGTCGTGTTCGTCACCGGCATGGAGGACGGCACGTTCCCGCACCAGCGCTCGCTGACCGAGGAGAACGAGCTCTCCGAGGAGCGTCGTCTGGCGTACGTGGCACTCACCCGGGCACGGGAACGGCTCTACATCTCGCGCGCGGCCGTGCGCACCGCGTTCGGGATGCCGCACGAGCTGCCGGCCTCGCGCTTCCTCGACGACATTCCCTCGGAGCTGGTGGAGTGGCGCCGGGCGGAGTCCTCCATGGAAACGCTGCGCCGGCCCAGGTCCGGGTACGGAGGCGGCTTCGGCTCCGGCCCTCCCGACCGCGGCGGGAACCTCGTGGGGGGCCGCAGCGGGCCGGTCCGGACGGGCAAGCTGGGCGTCGGTACGACCGCTGCGGGTTCGACGGGTCCGACGGGCCCCGCCGCGTCGACGGCGTCGACGAGCTCGGCCACGACGTCGGGCGCGGCGGCGAAGGCCGCAACCAAGCACCCGGAAGGACTCGGCCTGGACGTCGGGGACAAGGTCACCCACGACAGCTACGGACTGGGCACGGTGGTCGCGCTCGAGGGGTCCGGTTCCTCCGCCGTCGCCAAGATCGATTTCGGCAGCGGCCACCTCAAGCGGCTGCTGCTGCGGTACTCGCCGGTCACGAAGCTGTAGCCCTTGCGGGCGCGCCCGTCCGCGCGCCTCCACGGAAGCGTCGGTGCTCCTGCCTAGCCTCGGAGCGACAAGCCGTCGGGCCGGAGGCGCAACATGACGCAGGTGCAAGAACGCGCTGGCCATGGCGCTGCCTCGTCATCCCACGGCGCCGCGGTGCGGCCCTCCGGGCTTGGTGCACAGATGTCGCCCAAGGCCCGCGGCGGACGCATCGAAGGGCTGGACGGACTGCGCGCGATCGCCGTCGTCGCGGTCCTCGTGTTTCACCTGCGCCCGGAGTCGCTGCCGGGGGGTTTCCTCGGCGTCGACGTGTTCTTCGTCGTCTCCGGCTTCCTCATCACCACACTCCTGCTGCGTGAGATGGCCGGTGGGCGGATCAACCTCGCCGGGTTCTGGCTGCGCCGGGCGCGGCGGCTGCTGCCCGCCCTCCTCGCCGTCGTGCTCGTCTGCGTGCCCGCGGCGTGGGCGGTCAGCTCCGACCTGCTCGTCGGGATCGCGCGGCAGAGCGTCGGTGCGCTGACCTTCTCCACGAACTGGCTGGAGATCTCGGCCGGATCCAGCTACTTCGACACCACCGCACCACAGGTCTTCGCGCACTTCTGGTCGCTCGCGGTCGAGGAGCAGTTCTACCTGCTCTGGCCGCTCCTGCTGGTCGTCATCATGTCGGCCACCGCCGCTGCGCGCACCCGGGTCCGGATCGCGCTGGTGGCCGCCGGGCTCTCCGCCGCCCTCATGGCGCTGCAGCTCACACCCGGCGAGGACGCCACCCGCGTCTACTACGGCACCGACACCCACGCGTTCTCGTTGCTCGTCGGCGTCGCGCTGGCCTTCTGGTGGTCGCAGCCCGAAGGCTTTCTGTCGAGCGACGCCTGGCGACACTGGCAGCAGCGCGCGGCCCTCGGCGCGTTGGGCGGGCTTGCCGTCCTGATGCTGACGCTGCGCGAGTCGACGGCGTTCACCTTCCGTGGCGGCATCCTGCTCGCCGCGCTGCTCAGCGCGGTCCTCATCGCCGCGCTGCTGGGCAGGCCGACGCTGTTCCAGCGCGTCATGCGGGCACCGGCCGTGGAATGGGTGGGGCAACGCTCGTACGGGATCTACCTGTGGCACTGGCCCGTCATCGTGATCCTCACCCTGCTGGTCCCCACGGCTCACGACTCTGCCGAGCGCTGGGCGATCCTGTGCGTCGCGCTGCTGCTCACGCTCGCCCTCTCCGCCGCCTCCTACCGGTGGCTGGAGACGCCGGTGCGCAACCTGGGCTTCAGCGAAGCCATCCGCCGGTTCCGGCGGTCGCTGGTCACCGCCGTGCCGGCCCGGCGGGTGGCTGCACGCGCCACCGCGGGGACGACGGCGATGCTCGTGATCCTCGCCGGCGTCGCGATCGCCGCCGCACCCGACCGCACGAGTACCCAGGCACAGATCGAGGCGACCGAGGCGCGCCTCGCGGCGGACGCAGCGACGGCGGACGTGGTCACCGAGGCCGATCCCGAGCTGGACGCCTCCATGCCCACCGGGGAGGAGATCACCGCCTTCGGCGACTCCCTGGTCGTGACGAGCGCCGACGGCCTCGAGCACCACCTCCCGGGCATCCTGCTCGACGCGAGATCGAACCGGAAGTGGGTCGATGCGCCGGCCGTGGTCCAGGACGCCCTGGACCAGGGCACCGTGCGGCGGGCGGTGGTGCTCCACTTCGGCACGAACGCCGGCGTGGACGATCCGGACCTGGTGCGCGGGGTCCTCGACGATCTCGGTGCGGGCCGCATGATCGTGGTGCTGAACATCTACGGCAGCAGCCACTGGGTGCCCGGGTCGAACGCCGCGCTCGCCGACATCGTGGCCGACTACCCGAACGCGATCATCGGCGACTGGAACACCGCCGCGGCCGAGCACACGACGCTCCTCCAGGCCGATCAGATCCATCCCGACATCGAGGGCGCACACCTCTACGCCAACGTGGTCAAAGACGCTTTCCGGTCCCTCTCCGAACGCCTGACCGGGATCCCGGTCGAGGAGCCGGCCGACACGGAGGACGGGAGCGCCTGAGTCCGCCGTCCCAACAGCTGGCCGAGATGTCTCAGTGCCTGGCCGAGGAGTGGCGCTCGGGCGCAGCGCTGTAGGCTTTTCGGCGGATGTCTCGATGTCGAAACATCACGACTGAAGCCAACGGAAGGACCAGAGGCGTGGACCTCTACGAGTACCAGGCTCGTGACGTGTTCGAGAAGCATGGAGTACCCGTGCTGCGGGGCATCGTCGCGACGACGCAAGCCGAGGCGAAGGCTGCGGCCCAGGAGCTGGGCGGCGGGACCGTCGTCGTCAAGGCGCAGGTGAAGACCGGTGGCCGCGGCAAGGCGGGCGGCGTGAAGCTCGCTCACA
Source organism: Georgenia halophila (assembly GCF_039541595.1). NCBI lineage: Bacteria > Bacillati > Actinomycetota > Actinomycetes > Allobogoriellales > Allobogoriellaceae > Georgenia > Georgenia halophila. Next base: position 333,794 of record NZ_BAABGN010000002.1, on the reverse strand, counting down.
ACCCCGAGGAGGCCGAGGCGCACGCGGCGGAGATCCTCGGCATGGACATCAAGGGACACACCGTGCACCGGGTGATGATCGCCGAGGGCGCCTCGATCGCGGAGGAGTACTACTTCTCGCTCCTGCTGGACCGCGCCGAGCGCCGCTACCTGGCACTGGCCTCGGTCGAGGGTGGTGTGGAGATCGAGCAGCTCGCGGTCGAGCGTCCGGAGGCGCTGGCGCGCGTCGCAGTCGACCCGATCGCCGGCGTCGACAAGGCGAAGGCCGCCGAGATCGTCTCCGCAGCCGGGTTCGCGCCGGAGATCGCCGACGAGGTCGCCGCCGTCATCGAGCAGCTCTGGACGGCCTACGACGAGGAGGACGCCACGCTCGTCGAGGTCAACCCCCTGGTACGCACCGAGGCCGGTGCCATCATCGCTCTCGACGGGAAGGTGACCCTCGACGAGAACGCCGCGTTCCGGCACCCCGACCACGCCGAGCTCGTGGACCAGGCGGCGACCGACCCGCTCGAGGCCAAGGCCAAGGAGCTCGACCTCAACTACGTCAAGCTCGACGGCGAGGTCGGCATCATCGGCAACGGGGCGGGGCTGGTGATGTCCACTCTCGACGTCGTCGCCTACGCCGGCGAGCAGCAGGGCGTGAAGCCGGCGAACTTCCTCGACATCGGCGGCGGCGCGAACGCCACCGTCATGGCCAACGGGCTCGACGTGATCCTCGGTGACGAGCAGGTGCGCTCGGTGTTCGTCAACGTCTTCGGCGGGATCACCGCATGCGACGAGGTGGCCAGCGGCATCGTGAGCGCCCTGGAGATCCTGGGCGACACCGCTTCGAAGCCGCTCGTGGTCCGCCTCGACGGCAACAACGTGGAGGCCGGGCGGAAGATCCTGGCCGACGCCAACCACCCGCTCGTCACGGTCGTACCCACGATGGACGAGGCCGCGGCCAAGGCTGTCGAGCTCGCGGCTGCGAAGTAAGGACGGAAGCAACCACATGTCGATCCTTCTCAACTCCTCCTCCAAGGTCATCGTCCAGGGCATGACCGGCTCCATGGGGCAGGTCCACACGTTGCGGATGCTCAATTCCGGCACCCAGATCGTCGGCGGCGTGAACCCCCGCAAGGCGGGCACGTCCGTCGACTTCGACGTCGAGCCGCTCGGCCCGGGCGCCGAGAACCGGCAGGCCGGCACCGTCTCGGTACCCGTCTTCGGGTCTGTCGCCGAGTCCAGGGAGGCCACCGGGGCGGACGTCTCGGTCATCTTCGTGCCGCCGGCCTTCACGAAGGCCGCGGTGGTCGAGGCCGTCGACGCCGGCATCCCGCTCATCGTCATCATCACCGAGGGCATCCCGGTGGCCGACACCGCGGAGTTCTTCACCTACGCCGAGTCGAAGGGCGTGCGCCTCATCGGGCCGAACTGCCCGGGCATCATCACGCCGGGCGAGTCGAACGTGGGCATCACCCCGGCGAACATCACCGACTCCGGGCGCCTCGGCCTGGTCTCCAAGTCCGGCACGCTGACCTACCAGATGATGTACGAGCTGTCGGACGTCGGCTTCAGCACGTGCCTCGGCATCGGCGGCGATCCGGTCATCGGCACCACCCACATCGACGCGCTGAAGGCCTTCGAGGAGGACCCGGACACCGATGTCATCGTCATGATCGGTGAGATCGGCGGCGACGCCGAGGAGCGAGCCGCCGAGTACATCAAGGACAACGTCACCAAGCCGGTCGTCGGCTACGTGGCCGGCTTCACCGCACCCGAGGGCAAGACGATGGGCCACGCCGGCGCCATCGTCTCCGGCTCCTCGGGCACGGCCGAGGCGAAGAAGGTCGCCCTCGAGGCGGCCGGCGTCAAGGTCGGCAAGACGCCGTCCGAGACCGCGCGCCTGGCTCGCTCGCTGCTCGCCTGAGCACCCGGGGGCCGCTCCAGCCACTCCAGCCCGACGACGGCGGTCGCTCCCGCCGGGTGCGCCCGCCGTCGCGGCTCGGCCGGGGACCAGAGTGTTGATCTTGCTGCTATGACGACGAGATCGACACTCTCGTTCGGAGCGTGACCTGCGGGCGGCGTCGCCGGGGGCTCAGGCCGCTTCGGGGCGCGTCTCGAGGGCGGTGCGCACGGTCGCGACCTGCGTGCCGGTGCCTGTCAGTGCCTCAGCCGCCGGCCCACCGCCACGCAGAACGCCCAGCAGCACGTGCCGGTCGTTGATCTCATTGTCCTGCAGCCGTAGCGCCTCCCGGAGGGACAGCTCGAGCGCCTTCTTCGCGTCCGCGGTGAACGGGATGTGGCTGCCGCGCCGACCCTTCCCGCGCAGGGCCCGGCCCGCCCGCTCCAGCGCACCGGTGCCGAAGAGCGTGTCTGCGCTCCGGCTGACCCGCTCCAGGTCGATGCCGAGCGACGCCAGCGCGTCGGCGTCGAGACCGCTTTCCCGGACCATGTCCCGGAGCCGGTCGGCCACCGAGGCCGGGTCGATCCCGGCGTCGCGCAGCGCACGAGCGCCGCTGCCGTCCACGTCGAGCACGCCGAGCGCGACGTGCTCCGGCCCGATGCTCGCGGAGCTCGCCTCGCGGGCGATCTCCTGGGCCAGCACGACGGCGGCGCGGGCGTCCTTGGTGAAGCGTTCGAACATGTCTTGGTCCTCCATCTAAGTGAGGTCTGGTCGGCCGGTCAGGCCGGTCAGGCCGGTCAGGCCGGTCAGGCCGGTCAGGCCGGTCAGGCGCGTCGGCGCCCGTGCTTCTTGTGCACCGCCTGCCGGCTCACACCCAGCTCGGCGGCGATCTCCTGCCAGGACCAGCCGAGCTGCCGGGCACGCTCGACCTGGAGAACCTCCAGCCGCTCTGCGAGCTCACGAAGCGCGCGGACGGCACGGAGGCCGGTGGTCGGGTCCGGGCTCTGGGCGGCATCAGCCGTGTCGGTCAGCGTCATGGTGTCAATGTAGGTTGACGCTGCGGCCGTGTCAACGCATGTTGACGTCCAGCTCGCCCCCGACACGCCGCACGGGCAGGCGGGGCTGGCGCGGCGGCGGGGCGACGATGGGGCGATGGCCACCACCACGCAGACGCGCCCGTCCCGGGCGGCCGGCGCCCCGAGACCCGGCGGGTCCGGTCGGCTGCCGGAGGGCTGGCTGCGCGGGCTGGTCAGCGGAGTCGAGGCGGCGGTGCTGAGCTGGCTCGCTGTCGCCGTGCCCGCCGTGGCCGCCTACATCGCAACGGCAGCGGCTCCGGCGCTGGGCGACGCCTCCTGGCAGAGCGCCGCGGGCACCGGCACCGCGCTGTGGCTCCTGGCGCACGGCGGCGACATGACGGTCGGCGAGGGCACGGTGTCCGTGGTGCCGCTCGGGATGACGCTGCTGAGCGTCGGTGTCGTCTACGCCGCCGTCCGGCGGCTACGGATCGCCGGCTACGGGGCCGCCTCCTTCGCCGTCGTCGGGTTCGTCCTGTCGGTGCTGGTGGCGACCTTGGCCGCGCCGGGTGGACGTCTCGGTGCCCTGCTCGGTGGTGCGGTGGTGTCGACGCTCGGCACGGTGCTCGCGGCGCGCCGCTCGGGCGCGCCGGCCCCGGCATGGTCGGCCGGCGTTCCCGCGTGGGTCCGTGACGGCCTCCGCGGCGCGGGCTGGATCCTGCTGGCCCTGGCGCTGGTGTCCCTCGCTCTGGTGGTCGTGGCCCTGGTCACCGGCTGGGACCGCGTCCGGATGGTCCAGGACGCCTACATGCTCGCCCCGGTCGGTCTGGTCGTCATGACGGCGGCCCAGCTGCTCTACCTGCCCACTGTGGCCGTGTGGGCACTGGCGTGGAGCGCCGGCCCCGGGTTCGCCTTCGGCGCCGGGACACACTTCGCCGCCGGGGAGGCCGTGCCGGCACCCCTGCCCGCAATCCCGCTGCTCGGTGGCCTGCCTTCGCCGGAGGCACCGGGGCCGACGTGGGTGGTGGTCGTGCCCGTCGCGGTCGGTGTGATCGTCGGAGTCTTGCTGCACCGGCGCGCCTCCGGACGAGCCCTGGCGGAGTCCGTCGGCACCGCGATCTTGGCCGCCGTCGTCGTGGCCCTCGCCGCTGCGGTCCTCACGTACGCGGCGTCCGGCGGAATCGGCCCGGGACGCATGGCCGAGATCGGCGCCGAGCCGCCCGCTGTGGCCGGCATGCTGCTTGCCGAGGTCGGGGCGGCACTACTGCTGACCGTGGTCGTCCTGCACCCGCGCACGGCGGAGCTGGTCGGCCTCGGCGCCCGCCGTGCCCGGGAACGGGTCTCCGGGGCCTCCGAACGGCTCTCCCGGCGCAGAAGCGTCGGGCCGGTCGCTGCTGCGGCGGACGTGGCGACCGCCACCGGGCAAGCCCACGACGCCCACCGCGAGGAGGCCGACCGCGAGGACACCGACCGCGACGGCGAAGAACGGCAGGAGGACGGCGCCGCCCCGGACCGCAGCGCCGGGACGCCGGAGGAGGCATCGCCGGCGGAAGAGGCACTGTCCGGGCCGGCGCAGGAGCCACGAGTCGGGGAGGGCTGGAGCGGACCATCGCTGTCCGCGTGGTCCCGCGACGCCGGTCCCTGAGGCAGGGCTCGCCCCTGTGACAGCGCTGGGTGAGGAAGGGCTCGCCGTCCCGCCGCGCCCCGCGGTGCGGCCTCAGCCGGTCTGCATCATCTGCTGCATCTCGTCCATCCGTTCCTGGAGCGAGTTCTCGAACTCGGCGAGGCAGCCGTCCTGCGCCTGCTGCGTGATCGCCGAGTCCATGCACTCGGAGTACGCGCTGTACTCGCGCCACAGCACGATCTGCCCGGACATCGTCAGCGCCATGAACGCCGCCACCACGAGCCCGACGGCGAGCACCGCCGGCGTGGCCCCCCGCACCTTGGCGGAACGCACCCGCACGAGGGCGACGATGCCCAGGACGAGCGACCCGACCGCCACGACGGCCGTCACGATCGGGACGGGCCACGGCGGCGCCATGAGCGAGAGGGCGACCGTGATCAGCAGCGCGAGACCGAAGACCCGGACCAGGCGCATCGCCCTCTTCTGGGTCTCCTCGTCGGGTTCCTCGTGCTGGTCTCGGGGCGAGCCGTACGGTCTGCCGGGTGGTGAGGGTGGCGGAGACTGCTGGTCGGGCATGAACCCATCATGTCCCACGAGCCGACTACTCTCGCCCAGGTGATCGACTCCCACTCCGTCACGACGCGCCGTCCGGCCAGGATCGTCGTGCTCGTCTCCGGCGGAGGTTCCAACCTCGCCGCCCTGCTCGAGGCCACCGGTGACGCGGAGTACGGCGCCCAGGTGGTCGCCGTCGGCGCGGACCGAGAAGGTGCTGGCGGGATCGACCTGGCTCGCCGGGCCGGTTTGCCGACCTTCGTCGAGCGGGTCCGCGACCACGACGACCGGGCCGCGTGGGATGTTGCGCTGACCGAGCAGGTTGCCGCGCACGACCCCGACCTCGTCGTCTCGGCCGGGTTCCTCAAGCTCAGCGGACCGCTCTTCCTCGAACGCTTCGAGGACCGCTACCTCAACACGCACAACTCGCTGCTGCCCGCGTTCCCGGGCATGCACGGGCCGCGGGACGCGCTGTCCTACGGCGTCAAGATCACGGGCGCCACGCTCTTCTTCGTCGACGCCGGGGTCGACACCGGCGCCATCGTCGCCCAGGTCGCCGTCCCGGTTCTCGACGACGACGACGTGGAGAGCCTCACCGAACGCATCAAGGCCGCCGAGCGCGGACAGCTCGTCGAGCTGGTGGGGCGGCTGGCCCGGGAGGGCTGGCAGATCGAGGGGCGCAGGGTCCGCATCGGGGCCTGACCCGGTCGACCGCGCCGCTTCACCCGCCCGCCTAGTTCGCTAGAGTGGGTCCCGGCCGTGACTGGCGAGAAGGTGGAGCACACCACCGGGGAGCGGCCGGAACCACCCTGCAGCGCACCGCACGCCTGGGTGCCGGGATCGGGTGCCCGTCCGGGTGCCTGAGCCCCGTCGTCGACACATCCAGGAGCGTCAGTTGACCAGCCAGCCCGCCGGTACCGCCTCGAACCGCGTGCCCGTCCGTCGCGCCCTCGTCTCCGTCTACGACAAGTGCGGGCTGGAGGACCTGGTCCGCGGGCTGCACGAGGCCGGTGTCGAGCTCGTCTCCACCGGCGGCTCCGCCCGGCTCATCACCGAGGTCGGCGTCCCGGTCACCAAGGTCGAGGACCTCACCGGGTTCCCCGAGTGCCTGGACGGGCGGGTCAAGACGCTGCACCCGCGGGTCCACGCCGGCATCCTCGCCGACCGGCGCCTCGAGACCCACGTCAACCAGCTCGCCGACCTCGGCATCGAGCCGTTCGACCTGGTCGTCTCGAACCTCTACCCGTTCACCGAGACCGTGGACTCCGACGCCACCCCGGACGAGTGCGTCGAGCAGATCGACATCGGCGGCCCGTCCATGGTGCGCGCGGCGGCGAAGAACCACCCCTCGGTCGCGATCGTCACCTCACCCGCTCGGTACGCCGACGCCCTCGACGCCGTGGCCGCGGGCGGATTCACCCTCGATCAGCGCAAGCAGCTCGCCGCCGAGGCGTTCGCCCACACCGCGGCCTACGACGTCGCGGTCGCCAACTGGTTCGCCGGGTCCTACGTCGGTGCCGAGGACGGTTGGCCCGACTTCGTCGGCGAGACCTGGGACAAGGGCGAGGCGCTGCGCTACGGCGAGAACCCGCACCAGGCAGCAGCGCTCTACCGCGACACCGCCGGACCCGCCGGCCTCGCCGGCGCCGAGCAGCTCCACGGCAAGGCGATGTCTTACAACAACTACGTCGACACCGATGCCGCACGCCGCGCTGCGTACACCTTCGACGAGCCCGCCGCGGCCGTCATCAAGCACGCCAACCCGTGCGGCATCGCCGTCGGGGCCGACATCGCGGAGGCTCATCGCAAGGCGCACGCCTGCGACCCGGTCTCCGCGTTCGGCGGGGTCATCGCGACGAACCGGCCCGTCACGGTGGAGATGGCGAACCAGGTCGCCGGCGTCTTCACCGAGGTCGTCGTCGCACCCGACTACGAGGACGGCGCGCTGGAGGTCCTCCAGGCGAAGAAGAACATCCGCGTCCTGCGCTGCCCGGCGCCGACGGGGGAGCGGCCCGCGGAGATCCGCCAGATCAGCGGCGGGATCCTCGTGCAGATGCGCGACCACGTCGACGCCGACGGCGACGACCCCTCCACCTGGACGCTCGCTGCAGGCGAGGCCGCCTCTCCCGAGCTGCTCGCCGACCTGGCGTTCGCCTGGAAGGCGTGCCGGTCGGCCAAGTCCAACGCGATCCTCGTCGCCCACGACGGCGCGAGCGTCGGCATCGGCATGGGCCAGGTCAACCGCGTCGACTCCTGCCGCCTCGCCGTCGAACGCGCCAACACCCTCGGCGTGGAGGTCGCCTCAGACGTCGACGGCGCCGGTGGAGCCGAGAACGTCGGTGGGGCCGCTCCGCGGCGCACGCACGGTGCCGTGGCCGCCTCCGACGCGTTCTTCCCGTTCCCCGACGGGCTCCAGGTGCTCCTCGACGCCGGCGTCACCGCCGTCGTCCAGCCGGGTGGGTCGATGCGGGACGACGCCGTGGTGGAGGCCGCGCAGGCCGCCGGGGTCACCATGTACCTCACCGGCACGCGGCACTTCTTCCACTGAGCCGCGGGAACCTGCGTCTCTTCCACTGAGCCGCGGGAACCTGCGTCACGGAACGACCACGGGCGGCGTGGCGGCACGCGTAGCGTCGTGACCGGTCCTGTGGTCGAGGTTGGGAGCCCGGTGTGCATCCTGCGAGCAAGAAGTGCGTCGTCGCCGCGGTGATCCTCGCCGTCGTCGGGTTCACGCTGAGCATCGCGTGGCGGGTCTTCCTCGAACGAGGCATGCCGGCCCTCTGGGGCGAGGTCGGCGGCTACGACAGTCCGAGCGAGGGCTTCTACATGACGATGGCGTGGCTCTCGCCCATGATGGCCTCCGTCGAGCGGGTGCTCCTCACCGTCGCCGGTGCGCTGGTCGGTGCGGCGGTCGTCATCCAGGTGCTCGCACCGCGGATGGAGTCGATCGCCGAGGCGGCCGAGGAGTCCGGCGGGACGGCCGAGGAGCTCGCCGAGGAGGTTCCCGGTGAATTCTCCGGGGAGTTCCGCGAGGCGGCGGACGAGCCGGAGCGCCCGAAGACGACCTACGACCCGCGCAGCTACCGGCGTCCTTGACCGAGTGTCGTAGCCGAACGGACCGTTCGGGGACTGGTGTGTCGGATGTGACTGGGGTGGTACCGCTCGTGCCGGCCCGGAGCCGATTGGTCCGTTCGGCTACGCGCGATCGCGCCAGGCGAGCGCCTTCTTGAGCGGAACGGCCGGGTCGGCGGCCTTCTCGACGTCCAGCGCCGGCCTGGCCCCTCCGACGAGGAGGCGGCGCAACGGCCCGACGTCGCGCGGCCGGTCGGCGGTGAACCCGGCCACCAGGCGCACGGTCGAGCCGGGGCGGTCCTCGACGAAGAGGGCCGTCCACGCCGGACCCGTCGGATCGCCGCGGTAGACGACCCGTGCGCCATCACCGGACCGGCCCACCAGGGTCAGGTGGCGGCCGAACTGGGTCGAGAACACGTACGGCGCCGGCGTCGGCGGCTGCTCGCCGCCGAGCAGACCGGCGACGACGGCGGCGGGCTGGGTCAGCGCGGCGTCCCAGTGCCCGCCGGGCACGGTGCCCAGCCCGGCCACCGTCATGTCCGTGCAGTCGCCGACGGCGCGGACGGACGGTGGCGCGCCGGTCACCCGGCCTGCGGCGTCGACGGGGATCGCGCCGCCCGGCGTGAGCGGGACCGAACCCTCGAGCCATGCGGTCGCCGGCCGCACGCCCGTCGCGGCGAGGACGACGTCGGCCGGCAGCACCTCGCCGCCGGCCAGCTCCACCTCGCCCGGGCGGACGTCGTGGACGGGCGTCGAGCAGCGCAGGTCCACACCTGCCTCCGCGTACCACGGCACCAGGTGCCGCCCGACGGCGGTGCCGACCTGCCGCGCCAACGGCGCCGGCGCCGCCTCCACGACGGTGACGTCGCAGCCCTGGGCCGCGGCGAGTCCGGAGACCTCGGCACCGATCCACCCGGCCCCGACGACGACGAGGCGGCGCCCCGGCCGCAGCAGCCCACGCAGCCGGTCGGCATCGTCGGCCCGGTGCAGCGTGACCGCGCCACGCCAGGAGGACGGGGCGACGGCGTGCGCGCCGACGGCGAGGACGACGACGTCCGCCCGGTACGTCGCGGCCCCAGCCCCGGCTCCCGTCCCGGTCTCGACCGCCTCGACGTCGACCTCGGCCCAGCTCTCGCCGGCACGCATGGCGACGGCCCGGTGGCCGAGCACGACGCGGTCGGCCAGCTCGGTCAAGTCACCGAGCCCGTCGTCGGAGAGCCACCGGGGCTCGGTGCGGGCGAAGAGCTCCTTCGACAGCGGGGGCCGGTCGTACGGCGGCACCGTCTCGGTGCCGACAACCGTGACCTCGCCGGAGAATCCCCGTGCACGGAGCTCGGCGACGGTGCGCAGGCCGGCCAGTCCGGCGCCGAGCACGAGGACCGACCGGGGGACGGGGTGTTCGGGCACCCGTCCACGGTAGCCTCGCAGGCGTGACCAGCACGCGCACCCTCCGCATGACGGCCCTCACCGCCGTCCTGGGCACACTCGTCGCCGTGTGTCTGCTCACCGTCCTGGTCCGGGTGTCCGTCGCGATCGTCGTCCTCGCCGCGGCACTCGCCGCCGCCGGCCTCGTCCGCGCCGTCTCGCCGACTGCCGTCATCCCCGGGGCTCGCTCGCGGGCCTTCGACGTCGCCTTCCTGCTGGTGCTCGCCGCCGCGCTCGGGTACCTCAGCCTCTGGGGGAACGCCACCGTCGTGGGCGGCTGAGGCCCAGTCACCGGAGCCGACGGAACGGCCGGTACCTGGAACCGATATCTTGATGTCGAACAAGCTGCCACCACCGGATGGGATCCGTCTCTTGGCCACGATCATCTATACCCACACAGACGAAGCGCCCATGCTGGCGACCTACTCGTTCCTGCCGATCATCCAGGCCTACGCCTCGACCGCAGGGGTGGAGCTGGAGACGCGCGACATCTCCCTTGCCGGGCGCATCATCGCGCACTTCCCGGAGCACCTCACCGAGGATCAGCGCCTCCCCGACGACCTGAACGAGCTCGGCGAGCTCGCGAAGACGCCGGAGGCCAACATCATCAAGCTGCCCAACATCAGCGCCTCCGTCCCGCAGCTCAAGGCCGCCGTCGCCGAGCTCCAGGCGCAGGGCTACGCCCTCCCGGACTACCCGGACGAGCCCGCCACCGCCGAGGAGAAGGAGATCCGCGCCCGTTACGACAGGGTCAAGGGCAGCGCCGTGAACCCGGTCCTGCGCGAGGGCAACTCCGACCGGCGGGCCCCCGCCTCGGTCAAGGCCTACGCCCGGCAGAACCCGCACTCGATGGGCACGTGGAGCCCCGAGTCGAAGACCGACGTCGCCACCATGGGAGCCGACGACTTCCGGGACAACGAGCAGTCCGTCGTCGTCGCGGCGGACGACACCCTCACCATCCGGCACGTCGCGGAGGACGGCACCACCACCGTGCTCAAAGAGTCACTGCCGGTCCTCGCCGGTGAGGTCGTGGACGGCACCGTGATGCGCGCCGCCGCGCTGGACCGCTTCGTCGCCGAGCAGATCGCGCGGGCGAAGTCCGAGGGCGTCCTGTTCTCCCTGCACCTGAAGGCCACGATGATGAAGGTCTCGGACCCGATCATCTTCGGCCGCGTGGTCCGGGCCTTCCTCCCGGAGGTCTTCGCCACCTACGGCGAGCAGCTCGCCGCGGCGGGCCTCGACCCGAACAACGGGCTCGCCGGCATCCTGTCGGGCCTCGACGCCCTCGAGCCCGAGGTGCGCGACGGCGTCAGGGCCGCGATCGACCGGGGGCTCGCCGAGGGACCGGAGCTCGCGATGGTCGACTCCGACAAGGGCATCAGCAACCTCCACGTGCCCTCCGACGTCATCGTCGACGCCTCCATGCCGGCGATGATCCGCAGCTCCGGCAGGATGTGGGCCCCGGACGGCGAGCAGGCCGACACCCTCGCCGTCATCCCGGACTCGAGCTACGCCGGCGTCTACCAGACCGTCATCGACGACTGCCGCGCGAACGGCGCGTACGACCCCACCACCATGGGCTCGGTGCCCAACGTCGGCCTGATGGCGCAGAAAGCCGAGGAGTACGGCAGCCACGACAAGACCTTCGAGATCGCCGAGACCGGCACCGTCCAGGTGGTCGACGCCGCCGGGAACGTGCTCCTCGAGCACCGCGTGGAGCCCGGCGACCTCTGGCGCGGCTGCCAGACCAAGGACGTACCGATCCGGGACTGGGTCAAGCTCGCCGTCACGCGCGCCCGCGAGACCGGCTCGCCCGCCGTGTTCTGGCTCGACGCGGAGCGTGCCCACGACGCCAAGCTCATCGAGAAGGTCAAGGAGTACCTGCCCGGGCACGACACCTCGGGGCTGCAGATCGAGATCATGTCCCCGGTCGAGGCGACCAGGTTCTCGCTGGAGCGCATCCGCCGCGGCGAGGACACCATCTCCGTCACGGGCAACGTGCTGCGCGACTACCTCACCGACCTCTTCCCGATCCTCGAGGTCGGCACCTCCGCGAAGATGCTCTCGATCGTGCCGCTGATCAACGGCGGCGGCCTGTTCGAGACGGGCGCCGGCGGCTCCGCACCGAAGCACGTGCAGCAGCTGATCGAGGAGAACCACCTGCGGTGGGACAGCCTCGGTGAGTTCCTCGCCCTGACGGCCTCGTTCGAGCACCTGGCGACCTCGACGGGAAACGCGCGCGCCAAGGTGCTCGCAGACACCCTGGACAAGGCGACGGCGACCCTGCTGCTGGAGGGGCGGTCACCCAGCCGCAAGGTCGGCGAGCTCGACAACCGGGGCAGCCACTACTACCTCGCTCGCTACTGGGCGCAGGAGCTGGCGGCGCAGACGGACGACGCCGAGCTGGCGGCCGACTTCGCGGAGGTCGCGCGCACGCTGGTCGAGGGCGAGGAGACGATCAACGCCGAGCTGCTGGGTGTGCAGGGCTCGCCGGTCGACATCGGCGGTTACTACCAGCCCGACGACGAGAAGGCCTCCGCGGTCATGCGACCCTCCGCCACGCTCAACGCGGCGCTCGCCCAGCTCGGCTGAGGAGCCCGTGACCGATGCTGATGACGAGATACCTCTCACCCCACGAAGGAGTGCCTCGATGACCACGAACGTGACCGTGACCGGTGCGGCCGGCCAGATCGGCTACGCCCTGCTGTTCCGGATCGCTTCCGGCCAGCTGCTCGGGCCGGACACGCCCGTGCGGCTCCGGCTGCTGGAGATCCCGCAGGGCGTCAAGGCCGCCGAGGGCACCGCCATGGAGCTCGAGGACTGCGCCTTCCCGCTGCTCGAGGGCATCGACATCTTCGACAACCCCGAGCAGGGGTTCGAGGGTGCCAACGTCGCGCTGCTCGTCGGGGCCCGGCCCCGGGCGAAGGGCATGGAGCGGGGCGACCTGCTCGAGGCCAACGGCGGCATCTTCGGGCCGCAGGGTGAGGCCATCAACGCCCGTGCCGCGGACGACGTCCGGGTGCTCGCGGTGGGCAACCCGGCCAACACCAACGCCCTCATCGCCCAGCAGCACGCCCCCGACGTCCCGGCCGAGCGGTTCACGGCCATGACGCGGCTGGACCACAACCGGGCTCTCAGCCAGCTGGCCGGCAAGACCGGTGCGCCGGTGTCGGAGATCAAGAACCTCACGATCTGGGGCAATCACTCCGCGACCCAGTACCCGGACATCTTCCACGCCACCGTCTCCGGGGAGCCGGCCGCGGGGCTGGTCGACCAGAACTGGCTCGAGGACGACTTCATCCCGACGGTGGCCAAGCGGGGCGCCGCCATCATCGACGCCCGCGGGGCCTCGTCGGCCGCCTCGGCCGCGAACGCCGCCATCGACCACGTCCACGACTGGGTCAACGGCACGTCGGAGGACTCCTGGACGTCCGCGGCCATCGTCTCGGACGGCTCCTACGGCGTCCCGGAGGGTCTGATCTCCTCCTTCCCGGTCTGCTCGAAGGGTGGGTCCTGGGAGATCGTCCAGGGCCTGGAGATCGACGAGTTCTCCCGCGGCAAGATCGACACGTCCGTGCACGAGCTCGTCGAGGAGCGGGACGCCGTCAAGGGCCTCGGCCTGATCTGAGGCGCGAGGGTGGCGCCGGCGGGCATTCGTTGCCGGCGCCGCTCCTGCATCCGCATGACGAGCGAGTGAGTTGCCGGATCCGACCGGAGCCGCTCGTGTCATGCAGCGCATTGCACCAGTACGAAGCGAGGGACCACCTCGCGATGGTCGGTCGGCGCCCGACAGCCCAAGCTTTCGGCGGACCCCGATGGGGTGCCTCGGGTAGCGTACGTACGTGGGTGCGACGAGCATCGACCTCGAACCGCTGGCGGCTGGTCGTGCGGCGCTCGCGCGCGCCGACTGGGCGGAGGCGCGGGCTCGGTTCGAGGAGGCTGTCGCCGCCGGTCAGGCGCCCGAGGCCTGGGAAGGTCTGGGGCGCGCGGCCTGGTGGCAGGGCGATCAAGAGGCGACGTTCTCGGCTCGTCGGCGCGCCTATCGCGCGTACCGCGGCGTCGAGGACGTGCGCGGCGCGGCACGGATGGCGATGTGGATCGCCTCCGACCACCTCGACTTCCGCGGGGACGATGCGGTCGCGTCCGCGTGGGTGCGCCGCGGACGGGCGCTGGTCGACGACGTCGGCCCCTGCTCCGAGACGGGCTACCTCCTCCTGATCGAGGCCGACCTCGCCCTCGCGCGGTCCGATCCTCGAACCGCCGAGCGCCGGTCCCGCGAGGCACTGCAGGTCGCGCACGAGATCGGCGACATCGGCGTCGAGGTCGTCGCCCTCGCGACCCTCGGCTGGGCGTTGGTGGCGTCCGGCACGAGCGAGAACGGGTTCGAGCGCCTCGACGAGTCCGCGGCACTGGCAGTGGGGGAGGAGTTCCTCGAGACGGCGTCCCCGGGCTGGGCGCTGTGCCACACGGTGTCGGCATGCGCCGAGGCCGGCGACTTCAGGCGGGCGGAACAGTGGTGTCGGGTGCTGCACGCATGGTCGACGACGTGGCGGTCCCGCCACTTCTTCGGCGTCTGCCGTACGGCGTACGGCGACGTGCTGGCGACGGGCGGTCAGTGGCTCCCGGCCGAGCAGGAGCTCCGCACCGCCATGGCCGACGTTCGGGCGATGCGTCCCGCGCTCGCCGCGCCGACGGCCGTCCGCCTCGGTCGGCTCCGGGTGCGTCAGGGCGACGTCGACGAGGCACGTGTCTTGTTCGAGGCGGCGCTGCCGCTGCCGCAGGCGATCCTCGCGCTCGGGGAGCTGGAACTCGCTCGTGGCGACGCCATGGCGGCCCTGGAGGCCGCCGATCGCGTTCTGCGACGCCTGGGTGCAGCGAGCGTGCTGGATCGCTTCCCAGCGCTGGAGCTGCTCGCGCGCGCCCGCGCGGCAGCGGGAGACCACGAGGCCGCGAACGCGGCGGCGGAACGCCTCGAGCGCGATGCGGAGCTGGTGTCCACGCCGTACATGCGCGGGCGTAGCCGCATGGTTCGCGCGCAGGTCTCCTTGGCAGCCACCGAGCATGATGACGCGCGCCGGGCGGCAGAGGACGCCATAGATCTCTTCGGTGAGTGCGCGGCGCCGTACGAGACGGCCGAGGCACGGCTGGTGCTGGCCTCCACATTCGCGAACCTGGGCCGGCACGAGCAGGCGGACGGACAGGAGCGTGCGGCCCGGGAGGCGTTCGCTCTCCTGGGAGCAAGCCCGAACGCCGGCCGCCGCGCCGCTCACGACGAGCTGAGCCTCCGGGAGGTCGAGATCTTGCGCCTCGTCGCGCACGGCCGCAGCGACGCCCAGATCGCCGAACGGCTGTTCCTCAGCACCCACACGGTGCATCGGCACATCGCGAACATTCGTACCAAGCTGGGCGTGTCCTCACGTGCGGCGGCGGTCGGTCAGGCCGCACGGCACGGCCTGCTATGACCGGCGCTGGCCGGATTCGGCCATCGCGTCGGATGGCCCGTTCCGGGGAAGTTGCGCGGGGCGGCTGCGCCGGAGACTGAGCTCATGACCGAGATCACGGCCACGGCCGCCAGCGTCGACGAGCTCCGCTTCCGCCTCCAGGGCGGCCTGCACGGCCCGGGCGACGACTACTACGAGGACAGCTGCACGCTGTTCAACACGATGATCGAGCGCAGGCCCCGCGTGGTCGCCGAGTGCGTGACCGTTGACGATGTCGTGGCGGTCCTGGCCTTCGCCGGCGAGCACGGGTTGCCGATCGCCGTCCGTGCCGGCGGACATTCGGTAGCGGGCCGCTCGCTGTGCGACGACGGCGTCGTGGTCGACGTTCGGCGCATCGCCGACGTCGACATCGATGTCGGGCGACGTCTCGCACGCGTCGGCGGCGGCGCGATCAGCTCCGACGTCGATCGTGCGGCGCAGGTCCACGGGCTCGCAACGACGGGCGGGCGGGTGTCGACGACCGGAACGGCAGGGCTGACGCTCGGCGGTGGCTCGGGGTGGCTGGAGCGCAAGTACGGCCTCGCGTGCGACAACCTCGTCGGCGCCGAGATGGTCACCTGGGACGGCCGGATCGTCCGGGCGTCGGAGGACGAGAACCGGGACCTGCTCTGGGCGCTCCGGGGCGGCGGCGGTGGCTTCGGCGTCGTGACCACGCTCGAGCTGGCGCTGCATCCCGTCGGCCCGGAGGTCTTCGCCGGGGAGACGCTGTTCCCGGCCTCCCGGGCCGGCGAGGTTCTCCGTGCGTTCCGGGACGTCATGAACAAGGCTCCAGACGAGCTGTCGCTCGCGTACGCCCTGGCAACCGCCCCCGACGACGATACGGTTCCGGCCAACCTGCGAGGCTCGGCCGTCGTCGACGTCCTCGGGATGTGGGCGGGGAGCATGGCCGACGGGGAGCAGGCGCTCGCGCCGATCCGGGCGCTCCATCCGGACGCGGACTCCTTCGGTCCGACGGCGTACGCCGACTTCCAGTGCTCGGTGGATGACCCGCCGGGGTACCGCAACTACTGGACGGCGGAGAACGTCGTCGACCTCCCGGACGAGGCGATCGACGAGTTG
This sequence comes from Georgenia halophila, assembly GCF_039541595.1. Classification (NCBI taxonomy): domain Bacteria; kingdom Bacillati; phylum Actinomycetota; class Actinomycetes; order Allobogoriellales; family Allobogoriellaceae; genus Georgenia; species Georgenia halophila. The sequence goes on along the minus strand of NZ_BAABGN010000002.1, from coordinate 317,664 downwards.
GTGCACCGGGCGACGGACCTGCCCGCGGGACCGTCGCAGCTGTTCATCGTCGCCTGGGGCGGAGCCGTACCCCGCTTCGGCCACGAGCATTCACCGCTGGCCGGCCGCGAGTCGCGCTTCGTCGTCCACCCGCTCATGATGTGGCAGGACCCGGCCGACGACGAGAGCAACCGCGCGATCGCACGAGCGCTACGCCAGGCTGTACAGCCCTGGTCGACGGGCGCGGCCTACCCGAACTTCCTCGGCGAAGAAGGGCACACACGCATGAGATCGGCCTACGGGACGAGCGCCCCGCGCCTCGCCGCGGTGAAACGCCGCTGGGATCCGCACGACGTCTTCCGGACACACCAGGCGATCTCCGCGAGCGGGTCGCTCTGACTTGCTGCGGAAGTTCAACCAAGGCACGTAGGCCCGCTCTGCGAGGGCCAAGTCGGGGCCGGCTGTGTCGGTGTCGAACCCAAGGCCGGCTGTCGAGACCTCCGACGCCCCGGTCCGCTCGAAGGGTGGGTCCTGGGAGATCGTCCAGGACCTGGAGATCGACGAGTTCTCCCGCGGCAAGGACGAGCCGTCCGTGCAGGAGCTCGTCGAGGAGCGGGACGCCGTCAAGGGCCTCGGTCTGGTCGAGGTCTTCTCAGACCCTCTGGTCGACCGATCCCTGCGGGCCCACCGCCAGATAGCGGTAGGTCCCGTCCTGAGCCTGGGTCAGCGTGAAGTCGCCCGTCTCGTGGGCGACCTGCCACATGCGCCCGGTCATCCGGCGCAGCACGTCGGCGCGGGCGGGATCGTCCACCAGGTTGGTCTGTTCCGTCGGGTCGGCCTCGAGGTCGTAGAGCTCGTCGAAGTCGAACGCGTTGAACACGTACTTCCACCGGTCCTGCCAGACCAGCCGCTGCGTGTAGGAGAACCGCTGGCCGTGCAGCTCGGCGAACGCCGTGGTCCTCGGCGGTTCGTCACCGCCGGTCAGCCGCGGCATGAGGTCGACAGCGTGGCCGTCGAGGCCCGGACCGGCGAGGCGCGCCAGCGTCTCGGCGACGTCGTGGCTCTGGGCGAGGTCGTCGATGACCTGGCCGGGGGCGATGGCCGCCGGCCAGCTGACGACCAGCGGTACGCGATAGACCTCCTCGAACCCCGGGACGCCCTTGAGGAGCAGCCGGTGCGCGCCCATGAGGTCGCCATGGTCGGAGGTGTAGACCACGAGCGTGTTCTCTAGTTCTCCGGCGGCATCGATCCGGTCCAGGAGCCGGCCCACCTGCCCGTCGACCATGCTGCAGAGCGCGTAGTAGCAGGCGGTGGCGGCGCGGAAGTCGTCGGCGGTCAGGTCCGCCCAGACACCTTGCTGCCGTCGGTAGATGGCCGGTCGGTCGGCGAGGTCGTCGTCGAAACTGTCCGGCAGCTCGATCGCCTCGGGCCGGTAGCGGTCCAGGTACGGGCGCGGCACGACGTACGGCTCGTGGGGCGCCTTGGTGCTGACCATCAGCGCCCACGGGGTGTCGCCGTCGCACGCCTCGTCGAGGAAGCCGAGAGCGTTCGAGACGGTGAAGTGCTCCAGGGTGCTCTCGACAGGCTCGTCGGTGACGCCGTAGAGGGGGAGGTCGCGGTAGCCGGGGTGGGTGAGCGTGTGCGAGAGCTCGCCGAGGACCGGCTTGCCGGCGAGCCCCAGTGCGGCGCGGTGGGCGCGGTAGTCCGCCTCGTGGTCGCGGTACGCGTGCGAATGGTCGAACCCGAACCGGGCCATGTCGTAGCTGCGCTCGACGTGCCACTTGCCGTAGTAGCCGGTCCGGTAGCCGGCGTCGTGCAGACGATGGCTCCACATCGGCAGGCCGTCCGCGAGGTCGGCCCGGTAGGGCGGGACGGTGTGCTCGACGTCGACCATGCCGTGCTGGTGCGGGAGGAGTCCCGTCATGAAGCTGGCGCGTGCGGGTGAGCACACCGGGTTGGGTGTGTAGCAGCGGGTGAACCTGGCGCCCGCAGCGGCCAGGCGGTCGAGGTTCGGCGTCTCGCAAGGTCCGTCCGGGTCGAGCGTCGACGCCTGCTGCTGGTCGCTCATGACGACCAGAACGTTCGGTCGGTCGGTCACGACGGACGTGCCTCCTCCTGGGTCGCCTGCTGCAGCCGTGCCGCGCGGGAGCGGAGGTCGTCGAAGTGCTCCTGCATCCGGGCGACGCTGGCTGCGGCGTCGCCATCCTGAAGCGCGCGGACGATGGTCAGATGTGCTTCGCCACGATCGTGCTCGGGCGCCGGGATGGCGTCCCCGAGCCGGCTGTACAGCTCCCAGAAGAGCTCGATGAGGTTGTCGACGAGCGGGTTGTGGAGCGGCTGGTAGAGCGAGAGGTGGAACGCCCGGTCAACCTCGGCGTAGGACTTCCCCTGGGCCTCGAGCCTGCTCATCTCGGTGGCGAGCTCCGCGCAGCGGGTCAGGTCCTCCTGGACACCGAGCCGGACGAGCGCGGGCATCAGGCCCGTCTCCATCGCCTCACGGGCGGTGAGGATCTCGTCCAACGCACGTCCCGAGTCGGCAAGGCCGTACGGAAGCTGTTCGATGACCGGCCGGAACGAGAACTCGGCGACGAACAGCCCGTTGCCTGGCTGCGCCTCGATGACCCCGAGGGTCTGCAGGCTGCGGGTGGCCTCGCGCAGGGACATCCGGCTGACACCGAGCTCGGTCGCGAGGGTGGCCTCGGGCGGCAACCGGTCCCCGGGTCGGAGGTTGCCCTCGCGGATGAAAGCACGTAGCCGGTCCTGCGCGTGCCGGTAGAGCGAGCCCCGCTTCATGCCGTGCTCGGCTCGTCGGCGGTCTCGCCGGCTGCCTCCAGCGCGGTGCGTAGGCCGGGCAGCAGCGCGGCCACCGCGTCGTGGTCGGCCTCTGCGAGTGGCCCGTAGGGGTTCCGCGGCGGTCCGCAGTCCGGTCCGAGGCGGTTCATGACCTCCTTGACGAACCCGAGCCCGCCGTGGCGGCCGCTCGCCGAGGCGATGTCCCGGAACGGCCGGTGCAGCTCGAGGGCGAGGTCGTGCTCACCACGGTCGAAGGCCTCGGTGACCTGGTGCGCCACCGGGGCGAGGCCGTTGTAGAGGCTACCGATGACGGCGCGTGCGCCGAACGCCAGCCCGGCCGGCAGCAGCTCGTCCTGGCCGAGGAAGACCTCTATGCCGTCGAGCGAGCGAATCCGGTCGTACTCCAGCAGGTCGCTGTCGGTGAACTTGACGCTCCGCAGGGTCGGGATGGCGGCGGCACCGCGCGCGGTGACCTCGCTCGGAGGATGCGTCGAGCCGGTCATCCCGGGGATGTGGTAATAGCACAGCGGCGTCGCAGGGGCGGCCTTCGCGACCTCCTCCAGATGCCGCAGCACGAGTGCGACGGTCGGCGCCTCGCCGTAGTAGGGGGCGACCGAGGCGACGAAGTCGGCCCCGTGCTCCTCGGCCTGGGCGGCGAGTTCCGCGACTCCGGCGAGGTCGGTCCCACCGACGTGGACGCCGAGCCGGAGCCCTTCGGGACGGGCGTACGACCAGGCCCTGACGAGATCGAGACGCTCGCGGACGGACAGCGCCGGAAACTCCCCGGTGGTGCCGCAAACGAACGCGCCGCGGACCCCGGTCGCCCGTAGGTGGGCGGCCTGGCGAGGGACGACCGACGTGTCGAGGCGGCCCTCGTCGTCGAAGGGTGTGGGCACCGCGGCCCAGATCTCGAGTCGGCTCATGACTTTGAGGCACCTTCCGTGAGGCCCGCAACGATGTAGCGCTGCAGGAAGACGAACGCGAGGATCACCGGCACGGCGACGGCGACGGAGACCGCCATCAGATCGTTCCACCTTGTCCCGAACGCCGTGGTCAGCCGGGCGAGCACGACGGTGATCGGCTGGAGCCGCTCGTCGGGGGCGAGTGCGAGTCCGAACACGAACTCGCCCCACGCCTGGAGGAAGCTGACGACGGCCACGGTGATGATGCCCGGCGTGCTCAGCGGCACCGCGATCCGCCAGAACGCTGACCCCTGGGTGCAGCCGTCGATGGTCGCCGCCTCGATGACCTCGCCTGGCAGGTTCAGGAAGTACGGGCGCAGGAGCGTCACCGCCAGCGGGATCGCGAGCGAGCAGTTCGCGACGATCAGCCCGACGTAGGAGTTCACGAGGCCGACGCTGCTGAACAGCACGAACATCGGCAGCGCGAGGTTGACCGATGGAACCATCTGCACGATCAGGAAGAGCATCAGGACCACCGGCATGAGCCGGATGCGCAGCCGCGCCAACCCGTAGGCCGCGGGCAGTGCGACGAGCAGCGTGACTACGGTCGTTCCCACGGCGATGATGAAGCTGTTGAGCATCCCGCGTGCCACGTCGACGTCGGCGAAGACCACCTGGGTGTACGAGATGAGCGTCGGCGGCAGCGGCACCAAGTCCGGCGGTACAGCGAAGATGTCGCTCGACATCTTGAACGAGGTGTTCAGCATCCAGTAGATGGGGATCAGGTAGACGACAGTGACGGCGAGCGCGAGTATCGGCAGCCATCGAGTCGAGCGCCGTGGCTGTCCGGGCCGGCGGTCGGTTCGCTGCACGATCTGCTGTCGCGACCGCCCTTCGGGCCGCTGTCCGGTCTGGGCGTTGCTCATGCCGTCTCCTCGGACCTGAGCGCGCGGAAGTACAGGATCGACATTGCGATCGGCACCACCAGCAGCGTCGTCGTCGCGACGGCCGCCGTGTCGAATCGGGAGTACTCGAAGGCCTCGTTGTACGCGTAGACCGGGAGGATCTCGGTAGCGCCGCCCGGCCCTCCGCCGGTCATCAGGAAGATCGTGTCGAAGGTCTTGAACGTGAAGATGAAGACCAGCAGGGCCGTAGTGAGGCTCACTGGGCGCAGCAGCGGGAACGTGAGGCTACGGAACTGCTGCCAGGGTGAGGCGCCGTCGATCCGCGCCGCCTCGTAGAGGTTTTGGGGGATGCCCTGCAGGCCGGCCGAGAGCAGGATCATCGCCAGCGGGCCGAAGCTCCAGGCCGTCGCGACGATGACGGCAAGGACCGCCGTGTTCGGCTCGCCCAGCCAGAACACGTCGCCGTGGATGAGTTCGAGCTCTCGAAGCACGGCGTTGAGAAGCCCGTAGCTGCCGTCGAGCAGCCACCTCCACACGTTCGCGCTGACGACGGTCGGCAGCACCCATGCGAGCAGGATCAGCGCACGCATGGCGGTTCCGCCCTGGAACGGCTTCCGGAAGAGAAGCGCCATCCCGAGACCCATCGCAAACGTGAGGGCGACGGTGCCGAACGAGTAGACGAGTGAGATTCGAAACGCGTGCCAGAACTCCGGGCGCCCGAACTGGTCGGCATAGTTGTCGAGGCCCACCCAGCTGGCACCGCCCTGGGTAACCTCCCGTAGGCCGACGTCGAAGAAGCTCTGGGCGATGTTGTACAGCAGCGGGTAGATCACCGTGAGCAGGACGAACACGACGGCGGGCGACAGGAAGAGGTGATTGGCCAGCGTGCGCCGCACCTGACGGCGGGGAACGCGCCGCCTCGTCACGTTCCCCGACGCCGGTACCGATCCGCTCCGCAGCAGGATGCTCACGACGAAGCGGAGAGGATCTCGTCGATCCGGGCCTGCGCGTCGGCGGCGGCGTCCTCAGGGCTCTTGGAACCACTGATCGTGGCCTGCATCGCTTCCTGCACCGCGGCCAGGACCTCGTTCGAGTGCGTCGCCAGCTCGCCCTGGGGCGCCCACGCGTTCTCGAGCTCCTCGGCGAACGTCTGGCGCACCGGGTCCTCGACCGCGCCGGGGACGTCGTCGCGGGCCGGCAGCTTGTTGCGCTTGGGAAGGTACTCCTCCAGGACCTCCGGCTGCTGCAGGTGGGCGATGAGGTCCCAAGCCGCGTCGGCGTCGCCGCTGCCGGCGCCGATGGCGAGATTCTCCGCCGAGAGGAAGGTTCGGCTCACCTCGTCGGTCGGCATGGGCACGACGTCCCAGTTGAGGTCGGGCGCCTCCTCGCGGAGGATGTTGACGTAGGTCGCGGAGTTGATCATCATCGCGGCCTGCCCGGTGGCGAACTGGTTCTTCGCGTCCTCCTCGCTCCAGGTGAGGAAACCCTGCGAGAGTCCGCCGTTGTCGACCATCGTCTGGAAGGACCCGAGCGCTTCGGGGCCGCCGTCGCTGAACTGCTCCAGCGAACCGCCTGCCGCCAGCGTGCGCAGCAGGATGCCGGTCGCTCCCTCTGCGCCCTCGCGGCCGCAGATGGCGATGCCGTGCGACGTGTGCTCGGAGAGCTCCGCGGCCGCCTGCTCCATCTCGGCCCAGGTCTCGGGGGGCTCGACGCCCGCCTCGTCGAGCAGGTCCTGGTTGTAGTAGACGGCGTAATCGTCCGCCACATGCGGGATGCCGTACGTCGATCCGTCGACCTGCGTGGTCGCCCAGCTGGTCTCGTAGTAGGCGTCTTCCTCGCCCCACTTCTCGACGCGGTCGCTGAGGTCCTCGATGATTCCGGCCTCGGCCATCGCGTGAGTGTCGAAGGCGTTGATCAGAGCGATGTCGGGCACCTCTCCCGTCGCCGCAGCCTGCTGCAGCGTGCGGTTGAAGTCAGGAAACGGGATATGCCGGACGTCGATCTCGACCTCGTCGTGATCCTCGTCGTAGGCCTCGAGCACGTTGGTGAGGGGGATGCCGTGGGGGTCGGCGTAGTAGTGCCAGAAGCTGATCGTGCCGTCGCCTTCCGGCGTGGCTTCTTCGGTGTTCTCGCCTCCACCGCCGAAGCTGCCGCATGCCGTGAGGGACAACGCGACGAGACCGCCGAGAGCGGTCCTGGCGCCGATCGAGCGGGGCCGGGTGTTCGTCTGAGACATGATCTACCACCGTCCTTGGGGGTCGTCGAGGACGAAGTTATCAGATATCAGATGTCTCCCACAAGACCTGGCCAGATGCTGTACGTCCGACGGCGGTCGGTCCCGATCGCCATGGCCCCGAACTCCTTGACACGTGATCCGGGTCACTCCATAGTTCTCCGTGAGAGCCGCGTTCGCCGCAAAGTCGCGTCGCAACGGGCTTGTTCGGGGCAACCTGCAAGACGTCCTAGGGGGGCCATTGTTCGGAGTGCGTGCCTGGCCAGGTGCCGGGCGTTGGCTGTGCGCAGTCATCACCATCGCGGTGATGGCGCTCGTGCTGTCGGCCAACGTCGCGGTCGCCGCGCCGCCCGCGCACACCATCGGCAAGCACCACAACGCCATGTCGTCGCAGGTCCCAGCCCCGCGCCCGGACCGCCCGTCCGGTCCCGCAACCACGGATCGCACGACGCACGAGCCGCTGCGCGACGCCGTCGTCCTCGTCCTCCCGGACCTCGGCGCCGCAGAGGCACGCGCCCAGCTCGATGCGATGGCCGCTCAGGCCCGCGCGCAGCGGGATGTCGCGGCGCAGGCCAGGGCCGAGCAGGAGCAGCGGCTCGCGGCGCGGCGGCAGGCGGCGGTGCAGCAGGCGACGGTCTCGCCGGACGCCGCGGTCCAGGGCCGCACCGCCACCGGCAGCCAGGCGGGTCCGACGGCGGCGCAGCAGGCTGAGGACGAGGCACAGGCGGCGACGGACGAGGCCATGCGCCGCCTCCAGGAGGCCCTGCAGGCGCTCGCCGAGGCTCTCGGCTCGAGCGCCTGCACCACGGGCGGCGGCACGGACGGCGAGCAGGCCTCCATCTCGTGCCCGATGGACGACGGCGGTGCCGTCATCGGCGGCGACGGCGGCACGGACGTCACCGACCCCGACGACGCCGAGGTCCCGGACATCCCCGTGCCGGACCAGCTCCCGACCGAGCCGGACCAGTCGGACGAGGACGGCGAGCCGACGTCCGAGGAGTCCGGCGGCGAGGCGCCGTCCGACGAGAGCACGGCGTCCACCGACGAGGAGACCGCGGAGCTGCTGAGTGCCGCGTCGCTGCCCGAGGCGGTCGCCGCCGGCCCCGGTCTCGACCAGGCCACGCTAGCCGGCGCGCTGGCGCAGGTGCGGGCCGAGTGGTCCGCGGTCGGGGCGGATGCCTCGGCCGTCACCGCGTCGGTCGCCGACCTGCCCGGAGCGACGCTCGGCCAGTCGTCCGGCTCCACGGTCATGGTGGACGTGGACGCCGCGGGGTGGGGCTGGGGCGCCATGAATCTCATGACTGTCGTCCGGCACGAGGTGGGCCACGTCCTCGGAGCCGGCCACTCGCACGGCCTGATGTCGACCACGCTGGCGCCGGGCGCGAGCCACGGTGTCTCCGCCGCCTACCTGCCCGCCCCGGTCGAGCCGGAGCCCGCTGCCCCGACCGCCGAGCCCGAGCAGACCGAGCCCGAGCAGACCGAGCCCGAGCAGATCGCTGCAGCGGAGCCGACCGCGGCGACCGAGACGTCCGAGAAGCCCGAGACTGCCGAGACGACCGCGAGCACCGAGACGGCCGAGACCACCGAGCCGCAGGCGGGCGGTGAGCCGGCGTCGGAGACTGCCGAGCCGGAGGACGGCGCCGGTCACGAGGCGTCTTCCGAGGATTCGGGCCGGTCGGCGACCCAGGACGAGGACGGCGAGGCGGACCCGGCGACCACCGAGACGCCGACCACCGAGATACCGCAGGAGACGACCGAGGACGCCATGCCCGCCCCGGGCGCCGCCGAGCCGCAGAGCGACGCTCCGGCGGCCCCGCAGGTGGGATGGGCCGTCGACGCTGAGGTCGCGACCCTGCACGTCGGGCCGTTCACCGGCACGCTCACCATCACCTACGACCCCGCGTCGGGCGAGCTGACCGCCACGGTCACGACCGCGGCGCACACGACGTCCGCGTCGCTCGCGCTCGACGGGGTGAGCGCCCTGCGGGTGGTCACCGGCGGCACGAGCGCGGCCGCCTCGCTCGACGACGGCTCCGACTCCGGCGCCAAGACCGGCACGGGCACGTCCAGCGAGGTAGACGACAGCGCCGCCGTGGTGGTTGAGGCACACATCTCCATTCCCGCGCCGGACGGCGCGGACAACCCCGCGGAGCCGTCACCGGCAGCCCTCGTCGTCGCGGACGGTGTCGCGGTCCGCGAGCTCGCGATCACGATGCTCGACGGCGAGGTCACCTTGGTGGAGGCCGACGGCGTCGACGTCACGCGTAAGCTCGCGGAGTCGTCCCCGCCCAGCGGCTCGACCGCCACACCCGGCACCAGCGGGAAGGGCGGCACCCCCGCCACCGGTACGGACACCGTCGATGTCACACCGGACGGCGCCCTCGCCGGCCCGGACGACACCCAGCAGGACGCCGCCGGCGGAACGCCGGTGACGCCCAGGTCCCGTGGGCCGCCGGCGGACTCCTCCACCCACGCCTCCGCCACGTCGGCGGACAGCGCGCCGCTCGGCCCGTCGCCGTTCGAGCGCATCGCAGACCTCGTCGTCGCGGCGGTCACGATCACCGAGGACGGCATCGCCGCCGGGCAGGAGGAGCTCGGAGACCTCGTCCTCGACAACGGCGTCGCCGACATCACGCTCGCGGGAGCCCGCCTCGCGTGGGACGCCCACACCCCCGGCTCCGGCGACGACTTCACGGTCACCCTGACCGGTGACCTCACCATCGGGATCGCGGGTCTCACGGCCACCGCCGGTGCGAACGGGTCCTACGCCGTCACCCTCGGCAGCGACGCCGGGGACGTCACCGGCGGGACCCTGGACATCGACCTCAGCACCCTGGCCATCGCCGGCACCTTCGGCGGTGCCGCCGTACTCTCAGTCACTGCCGCCACGGCGGTCTGGGGCGGCAACGGCTTCGAGCTGGTCGCCGAGGGAACCGCCGATGGCGAGGACCCGCAGGCCGACCCCACCACCGTCACGTTCGACCTCGACGGTGACGAGACCGCCGAGCTTCAGCTGAGCGGCCCGACCAGCGTCCACGCCGGTGCCGACGGTCTCGCCTTCCAGGTCCGCGAGGCGGACGGCACGTTCGACCTCGGCGACGTCGAGATCGACGCCAGCGGTTGGACGCTCACCTACAACGGCACCGAGAGCGAGCTGATGCTCGGCGGGTCGCTCCTCGAGCCTGGCCAGGCACTCGGCTTCACCGGTGGCGTCGAGATCACGCTCGGTCCGGTGGTCCTCACCGCCGACGCCGGCACCGGCACCGGCACCGGCACCGGCCTCACTCACCTCACCGCCGCGGCCACCTCGATCGTCGTCACGCAGGGCAGCGGCACCGACGCCGTCCTCGACGCCACCGGGGCCCTGGATCTGGTGATCGCCGGCGGCGACGCGGCCTTTCTGCTCCGCGACGCCGCCGCGACCCTGACCGCGGGCGACGTCGCGCTCGCAGGTACCGGCTGGACGATCGCCTACAACGGCACCGGCGGCGACGCGCAGCTCGACGGCACCACGCTCGAGCCCGGCGGGACGATCTCGTTCACCGGTGCCACCACCGCGACGATCGGGGACGCCGCCCTGGCGGCCCGCGTCGCCGGCACCGTGGACCCGGCCGCCGGGACCGTCGGCGACCTCGCCGTCACCGACCTGGCACTGACGGCGGGCTCTGTCGGCCTCACCGCCGATGCCGCCACCTGGTCCGGGTCCTCGATCATCGCCGCCGCGGCCACCCTGACCATCGACGGCGCCGTGGACCTCGCCGTCACCGGCAGCGTCACGGTCGCCCTCGACGAGCAGGTGGCGCTCCTGCTCACCGGCGGCACCGCCTCGCTCGCCACCGACCACGCCACGCTCACCGGCTCGGGCTGGACGGTCGCGTACAACGGCTCCGCAGCAAACGTCACCCTCGGCGAGGGGGCGGACGCCGTCACCATCGCGGCCGGCGCACTCACCTACGCCGGGCACGCCACCGTCGCCGTGCTCGGCACGACCGTCGAGGCCGACGTCGCCGGCAGCGGTGCGGCCACCGGCACCCTCACCGTCGAGAACGTCGCGGCAGGGATCCCGGGCGTCGTCACGGTCACCGGCGGCGACGGCAGCCTGACCATCACGCCCGACGGCGTCACCGCGTCGTTCACGATCACCGCGGACGGCGCCGCCGGGGGCCCGCTCGCCGGGACCGACCTGACCGGGTCCTTCGCATGGAACAGCAGGGCCGCCGCGGTTGGCGGGCTGCCGGCCGGACCGTTCACGCGGGTCGCCCTGGAGGACGTCGGCCTGGCGCTCGGTGACGTGGAGGTGACCGCGGACGTCACGGTCGAGGTGCGTGGGGGCACGACGACGCTCGCTCTCGCCGGCGACCTCGCGGTCACCGTCCTCGAGGTCGACGTCACCGCCCAGGCGGCCGGCACCGCGATCTTGGTCGACGGCGCGCTCGACGAGCTGAGCGTCACGCTCACGGGCGTGGGCGTGACCGTCCCGGGTGCGTTCACCATCGAGGACGGTCAGGGCACGCTCCGCCTCACCGGCACCGGGGTGACCGCGACCGTCGAGGCCGCGGCCACGCTGGACCTGCCCGGCACGAGCGGGACCGCCTTCGCGGCCCTGACCGTCAACACCGCCGACGACGCGGCCGGTGGCCTCCCCGCCGGCCCGTACGTCCGCCTCGCGGTCCCCGCGCTCCTCCTCGACCTCGGCATCGGCGGGGCCCAGCTCGGCGGCTCGGTCACGGTCGAGGTCCAGGACGCCGCGACCGTCCTGCTCCTCCACGCGGTCGATCTCGGCAGCACCACGGCCGGCATCGGCCTCACCGAGGCACGCGGACTGCTCGTTCTCCCGGCGGGCGGCGGCTACGCCGGCCAGCTCACCGGGACGGTCGCGGCGGCACAGGGGGACGCCGCGGCCTCCGCGACGGCGATCGTGCGGGTCAACACCACCGACGCGGCGTTCTCGGCGACGGTGCGCTCGGCTTCGGGCCAGGAGGTGACGCTGACCTTCGACGAGGGCGACGTGCTCGAGCTGGAGGGGACCGCCGCCCAGCTCGTCCTGGGACCGCTCGCCATCAAGGGCGAGGTGTCCTTCACCGACGGCACGTTCACGGCCACCGGCGCGGAGCTGTTCCTCGGCGACGGGCCGGCGTGGATGGGGGACGGCAGCCGGAACCCCCTCGCTCGCGGCCTCTACGTCACGGGCGCGACGCTCGTGCTGGTCGAGGCGGGCGCGGGGCACGTGCTCCGTGCCGACGGCACCGTGGTCCTCACCGGCTTCCCGGGCGTCACCGTGTCGGGCGCGGTCGGCGCCCGGGTGAACACCTCGGGCGGCACCTACAGCGCGACGGTGCCGGTGGGTGGCACGGACGTCGTCCTCGACTTCACCACCGACGAGGTGGGCACCCAGGACGACCCGTTCGCGCAGGTGGCCGGCACGCTGGAGCTCGTCCTCCACGGCCTCGTCGCCGAGGCCGCGGTGACCGTGACCGCCGCCGACGCCGCGCTCGACCTCGCGGTGCACGCCTTCTCGATCGCGCTGCCGGGCGAAGCCCAGGTCACCGGCAACGGCGGGACCCTCCGGCTCGCCGCTGCCGGCGTCGCGGGCACGCTGAACGTCACCTCCCTGACCGCGCCGGGCATGACGGTGGCCGGGGACCTCGAGCTCCAGGTGAACACGTCCACCGCGGCCGCCGTCATCGACGGCCGCACCCTCGCCGCCGGGCCGTACGCCCGCGTCGCCGCGACGCACACGCAGCTCATCGTCGGCGGGCAGGTCCTCACCGGCGGACTGGTCGTCGAGCTGACCCCGACGACCACGACGATCGTTCTCGACGACGCCGAGATCGCCCTCGCCGACGGCGTCCTGGTGGTGGGCGAGCTGTCCGGGGATCTCACGATCGCCGGCAACGTGGCCGGCACGCTGTCCGGACGGGTGAGCGTAGCGAGCGACGCGTTCAGCCTCACCGCCGCCGTCACGGTGACGGTCACGACGGACGACGCCGCGACGACCTCGGACGAGACCGCGCTCGAGATCCGCGCGGCGGACGTCACGTTCGTCGTCGCCGGCCAACGGATCCGGGCCGAGGTGCTGGTGCTCGCGGAGACCGTCGTCGACGCGTCCGGCGGCGGTACGGAGGTGGTGCGCATCGACGTCACCGGTGGTCGCGCGTTGCTGCCGTCGACGTCCCCGATCGCCGTGGTCACCGTCGACCACGGCGTGGTCACCGTGCGCGACGGCGCCGCAGCGGCCGCCGTGCTGACCGGGGCACTCACGCTCGACCTGCCGGGCGTCACGGTCGCCACCGTGACCGACCTCGAGCTCGTCGCCGCCACCGCGGGGGCGATCGTGGTCCACCGCGACGGCGCCTCCTCGGTCGCGGCGTCCCCGTACCTCGGCCTGACCGCCACGGCCGACCTCATGGTCGCGGGTCAGAGCCTCTCCGGTCCGATCTCGCTCGACGTCGCCGGCGGCACCACCACCCTCGCCCTGGACGGTGCGACGCTCGATCTCGGAGCGACCCAGGTCACGCTCACCGGCCACCTCCAGGCGAGCGCGGCCGGCCTGGCCGGCACGCTGGTCGCGTCGGGTCTCCAGGTCCCCGAGATCGGCCTCGACGTGGCCGAGGCCGCCGTCGTCGTCAACACGACGCACGACGCCGTCGCGTCCGACGGCGTCGTGCTCCCCGCCGGCCCGTACCTGCGCATGCAGATCACCGGCGCCGAGCTCGCGATCGCCGGTGCGGCGCTGTCCGCGGACCTGGTGCTCGTCAGCTCCGACGCGGGGCTGACGGTCGGCGCCACGGACGTCGAGGTCGCCGTCGGCCCGGCCACCCTGAGCGGCGGCTCCGGCCTGCTGGTCGTCACCGCCGCAGGCGCGGCCGGTTCGTTCACCGGCACGGTCGACCTCGGCGTCGGCGCGGTCGACGTCCGCGGCACGCTCTTCGCGACCGTCAACACGACGGGCGACGACGTCGACGTCACCCTCACCTTCGGCGGCGAGACCCGCCGGCTCCTGGCGCCGGCCGATGCGCTCGCCGTGGTGGGCACGGACGTCGGCGTCCAGGTTCTCGGCCAGGAGGTCGCGGGCGACCTCCGCGTCACCGAGGCCGGCGGCGTCGTCACCCTCACCCTCACCGGCGCCTCGGTTTCGTTCGGCGACGGGCTCGCCACCCTCACGGACGGCACCGCGACGCTGACGTCGACCGCCACCGACGGCGTCGTCGGCTCGATCAGCGGGCTGGGCAGCCTCCACGTCCCCGGCGTCCGGGTCGACGGGGCGCTCGGCGTGCGGATCGACACCGGCGCCGGCACGTTCGAGATCGGTGCCGGCACCGTCGACCTCCAGGTCGCGAGCCAGACAATGCACGGCGGAGTGTGGGCGTCGAGCGCCGGCGACGGGCTCACGCTCCGGCTCGACAGCGTCACGCTCGAGATCGGTGACGTGGTGTCCACGATCGTCACCGGCAGCTTCCGAGCGAACGCGGACGGCGTGGCGGGGGTCGCCACCGGCACCGCCGACGTCGCGATCCCCGGCATCCTCGACGCCACGGACATCGCCGTCGAGATCCAGCTGTCGACGCTGCCGACCGCCACCACGATCGGCGAGAGCACCGGCGTCACCGACCTCGCCGCCGGCCCGTACGCCCAGGTGGTCGTCACGATCGCCACGCCGGTCGAGATCGGCCCGGCCGGCTCGCCGCTCGGCACCCTCGCCGGCACGCTTGCCGTCCGGTCGACGGCGACCGCGACCGTCGTGGTGGTCGGCGACGCCACCGCGACGGTGGGGGAGACGGTCACGGTCACCGACGTGAGCGGCGCGTTGATCCTCACCGGCAGCGGACTCGCCGGCTACCTGAGCGGGACGACCACGGTCGGCGGCGACGGCGCCTCCGCCGGCGCGAGCGCCACCATCCGCATGAACACGACCGGCGCACCGGTCGACGAGGCGATCACCGTCAACGGCCGGACCGTCGAGATCTGGTTCGACGACCCGGCCGCGACGTTCGCGCTCGCCCTCTCCGGCGCTTCGCTCGAGCTCGGCCCCGTCAAGGTCCGCGGCGACGTCCAGGTCACCGACGGCGCCTTCGCGGGCAGGAACCTGCTCGTCTGGGTCGGCGACGGCACGGCGTTCCTCGAGGACGGCAGCCTGAACCCGCTCGCGCGGGGCCTGCTCATCCGCGACGCAGTGATCGGCGTCGTCGAGCACGCCGGAGGTGGCACCGCGATCGTCGTCCGCGGCACCGTGGAGCTCGTCGGCTTCGGCGACGTCGCTATGTCCGGCACGGTGGACGTCCGGGTGAACTCCGGCGCCGCGGTCGAGCGCACCGTGGCCCTCGCCGACGGGTCCGGCGACGTCCGCGTCGCCTTCACCGCGGCGGAGACGGGTGACGCCACGGCCCCGTTCGTCTCGGTCAGCGGCCTCGGCCTCACGGTCTCCGCGGTGGGGCAGGCGTTCACGGCGGACGTCACGGTGGAGCTCGACGGAGACGAGATCGCCCTCACGGCCGACAACGTGGCGCTGGCGATCTCGGCCGGCGACTCGCCCGTGCTGTCGCTGACCGGCGGCTCCGGCGAGGTCGTCCTCACCGGTCAGGGCGTCACGGCGATCGTCCAGGGCAGCCTCGCCGTCCACGCGCCCGGCGTCACGCTCGGCGACACGATGGTCGCGTTCGCGTTCTCCACGATGCCGGACGCCGTGACGCTCACCGCCGGTGCGCTCTCGGTGACGTTGGGTAGCCGCTCGATGGTGCTCACCGCCGCGGCTGCCGAGCTGACGATCGCCGGCCAGGGCATCGTCGCGGACCTGCGGATCGCCGTCGACGGCCCCGCCGCGACGCGGCGCGTCGAGATCAGCAACGGTCGCCTCGCGCTGCGGACCGGTACCGGCGCGGACCCCGAGCCGGTCCTCGAGCTCGACCTCGCCGGGAACATGCGGGTCGGCCCGGCCGGCGTCAGCGGGTCCTTCACCGCCACGGTGGTGACGAACAACCTCCCGGGCATCACGCTCGGCGGCGTCACGGTGCGCGTGAGCACCGTCGGCGCTGCCGTCGACCTCGACGGTGTCACGCTGCCGGCCGGGCCGTACGCACGGGTCGAGGCCACGGCCGCCGCCATCCAGGTCGCCGGCCAGCAGCTCGCCGCCGACCTCGCGATCGAGCAGGCCACCGCCGCGGACGGTAGCCGTATCCTCCGCGTCGCGGTCACCGGCGCCACGGCGACGTTCGGCCCGGCGGGCGACCCGGTCGCCACCCTCACCGGCGGCACCGGTCTTCTCCTCGTCACCGCGACGGGCATCGCCGCAAGAATCGGTGGCACCGTCGCGCTGGACGTCGCCGGCGTCGACATCTCGGGCACCCTCCACGTCGAGCTCAACGACCTGGACGGCCCCGTCGACGAGCGGTTCACCGTCCGCGGCGAACAGCTCACCCTGGTCCTGCCGGCCGGTCCGGGCCTCGTGCGGGTCGCCGGCGACGACATCACGATCGCGGTCCCGGGCGCCACGCTGACCGGCCGCATCACCGTGGACGTCGCCGCCGCCACGGCCACGCTCACCGTCGAGGACGCGACCCTCGACGTCGCCGGCCTCGTCCGCGTCACCGGCGCCTCGGCCGACCTGACGATCGACGGGCTCGGCCTCACCGGGACCGTCCGGGGCAGTGTCGCCCTCGACATCCCCGGCGTCACGATCGACGGTGACCTCACGGTCGAGCTCGACGGCGCCTCCGTCACCCTCTCCGGCACCGACGTCACCGTCTCCGTCGCCGGCCAGACGCTCCGCGCGAACGTGACGCTCACGTCCGACCAGGACGGCGGGCTCACCATGAGGCTGTCCACCCCGACCTCCGGACCGATGCTCCAGATCAGCGCCGGCGCCGGCGTGGTCGTCAGCATCACCGCCGCCACGGGCGAGCTCGCGATCACCAGCGCCGGCACGGCCGGCCGGCTGCTGGTCACCGGTTTCACGGCCGGCCTGGCGGGCGTCGTGGAGCTGGCCGCCACCGAGGTCGCTGTCGAGCTCTCCACCCTGCCGGCGGCCACCACCCTCGGTGGCGTCCGTCTCCCGGCCGGCCCGTACCTGCGGGTCTCGTTCACCGACGCGACCCTCACCATCACCGACGCGCTCGAGATCGACGCGGACCTCACCGTGGAGCAGGGGCGCCTCCCGGACGGCACCTCCGCGACGGTCCTCGGCATCGCGGACGGCACGTTCGACGTCGCCGCCGGCTCGGTCAGCGAAGCGACCGGCGCGCTGGTGGTCACCGCGGCCGGCGTCGCCGGCCACCTCGCCGGCGCGGGGACCATCGACGTCGAGGGCGGCGGTGCGGCAGGTGCCGTCGCCGTCAGCCTCAAGACCTTCGCGGCCGCGATCGACACGTCCGTGACCGTCGACGGCCGGACCCTGGCGATCAGATTCGGACCCACCGACCCGGCGGACCTCCCGCTCGTCGACGTCTCGATCTCCGACGCCGTGATCACCATCGGTGACTTCGTCACGATCGAGGGATCGGTCGCGTTCTCCAGCGACGGCACGTTCGCCGGGACGGGCCTGACGCTGTTCGTGGGCTCGGGCCCCTACCGGCTCGCGGACGGATCGGTGAACCCGTTCGCCACCGGCGTCGCCCTCACCGACGCGACCATCGGCCTCGTCCGAGCCGGCGCCGGGCACGCGACCGTCGCTGCCGGCACGGTCCGCCTGGCCGGCATCAGCGGCGTCCAGATCAGCGGAACCGCCACCCTCCGCGTCAACGACACCGGCGTCGCCGTCGACCGGACGATCGCGCTGCCGGGTGCGGGCGGCGACGTCGTCGTCGACTTCGCGACCGGCGCCCTCGTCACCGAGCTCGCCGTCACCGAGGCCCTGATCTCGGTCCGCGGCCAGGAGCTCAGCGGCGCGATCGCCGTGCAGCGGTCCGGGGACGGCCTCGTGCTCCTCGCCGATGGCCTGCAGGCCTCGATCGGTGGCGTCGTGGTCACCGACGCCGGCGGGGTGCTGCTGCTGCGCGCCGACGGCCTGGTCGGCCGACTCACCGGCAGCATCTCGCTCGACGTGCCGGACGTCACGGTCGCCGGCGACCTGTCGCTCGCCGTCAGCACCAGCGGTACGCCCACCTCCACGACCGTCACCGTGGACGGCGTCGCCCGGACGATCGACATGCCCGCCGGGCCATACCTGCGGGTGGAGGCGGCGGCGGTCACCGTCACGATCCTCGGCCAGACGCTCACCGCCGATCTGGTCGTCGAGCAGGGCAGCTCGAACGGCGCGACGGCCACCACGCTCGCCCTGACGAACGTCGATCTCGAGCTCGGCGCCGCGCGTCTCACCGGCGGCGAGGGCCTCCTCCTGATCACCGCCGGCGGCGTCGCCGGCCGTCTCGACGGCACCATCAGCCTGGACCTGCCCGACGCCGTCAGCCTCTCGGGCAGCCTGAGCCTCGCGATCAGCACGACCACGGCGGCCGTCCGTACCTCCGTCACCGTCGGCGGCCGGTCGCTCGAGCTCGACCTCGCCTCCGGTCCGTACCTCCGCTTCGAGGGCGACGGCATCACCCTCGACGTCCTCGGCCAGACCCTCGGCGGCGACGTCCGCATCGAGGGCACCACGGACGGCGCGACGGTCCTGACCCGTCTCGCGCTCGCGAACGTCACGCTGGACCTCGGGGGCGTGGTCCGGCTCCGCGACGGCGGCGCCACCCTCCTCCTCGACGGAACCGGGCTGGCCGGCCACGTCGCAGGGACCGTCTCGCTCGCCGTCCCGGGTGTCTCCCTCGGCGGCACGTTCGTGGTCGAGATCAGCACGACCGGTGACCCGGACCCGTACGTCCGCGTCGTCGGCAGCGGCGTCACGCTCGACGTCCTCGGCCAGACGCTGCGCGGCGACCTGACGTTCACCCGCAGCACCGACGCCGCGGGAGACACGGTCGTCGCGGTGACCGCCACCGACGTGTCCCTGGTCCTCGGCGACGGTCTGGTCAACCTCACACAGGTCGGCGAGGCGCACTTCCGGCTCACCAGCGACGGCCTCGTCGGCTCCGTCGCCGTCGCCATCGACGTGACCGTCCCCCGCCTGACGGTCGGCGGAACGGTCGCCGTCCAGGTCAACTCGACGCCGGAGCCCGCCCTCGGCGTGCCGGCCGGCCCGTACCTTGCGATCTCGGGTGACGTCACCCTCGACGTCCTCGACCAGCAGCTCGACGCGACGGTGGCGTTCGAGCGGGGCGCCGACGGCGCGGTCGCCGTGCACCTGAGCGACGGCTCCATGTCGCTCGGTGACGCGGTGCAGATCGAGAACATCGGCGGTGCGCTGCTGCTGACCGCCTCGGGCAGCGCCGGTACCCTCGTCGCCACGGTCTCGCTGGAGGGCGCCCTCACCATCAGCGGCGCGCTCGCTCTCGCGATCAACACCGGCACCGGCCCGATCGACCGGACCATCGCGATCGGCGGCGCCACCACCGTCGTCGACCTCCCCGCCGGCCCCTACCTGCGGATCACCGGGACCGGCGTCACCGTCGAGGTCGCCAGCCAGAGTCTTCGCGGCGACCTCGCGCTCACGACCACTGCGACCGGGACGCACCTCCAGCTGACCGCCGTCGAGATGACGCTCGGTGGCGCGGCCCCGGTCGCGCGCCTCAGCGGCGGCACCGCCGACCTCGTGATCCCCGCCGCCGGAGACGTCACCGGCGAGATCGGCGGCACCGTCGAACTATTGGTGCCGGGCCTCGACCTCGCCGGCACCGTGGTCGTGGACCTGTCGGAGACCGCCGTGACGGTTACCGGGACGGGTGTCCACCTCTCTGTGGGCGGTGTGTTCGAGATCAGCACCGACCTCACCATCACGGTCCCGTCCGACCCGGCCGAAGGCACCGAGATCTCGATCGACCGCGGCTCCCTCGCCGTCGGCGCTGCCGGCATCGTCAGGCTTTCCGGCGTGAACGGCTCGATCACTGCCGGCGCGACCGGCATCGGAGCCGTGCTCACCGCCCGCGTGACGGTCGACGTGCCGGGCCTGGACATCGACGTCCCGCACGCCGACGTCACCATCGACACCACCGGTGGGCAGGCGACCTTCGGCGTCACCGCCGCCGGCGTCACGGTCATGGCCGGTCCGGTCGAGCTGTCCGGTTCCTTCCTCGTCGGTGCGGATGCCGACGCCACCACGATCGCCATGACGGGCGTGCGCATCCGGGTCGGCGGGTTCGAGCTCACGGACTTCTACGGCGCGATGATCCTCCGGCCGGGCGGCGCGGCCGGTGTGTTCGAGACGCAACAGCTGCAGAGCCTCGCCTTCGGCCCCGTCACCGTCTCCGCCAGCGCGATCTCCCTCAACGTCAACACCGGTGGCACCGCGGTCGACGAGAGCATCGAGGTCCAGATCTCCGAGACCGTGACCGAGACGGTCGACATCGCGCTCGGCGGCGGGCCGTTCGTCGAGGTCACCGCGACCCAGGCGAGCCTGTCGATCACGGACGCGTTCACACTCACCACCGACTTCACCCTGGTCCAGGGCAGCCGTCCGGGCTTCACCGTGGGCGCGACGCCACTCGCGCAGAACCCGACCGCGGTCGTCACCGGCGACCTGACCGGCGACGGGATCACCGACCTGATCGTCGGCACCGACTCCGGCGCCCACGTCTACGCCGGCACCGGAGCAGGTGCCTTCTCGGCCGGCCCACAGCTCGAGGACGTCCCCGCGGAGGCAGTCACGGGCCTCCGTGTCACCCACCTCGACGGCGACGGCGTGATCGACCTCGTCGTCCTGACCGCGAGCTTCCTCACCGTGGTGCTCGGCGGCGAGACCCTCACCACGACGACCGCCGACCGCGGGGGAGCGGCGCTCGCGCTCGCCGACCGCGACGGCGACGGCGTCGCCGAGATCGTTGTCGGCGGCACCGGCGGACTCACCGTCACCCCGGTCGTCGTCGGGGAGGCGTCGACCACGCTCGGCACGGCCACCACCGACACGTCGATCGAAGACATCCGCCACGTCCGCGTCGCCGACATGGACGGCGACGGCGTCGCCGACCTGGTCGTCGCCACCCGGTACAGCGTGCACGTGGTGTTCACCGGCGGTGCCACGACCGACGTCGTCCCCGCGCCGGCACCCGATGCCGACCCTGCGCCGCCGGTGGTAGCGGACCTCGCGGTGGCCGACCTCGACGGCGACGGGTTCCACGACGTCGTCGTGGCGCGTGACGTGCTCGAGCTCTACGTCCGGACCGGTACCGCCTACGCCCGCCAGGTGCTCCTCGACGACGCGGTCACGGCGCTCGCCGTCGGCGACGTCGACGGCGACGGCCGCGCCGACGTGGTGGCCGGCACCGCCGGCTCGGCGCCCCAGCTCTACCGCAACCTGGGTGCCACGGGAGGGAACGGGAACCGGCTCGCCGCGAGTGCCGTCGTCGGCTCCGCGCCGGCGGACGGCCTGCGCCTCGCGGACGTGGACGGTGACGGTGACCTCGACGTGCTGCTGGTCGGGCCGGATCTCCTCGCCGCCACGAACACCCCGGCCGCGACCATGCTGCTCGCGCTGGAGCGGACCAGCCTGCAGATCGGCGACCCCGCGAGCCCGACATTCGAGCTCGAGGGTCGCGGCGTCATCGCGATCCTGCCGGACGGGATAGCCGCCGAGATCACGGGCTCGGTCGCCTCGGGCACCGACATCGGGGCCAACGGCCTCGTCCGCGTCAACACCTCGACGAGCCCCGTCCATGAGACCGTCACCGTCGCCGGACGCACGGTCACGCTGGTGTTCGGCCCGGACGAGGTCGCCACCTCCACCGGCGCCTACCTCCTCTGGACCGCCGAGCTCGCCGTCGAGATCCCGCCGCTGGAGATCCACGCGGGCACGGGCGGCGACCCCGGCCGCTTCGGTGCGGGTGCGAAGGTCTTCGTGGGCCAGGGGCCCGGCATGGACGAGGACGGCAACCTGCTGGCATCCGCATCCGGCCTGTACATCTCGGTCACCGGCACGTACGACCAGGCCGCCGGGACGGTCGACGCCGAGGGCGAGGTCCAGCTCGTCGGTGTCGAGGGCGTCGCCCTGAGCGGCGAAGCCGACGTCGTCGTCCTCAGTGCCGGCACCCTGCTGATCAGCGGCACGCTCACCCTCGTGGTCGGCGGCTTCACGATGTCGGGTGCCTTCGACATCACCTCCGATGCAGACGGCACTCTCACCATCGGTGTCACCGGCGTCGAGATGACGCTCGGCACCGTCACCCTGACCCTCGACGGCTCCCTGTCCACGGACCCCGCCGGACTGGTGGCCGCACTCGAGGCCGAGGTCAGCGTGCCGGGCGTCCTCACCGCCACCGGTCAGCTCCGGATCAACACCACCGACCGGCAGCGAACGGTCATGGTGCCCGCGGGCGGCCAGCCGGCGGTCGCGGTCGACATCGCCGCCGGCTCGATCTTCGTCGCCATCGGGACGCCCGACTCGAGCGTCGAGCTCACCGTCGACGGCCTCACGTTCGACGGTGCCTTCAGCGTCGAGGTCATCCCCGGCCCGATGGCACCCGGCGCCCCGGCGGGCACCACCGCACCGAGCACCACGATTCTGCGGATGGCGGACGTGACGATCACGCTGCCCGGTGACGTCGTCTCCGTCACGGACGGCAACGGCGTCCTCGTTCTCGGCGCCGACGGCCTCGCGGGCCGCCTAGGCGGTCGGGTCGAGATCGCCGGCGGAGCAGACCTCACCCTCGCCGGCACGCTGCTGCTGGAGCTGAACACCGGCGTGGACACGGTCGCGGTCGACCAGGTGGTCGACGGGGAGGTCGTCTCGTTCGAGCTCGCCGCGGACACCACCAGAGTGGTGGGCGAGGACATCCTCGTCGACGTCGTGGGGCAGCGCCTCTCCGGCGACGTCGACCTCACCATCACGGCGACCACCACCACGCTCGGCCTGGCGAACGTCACGCTCGCGTTCGGTGACGGCACCACCGACTACGTCCGGGTCACCAACGGCTCCGCGACCATCGACGTCACGTCGACCGGCACCACGGGCACGCTCGGCGGCCGGGTCGAGCTCCTCGTTCCCGGTGTCAGCATCACCGGCGCGCTGGACGTCACCTTCGCGCCCGGGTCGGTGACGATCGTCGGCGGCACCGAGGCGGAGCCCCTCCAGATCACCGTCGGCGGCGTCGTCATCTCCGCCGCCGTCACGATCTCGCGGACCGTCGACGGCACGGCGACCGTCGTCACCGTCGACCTGGACCACGGGTCCCTCGTCCTCGCCGGCGTCGGCCGGGTCGACCTCGACGGCGAGCTCGTGGTGCGGCCCGACGGCGTCGTGGCCCGTGCCCACCTCGCCGCCGGCATTCAGCTGCCCGGGGTCGAGATCTCCGGCGACCTGTACGTCGAGATCAACACGACCCCGGCACCGGCCACGGCGGACGGCGAGGTCCTCGACCCGGGCGTCGCGGTCCGTGGCGAGAACCTCGAGCTCTCGTTCGGCGGCGTGGTGCTCACGGCCTCCGTCGGGTTCAGCCAGACCGGCACGGAAGCCGGCGGCACCCGCACCGTCGTGGCCGTCGCCGGCGGTCGCCTCAGTCTCGAGGGCATGCCCGATCTGCTCTCCGACGTCCGCGGCGTCCTCGTCCTCGTCCCCGCCACCGGCAGCGGCCCGACCGCCACCTCGGGCGGGCTGGCCGGCTCCCTGAGCGCGACCATCGACCTCGGCGACCTGATCCCCGGTGCCTCGCTGAGCGGGACGTTCGCACTCCTGATCAACCGCAGCGGCGTCGCCGTCGAGGAGACGGTCGAGCTCGGCGAGGAGACCGTCTCGCTCGACGTGGCCGCCGGCCCGTACCTGCGCGTCGAGGCCCGGGACGCCCGGCTCACCATCGCCGGACAGACCCTGAGCGGCACCGTCGCCATCGAGCAGGTCACCGAGGCCGGGACCGCCGTGACAAGGCTCGTGCTCGCCGACGTCACCCTGCGGCTGGGCTCTGCCACCCAGGACGTCGTCGTCGTGGAGAACGGTGAGGGCGAGCTGACGATCGGAAGCGGCCTCGTCGGCGACCTCTCCGCGGACCTGCGCGTCCTCGTCCCCGACGTGACGCTGGAGGCCTCGGCCAGCCTGCGGATCAGCACGGACCCCGCCGACAGATACCTCGAGGTCGCGGTGACCGACGTGGTGCTCGAGGTCGCCGGCCAGCGCCTGGAGGGCTCCTTCACCTTCAGCCAGCGCGGCACCGGCGCGGCTCGCGTCACAGAGATCACCCTGCGCGACGTCGGGCTCACGCTCGGCAGCGCCGATGCCGGCCTCGAGGTCTCCCAGGGCAGCGGGGTGGTGCGACTCGCCGCCGGCGGCGTGGCCGGCGTGGTGGGCGTGCGCATCGAGCTGGTCGGCGTTCCCGGTGTCGTCCTCGACGTGGACGCCCGGCTCGACATCAACACCACCAGCGCCGCGGTGACCCTCGACGTGCCGACCGCGGACCCGTCCGACGGCGACGCGACCGAGCCGGTCGATCTCGCCGCCCACCTCTTCCGGGTGCAGATCGGCGTGGCACAGCCCGCCACGCTCGAGGTCGCCGGGCAGCAGCTGAACGGGTCGTTCAGCTTCGAGCAGACCCGCTCCGCCGGCCCGGACGGCCGCCCCGGCACCACCGACGACCTCAGCGTGATCCGCCTGGCCGGCTCCGACATCGGCCTCTTCCTCGGTGCACGGTCGCCCGACGACGACCGTGCCAACGATGTGGGCGTCCGGGTCTCCGACGGCAGCCTGATGCTGATCCTCGGGCCGGACGGCCTCGCCGGCACGATCTCGGGCACCGCGACGCTCCGCCTCGCCCCCGACATCGTCGCCTCGACGACCGTCACGGTCGAGATCAACCAGCTCCGCCGCGCGAGTGATGCCGACCCGACGACGTTCGTCCCGCTCCCCGTCGAGGAGCAGTTCGTGGTCGGCGGCGAGACCCGCACCCTCTCGCTGCCCGCCGGACCGTACCTGCGCGTCGTGGCCGACGCGCTCACCCTGAGCATCGGCGGCCTCACCGTCACCGCCGACGTCAGCGTGCTGCGGCAGACCGTGCTCGCCGACGACGGCACCTTCACCGCCGCGTCGCCGGCCGAGCTCAAGGTCCGCCTCGCGAACCTCGGCGTCAGCCTGGGCCCGGTCACCGTCACCGACGGCAGCGGCGCGTTCGACCTCGTCGCCGCGCGCGCCGACGGACCGACGACGATCCCGGGCGGCTTCGTCGGAGCCCTTCAAGCCACGATCACCGTCGACGTGCCGGGCGTGACGGTCGGCGGCACGTTCGGCGTCGAGATCAGCACGCTCGGTCACGACTACGTCCTCGAGCAGGGCGAGACGAGCCGCACGGTGCGGCCCGGCGTGGTCGTCCGCGGCGAGGACATCACCATCGACGTGCAGGGCCAGCAGCTGCGCGGCACGGTCGAGTTCAGCCGGCACGCCGTCACCGGCGACATCACTGTCTTCCTGCAGGTTTCGCTGCGGATCGCCGACGGCGGCGAGACCATCGCGACCGCGGCACTCGGCGGGTCTATGGTCCTCACCCGCGCCGGGATGGCCGGCCGGGTCCGCGCGGAGATCACGGTGCCGGGCGTGCCCGGGCTGGAGAACACCCTCGTTGGCTCCGTCGCCATCAACACCGCCAACCGGGTGATGACCATCCCCGCGCTGCCGGAGCCCGGCGCACAGGAGGAACCGGGCACCGAGGAGCTCCCGGCCGGTCCTTACCTTCGGATCCAACTCGGCACCCCGGAGACCCCGATCGACCTCACGATCTCCGGCCAGTCCCTGACGGCCGTGGTCACGATCGAGCAGCGGCGCACGGCGAGCGGACAGCGCGTCGTCGCGCTGATGCTGGAGCAGGTGAACATCACCCTCGGCACCGAGGACACCGGGTTCAGCCTCGTCGACGGCGAGGGTGCGCTGCTCGTCCTACCCACCGGCATGGTCGCCGTCCTCAGCGGCACCCTCGACCTCGGTGGCGACAGCTGGACGGTCAGCACCGGGGAGTTCCGATTCGAGGTCAGCACCGTCCGCGCGGCCGTGAACCACACCATCACCCGCGCCGACGGCACCCCGTGGGAGATCGGCCTGCCGGCCGGCACCCTCGTCCGGTTCGTCGCCACCGACGCCCTGCTCGAAGTTGGCGACCTCGCCGTCACCGCCGACCTCACGCTGCAGCACGTCGCAGGCACCGGCGCCATCACAGCCACCCTCCTGGCGGCGGCGACCGACGTCGTGCTCACCATCGGCAACGAGTCCGCGGACGGCAGCGGCGCGGGGATCTCCCTACGCGCCGACGTCGTGTTCCGCCGCATCACGTACGCCGACGGCTCGGCGAGCACGTTCGTGGCGCTCACCGACGTCGAGCTCATCCTCAGCGGTGACCCCACCGACCCGGACGCCGCCGGCGGCATGGTCGGCGGATCCGGCGTCCTGTTCATCCCCGCCACGGGCACCGGCTTCGCGGGCGAGCTCGCCGGCAGCGTCATGGTCGACGCGGGTGACGACGTGGCCGTGGGGGCCGCCGTCGGCATCCGGATCAACACGACGGGCCTCGACGTCGACGAGACCGTCTTCGTGAACGGCCAGCGATACCGGATCTCCATCGCCGGCACGACGAGGTTCGCCTACGACGTCGGTGCCAGCCTCGACATCGACCTCGGCTTCCTCGAGGTCAAGGGCACGATCACGGCGGGCTCCGACGGCCAGTTCAGCGCCAACGACGTCGAGATCTTCGTCGGCAGCGGCCCGGCCTGGGGCCCGGACGGCACCGTCGCCCCCGGGGCCGTCGGCCTGCTGGTGCGCAACGCGTCCCTGGACTACCTCAGGGGCGAGGGCACCACCGGCTACGCACTGCGCGTCGAGGGCACCTTCGCCCTCCTCGGGCTCGACGGTCTCGAGGTCTCCGGGACCGTGCTCCTGCTGTGGAACACCGGTGCGGTCGCCGCCCACCCCGGTGGTGTGAAGGTGGACGGCCTCACGTTCAGGCTGGACGTCACGAACGTGCGGATCGCCGTCGCCGATCTGGTCGAGCTCACCGGCACGCTCCGGGTGCACCGCCAGCCCAACGGCACCCTCGACCTCACTCTGGCGCCGGCCTCCGTAGCGGTGCGCGTGGACGGTGCCGAGGTGGCCCGGCTCACCGGCTACGGTTCCTTCACCATCGACCCGGTCACCGGGTTCCGCCTGAACGCCTTCGCCGTCAGCGGATCCTCGTTGGGCGGCGCCGGTGGCGGCACCGGCCCGACGAGCACCCCCGGGACGCAGCGGCCGGTCCTGCCGCTGACGGCCGACCTCGCCGACCCCTTCCGTGGTGCCGTCGTCACCCAGGGTGAGCTCGGCACCACCATCGACGTCGTCTTCAACGACGTGAACGGCAAGGGCCTGCGCCGCGAGACCATCCTCGACGCCGGCGCCGAGATCGAGCTCATCGTGGGCAGCACGCAGGTGCTGGCAGCCGGTGTCCCGGTGCTGGTCGAGGGCACCGTGAGCACCTACCGGTACACCTTCAACGCCGCGGTCCCGGCGACCGCCGTGGTCACGGTGCGGTTCATCGCCGGTTCGTTCTCCGACCTGGGCGGGTCGCTGAACCTCGTGGAGACGGAGACGTTCGTCGTCCACACCCCCACGCTCACCAGCCCCGGTCCCGGCCCGATGGCCGTGCTCGTGACGCCGGGCGCCGGCGGTTCCATCAAGCTGAACGAGATCAACGCCCAGGGCTACGTCGACGTCACGTACCGGAGCCTGGACGGCACGCCGATCGTGAAGGGAAGCCTGACCACGGGCATCGCGCCCTTCACCATCAGCGGCGCCGGCGTCACCGCCGACCTGCTGCGGGTCCGCAACCGCCCGACCCTGGTCGGCCTGCCGTACGTCATCGCCGGCAAGGAGGCGGACGCCACCGTCGTCACCGTCCGGTACTTCTTCCGCGACCGGGACACGGACAACACTGTCCGGCTCTTCCAGCCGGGCGAGGTGGAGCTCATCTTCACGGGCGGCTGGCGCAGCGAGGGCACGACGACGCTCGGGAACCCGGGCATCGCGGGCGGCCGCGCCTCCTTCACCGTGCAGCCGAACGCGCCCGGCGAGGTGGCCACCGGTCCGACGACGCTCGGCCCGCTCTCGTTCGCCGGTCCGCGGGTCGGTCTGGCCGACTTCGGGTTCAGCCCCTCCGGCAAGCTCGTGCTCACGATCGCGGTCGGCGTCGACCGCGCCTCGCTCCACCTCGGCGGCTCGAGCGCCTCGAGCGCCCGCACGTCCAGCGGGGTGACCGTCGACCTCATCGGCCTGCTCGGCACCTTCGACCTCGAGGTCGACGTGCTCGGCATGCTGTCGGGCACGTTCGACATCGGGCTGACCGGCGCGTGGAGCCTGAACGTCTCCTCGCTCGAGGCGCACGTGCCGAACCTGATGGACCTCTACGCCGACGGCGTGCGGCTCAGCTGGAAGCCCGAGGCGCCGGACGCGGAGGACACCGACCAGGAGCTCCTCGTCATCAACTCGGCACGCCTCGTCCTGCCGACCCTCGGTGTGGAGGGCTCGATCCGCCCGTACGACCCGGTGACCCGGAGGAACTACGACACCGCGAACGACGAGCAGCTCGCGCCGGGGCGCGTACCCGGTCTGGTCGTCCGCGAGAGCGGTTTCCAGCTCGGCACGGTCGAGCTCGCCTACGGCCGGTCGACGGCACCCCTGCCCGGCCAGCCGATCCCGACCCCGATGACCCCCACCGCGCCCGACCGACAGATCACCATCGGCGGCGTCGTGGTCCTCGACGACATCCGCGTGGGCATCTCCGGCCTCGCCGTGACCTTCGGGCCCGACCCGTTCGCGGCGTTCACCGGCGAGATCTACATTGCCTCCGGCGGCGCGAGCCTGTTCCCGGGCCAGTCGTTCAACGCCCGCATCACCAGCCGCAACACCGCCGACGACGTCCGTCCGGACGGCACGATCAACGATGAGGCGTTCCGCGTCGCGGTCACCTTCACCGAGGGCAGGGTGGACGCGTTCGAGCTCGAGCTCGACACGCTCCGCCTGCAGCTCGGTGGGTTCGTCACCATCTCCGCGGTGAACCTGCGCCTCGACACCGGCGCGATCGGCGACGGGGACGACGTGCTCCTCGCCTTCACCTCCGCCTCGGCCCGGGTCGAGGTCGGCCCGCTCGACCTCAGCGGCGAGGCGCGCGGCGTCCGGATCATGGGCGACGGCGCGTTCGAGCCGGCCCCCGGGTTCGGGATTTTCCTCGGCGTCGGCAGCGCCACGAGCGCGTCGTTCCAGTGGCCCTCCTACCTGCCGGTGCGGATCGACTCGATCGGCATCCAGTGGGCAGACATCGAGAACCGCCCGGCGGACTTCGAGCTGGTCCTCTCGCTCAGTGTCACCGGCATCAAGGGCATCCCCGGGGTCGAGTTCTCCGGCTCGATCCAGGGCGTGCGCCTGGCGCCCGCCCTGCTCGCCGAGGGCCGCTTCCCCATCACCGGCATCGACGCGATGGCGGTCCGCATCTCCGGCAACCTGTTCGGCGGCGAGCTCGACGCCGGCCTGGTGGGCGGGATGCTCAAGCTGGACGAGAACGGCCTACCGATCGCCGTGCTCGACACCACCACGCCGGTGGCGGACCGGATCCTCTACTTCGGCATCGAGGGCGGTTTCTCCATCGCCGGCATGGCGGGCTTCACGATCCGCCTCGGCCTCTCCGAGTACGGGCCGCTCCAGGTGTTCATCAACGTCGAGGTCCCCGGCGGCATCCCGATCTTCCCGCCGATCGGCCTGGTGCTCAACGACTTCTCCGCCGGCGTGGAGTTCTTCAAGTCCCTGCCCTCGATCGAGGACCCGACCGCGCTGCGTGGCACCGCCTTCCGGCCCCCGACCGTACTGACCGCCGACCAGTGGCTCGTCTCCCTGCAGCAGCAGGTGGCGGCCCAGGCACGCCTGGTCGACTCCGGCACTCGTCCCGCCGACTTCCTCGCGGCCTTCCGCGCACCGATGATCATCACGGGCAGCGCGAAGATCTACTCCGCCTTCGCCTCCGACGCCGTGTTCAACGGCGAGGTCCAGATCAAGATCTCCACCGACGGCAAGTTCCTCATCGTCGGCAAGCTCAACTTCGCGGCCGGTGCGATCTCGCTCTCCGGCCGCCTCTACGCCGACTTCTCCAACATCGACGAGGGCGAGGCCGCCGTGCTGTTCCTGGCGGACATCCCGGACCAGGTGCGCCTGCTGACGATCCACGGCCAGCTGCGCATGGGATTCCGCGACGCCTCCGGGCAGGAGGTCGTCTTCGACGTCCACGACGACCGCGCCCCGGCCGGCCCGACACCGCCGCCGACGGTCGACCTCGGCGGCCCGACACAAGGCGGCGGGACGATCGACGTCGACGACATCAACGACGCCCACGCCGGCGCCCGTTGGATCGACCTGGTGATTCGCTCGGGCGGCGCGCTCGACATCGCCACGCTGCTGCGGCAGGGCCGGATCACGCTGACCGTGCCGGGCAGCACCGGCGGCATCGACTCCTTGGAAGTCGCCCCGGTCGTCAAGATCACCACCCTTGGCGGCGTGACCACCGCCGTGCTCGAGGTGGGTGGCTCGGGCGACGGCCAGTACGTCTACTACATGCTGCCGGACGGCTCGGAGGTCAGGGTCCTCACCGAGCAGGAGTACGTCCGGGCACGTGACGGCGAGGCCGGCGGCAGCGCCGACGAGTCCGAGCTGCTCGCGGCGGCGGCCGCGGCCGAGGGTTCCGCGATCTTCCGGTTCACCTTCCCCACCGGCGACTGGGGCGTCGGCGACCACGTGGTCACCGTGGGCCCGGACCTCGTGCGGCGCCTGGACGGCGTGGGCAACGCCGCGACGACCCTCGGGTTCACCGTGACCGGCGTGACCGCCTCCCTGGAGGAGGACGGCGCCACGGTGGATGTCGGCCAGGTCAACGGCCGGGACTGGCGCGACGGCCTGCCGGCCGGCGTGGACGTCGACGGCGACCAGATCACCGGCTACCTCGACGTCACCTTCACGCCGACGACCCTCCGGCAGATCGACTCGTCCTCGATCGACTGGGGCCTGCTGCAGCTCTCCGGCGCCGGCGCGTCGGGCGTCACGGTCCTGCAGATCTCCCCGGTCGCGCTCGGGGGCAACACGTATCGGTTCTTCCTGGGCGGCGAGTTCGTCGTCGGCAGCGTCACGGCGGAGGTCCTCGTGGGGAGCGTTGCCGTCGGCCTGCCCGACGCCCGGGGACCCCCGGCCGGTTGGAGCCAGACCTTCACCTTCGACGTCGTCGGCTCGACGGCCGACGTCGTCCAGACCGTCCCCGAGACCGAGACGACACCGGAGACCGTGCGCGGCCTCGACGGCCTGACGATCGGCCTGGACACGCTCGTCGCACTGGGCTACCTCGAGATCCGCTTCCGCGCCACCCTCGGCAACCAGGTCGACCACGCCACCATCGACGGTGACGAGATCGTCCTCCGCGGCCCGGCCGGCGCGATCGTCCCGCTCGGCGGCCCCGTCCGGGTGACCGGCACCGACCAGTACCGTTACGAGATCCTCGGCGACCTCGCGGCGGGCACCTACACGGTGGAGATCGTCGCCGACACGTTCGCGGACGCCGCCGGCGTCCTGAACACCGCCGAGACCGAGCACCTCACGCTCCAGGTCCCGACCGCAGAGCTGACCGACCCCGACAACGGCTCCACCGTCCGCGGCCCCGTGATCGCCGGCCGCGGCTACATCGACATCGACTTCCCCTCCTTCGGGGACGTCCAGGCCGCCGTCGACCCGGCCACCATCCTGGACGCCGGCGCGGAGATCACCCTCACCGCGGGCGGCACGACTCTCACCCTCGTCGCCGCGCCGGTCGACCTCGGAGACGGGACGTTCCGCTACTTCTTCACCGGCTGGGACGGCTCGCCGATCACGGTGAGCTACCTGGACCGGACCTGGGCCAACACGAACGGCGTCGTGTGGTCCTCGACCACCTACATGGAGGGCGACGACGAGTACGGCGAGGACATCGACCCGGGCTCGGAGCCGGGCGACGCGGGCACGTGGATCGACATCACCTTCACCCCGGTGGCCGGGGAGCGCGTCGACGCCGCGGACATCCTCGAGCGGGGCGCCGAGCTGCTGAGCCTGCGCGGCGCCGGCGCGGACGGCCTCACCTTCATGGGCGTCCACCAGGTCGGCGCGAACACCTTCCGGTACGTCTACGCGGGCCAGTCGCTGACCGAGGGCACGGTGACCGTGACCATCGCCGCCGGATGGCTCGACACCGCCGGGAACGCGGGTGCCGGGAGCACCAGCCGCTTCCAGGTCATCAAGCCCGCGGAAAGCTTCTACATCTCCATCTCCGGCGGCATCCAGCTGAACGCGGCCGGCCTCACCGACGAGCCGATCCTCGAGATCCTCGCCGAGGTCGTGCTCGAGATCGACTCCGAACGGAACACCTTCATCCTCACCTTCCAGGGGCAGATGAACGTCATCCACATCGGGACGATCGGTGCGGCCGCGGGCCGGTTCGTCCTCGACATGGGCGACGGGCTCTCCGCCGAGCCGCAGTTCTGGGGCGTCGCCACCATCGAGACGAACTTCGACTTCCTCGAGGAGTACGGCGTCTTCCTCACCGGCGCCGCCACGCTGCAGATCAACACGAGCGGACAGACTCGCACCGAGGTGCTCGAGCTGCCCGGTATCGGCAGCCGCACCTACGTGCTCGGGCCGCGCAGCTTCGGCGTCGAGCTCCTCGGTCAGCTCCTCCTCAAGCCGGGCGGCCCCGGCTCGCCCGGAATCCTGCGGCTGCAGGGCGGTTTCTACCTGGCGCTCTCCGTCGACGAGAACCCGAGCTTCGAGATCTTCGCGACCGCGGAGCTCTCGTTCGGCGTCGGCTCCGCGATGGTCACCTACAGCGAGGCGACGGTGTTCCTCGTCGCCGACGGGCGCGGCGTCGCCGGCCAGGCGGTCATCTCCGCCGGTGCCGGCATCGGCATCCCGAGCGCCGGCGCCTTCAGCATCAGCGGCTCGGTCACCGTCGTGTTCAACACGTCGCAGCAGGACATCACCTTCCAGATCCCCGAGTCGATGCTGCCGCTGCTGAGCGAGGGCGACCCGACGTCGATCACCGTGTTCGGCGCCCCTCCGGGCCTCGACGGGCAGCGCAACCCGTCCGCCCGTCCCGCCGTCTACGTCCAGGCCATCGTCCAGGCGCAAATCACCCTCGGGACCCTCCTCACGCTCAACGGCTACATCGGCATCACCGCGGCGGCGAACGCGTCCGGTGGGTACCTGCGGGTCGACGGGGCGGTGGGCGGGACCATGGCCGTGCTCGGCGCCGTCGCCGGCACGATCAACCTCGCCGTGTTCGTCGGTGACCCCACGGCCGTGGTGGGGCGCATCCAGCTGTCGCTCGGCTCCAGCGGCGTCCCCGGTGTCGAGCTCGCCGGCGACCTCATGGTCGAGATCAACACGGCCGGGCACTCGATGACGATCCAGACCTTCGCCACGCAGCGCGACGAAGGGGTCTTCGCCGGCTTCGAACGGGGACCGACCGGGCAGCTCAAGATCGCCGAGGAAACGATCCTCACCGGCGTCAAGGTGGAGTTCGGTGGCTCGCTGGTCCTGGTCGACCGGTTCGCGATCGAGGGACACGTCCTGTTCCGGATCGGCGACCTCGGCGGTGACCGCGGCGCCGGCCTCGAGCTGATCGTCAACGGCCGCATGGCCGTGGACCCGATCGGCGAGCTGCGCCTGACGAACTCCGGCTTCCGGATCTCCGATGATGGCCTCGTCGCACGCGTCGACCTGACGCTCGACGCCGGCTTCGGCGCGGACATCGGCCTCGGGTTCAACGCCTCCGTCCTCCTCGAGCTGAACACCACAGGCCGATCCGTCGAGTTCTCGCCGGTCACCGGGGCGGCCGACCTCCCGTCGGACGTCGCGGCGAGCACGGTCGATCCCGGCTTCCTGCTGAAGATCGACGGCCGGATCAACTTCCTCGGACTCGCCGGCGGCTACGGCTTCGCCCACATCAAGGCCACCCCGACGGCGTTCGAGATCCAGCTCGGCGTCGGATTCGCCCTGGGCGGGCTGAAGTTCGAGGCCTCCGGCGGCGCCGGCATCTACACGGACGACCCCGGCTTCGCGATGCGGCTCCAGGTGACCGCGGTCGCCGACGCGGGACCGGTGTTCTTCATCGAGGCGTCCGGCCTGCTCGAGCTCAACACCTCCGGCACCGAGCGGCTCGGCATCGCGGCGAACTCGTTCCAGCTCGACCTCGACGGCACCGTCGACATCCTCAAGATCATCGGCTTCGACGCCTCGTTCCAGGTCGTCGTGGCGAACGGTCAGTGGGCGTTCCGCGCCCAGATCGAGGCCGGCTTCTTCGGGCTCGCGACGCTCTCCGGCTCGATCTACCTGGACTCGCGCGGCAGCTTCGACATCCGGCTGTCCGGCCACATGGTCATCGGGTCGAACTCGTTCGGCCTGCGCGGCGACTTCCACTTCCACGTCACCTCGATCGCCCGGAGCGACGGCACGTACCTGTTCAGCCTCGGCGGCGGCGCTGAGGTGTCGGTCCGCGCGTTCGGCTTCACCCTCGCGAGCGTCGGGCTGTCCTTCAACTTCGGTCTCGACACCGCCACGGCCGGCGATGACGGACGCGTGAAGATCCAGCTGCGCGTGAAGTTCAAGATCAAGCTGCTCTTCTTCGAGATCAGCGAGACCCTCACCTTCACCCTCGGTTACATCCAGTTCCCGAAGCCCACCTACCTCGCGGGCGGCTACGGCACGAGCGAAGACGATCGGCGCACCTTCGACGGGGATGACTTGTACCTCAACGTGGGGGAGCGGGCCGTGGCCCGCAACATCGGCACGGACGAGCGGTCGGAGTCCGTCCGGATCGAGCAGACCGGCTCCACCGCCGACGGCGCCACGATCGTCGTCACGGCCTTCGGACGGTCCAACACCTACGAGGGCGTCACCAAGATCCACGCCGACTTCGGAGACGGCAACGACACCGTCGTGATCGCACCGTCGGTCGCCGTCCCGGTCGTGATCAGGGGCGGCAGCGGCGCCGACGTCATCAGCTACGAGGGCACCTCGGCGGGGCTCGCCTCCGACGTCACTCTGCACGGTTCGGCAGCGGGCCTGACCGGCGACGGGTGCGAGGCGGACCGCGACTACATCTCGGTCGAGGGACCGGCCTCCGCAACGATCGACGGCGGCTGCGGTGACGACACGCTCATGCACGTCGGGTCCGGCACCGTCACCATGGCCGGCGGTGCCGGCGACGACCGCCTCGTCGGCGGGTCCCGCACCGACGTCCTGCGCGGCGGCGCCGGTGTCGACCGGCTCGAGGGCCCGGCGGCCACGCTCAAGGGCGGGGACGACGCCGACACGATCATCGTCACGGTGTCCGGCGCGATGCCCACGGTGGACGGCGGCGCCGGCACCGACCTGCTCGACCTCACCCTCGGCGCCTCCCCGGACACGGTCGCGCTCGAGGCCGGAACCGCCGGGAAGCTGAAGCTTTCCCTCAACGGCAAGACCTCCACGCTGGCCGGCATCGAGAACCTCGTCCTGGACGGCCGCGGCGGCGCGGACCGCATCACGGTGGGCGACCTCGCGGGCACCGACGTGCAGAACGTCGTCGTCGACACCGGCAAGCTGGTCACCGTGGACGGCACCCGCCTGGACACGTTCCAGGAGCTCGACCCGGAGACCGGCCGCGAGGAGACCTTCACCCAGGAGGTTCCCAACGAGATCCGCCGCGACGACGGCTCCGCCGACGTCGTCGTCGTCCACGGCTCCGCCGCCGCCGACAGCTTCACCGTGACGACGCCGGTGCGAGACCCGGCCGAGCGGCTCGGCGGCGACCTGCGCATCGGGCACTCGGCGGGGCCGGTCGTCTGGGTCGACGGAGCCGCGCGCGCCGAGGGCGACACGGTCACGCTGGACGCCGACCCGACGGTTCCGCCGGCCGGCGAGCCCGGACACCCCACGGACGACGTGCTCGACGCCTCCGGCGTCACCCGCGACGTCGCCGCGCTGCGACTCCTCGGCCGGGCCGGCGACGACACCCTCATCGGATCGCCGTTCGCCGACCACCTCGACAGCGGCCACGGCGACGACGTCGTCACGGGCGGGCTGGGCCGCGACACGTTCGCCGACGCCGGCGGCGACGACACGCTCGTCGAGATCTTCGACGCGGACATCGGCCTGTACGACAACCGGTTCGTGGTGGGCTCCGTGCCACGCACACCGGTCACCGCCGCCGACGTCCACCCTCACCTCACCGGCACCGACTTCGCCTCCGGCGTCGTCGAGGACCTGCACGGGATCTTCGAGAACGCCGCCCTGGGCGGCGGCGCCTCCTCGAACGTGGTGCTCGTCGGCGACGCCGACGGCTCGATCCGGGTCGGCGGCGCCGGATGGGCCGCGAGCCCGTGGACCGGCACGCTCGCCGTCCGGGCCGGCGGCGGAGACGACATCGTCCGGGTCGAGCTGCCCGGCGCCAACGGTGCGGACATCGACGTCGTCGGCAGTGCCGGCACCGACACCGTCCAGGTCTTCGGCACCGACCAGCGCGACGACGTCGTCGTCGACCGGGCGTCCCGCGACGGAGGGACGAGGGACCGGATCCGCTCGCTCGGGGTCCCCTTGGGTGGCGGCGCAGCGACGGGCCTCGTGAGCGTCACCTACGACACCGAGAACGCCGACCTCGACACCCGCGGCAGCGGCGACCGGATCGCCGTGCGGGCCATGCGCGCCGAGCACCACGTCTACGCCGGCGCCGGGGACGACGACATCGCCGTCGGCAGCGCCGCGGGGCTCGGCGCGACGGACGTGGCCTGGCCGAACGCGGGCGGCACGATCGACGGCATCACCGGCACGCTCTGGGTCGCCGGCGACGGCAGCCTCGGCACGGTCACCGGGGACGGTCCGAGTCGCTCGACCACCCCGGCCGGGTACGACCGCCTCTACGTCGACGACACCGCCGACACCGGCGGCCGCACCGGCTGGATGTCCGGCTCGTGGCTCCAGCTCGGGCCCCTGGCCCTCGGCTACCACCAGCTGCTCCGGCTGTTCCTCGGCCTCGGCTCCGGCGGCGACACGCTCCAGGTGGACAGCACGCACGTCGGCGCCGGTCGCACCACCGAGATCCGGACACACGACGGCGACGACGTCGTCTCGCTGCACACCGTGAGCGGTCCCACCCGGGTGGAGCTCGGCCGCGGCGCGGACCGCCTGGTCCTGTCCTTCGACGGCGACGAGACCGGCCGGCTCGCCCTGATCCAGGCGCTCGTCACGGTCCGCGGCGAGCCGCTCGACGACGACGGCGAGCCGACCGACGACGGCGCCCTCGACCGGCTGCTCATCCTCGACGACAGCAACCAGGGCCGTGTCGGCTACATCACCGACCGCGTCGTCGCGGGCCTGGGGGCAACCCTCGGCGGCTCCGCCGAGCGGGGCGACCTGGTCCAGGTCGTCACCGTCACCGGTGCCATCGGCGGCACGTTCGTCCTCCGGCTCCAGGGCCCGGGAGGCTCGGTCGCGACGACGGCGCCGATCGCTGTCGGCGCCCTGCCTGCCGCGGTCGAGGCCGCACTCGAGGCCGTGCTCGGCGCCGGCACGGTGCGCGTGACGGGTGTGCCGGGCCGCTGGATGGTCGCGTTCACCGGCACGCTCGCCGGTGCGGCCGGCTGGGCCCGCCACATCGCCGGTGTCGTGGCGGACGCCGTGCCGCACCCCGACCAGAGCGTCACGACCGCCGTCGCGACCATCTCGGACGGGCGCGTCGAGCACGCCGGCTTCGAGGCGCTGTACGCCGAGCTGCTCGGGAGCGGGCGGATCGACCTCGCCGTCCACCGCACGCTCGAGCACGAGAACGTCGTCCAGCTCGGCTCCGCCGGCGACCTCGTGGCGGTCGAGGGCACGGCGGGGCCGACGTGGGTCTCGACCGGCGCCGGCGACGACCGGCTCCTCGTCAACCCCGACTTCGACCTCGGTGACCCCAACACCCTGGTCGGCGGGCTCTACCTCGACGGCGAGCACGGTGACGACACGACCGTCGTCCAGACGTTCGGCGGTGGCGACTCGCGCGTCGAGGTCAGGGACACCGGCGGGCCCGACGAGACCGACGTGCTGATCGTCGACGGTACCGACGGCGCCGACACGTTCCTCAGCCGCGCCGGCCGGGACGACCCGACCCGAGGCCTCGTGGCCAGCCTCGGCGCCCGCCTCGCGAACGGGTTGTTCACCAGCGCCGAGATGATCGTCTACACCGACCGGATGACCGGCGGCGTCGTGATCGACGGCCACGACGGCGACGACGCGTTCGCGCTCGACGACGCGATCGCGGCGCTCTCGGTCTACGGCAGGGCGGGCGAGGACCTCTTCCGCGTCGGACAGCTCCTCGTCTCCTACCTCCGGTCCGACGAGTTCGGCGTGCCGGAGTCCGCGATGTTCGACTCCACGCGCGGCTGGCTCACCAACGGCGTCACCCGCCCGACCGTGCTCTACGGCGGCACCGGCGACGACGTGTTCGACGTCTTCCGGAACGTGGCCGCGGTGCAGCTGAACGGGGACGCCGGCGACGACGTGTTCGTCATCCGGACCTTCGTCGGCGAGTCGGACACGACGACCGTGGACATGGGGGGCGGCAGCGACCTCCTGCACTACGCGATGAACGCCCCCGTGGGCATCGACGGCGGCGACGGCTTCGACACGATCATCGTGGTCGGCACGGAGCTCGCCGACACCTTCGTCGTCACCAAGGACGGCATCTTCGGCGCCGGCCGGTTCGTCACCCACGTGGCCATCGAGCGACTCGTCCTCGACGCGCAGCAGGGTGACGACCGGATCTTCGTGAAGTCCACCGACGCGAACGTGGCGACCCGGATCATCGGCGGCCTCGGCAGCGACCGGATCGAGGTGGCGGGCGACGCCCCGGCCGTCCAGGCCGACGACCTCCTGGGCCACTCGGGCCTGACGTCGCACACGGTCGAGTCCGTCCTCGCCGGCTGGGACGGCGTCCAGGCGGACCAGGTGGCGGCGGACATCACCGACGACGACGCCCCGGCTCTCGTCATCTCGCCGGCGGACGGATCCCTGCGGGTCGACGAGGCCGGCGGCACGGACTCGTTCACGGTCCGGCTGGCCCACGACGTCGGCGGCCCGGTCGAGGTCACGTTCGCCGGCCCGCCGGTGCACCCGCTCTCCGGGGACCCGACACGCTCGCTCGAGCTGCGCACCGACGGCGCGTGGCGGACCAGCGTCACGGTGACGCTCCGGTACGGCCAGACCGCCACCGTCCAGGTGCGTGCGACGGCCGAGCTCGCGCCCGAGCGCGCCCGAACCGCGATGATCTCGGCGGTCGCCAACGGAACGACGGGTGCGAACGGTTACGACGCGCTCCAGCTCCCGTTCCTGCCGGTGCTCGTCGTCGACGACGACGCGGCCGACGTCGTCGTGACCGAGCCGGTGGGCGGCCTCACGGTCGTCGAGGGGCCGACCTCGGGCGGCGGCACCACGGCCGGCTACACCGTCCGGCTCGCGAAGGCCCCGACGGCCGCGGTGACGGTCACGCTCACCACCGACGGGAACGTCCGCTTCGGCGAAGGCGGTCCGGCGTCCGTCTCCCTCGTGTTCACCGCGGCGAACTGGATGACGGCCCGCACGCTCACCCTGTGGGCGCCGCTGGACGGCGCCGCCGAGGGCTGGCACGCGGTCAGCCTCGTCACCACGGTGACCAGTACGGACGCCGACTACGACGGCCTAGAGGTCGGCATCCTCACCATCGAGGTGCACGACGGCGACACCCCGGGCGTCGTGGTCACGCCGTCGCGGGGCAGCACGCGCCTGACCGAGGGGGGCGAGACCGACGACTACACCGTGCGCCTCACGCAGCGGCCCGCCGGCGTCGTCAGCGTCCGCATCGACCCCGTCCCGACTCCGACCGTGGTCGGCACCGACGGCGGCACCTACCGGACGAACGTGCAGGTCGAGGTGGACGTCGCCGCATCGGACGGGGTGCGTGTGGCCGCCGACGGCAGCCTGTGGCTCGACTTCGGCCCGGCGACCTGGTGGCAGGAGCGCCGCGTGGTGCTGCGCGCGATCGACGACGACGTGGTCGACGGCAACGGCCTCCAGTCGTTCGCCGACACCGCCGACCGCCTCACCAGGATCCAGGGCCCGCTGTACGTCCAGGGCGGCCTCGACCCCGACCCGGTCTGGGACATCTCGCTCGACGACTACCTGCCGATCCTGCTGCCTGGGGAGACCTCCGACCACCCGGAGGAGCCCGACAACGGCACGGTCGAGGTGCGCGAGAGCGCCCAGGTCGACGTGCTCGTCGTCCACGACGAGGACAGCCCCGGCACCACGACCGGCGTCCTGACGGCCGGCCGGCTGACCGGATTCGGCATGGGCGGCGACCGGGTCTTCGCGGGCGTCCCGGTGCCCGGGGGCATCACCTACGACGGCTTCGAGACCCTCGACCTCCTCCTCGGCTACGGCCCCGACACCCTCACCGTCGCCTCGACCCACGCCGGCACCACCGTCGTCCGCACCGGCCGCGGCGACGACGTCGTGAACGTGCGCACCGTCGACGGCCACACCGCCGTCCACGGCGGCGCCGGCGACGACGCGATCGCCGTCGGCTCCACCGCCGGCGTGCGCGGCACCGACGGGCCGGGCAGCCTCGCCGGCATCGACGCGCTGCTCGTCCTCGACGGCGGCACCGGCACGGACGTCGTGCACGTCGACGACGGCGCCGACACCACCGGCGACGTCGGCACCATCACGCCGACGTCCATCGAGGGCCTGGACATGGTCGCCCGCGGCGGCGTCGACCGCGTCTACCAGGTCTCGACCGCGGGCGCCGGCACCGTCACCCTCACGGTCGTCGGGATCGGCGCGCTCACCTTCACCTCCGCCACCACCGCCGAGGTGCTCGCGGCCGCGATCCAGGAACTGCTCTTCCCGGACGCGGCGTCCTGCGGCAGCGCCGGCCGCAGCGACTGCGCCCGGTCGGTGTGGGTCTGGAAGCTCGGGACGGACTTCTACGTCGGCTTCCACGGCGAGGTCAACGACGAGACCGCACCTCTGCGGCTCACCGTCACGGCGACCGGGTCGGCCGGCGCAGCGGACGACCGCCTCCGCGTCGACGGCATCGGCTACCACGGCCTCACCGACGAGTGGCTCGAGATCGACCTCGGCTCGGGGACGGACGTTTTCAACGTGCGCGGCACCTCCGCCGTCACGAACATGCGCACCCACGGTGGCGACGACCGCGTCTACGTCTCCTCGCTCGCCGCCGTGGGCCGCACCGGGCGACCGACCTTCCTCGCCGGCGACCTCGACGACCTCCACGCCACCCTCAACCTCGACCTCGGCGACGGCCGCCACACCCTGCTCGTCTCCGACGCCGGAGCGTGGGCGGGGGACCGGGACGTCCTGATCACCGACGAGACCTCCGCGGCCCGCGACCGCGACGCGACCGTCGCCGCCGACGCCGAGATCGCCATGCTCGGCCTCGCGCGCGGCTCGATCTCCTACCGCGTCGGCCCCGGCGGCACGCTCGCCGACGGCGTCCGCGTCTGGACCGGCTCCGGCGCCGACCGGATCCGCGTGGACGGCACGCACCACCGTGCCGGCGTCCGCACGCAGACCTGGCTCAACACGGGTCTCGGCGACGACCTCGTCCTCCTCGACCTGCACCTCGGCGAGGACGGTGACCTCGTCGTCAACGCCCAGGGCCAGTACGACTCGCTGCTGCGGCTGATCGACCTCGTCCGCCGGCTCAGCGGCGGCGACGGACCGGTGGCCTCCGACGTGGTCGCCGTCAGCGTGGACGGCACCCCGGTGGCGCCGGGACGCTACGTCGTCGACCTCGCCGCCGGGACGGTGGGCCTGCTCGACACGCCACCGCTCGGCTCGACCGTCAGCGCGACGGTCCAGCAGGTCAGCACCGTCACCGGCCGCTGGAGCGGCGTGCGGACGATCGACCTGGGCGACGGCGAGGGCACGGTCACCGGTGTCCGCGTGCTGGTCAACGGCGTCGAGGTCGACGCGGTGCTCGCCGCGGACGGCACGGTCACCTTCGACGCGGGCGCGCCCCGGTCCGGCGTCGACCCCTACGTGGTCGTCGAGGTGACCCGCACCTTCACCCGGACGGTCACCGGCCCGCAGGTGGCGGAGAGCGACGACGACGTCGTGCGCGGCGACACCTCGACCCTGCCGCTCGTCATCGTCGGCGGGCAGGGCTCGGACTCGCTGCACGGCGGCAGCGGCGGCAACGTCATCCTCGGCGACCGCGGCCTGGTCCTCTGGTTCGAGCCGGGCACCGACCTCCCGGGCGACGGCGTGCTCACTCCCGACCAGCTCGCCGCGCTGCAGGAGCTCGCGGCGGCGATCTCCGGACACGGCGGCCCCGGTGACACGACCGACGGCGTCGAGCGGCTCGTCGGCCTCGTCGTCACCGTCGACCCGACGATCGGCGGCGACGACGTCATCACCTCCGGCGTCGGGGCCGACATCGTTCTCGGCGGTCTCGGCGGCGACATCATCGGCACCAACACCGGCGAGCGCGCCGCCGGCCCGGTCGACCGGGCCGACGTGGTGCTCGGCGACCACGGCTTCGTCGACATGCAGCTCCTCGACGGTGACCCCTCGGACGTCGACCGCGCCTGGAGCACCCACCCGGAGCTCGGCGGTGACGACGTCGTCGTGACCGGCTCCGGAGGAGACGTCGTCCTCGCCGGCACGGGCGACGACCTGGTCCTCGCGGGCGACGGCAGGAACGTCGTGACCGGCGACGGTGCCCGGCTCACCGCCGACGGTGACCAGCCGCTGCGGTGGAACGAGCTCCTCGCACCGGACTCCCTCGAGCCATTCGCCCCCGGGACCGGCGGCTCGGACCGCATCTGGGGCGGCGACCAGGTCGACGTCGTCCTCGGTGGCCTCGGCGCCGACCGGATCGACCTCGGCGGCGGCCACGACCTCGCGGCCGGTGACCACGCGAGCCTCACCTGGGCGGAGGTGTCCGGAGCGCTCGCCGTGGCGTCGATCGTCTCGGTGGCCGTCGACCTCGGCGGCGACGACGTGGTGCTCGGTTGGTCCGGCGAGGACGTCCTGCTCGGCGGGACCGGCTCCGACGCCGTCGACGGCGGCACCGGCCGCGACCTTGTCGTCGGCGACACCGCCCGGCTCACCCGCGTCCTCGACCACCGAGACCCCCGGATGCGCGAGCTCACCGACGCGCTGATCTACTCGACCGACGAGGCCGACGCCGGCGCCGCCAACGTCTCCACCGCCTGGAGCCGCAGCCCCGACGGCCCGACCGACTGGTCGGACCTGCGGCTGGTGCTCACCGAGCACACCGAGACCACGCCGGCCACGCGGTACGGCGACGACTACCTCGCGGGCGGCCTGCACGACGACCTGCTGTTCGGTGGCCTCGGTGACGACGTGATCCAGGGCGACGGCTCGATCGACCTCGACCGCGACGGCGTCGTCGACACGGGCGCGCCCGGCCAGGGCGCCCGGGTCGGCCCCGCGCGCGACGCCGCCGGCCTCCTCGTGGTCACGCCGAGCCGCGGGAGCGCCGCGGACGGCGACGACTACGTCGAGGGCGGCGGCGGCGCCGACGTCGTCCTCGGCGGCCTCGGCCGCGACGACCTCGTCGGCGGCTCCTCCTCGATGTACGGGCTGGACACGATCGCCCAGCGTCCGGACGCCGGCGACCTGATCTTCGGTGGCGCGGGCGACGCGCACGACCGCAACGACCGCGTTGGCGGCCACGGCAGCGACTCCGACGTCGTCGTCGGCGACAACGGCGACATCCACCGCCTCGTCGGTGCCGACGGCGCGTACCTGACGTTCGTCTACGACACCCACGACGACCCGGTCCGCCTCCTGCCCCGCGCCGTCACGCTGCTCGACAGCACCCCCGGCGGGCCGGACGTGCGGCCCGACCTGTTCGACGTCACGCAGGCCGACGTGGCCGCCGCCGGGCGCGCCACCGCCGACGTCTGGGCCCCCGACGAGATCCACGGCGAGGGCGGCGACGACACCGTCTACGCCGGCGGCGGCAACGACGTCGTCTACGGCGACGCCGGCGACGACGACCTCGTCGGCGGCTGGGGCAGCGACTGGCTCTCCGGCGGCACCGGCACCGACGGCATCCTCGGCGACGAGGGCCGGATCGTCACCTCGCGCCACGGCTCGCTCGAGCCGCTCGCCGGCGTGACGACACCGACCACGCAGCGGACCATCTCCACCCCCGGCAACCACCAGGTCGCCGTCGTCAACCCGACCGGCACGCTGACGAAGACCGTGGACCTCACGCCGTGGTCGCTGCAGCCCGCCGGCTCCGCGCACGACCCGTACTTCGAACCGATGTACGCCGACGACCTGATCTTCGGCGGCCTCGGTACCGACTTCCTGCACGGCGGCGGTGGCGACGACGGCATCTCCGGCGCCGAGGCGCTCCCGCTCTCCTACGTGCCGGGCACCGCGCTCGGCCGCGCCGGCGGGGTGGTGCGCAACGACTTCCACCGCCCGGTCGCGGCGCCGGACCAGCTCCAGTTCGACCACGACCTCACCTACTTCGCCCTCTACAACCCGGACGACCCGCTGCGCCGCGTCACCCTCACCGCCGCCGGCACGCTCGACCCCACGGCGTCCGGCGACCGGATCTGGGTGCTCGGCTTCGACCATCTCGACGGCGACACCGTGGACGGACGCACCACCGACGGCGACGACGTGATCTTCGGCGACCACGGCAACGACTGGCTCGTCGGCGGCACCGGTTCCGACACGCTGTGGGGCGGCTGGGGCAACGACACCCTCGACAGCGACGACGACCCGACCACCGACGGCGGCGGCAACGTCACCGTCGACGGTGACACGGCCTGGGCGGACCGCGCCTTCGGCGGCGCCGGGGTCGACGTCCTCTCCGCGAACACGCAGGAGGACCGCCTCATCGACTGGTCGGGCGAGCTCAACTCCTACGTCGTGCCGTTCAACCCGTTCGGGCAGTCCGCCGTCTCACGACAGCCCTCACCCGGCATGTACACGTTTCTGTACGACCTGTCGTGGGCGCAGGGTGCCGACCGGACGATCGCCGCGCAGCTCGGCACCGACGCCGACCGCAACGGGGAGCCGTTCGGCGAGACCGGCCTGGTCACCCAG
Organism: Georgenia halophila; assembly: GCF_039541595.1. Taxonomy (NCBI): domain Bacteria; kingdom Bacillati; phylum Actinomycetota; class Actinomycetes; order Allobogoriellales; family Allobogoriellaceae; genus Georgenia; species Georgenia halophila. The sequence goes on along the minus strand of NZ_BAABGN010000002.1, from coordinate 272,706 downwards.
CGCGACTCCGGCCACTGGCAGGACCAGAAGGGCGGCCCCCGTGACCCTCAGCCCGGCAACGGCGGCGCCGGCGGCGCCGGCGGCGCCGGCGGCACGGCCGGCACCGGAGGCACCGGCGGCTCGGTCGAGGCGGATGACGGCTCGACGCACCCGGGCAACGGGAAGGGCCGGGGCAAGAAGCCGTGATGCGGGGGACGGGCCGCGAGCCAGGCCGTGCAAGTACGGCGTCGAATCGGCCACGGGCGGCCACGACCGGTCCTACGCTTGGACCGGGCAGGTGACCGCGACGGCGGTCCGTCGGGGGGAGTGCCTGGTGAGGAGACTTGCGGCGATCGCCGCGATGGCCGTGCTGCTCGCCGGCTGTGGTGGCGACGTGCAGCCGTCGGCCGGTGCCGGCAAGGCGGTGGAGACGGCGACCCGGGCGACTGCTGCGGCCGAGCGCGACGTGTGCGCCGTGCCCGTCGCGATCGTCGTAGACGCCGTGCAGGGCTACGTCGGCTCCTTCGGCACCGAACAGCTCGCCGAGGGGCAGACGGCGACGTCGCCGGTCGGATCCGCCGACAAGCCCGGGTCCGAGAAGGCGGCCTCGAGCGACGAGCCCCCCGCCGACGTCCTCTCCGACGCCGTCGCCGAGGCGCAGCGGGTCGCCGCGAAGGTCCGGTGCGCCGACGCCGACCTCGCCGCCGGCATCGCGGAGGGCCTCGAGACCGTGAGCGCCGACGGCGCGGTCGCGACCGCCGTCCGGGACCGGACGATCGCCACGATGACGGGCGCCGCGGCACCCGACCTCCCGCTCACGCCCGACGACGACCTCTCCCTCGCGGTCGCCGCCACCGAGTCCGGCGGCGTGATCGAGCTCGGCGCCGGCACGTGGGACCTCACGGAGCCGGTCGTGCTCCTCGGCGGGGTCACCCTCCGCGGCGCGGGCCCGGAGCGTACGGTCCTGAGATCGTCGGCACCGGAGGCGACGATCCTCGTCGCGACGGCCGACCGCGTGGAGCTGCGGTCGCTCGCGCTCGAGCGCGACCGCGCGGCCGTCGGGTCCGTGGTGGTCGGCGGCCCCTCGGCGTCGCTCGTGGTGGAGGACGCGGTGCTCAGCGGCGCGGTCGGCGACGAGAGCAGCGGCGGGGCGGGCATCCACATGTCCGCCCAGGGCGAGCAGGGTTCCGGCCGCGGCACCACCCTCGAGATCACCGACTCGGTCCTCCGGGACAACGGTTGGGCGGGGATCGCGGTGACGGGTGGGCACCGCGCCTCGGTCCTCGGCGCGACGTTCGAGGCGAACGGCCAGTGCGGCATCTGCTTCCTCGGCGCGGCCACCGGCTCCGTCGAGGACAGCACCTTCGACGGCAACACGGTCGGGTTCTACGCCGGCGACACGGCGTCCCCCGTCCTGACCGGCTCGACGATCACCGGGGGCGAGGCGGGCATCCAGGTCGGCGGCACCGCCGTCGCGGCGCTCGAGTCCACCACGATCCGTGGCAGCGGCCGTGCTGCGGTCATCTACACCGGGCAGGGCGGCGGCAGTGTCACAGGCCTGGTGTGCGAGCAGGTCGAGCACGGCATCGCCGTCGGTCCGGAGAGCACCCCGATACCGGGCGAGAACGCGTGCACCATCGCCTTCGCCGACTGATTCCGTGCGCGGACATCTGTGACCGGATGCCAAACTGTGCCCATGGACGACGTCAGGATCGACCTCATCACCGCCGACGGGGCCGGTGAGCTGCTCACCGTGCGGCGGGCGGCCTTCGTGACGGAGGCGCAGCTGTACGGCGACCCGAACCTGCCGGCGCTGACGCAGACGCTCACCGAGCTGGTGGCCGACATCGAGCGGGCCGACGTCGTCACGCTCGGCGCATGGCTCGGGCACCGTCTCGTGGGCTCGATACGCGTCGAGCTGGAGGCGGAGAAGGCCACGCTGGGGCGGCTCGCGGTCGTGCCGGACCTGCAGGGCCGGGGCATCGGCACCAAGCTGCTCATGGCCGTGCTGACGTACCTGCCCGAGCAGACCAAGGAGGTCTGGGTCTTCACCGGGCAGGACTCCAAGCACAACCTCGCGATGTACAACAAGGCGGGTTACGAGCACCAGTTCGACCAGCACACCGGTGACCTGACCTACGCGTACCTGCGTCGCATCCTGGGCGAGGACGACCCCGACGCCGACGAGGTGCTCGGCTCGATGGACGACGCGACCGCCTGACATCTCGCGGGACGGGGTGCCGGGGTGGACGAGCTCCGCCGTCGGGTGTGTACATTGGACGTGTCGTGACTGGCGCCGGGTGGATCACCACCGGGGAGCGACACGAGCAGCACCCCTGAGGTCGTACGCCTGGGCCGAGGGTCACCAGTGGAATACCACGCGCACGTGTGACCTTCGGAGGGAAGTATGAGCCAAACCACGACAAGGACTCCCGTGGCAGACCAGTCGCTCGCCGAGCTGGACCCCGAGATCGCGGCCGTCCTCGGCGGCGAGCTGGACCGCCAGCGCGGCACCCTCGAGATGATCGCCAGCGAGAACTTCGTGCCGCGCGCGGTTCTCGAGGCCCAGGGCTCCGTCCTGACCAACAAGTACGCCGAGGGCTATCCAGGCCGGCGCTACTACGGCGGCTGCGAGCAGGTCGACATCGCCGAGAACCTCGCCATCTCCCGCGCCTCCGCCCTCTTCGGCGCCGAGTACGCCAACGTCCAGCCGCACTCCGGAGCACAGGCCAACGCCGCCGTGCTGCACGCGCTCGCCGAGCCCGGTGACCCCGTCCTCGGCATGTCGCTCGCGCACGGCGGGCACCTCACCCACGGGATGAAGCTCAACTTCTCCGGCAAGCTGTACGACGTCTCCGCCTACGGCGTGGATCCCGACACCCACCGCGTCGACATGGACCTCGTCCGCCAGGCGGCGCTCGAGACCCGCCCGAAGGTCATCATCGCCGGGTGGTCCGCCTACCCGCGCCAGCTCGACTTCGGGGCGTTCCGGGAGGTCGCCGACGAGGTCGGCGCCTACCTGTGGACCGACATGGCGCACTTCGCCGGGCTGGTCGCGGCGGGCCTCCACCCGAACCCGGTGGCCGTCTCCGACGTCGTGTCCTCCACCGTCCACAAGACCCTCGGGGGGCCTCGCTCCGGTGTGCTCCTGGCCCAGGACAAGGAACGGTGGGCCAAGCGGCTCGACTCCGCCGTCTTCCCCGGGCAGCAGGGCGGACCGCTCATGCACGCGGTGGCCGCCAAGGCCGTGGCCTTCAAGCTGGCCGCCGGCGAGGAGTTCGCCGAGCGGCAGGAGCGCACGCTCGAGGGCGCCCGGATCCTCGCCGAGCGGCTGACCGCGCCCGACGTGCGCGGCGCGGGCGTCTCGGTCCTCACCGGTGGCACCGACGTCCACCTGGTCCTCGTCGACCTGCGGGACTCCGCGCTCGACGGCCGCCAGGCCGAGGACCTCCTCCACGACGCCGGCATCACCGTCAACCGCAACGCCGTGCCGAACGACCCGCGGCCGCCGCGAGTGACCTCCGGCCTGCGCATCGGCACACCCGCGCTGGCCACCCGCGGCTTCGGCGCGGCAGAGTTCTCGGAGGTGGCTGACATCATCGCCACCACCCTTCGCGACGGCTCGGCCACGGACGTCCTCGGCATGCGTGCCCGGGTCCGGGCCCTGACCGACAACTTCCCCCTCTACCCAGGACTGGACCAGTGACGGCACAGACTCTCGACGGCAAGGCGACAGCGGCAACGATCAAGGCGGAACTCACCGAGCGGGTCACCGCGCTCCGGGAGAGGGGCATCACGCCCGGCCTGGGCACCGTGCTCGTCGGTGACGACCCGGGCTCGAAGGCCTACGTGGGCGGCAAGCACCGCGACTGCGCCGAGGTCGGCATCTCCTCCATCCGCGAGGACCTGCCGGCGGACGCCAGCCAGGCCGACGTCGAGGCCGCCGTCGCGCGCCTGAACGCGGACCCGGCGTGCACCGGATACATCGTGCAGCTGCCCCTGCCGAAGGGCGTCGACGCCAACCGCGTGCTCGAGCTCATCGACCCGGGCAAGGACGCCGACGGTCTTCACCCGACCAACCTCGGTCGCCTCGTCCTGCGGGTCGCGGAGGAGATCACCTCCCCGCTGCCGTGCACGCCACGCGCCGTGCTCGAGCTGCTCGACCGGTACGGCATCGACCTGGCAGGCAAGGACGTGTGCGTCGTCGGGCGGGGCACCACGGTGGGCCGCTCCATCGGGCTGCTCCTCACCCGCAAGACCATCAACGCGACGGTGACGTTGACCCACACCGGCACCCGCGACCTGGCCTCGCACGTGCGCAACGCCGACGTGATCGTCGCCGCGGCGGGCAGCCCGGGAATCGTCACGCCCGACATGGTCAAGGCCGGCGCCGTCGTCCTCGACGTGGGCGTCTCGCGCGTCGAGGACCCCGAGACCGGCAAGGCCAGGCTGCGCGGGGACGTGGCCGACGGCGCTGCGGAGGTCGCGTCGTGGCTGTCGCCGAACCCCGGCGGCGTCGGGCCGATGACCCGCGCGATGCTGCTGGCCAACGTCGTCGACTCTGCGGAGCGCCAGGCCGGCTGACCCGCGACGGTCGGGCGGCGTGACAATCGGCACTCATGCCCGGAAATCGTCGGACCGGGGGCCGACGCGCCTGCCGTATCGGTCACGATTGAGGCATGCGAATCGCCTCCGTCAACGTCAACGGCATCCGCGCTGCCTACAAGCGCGGGATGGGTAGCTGGCTCGACGATCGCCGACCCGAGGTCCTGCTCCTGCAGGAGGTTCGCGCGACCGACGAGATCCTCGAGAACCACCTCGGCCACGAGTGGACGACGGCGCACCACGCCAGCGATTTCAAGGGGCGTGCCGGGGTCGCGGTGGCCAGTCGCCTGCCCGCCCGGGCGGTCCGGGTGGGCCTCGGCAACGGGGTCCCGGAGGCCGCCGTGGACACGGGCCGCTGGGTCGAGATGGACCTGGACGCTCCCGGCTCGGACCGTCCGCTGACGGCGGTCTCGGTCTACCTGCACTCCGGCACGGCGGGCACCGAGAAGATGGACCTGAAGTACGCGCACCTCGAGAAGGTCACCGCGCGGCTCTCGGAGCTCGCGCGGCAGGCGGCGGCGGGGGAGCGGGACGTCATCGTCGGCGGCGACGTCAACGTCGCCCACCGCGAGCCCGACATCAAGAACTGGAAGGGCAACTACAACAAGAACTCCGGTGCGCTCGACGGCGAGATCGCCTACCTCGACCGGTGGTTCGACGACCTCGGCTGGGTCGACGTCGGCCGGCGCCTCGGTGGTGACGGGCCGGGTCCGTTCACGTGGTGGTCCTGGCGCGGCAAGGCCTTCGACAACGACGCCGGCTGGCGTATCGACTACCAGCTGGCGACGCCGGAGCTGGCCGCGCGCGCGACATCCGCAGTGGTGGACCGTGCCCCGGCGTACGACCAGCGGTTCTCCGACCACGCGCCCGTGGTGGTCGACTACCAGATCTGAGCCCCGCGGCGGATGCGGACGCGAATTCGCCGGGCGCGGCGGCGAGCGACCGGGCGCCCGGCGGGTCTCAGGCGCGTCTCGCCTGCACGATGGTGACGGGACCGGAGCGGTGGTCGAGGTGCTCGGTCTCGCGGGCGTCGCGCAGCCCGGCCGCGTCCAGCAGCTCCGCCAGGGAGCCGTCGACGTTCCGCGAGACGTGCGGGCTCCCGGTCCGGCGGCGGCGCAGGCCGTGCCGGTGCGCGTGGCCGTGGCCGTGACCTGCGCCGTCGCCGGGGCCACCGAAGTCGAGGATCGTGACCATTCCACCAGGCCGCAGCACCCGGGCGACGTCTCGGGCGAAACCCGTCCGGCCGTCGTCGTCCACGTGGTGCATGGCCAGCGACGAGATCACGTGGTCGAACGAGGCCTGCGCCCCGGGCAGCCGGTCCGCGTACCCCTGCACGAGGGTCAGCGGGACGCCGCGCCGCACGGCCTTGCGTGCGGCCCGGCGCAAGGCGCGGCCGTCGGGGTCGAGGCCGGTCACTCTGGCGCCCGGCACCGCATCGAGCACGGCGAGCGCCAGATTGCCCGTGCCGCAGCCGACGTCGAGGACGACCTGGCCGGCGGTGATACCCGCCCGGGTGACGGCCCGCCGGTGGAGCGCCCGGATGCCGGCGAACCGGCTGAACGCGTCGTAGAACGGGAGCAGCCATTCCTTGCCCGTGCCGGGCAGGAATGTTCGCTCACGCTCCTGTGGGCTGCGCTGGTCAAGAATCCGAACGTTCGCCGTGCTGGTCATCTTCATCGTCTCTGTCTGCTACCCATCGCTCGTGCCTGTGCCGTGCCGGAACGTGGTAGACCGGCTGTCTTGCTGCACAGCCTCGCTCGCCGAGCCTCGCCGGGACAGGACGGATGTCGGACATGACCGGACGATCTTCGGGCGGTACGTCCGCCGGACCGGTCGGTCGCCTGCGCACGGTGCGCTCGGACGGCACCCCGGTCTTCCGCTACGACGCACGTCCCGGCGTGGCACCGGTGTCTGTGGTCCACGTCGATCACGACACGTCCGACCTGCCGTCCGACCACCGCCACGCGCACGACTTCCTCGTCCTCGTCTACGTCGAGGAGGGAAGCGGCACGGTCTCGATCGGCGGCGAGGAGTGGGAGCTGCGGGACGGGACCGTCATCGCCGTCCCGCCCGGTCAGGTGATGGGCGTGAGCGCCATCTCGCGCATCACGCACAGCCACGGCTGGTCGGTCTTCTTCACCCCGGACGCCGTCCCGTCGCTCGCCTCCGTGTCGCCGCTCGCCTGGTCGCTGCACCCGCTCCTGTCGATCTTCGTGGCCGACGGCGGTCGTGCGCTCGTCCCCGAGGCCGACCGGCAGCGCTGGTCGTCCTGGTTCGCCGAGCTCGCCGAGGAGGTGAGCGACCCGAGCCGGCTCGGTGCGCGCGACGCCGTCGCCGCGCTCCTGACCCGGATCCTGGTCGCCGCCTCCCGGTTGGCGCCGCCGGCCGGGTCCGTCCCCGACCAGCTGGTGACCCGGGTCTTCGACGAGATCGAGGCGGTGTTCACGGAGCCGGTGTCGGCCGGCGACGTCGCGGCGTCCCTCGGGTACACGACCGGCCACCTGACCACCGTGGTCCGGGAACGCACGGGCCGCACCCTGCTCGACTGGATCACCGAGCGCCGCATGGTGGAGGCGCGCCGCCTGCTCGCGGAGACCGACCTGACCCTCGCGGCGATCGCGTCCCGGACCGGCCTGCGGGACGCCGCCTACCTGGGTCGGCGGTTCCGGGAGTGGCACGGTGTGACGCCGGAGCGCTGGCGACGGTCCACGCGGTCCGGGCAGGTTGTGCCTCGAAGCGGCGGATGAGCTCGACCAGTCCCTGTCGTGCACCGCGATGCCGCAGTAATCTCGACGGCGTGGAGCAGCTGCCTCAGGACTGGGAGCGTGCGCTCGTCATCGCGGCGCACCCCGACGACATCGAGTACGGGATCGCGGCCGCGGTCGCGACATGGACGGATCAGGGCAAGGACGTCCGCTACGTGCTGGCGACCAGCGGTGAGGCCGGGATCGCGGGCCTGCCGCCGACCGAGTCCGCCCCGCTGCGCGAGGACGAGGAAAGAGCGTCGGCGTCGATCGTCGGCGTGAGCGAGGTGGAGTTCCTCGGGCACCCCGACGGCCGCCTCATCGAGGGACCCGAGCTGCGTCGCGACCTCGCGGCCGCCATCCGTCGCCACCGGCCCGAGCTGGTGGTCACCGGGCACTACGGCGAGACGTGGGGTCCGGGCATGTTGAACAGCGCGGACCACCGCGCCCTGGGCCGGGCGACCCTCGACGCGGTCGCCGACGCGGGGAACGAATGGATCTTCCCTGAGCTGGTCCACCTCGACCTCTGGAACGCCCGGTGGGCCGCGGTGGCGACCCCGACACCGACGCATGCCGTCGACGTCACGGCAGCCGTCGACCGAGCGGTCGCCTCGCTGACCGCTCACCAGCGCTACCTCGAGGTGCTGGACCCGGCGACCCCGGTGGAGGAGCAGGCGGCCCGCCAGATCGGCAGGGTGACGGAGCCGAAGCCGGGCTTCGACGCCGAGCGAGCAGTCGGGTTCGAGCTCTTCACCTTCCGCGGCTGAGCACACACCGATGACCACTCGGCCGGGGAGTGACGTCTCGGCGCATGACAGCTCGGCGGCGGGGTCGTGGCATCTCGGCGAGGGAGCGACGTCTCGCGAGAGGCTGGCTGCGCCTCAGGCGGTGCGGCCGGCGGGAGCCGCCGCGACGGCCCGCAGGAAGGCCGGCGCCCTGAGGTCCGCGTCGGCGAAGGCCTTGGCGACGGCGGCCGTCACCTCGTCCAGGTGACGCGTGTCCACGAGCGCGATCGCCGAGCCGCCGAAGCCGCCGCCGGTCATCCGGGCGGCGTGCGCCCAGGAACCCCGGGCGGCATCCACGGCCAGGTCCAGCTCGCGGCAGGAGACCTCGTAGTCGTCGCGCAGGGAGTTGTGCGACGCGTCCAGGGCCCATGCGATGTTCTCCAGCGTCGCCCCGTGGAGCGGGGCCCTCGACGAGTCCCGGAGCCGGGCGACGACGTACTCGACACGATCGATCTCCGTGACGACGTGGCGCACGCGCTTGCGCTGCTCGTCGTCGGCCAGCCGCGGCAGCACGTGGTCGAGCGTGTCCTGGCTGTGCACGTGTGCCTCGGCCACCGTGCGCAGGTCCGGCACACCGAGCACCTTCGCGGCCGCCTCGCAGGTCGCGCGCCGCTGCCCGTACTCGCCGCCGGCGTGCGAGTGCTCGGCACGGGTGTCCACCACCAGCAGCTCCAGCGCGGCCTCGGCCAGGTCGAGCGGCACGTGCTCGACCGACCCGTCCCGGCAGTCCAGCAGCAGGGCGTCGCCCTCCCGAGCGCGAAGAGCTGCCGCCTGGTCCATCCCGCCGGTCGGTGCGCCGGCGATCTCGTTCTCCGCGCGCACGCACGCCGTCACCAGGTCGGCTCGTCCGGCGTCGGACGGGTCGTCCGCCGGCCCGGCGAGCCCCAGCCCGGCCAGCTCGTCCCAGGCCACCGCCACCGAGCAGCTCAGCGCCGCGGAGGAGCTCAGGCCGGAGCCGGTCGGCACGCAGGAGACGACGGCGACATCCAGCCCCGGCAGGCCGGACGCGAGCCCTTCCTGCTCCAGCGCCCAGGCGACGCCGGCGACGTAGGACGGCCAGCCCGTCACCTCGCCCGCGGTACCCACGGGCCCGACGGCGTCCAGGTCGACCTCGGCCACGCCATCGGCCGCCGAGCTGACCAGCCGCAGGCGCCGGTCGGAGCGGCGGGCGACGGCCACGTAGGTGCGGTGCGGGAGCGCGATCGGCAGTGCCAGGCCGCCGTTGTAGTCGGTGTGCTCCCCGACGATGTTGACCCGGCCCGGCGCGGACCAGACGCCCTCGGCCTCGCCGCCGAACGTCGTCGCGAACAGCTCGCGGGCACGCTCGGCCCCCTCGACCGCATCCCACGCCGGAAGCATCGCGGTCTCGGCACTCTCGCTCATCGGGCGGACTCCTCAGCAGGTTCGACAACATCGTCGGCCATGACCTCGCGCCACCGCTCGGCGATCTTCTCGGGCGTGGTGCCCGGCATGCTTCTCGGGCGTGGTGCCCGGCATGGGTTCGATGATGGCAGAAGGCCGCCGCCGTTTCCGCCCGGGGTGCGTCGGCCACGGCATTGCTGCCACGATGTGGGTCCGTGCAGCGGCACGGTCCGACCCGCCGGCCCGGCCTCCTCGGTCGCTCCGACCGCTCGAGTCGCAGGGGGAGGTAGACCGTGCACCTGCCGGAACGCCGGCCAGGCCAGGTCCGTATCGGCGTGGCGCTGCAGATTCCGCCGCCCTACTCCAGCGTGCTCCAGTCCGTTCGCTCGCGGGTCGGCGACCCCATGGCGCACGCCGTCCCGCCGCATGTGACGCTGCTCGGACCGACCGTCGTCGACAAGCACGGGATGCCCGAGGTGACCGACCACCTGGCCGCGGTGGCCGCGGATGCCGTGCCCTTCGTCGTGCGGCTCAGCGGCGCCGGGACCTTCCGTCCGGTCAGCCCGGTGGTCTTCGTGAACGTCGTGCGCGGGGCGGCGGAGTGCGCAGCGCTGCAGGTGGCGGTGCGTCAGGGTCTGCTCGCCCAGGAGCTGCGCTTCCCGTACCACCCGCACGTCACCGTCGCGCACGACCTGGACGACCACGTGCTCGACCGGGCCGCTTCCCTGGTCTCCGACTTCGAGGCCACCTATGCCCAGGGCAGCATGCGCCTGTACGAGCACGGGGACGACGGCGTCTGGCGCACCGTGGCAAGGTTCGTCCTCGCTGCACACGGTGCCGATGCGGGGACCGCGCCGTCGGCGGTCCCGTCATAGACCCGTAGCGCCGCGCCACTAGTCTCAGCACCATGCCGCCCGCCGACGAGAAGGAGCAGGGGCGGTTCGCTCGGCTGAAGGCCGCGTTCGACCGGCTGCGCCGGACCCGCCCGGGCCGGTCGCTCGACCGCTACACCATCGCCCGAGGCAACCTGCTGGCCGGCGGCATCGCCTACGCGGCGCTGTTCTCGATCTCGGCTGCCCTGACGATCTCCTGGACCGCGTTCATGGCCGTCCTCGGAGGAAACGCGGGACTGCGCTCCACGGTGCTCGAGGCGATCGACGATGCGCTGCCGGGCCTGCTCAAGGAGACCGCCGACGACGAGAACGGGATGATCAGCCCCGACACGCTGGTCCTGGACACCGCGATCACGCCGGCGAGCATCGTCGCCCTCATCGTGCTGGTCTGGACGTCCCTCAGGGTCATGTCGGCGCTCCGCAGCTCCATCCGCGCGATGTTCGGCATCGTCGCCCCGCCGGAGAACATCGGCATCTCCAAGGTCCGTGACCTGCTCGGCTTCGTCGTGCTCGCCGTCGGCATCCTGCTCTCGTCGGTGCTCGGTGCGCTGGCGAGCACGCTCGCGGAGACGGTCCTCGGCCTGGTCGGTCTCGACGGGGCCGTGACGAGCTTGACCGTGCGGATCGCCGGCCTGGGGATGGCGCTCGTCGTCGACTGGGGCGTGTTCATCATGCTGTTCCGGTACACGGCCGGCGTCCGCCCGCCCCGGCGTGACCTCCTGACCGGCACCCTGCTCGGTGCCGTCGCCGTCGGCGGCCTCCGCCTCCTCGGTACCACGCTCCTCGGGACGGTGGACGACCCGCTGCTCGCCCCGTTCGCCGCACTGGTCGCCCTGATGCTCTGGGTCAATGTCGCCGCCCGGATCGTGCTCGTCGTCGCGGCGTTCACCGCCAACCCGCCGGCGCCCGTGCGGCCGGAGAGCGCCGAGGACGTCCACCTCGACGAGAGACCGAACTACGTCACCGAGTCGGTCCCGAGGACCCGCGAGTGGGATCACCAGCCCCTCACCGGAGTGATCGAGCCCGCCAACGCCCGGCCCGAGCCGGAGCCGGAGCCCGTGTCCGAACCGCGCCCAGGCCTCGCCGCGCGCCTGCGACGACGCCGGATCGCCCGGCTCGAGCGTCGGCTCACCAAGGCGCGGAAGGCCGACGCCGTGCTCCCCCGCAGCACCTCCCACGGCGACCGGCGCTGACCCTGCCGGACCGTGTCGGGCGTCGCCATGCCTTCGCGAGGAAGGGTCGCGATCGACGGGACCTGGTCACCTCGCGAACCACGGATGCCGGCACCACCCCCCGCCTAGGCTGTGCCCATGCCGCACGCCGAGCCCCTGCACGCGATCGTCCCCGCCGGCGGCGCCGGTACGCGGTTGTGGCCGCTCTCGCGGCGCGGCGCGCCGAAGTTCCTGCTGGACCTCACCGGCTCCGGCCGGACACTGCTGCAGCAGACGTTCGACCGGCTGGCGCCGGTGGCGTCGGCCGGTGGGATCGCCGTCGTGACGGGTTCCGCCCACGCACCCGCGGTGCTCGAGCAGCTGGGGAACCTCGGCGAGGAGAACCTGTTCGCCGAGCCGAGCCCGCGGGACTCGATGGCCGCGATCGCGCTCGCGGCGGCGGTGGCGCGCCGCCGTCACGGTGACGTCGTCGTCGGCTCCTTCGCGGCCGACCACGTCATCACCGACCAGGACGCGTTCGAGGCGGCGGTGCGGGAGGCGGTGGCGGTGGCCCGGGCGGGATACGTCGTGACGATCGGGATCGAGGCCGACCACCCGTCGACCGCCTTCGGGTACGTCCGCGCCGGCGATCCGGTCGAGGTGGACGGTGCCGTCGCGGACAGCGCACGCCACGTCCTCGGTTTCACCGAGAAGCCCGACGCCGACACGGCTGCGGCCTACCTGGCGACCGGTCAGTACCGGTGGAACGCGGGCATGTTCGTCGTCCGGGCGGACGTCCTCCTCGACCATCTCTGCGCCCAGCGGCCAGAGCTGGCGTCCGGAATCGCCGAGATCGCGGACGCCTGGGACGGCCCGGCCCGCGACGAGGTCCTCGCCCGGGTCTGGCCGACCCTGGAGAAGGTCGCCATCGACCACGCCATCGCCGAGCCGGTGGCTGCCCAGGGCGGCGTCGCCGTCGTCCCGGCCGCGATGGGTTGGGACGACGTCGGAGACTTCGAGAACCTGGCCGGTCTCCTGCAGGAGGACCAGTCCGGAGTCCGCGTCCTCGGCGACGGCGACGTGCTGGCCACGGACGCGGCCGGTGCGTTGGTCGTGCCGGGCACCGGCCGCACGGTGACGCTGCTGGGAGTGCCGGACGTCGTCGTCGTGGACACGCCGGACGCACTGCTGGTCACGACGCGGGAGCATGCGCAGCGGGTCAAGAACGTCGTCGGGTCGCTCGGCCCGTCCCGGGACCACCTGCGCTGACCACGCGCCGTCCGTCATCCGGCACTCCTCGGGGAAACGGTTAAGGTCGGCGGTGTGCGTGCCGTTCCTGCTCCGACCAACTCCATCGCCGCCCGGCGTGTCAACGACATCGTCGCGAACCTCGAGCCACGGCTCATCGAGATCCGCAGGCACATCCACGCCCACCCGGAGCCGGCGTGGAGCGAGCACGACACCACGGCGTACGTGCTGCAGGTCCTTCGTGACGCCGGGCTCGACCCGCGCCCGCTGGGTCTCACCGGCCTGGTGGTCAACATCGGCCCCGACCGGCGTACCAAGGGGCACCGGCGGGTCGGCCTGCGTGCCGACCTGGACGCGCTGCCACTGCACGAGACCTCCGGGCTGCCGTTCGCCTCGGAGCGGGACGGGTACTGCCACGCCTGCGGCCACGACGTCCACACCACGGCGCTTGTCGGCGCCGCCCTCGCCCTGAAGGAGCTCGACGACGCCGGACTGCTACCCATCGGTGTGCGCTGCGTCTTCCAGCCCGCCGAGGAGGTCCAGCCGGGCGGCTCCAGCGCCGCCATCGACCAGGGCGTGCTCGACGGCGTCGACCAGATCTTCGCGCTGCACTGCGACCCGAAGGTCACGGTCGGGCACGTCGGCTCGCGGATCGGGCCGATCACGGCGGCGTCGGACACGCTCACCGTCAAGGTGACCTCCGAGGGCGGTCACACCTCCCGCCCGCACCTGACGGGCGACGTCGTCTACGCCCTCGGTCAGCTCGCGACCACCCTGCCGGCGATCCTCGGGCGCCGCACGGACCCCCGCTCCGGCGCCAACCTCACCTGGGGGGCCGTCAGCGCGGGCCGCGCCGCGAACGCCATCCCGACGTCCGGCACCATCACCGGCACCATCCGGTGCCTCGACGCCCGGGAGTGGCGGCGGCTCGGCAGGATCATGGAGGACGCCATCGAGCACGTCGTCGCGCCGTACGGCGTCGAGACCGACGTGGACTACGTGCGCGGCATCCCCCCGGTGGTCAATGACGAGCGGGCCGTGCGGGTGGTGGACGCCGCGGCCAAGGACGTCATCGGTCCGGACGCCGTCGAGCTCACCGAGCAGTCACTCGGCGGGGAGGACTTCGCCTGGTACCTCACCCGCGTCCCCGGGGCGCTCGTGCGGCTGGGGACACGAACGCCGGGCGGCCCGGCCTTCGACCTGCATCGCGGAGACATCATCTTCGACGAGGCCGCCATCGGCATCGGTGCGCGCCTGCTCGCCCGCACCGCCCTGCTCGCCGCGGACGGCGAGACGGACAGCCTCGCGTCGGCGTCGGCGTCGCCGGGCTGAGGCCCGGGCTCGACCCGACCACCGGCCGCTCACGCGGTGCGCTGCGGAAACAGTTCGGTAACGCTTTGACCCGCTCCTCCTCACCGGAGGGTTCCCGCGGCCGCTCCGACGGCATACTGTCGCAACGTCATGCCGACTCCCGTCGGGTGAGAACCACCTCGGCTTCGGCCCCAACCTCCAGGAGACACATTCGTGAAGAAGAGCATCTTTGCGACGGCGCTGGCGACCTCAGCGGCCCTCGCGCTCACGGCCTGCGGCGCCGCACCCGAGGAAGAGCAGACCGGTGGAGGCGGGGAGACCACCGCCGGCGGCGCCTCCGACTTCACCGCGTGCCTCGTCTCCGACGCGGGCGGCTGGGACGACCGGTCCTTCAACCAGTCGGCGTACGAAGGCCTCCAGGCCGCCGTCGAGGAGCTCGGGATCGAGCAGGCGACCGCCGAGTCGCAGTCCGAGTCCGAGTACGGTCCGAACGTCGACTCCATGGTCCAGCAGGGCTGCAACCTCACGATCGGGGTCGGGTTCCCGCTCGAGAACGCCATCCAGTCGGCCGCCGAGGACAACCCCGACCTGAAGTTCGGTCTCGTCGACCAGACCTTCAGCGAGGGCCAGGAGCCGATCGAGCTGGAGAATGCCAAGCCGATCCTCTTCAACACGGCCGAGGCCGCCTTCCTCGCCGGCTACGTCGCCGCCGGCACCACCGAGACCGGCACGGTGGCCACCTTCGGCGGTCTGCAGATCCCGTCGGTGTCCATCTTCATGGACGGCTTCGCCGACGGCGTCGCCCACTTCAACGAGGAGAACGACGCCGACGTCCAGCTCCTCGGTTGGGACAAGGAGGCGCAGGAGGGCGCCTTCACCGGTGACTTCGAGAACCGGGCGAACGGCCAGCAGCAGGCGCAGCAGTTCATCGCCCAGGGCGCCGACATCATCATGCCGGTCGCCGGCCCGGTCGGCCTCGGCGCCGCCGCGGCCGCCGCGGAGGCCGGTGACGTGATGATCATCGGCGTCGACTCCGACTGGCACGAGTCGACCGAGTACGGCGACATCGTCCTGACCTCGGTGATGAAGGAGATCGACCAGGCCGTGCAGGACACCATCTCGCAGGCGGTCGAGGGCAGCTTCAGCGCCGAGCCGTACGTCGGCACGCTCGAGAACGAGGGCGTGGGCCTGGCTCCGTTCCACGAGTTCGAGGACGCGGTGCCGCAGGAGGTCAAGGACACCGTCGCCGACCTGCGTGAGCAGATCATCTCCGGCGACCTCGAGGTTCAGACGCCGAACGCTCCGTGACCCTCTCCTGACGACGCGGCGGCCCGGCCACCGGCCGGGCCGCGCGCGTGCGCAGGTACCGTGAGGGCCCGGACGCGGGCACGCTGACGAGGAGCGCATCGACGTGAAGCTGGAACTGCGGGGGATCACGAAAGTCTTCGGGTCCCTGGTCGCGAACGACCACATCGACCTCGTCGTCGAGCCCGGCGAGATCCATGCCCTGCTCGGCGAGAACGGCGCCGGCAAGAGCACCCTGATGAACGTACTCTTCGGGCTCTACGAGCCCGACGACGGCGAGATCCTCCTCGACGACGAGCCCGTGACCATCTCGGGACCGGGCGACGCCGTGACCGCGGGCATCGGCATGGTCCACCAGCACTTCATGCTCGTCCCGGTCTTCACGGTCGCCGAGTCCCTCGCCCTCGGTTACGAGCCCACCCGGGGCGCGGGGTTCCTCGACCTCGACGCGGCGCGCCGGCGCGTGCGCGAGATCTCCGACCGGTTCGGCTTCGACATCGACCCGGACGCGGTGGTCGAGGATCTGCCCGTCGGGGCGCAGCAGCGGGTCGAGATCATCAAGGCGCTCTCGCGGGACGCGCAGGTGCTCATCCTCGACGAGCCGACGGCGGTGCTGACCCCGCAGGAGACCGACGAGCTCATCGGGATCATGCGTGAGCTCAAGGCGGCCGGCACGTCGATCGTCTTCATCACCCACAAGCTCCGCGAGGTCCGAGCCATCGCGGACCGCGTCACCGTCATCCGCCGCGGCAAGGTCGTGGGGGAGGCCGGGCCGGGGACTTCCGAGAGCGAGCTCGCCTCCATGATGGTCGGCCGGTCCGTCGAGCTCTCCGTCGACAAGGCCTCGACCGGCCGCGGCGAGGAGGCCTTCGTCCTCTCCGACCTGACCGTGCTCGACCCGGCCGGCAACGTCGTCGTCGACCACGTGGACCTGGGCGTGCGCAGCGGCGAGGTCATGGCCGTCGCCGGTGTGCAGGGCAACGGGCAGACTGAGCTGACCGAGACGATCGTCGGGCTCACGGAACCGGTGAGCGGATCCATCACCCTGGACGGTCAGGAGCTCGTCGGCCGCTCCGTCAAACAGCGCCTGCGGGCCGGCCTGGGCTTCGTCCCGGAGGACCGCAGCACGGACGGCATCATCGACTCCTTCTCGGTCGCCGAGAACCTCGTCCTGGACCAGTACGACCAGCCGCCCTTCGCGTCCGGCGTGGCGATGAACCCGACCGCCGTGCTGGAGGGCGCGGAGCAGCGAGTGGCCGAGTTCGACATCCGGCTCACCTCGGTGTCCGACCCGGTCTCCACCCTCTCCGGCGGCAACCAGCAGAAGGTCGTCATGGCGCGGGAGATGTCGCGGCCGCTGCGCGCGTTCGTCGCCTCGCAGCCCACTCGCGGCGTCGACGTCGGCTCCATCGAGTTCCTGCACAGGCGCATCGTCGAGGAGCGCGACAAGGGCACCCCGGTCCTCATCGTCTCCACCGAGCTCGACGAGGTGCACGCCCTGGCCGACCGGGTCGCCGTGATGTACCGCGGTCGGGTGGTCGGCATCGTCGACGGCGACACGAACCGCGACGTGCTCGGCCTGATGATGGCCGGCGTCCCGCTCGAGGACGCGCAGGCCCAGGCCACCGCCCACCACACCACCCTCGGCGAGGCAGACGCGGCCGCAGACCACGAGGACGTCCCGTGAGCGACGAGAACACCCGACCCGCCCAGCATCCGGGCGACCCAGGCGCGGAGGCGGACCAGGCCGCGCAGGCGGACGCCGCGCGCGATCCGGATCGTGAGCCGGGCGGAAGCCGCACCGACGGGCCGGTCGAGGGCCGCTCCGGCCAGCTCGTGCGCGAGCTGCTCTCCGGCTCCTGGATCGTCTCCGTGCTGGCGATCGTGCTGGCGCTGCTCGCCGGCGCCGTCCTCATCGCGCTGGCCGACACCGACGTCCAAGACAGCGCGGTGTACCTGTTCGACCGACCCTCGGACACCTTCGAGGCCGTGTGGAACGCCGTCTACAACGCCTACGAAGCCCTGTTCCGCGGGGCGATCTACGACTTCGAGTCGGACACCACCACGCGAGCGATCCGCCCCATCACCGAGTCGTTGACGTTCGCGACCCCGCTGATCCTCGCGGGTCTCGGCCTGGCTGTCGGTTTCCGCGCCGGACTGCTCAACATCGGTGGTCAGGGTCAGATCATCCTCGGCGCCATCTTCGGCGGGTTCATCGGCTTCACCTACGACCTCCCCGTCGTGCTGCACGTCGTGCTCGCCGTGATCGGGGCGGCGCTCGGCGGAGCGATCTGGGCGGGGATCGCAGGACTCCTGAAGGCCAAGACCGGCGCCAACGAGGTGATCGTCACGATCATGCTCAACAACATCGGTCTCTACCTGATCGCGTACCTCCTCAGCACCGAGGCCTTCCAGGTTCCCGGCTCGCCGAACCCGATCTCGCCGGAGATCAGCACCGCGACCGCCGCCTACCCGCTGCTCCTGGGCGAATCGTTCCGGCTGCACGCCGGTTTCCTCGTCGCGATCGTCGCCACCGCGTGTGTGTGGTGGCTGCTCGACCGGTCCACCATCGGCTTCGAGATACGGGCCGCGGGCGCCAACCCCCACGCCGCGCGCAACGCCGGCATCTCGGTGGAACGCGTCGTGGTGCTGACGATGGTGGTCTCGGGCGCACTCTGCGGTCTGGCCGGGTCGGCGCAGGTCCTCGGCACCGAGTTCGTGCTGACCCGAGGCGTCGCCGCCAGCTACGGCTTCGACGCCATCACGGTGGCTCTGCTGGGCCGCTCCCGGCCGCTGGGGACCTTCGTCGCCGGGCTGCTGTTCGGCGCGTTGCGCGCCGGCGGTGTGCTGATGCAGTCCACCACCGACACGTCGATCGACATCATCCTCGTCGTCCAGTCGATCATCGTGCTGCTCATCGCGGCACCCCCGCTGGTCCGGGCGATCTTCCGGCTGCCCGCTCCGGGCGCGCGCCCGCGCCGCAGCAGGTCCGCTCCGGCCACGAAGGAGGTGACGGCGTGAGTGCCGTGACGACCCCCGAGCCCCGAGCCGAGGAGCGCACGCTGCCGCCCGTCAGGTGGCGGTGGCCGGTGACGTACGCGCTGCTCGCGCTGCTCGCGCTGCTCGCGTTCCCCCGCAGCGGCCAGACGATCTTCCGCATCAGCCGCGCCGGGGACTTCTTCGAGATCCCGGACGCCGTCCTGCCCGCCATGGCGACCAACGTCGTCCTCGTCGTCGTCATGGTCGTCCTGACCGCGGTGGCGACCTGGGCAGCCGTGCGCCGCGCGCCGGTCGGCTGGTGGCTGCCGGCGATCTTCGGCGTGGCGTTCGTCCTGGCGTTCCTGACCTGGGTCGGGGCCGGCCGCACGACGATCATCCCGCTGACCACGTTGCTCGGCGGCGCGCTTGCGCTGTCGGTGCCGCTGGTCTTCGGTGCGCTCGCCGGAGTGGTGTGCGAGCGCTCCGGCGTCATCAACATCGCCATCGAGGGGCAGCTCCTCAGCGGTGCCTTCCTCGCGGCCGCCGTCGGGTCCCTGACCACCAGCGCCTACCTCGGCATGATCGCTGCCCCCGTCGCCGGGGCCCTGGTCGGGGCGCTGCTCGCGTTCTTCGCCGTGCGGTACTGGGTGGACCAGATCATCGTCGGCGTCGTCCTCAACGTCCTCGTCCTCGGCCTGACGAGCTTCCTGTTCTCGACCGTCATGACGGAGAACGCCGAGGCCCTCAACACCCGGCAGTCCATGCCGGAGATCGCCATCCCAGGGCTGGCGTCCATCCCCGTCATCGGTCCCGTGCTGTTCCGACAGACGGTGCTCGTGTACGTCATGTACGTGGCCGTGATCGTGCTGCAGGTCCTCGTCTTTCGCAGCCGGTGGGGCCTGCGCACCCGCGCCGTCGGCGAGCACCCGAAGGCGGCCGACACCGTCGGCATCAACGTGGGCCGTACGCGCGTGGTCAACACGATCGTCGGAGGCGCGATCGCGGGACTGGGCGGCGCCTTCTTCACCGTCGGCTCGGGCCTGGCCTTCGGGACGAACATGTCCGCCGGCCAGGGATACATCGCGCTCGCCGCGATGATCCTCGGCCGCTGGCGACCGAAGGGCGCCGTGGCCGCCGCGCTGCTGTTCGGCTTCTCCAAGAGCCTGGTCAACATGCTCTCCGGCATCGGGGCGGGCATCTCCTCCGACCTGCTGCTCATGCTCCCGTACGCCGTGACCATCCTCGCCGTCGCGGGGTTCGTGGGCCGGGTCCGGCCGCCCGCCGCCGAGAACGTGCCGTACATCAAGTGAGAGGTGAACCGGTGACCGCGGACACTGCGACCTGGGCGCTGCTGCGCGACCTCGCCTGCGAGGCGATGGGCCGCGCCTATGCGCCCTACTCCGGCTACCCCGTGGGTGCCGCGGCACTGGTCGACGACGGCCGCACCGTCACCGGCTGCAACGTGGAGAACGCCGCGTACGGCGTGACCCTGTGCGCCGAGTGCGGCCTCGTCTCCGACCTGGTGCGCACCGGCGGCGGCCGCCTCATCGCGTTCACCTGCGTCGATGCCGCAGGTGAGCTCCTCACCCCGTGCGGGCGCTGCCGCCAGCTGCTGTGGGAGCACGGCGGAGCCGCCCTCGAGGTCAAGCTGACCGGCGGCGTCCGGACGATGTCCGAGCTGCTTCCCGAGGCGTTCGGGCCCGACCACCTGAGGCGAGCATGACTGAGCCCTCCGACATGACTGAGCCGTTCGACGCCGTCGACGTCATCCGGACCAAGCGCGACGCCGAGACCCTGACCGCCGAGCAGATCGCCTGGGTCGTCGACGCCTACACCCGCGGCGCCGTCGCGGAGGAGCAGATGAGCGCCCTCGCCATGGCGATCTACCTGCGGGGGATGGACCGTTCCGAGATCGCTCGTTGGACGGCGGCGATGATCGGATCCGGGGAGCGCATGGACTTCTCGTCGCTGTCCCGGCCGACGGCGGACAAGCATTCCACCGGCGGGGTGGGCGACAAGATCACCCTGCCCCTGGCACCGCTGGTCGCGGCCTTTGGCGTCGCCGTGCCCCAGCTCTCCGGTCGAGGGCTCGGGCACACCGGCGGCACCCTCGACAAGCTCGAGGCCATCCCCGGCTGGCGGGCCACGCTGTCGGGCTCGCAGATCCTCGGCCAGCTGGAAGAGGTCGGCGCCGTCATCTGTGCGGCGGGCGCCGGGCTCGCGCCCGCGGACAAGAAGCTCTACGCCCTGCGCGACATCACCGGCACGGTCGAGTCCGTCCCGCTGATCGCCTCCTCGATCATGAGCAAGAAGATCGCCGAGGGCACCGGCGCCCTGGTCCTGGACGTCAAGGTCGGCTCCGGGGCCTTCATGAAGGATCTCGCCTCCGCCCGCGAGCTCGCCCGCACCATGGTCGACCTCGGCACGGACGCCGGCGTGCGGACGACCGCGCTGCTCACCGACATGTCGACACCGCTGGGCCGCACGATCGGCAACGCGCTCGAGGTGCGCGAGTCCGTCGAGGTGCTCGCCGGTGGCGGCCCCCAGGACGTCGTCGAGCTGACCCTCGCGCTCGCCCGGGAGATGCTCGCCGCCGCTGGCAAGGACGACGTCGACCCCGCCGACGCCCTGACCGACGGCCGCGCGATGGACGTCTGGCGTCGCATGATCGCCGCGCAGGGCGGCGATCCGCACGCCCAGCTGCCGGTCGCGGAACACACCGAGACCGTCGTCGCCGAGGACGACGGCGTCGTCGCCGCTCTCGACGCGTACGCCGTCGGTGTGGCGTCCTGGCGGCTCGGCGCCGGGCGGGCCCGCAAGGAGGACCCCGTCCAGGCCGTCGCCGGTGTCGAGATCCACGCCAGAGCGGGGGAGCGGGTGCGGGCCGGCGAGCCGGTGCTCACCCTGCACACCGCGACTCCGGAACGGTTCGCCCGGGCGCGCGAGGTGCTGGCGGGCGCCGTCGCCGTCGCACCGGAGCCCGAACGGTCCGTCTCCCGGTCGGGAGGCGCCGTCGTCCTCGACAGGATCACGGCGCAGGAGTAGCAACCGGGCTCGGCGTCCGGCACGCTGGGCGACATGGACCTGTGGCGTCGACTCTCGCTCGGCGCCCTCGTCGCGCCCTTGGCTCGCCCTCTGGCCGGTGCCGGACCCGCCGAGGCGGAGGACGGGGAGGAGCCGGGGCCGGTGACCGCGGCGATGAGCCGCCGGCGCGCCGCCGGGCGGCACCGCGGCGCGCTCGGCACGGTCCCGCCGCAGCCGGTCGTCCTCGGCGGCGTGCGCGTGACGCAGACCGACGGGACGACGTGCGGCTCGACCGTGCTGCTCATGCTCGCGGCCACCGGCGATCCGGTGCTCGCCCGCTGGCTCGAGACAGGTGAGCTGGCCGAAGATCTGCCCGCCCACCGGATCCCTCCCGAGATCCCGCGCGCGCCCGGGCCCGGGCTCGACGTGGCGCGGCTCGCGTCGACGGCGGACCGCCTCACGGCCGCCCAGCAGCACATCCAGCGCCGGACGTCCGCCCGGGCGCTGCGCCTGCTGCCGTGGCCGCCGGCCCTCGGGACGCCGCCGTGGACGGCCGCCCGCGAGGCGCGCTTCCCGGGAGTGCGCTACCAGCACCTCCCGCTCGACGACGCCGCGGCGGCCACCGCGCCGCTGCTGGCCGCCGCGCACGAGGCCACGCTCGGTGGGACGCCGGTGCCGCTCTACGCGGGCGGCGACCTCGGCCGCGGTGTGACGACCGCCGTCCCGCGGCACGTCGTGCTCGCGGTCCCGCCCCCCGCGAGGGCGAAGAACCGGGGCTACGACGGCGCCGGGAACCCGGTGCTGCACCTGTACGAGCCCGCGGGCGGCGACGTGCACCAGGTCCCCGTCGCCGACCTGCTCGGACGCACCGCGCCGCACGCGGCGCTCGGTCACTGGACGCACGTGTGCTGGCTGCTGCTGCCGCGTACGAGCCGCCCCGACCTGCGGCGCTGGCCGCTTGCGTCCGCCCGCGGCGGGGGGCACGCTGATCGGGCTGGTCCAGAATCCAGTGCGAAGGAGGAGCCGTGAGTACCGATCGACCGGAACCCACCGCCATCGAGCTGGATCCCGACGTCGTGGGCGAGGAGCACCACGTGGACGGCGAGCCCGTTCCCGAGGAGTACGAGCCGGAGCCCGAGCTGGCCGTCGCCACGCGCGAGGCCGACGCGGCCGACGTCGCCGACCAGCTCGACGAGGTCCCCGACCTCGACGACGAGAGCGACGCCGACGACGAGTCCGGGTCGTACTGACGGGCCGGACCACCCACGCTGAGCGCTGACGATCCGGCCCACTGATGGTCGGACGTCAGCTCTGGGCCGATCCGTCAGCGCTCACCGTGAGACGTCAGTTACGCGGCCAGACCTCAGTCGGCGACCGGCATCCAGACGCGCATCGTCGACGGGCCGCGGTTCGCCCACGCGTGGTACGGCACCAGGGGGGCGAGACGCGTGTCGGACCGCGGCTCGGTCGCCGGCCGGTGGTCCTGGTACGGCCACGGCCGGCCCTCCGGCTCTGCGGCGGTTCCGGAGACGCGCACCGGCACGAGGACCTCGCCGTCCTGCTCCACCGGCTCCTCGTCCGTGACGACCTCGACCGTGTCGACGTCGGTACCCAGGTCGGCCGGGACCAGGTCGACCGATTCGAGGCAGTGCACGATCGGGCCGCGCTCGACGGCCACCTGCCCGCGCAGCGCGTCGACGGCGGGGCTCGGCCAGGTCCAGCGGGCCCGCACCGGGAGCTCGAGCTCCACGGTGTCGCCGCGGTGCCACGGCCCCTCGAGCTCGACGTAGCCCGGGCCGGCCTCCGTCACGGAGGCGCCGCGGCGGACCGTGGCGGAGTGCGCCCAGGCGGGCACCCGCAGCGACAGCGTCCACGGGTCGTCCGGGGTCTCGGTGATGGTGACGCCGACGGTGCCGTCCTCGGGGTACCGGGTGCTCACCTCGATGCCGACCGTGCCGACGTCGGGGACTGTGGTCTCGATGCGGGAGGCGACGTGCTGGTGCAGCTGGAGGCCGCCGTCGTCGACCGTGGCCACGTAGGCGCCGAGAGAGGCGAGCGTGCGGGCGACGTTCGTCGGGCAGCACGAGACGGCGAACCACGGGGCCCGCAGGCTGGAGGCCGCACGAGGGCTGGGACTGTCCTGCGCCGGCGTCGTGCCCGGCTCGCGTTGGTGCAGCGTGTTCGAGTAGAAGAACGCCTTGCCGTCCTGGGCGGGGGACGCGGCGACGACGTTGTAGAGCACCCGCTCGATGAGGTCCGCATGGGTCGGCGAACCGGTGCCGAGGAGCAGCCGCTGCGCCACCTGCAACGCTCCGACGCCGGCGCAGGTCTCGGAGTACGCGCGGTCGGACGGCAGCTCATGGTCCAGCCCGAACGCCTCGCCCTCGTGCCGCGAGCCCATGCCGCCGGTCAGATAGGTCCGGCTCGCCACGGTGCGGGCGAACTGGCGCTCCACGGCGCCGAGGAGTTCCCTGTCGTGCCGCTCCGTGGCCACGTCCACGGCCCCGGCCGAGAGGTACAGGGCCCGTACGGCGTGGCCGCGCAGCACCTCCGCGTCCCGGACCGGCACGTCGTCCTGGAAATAGTCCTGGCCGAGCTCGATCTCGCCCAGCAGGCCGTGCCCGCGCCGCTCGAGAAAGAGCGCCGCCTGGTCGAGGTAGCGTTGCTCGCCCGTCAGGCGGCCGAGCTCGGCGAGGGCGGTCTCGATCTCCGGGTGGCCGCCGACGGCCTCCTT
The DNA here is from genome assembly GCF_039541595.1 of Georgenia halophila. NCBI lineage: Bacteria > Bacillati > Actinomycetota > Actinomycetes > Allobogoriellales > Allobogoriellaceae > Georgenia > Georgenia halophila. The sequence continues at coordinate 248,586 of NZ_BAABGN010000002.1, read as the reverse complement.
CCCGCCCGGTCCGAAGACGTCGCAGACATGGTCGGCGGCCCGGACGGCCACGTCGACGAAGGTGTCCCGGCCATGGGTGCGGGCCCGCGCCACGGCGGCCTGGACGAGGTGACCGAAGCAGTAGAGCTCGTGCCCCCACTCGAAGTCGGAGTAGCGCGGCTGCTGCCCGGGCCGGCCGAACATGGTGTTCAGGTAGCCGTCGGGCTCCTGGACGGGGGCGATCCGGTCCGTGAGCGCGGCGAAGCGGCGCTCCAGATCGGCGTCGCCGGTTCGGCCGATCTCCCACGCCATCGCCTCCATGAGCTTGTAGACGTCGGAGTCCGAGAACTCGCGCCCACGGCGGTCCGCGGGCAGGCGCCCCGCACGGGCAGCGTCGAAGTTGCCGATCCAGCCGACCTGCTCCATCCACCGCTCGGCGTGGTCGATGATGACGTCGGCGTTCAGCTCCTGCATCCGTCCCCAGAACCCGCCGGAGATCCGCACGTCCTGGATGCCGACGGGTCGTAGCCGTCCGTGCGACGGCGCAACGGGACGGCCGTCGAGGGTGGCGCTGGCAGCGGTGTTCAACATGGAGTGGCTTCCTTTCGCGGAGCGGTTCACTTGACGGCGCCGACGGTGAGGCCGTCGCGCAGCAGCCGGTAGCTCACCGCGTAGATCAGCAGGACGGGGATGGAGGTGAGGACGGACAGGGCCATGAGCCCGGGCCAGTTGATGCCGAAGGCCGACACCTGCTGGGCCAGCAGCGCGCTCAACGGGTACTGGCCGGGCGAGAGGAAGAAGTTGACCGCGTAGAGGAACTCGCCCCAGGACAGCAGGAAGACCAGGGTGCCGGTGGTCGCGACGCCGTTGCGGGCCATCGGCAGGACGATCGACCAGAACGTGCGGCGCACCGGCGCGCCGTCGAGCGCGGCGGCCTCCTCCATCTCGATGGGCACCGCGCGGAAGAACGGCCGGAGCAGGATGACGGCGAACGGGGTCAGCAGCGCCGTGTCGGCGATGATCACGCCGACCGTCTGGTCCAGCAGGCCCCAGCTGCCGAAGACCTGGTACAAGGGGATGACGTTGGCCGTCTGGGGGAGCATCTGGAAGACGATCAGCAGGCCGAGCCCGATGGTGGTGATCCACCCGCTGATCCTGGCCAGGCCGTACCCCGCGGGGACGGCGATCGCCAGGGTGAACGCCGTCGTCCCGGCCGCGATGATGAGCGACTGGCCGAGGGCCGTGTAGAGCTGGCCGTTCAGCGCTTCGGCGTAGGCGGTGGTCACGGGGCTGAAAAGGAGGGCCGACTCTCCGAACACGTCCCCGGACGTCTTGAACGAGGTCAGCACGATCCACAGCATCGGCACGCCGTAGAGGAGCGTGAACAAGACTTTCAGGAGAACGTTGACGGGACCCGCGGAGCGGTTCACGAGGTCTCCTCCTTCCGGATGCTGCGGGCGTAGAGCACCGCCAGGACGAGGACGAACAGGACGGCCACCAGCGACGTCGCGGCACCGAGCCCGAAGTCGAACCGGCTGAACGCCTGGAGGTAGCCGAGGAACGGCAGCGTGTTCGTCGCGGACCCGGGTCCGCCGTAGGTCATGACGTAGATGAAGTCGAAGCCACGGAAGCCGTAGACGATCGTCAGCACCAGCAGCACCAGCATGGTGGGGCGCACCGAGGGCACCATGATGTGCCGGACCTCCTGCCAGCGGTTCGCGCCGTCGAGGGCAGCGGCCTCGAAGACCTCCGGGGAGATGTTCAGCAGCGCGGCGCGGAAGACCAGCGCGTTGAACGGGATGACCGCCCAGGAGGTGACGAAGGCGACGGAGGCCAGGGCCCAGTACTGGTCGTACAGGAACGGCAGGGCGTCGTCGGTCAGCCCGAGCCCGCGCGCGACGGTGTTCAGCAGGCCGTCATCGGCGTAGAGGAACTTCCAGACGCTGCCGTTGACCACGGGCGGCAGGGCCCAGGCGAAGACCATGACGGCCAGCAGCACCTGGGACCAGCGCCCTCGTGTCCGCAGGGCGATGGCGGCGGCCAGACCTCCGAGCATCCCGGCGGTCGTGACGATGAGGACGAAGACGGCCGTACGTGCGAGCGCGGCGCCGGTGGCACCGGAGGAGAAGCCCTCGACGAAGTTCTGCAGCCCGACGAAGGGCCACTCGGCGTTCAGCGTCCCGGAGGTCACGTCGCTCAGGCTCATCCGGGCCAGCTGGAACAACGGGTACAGCGAGAAGAGCGAGAGGAAGACGAGTGCGGGCGCGAGGAAGACGTAACGGCTCCTCGAGATGGAGCGGGCGCGTGTGGGTCCGCCCTTCCGTGCAGCGGCGGCGGCCGGCGTTGTCTGGGTTGTCATATGGGTCCTCGGTGCCGGCCCGGGGCCCTGCGGGTCCCCGGGCGGTGCGGGCTACGGCCGATGGGCGGCCCGGCCCGCAGCGCGGAGCTGCAGGCCGGGCCGCAGGGCGGGCTACTGGCCGATGAGGGACTCGAGCTCGGACGTCATCTGCCCGGCCAGGTCCTCCGGTGACCCCTGACCGCCGAGTGCCGAGCTCCACATCTGGCCCATGGACGTCTGGACGTCGGCGACGGCCTCCGGCGGGATGGCGTCGGGCGGGTAGATCGCGCCCATCTCGGAGATCGTGGTCGCGAACGGCGCGATCATCGGGTTCTCCGTCACCGCGGGGTCCTGTGCCGCGTCCTGCCGCGCGGGGATCGATCCCACCAGGTCGAGGGCGAGGAGCTGTCCCTCGACGGAGTAGTACGTCTCGGTCAGGTACTCCCACGCCAGCTCGGGGTCGTCCGCGGACGCGCCGATGCCGACGCCCTCGCCACCGAGGTAGACACCGCCGTCGTCACCGACGGGCAGCGGGACGACGCCGTACTCGAAGTCCGCGTCCGTCTCGGCCGCCGCGATCTGCCAGTTGCCGTTCGCGGCGAAGGCGATGCCGCCGCCGGTGAACTCCTGGAAGGGAACCGTCTGGTCCCACGTGGTGGCCTCTTGGGAGAGGTAGCCCTCCTCGACCCAGCCGCGCGCCATCGCCAGGCCGTCGGCCAGTGCGGCCTCGTCCAGGTTCTCGTAGCTCCAGCCCTGACTGGTCAGCCACGGGTACGCCTGCCACTCGCCCTGCGTGTTCGGCAACCCGGTGAGCGTGATGCCCTCGTGCCCCGCCTCCTTCGCGGCGGCCATCGCCGACTCGAGCTCCTCGACGGTCGTGGGTGGCTCGACCCCGATCTCGTCGAGGATGTCGGCGTTGTACCAGAGGCCGAGCAGGTTCACGTAGCCCTGCACGGCGTAGAGCTGGTCGTTGATGGTGTGCTTGACGGTGTCCGGGAACTGGCCGGAGTCCGCGAAGCTCGCCCACTGCTCGAGCGGGGCAAGTCCGCCGCCGAGCGCCAGGACCGCGGCCTCGGCGCCGTTGAAGACGACGACGTCCGGTCCGCTCCCGCTCCCGGCGGCCGAGATGACCTTCGAGTTCATCTGGTCGTAGGGGACGTAGACGTTCTCCACGGTGACGCCGTCGTGTGTCTCCTCGAACATGGAGGCGTACTCCTCCATGAGCTGGGTCTGGTTGTCCTGGCCGAAGTAGTGCCAGACCGTGACGGTGTTGTCGCCGCCGCCCGCGGCGTCGTCACCGCCACCCTGGCCTCCGCCGTCGCCGCCACCGCAGGCGGCCAGCGCCAGGGCCGTCGCGGCCGTGGCGCCGACGGTTGCCGCCCGGCGTGAGCGCTTGTGTCGATCGAAGTGCTGCATCGGAGCTCCTTCCGTCCGCCGCATCGCGGACGTCTCGTTGTCGATCCCAGATCACGAAACTGCGCGAAATCGCTTTCGACAGCGTAGGCATGCCGCTTCTCGTCGGTCAACAGCGGTAGAGTAAAGTGACGATTTCGAGATGTAGGGGGACCGGGTGGAGCTACGTGGGGCGGGCACGAAGAAAGCCGTGACGCTGCGTGACGTCGCGCAGCTCGCGGGCGTCTCGCTGTCCACGGCGTCCAAGGCGCTGAACGGCCGCACCGACGTGCACCCCGAGACGCGGCGCCGCGTGCTCGACACCGCGGAACGGCTCTCCTTCAAGGCCAACAGCAGCGCCCGTGCGCTGCACACCGGGCGTACGGGCACGCTCGGCCTCATCACGAACGACCTCGAGGGCCGGTTCTCGATCCCGATCCTCATGGGGGCCGAGGACGCCGCCGGCGCGGGTGAGATGTCGATCTTCCTGTGCGACGCCCGGGAGGACGCCATCCGGGAGTCCTACCACCTCCGGGCGTTGCTGAGCCGCCAGGTCGACGGCCTCATCATCGTCGGCAGCCGCACCGACCCCCGCCCCTCGTTGGGGCACGAGCTGCCGGTCCCCGTCGTCTACGCGTACGCGCCGTCGGACTCTCCCGAGGACCTGTCCGTCGTGCCGGACAACGTCGCCGGCGGCCGGGCGGCGGTCGAGCACCTGGTCTCGCTGGGACGCCGACGGATCGCCCACATCGCCGGCGACCGGTCATGGGTGGCGGCACGCGACCGGGTGGACGGCGTGCATGACTACCTGACGGAGCAGGGCCTCGAGCTGGCCGGCGGGCGCCCGCACTACGGGACCTGGTCCGAGGGCTGGGGGCGCGGTGCCGTCCGCGCGGTGATCGAGGCGACGCCCGACGTCGATGCGATCGTGTGCGGCAGCGACCAGATCGCCCGCGGGGTGCTCGAGGGGCTCAAGGGTCTCGGGCGCCGGGTGCCCGAGGACGTCGCGTTGGTCAGCTTCGACAACTGGGAGCCCTTTGCCCGCGGGTCCGTCCCGCAGCTGACGAGCGTCGACATGAACTTCGAGGCCATGGGCCGGCGCGCCGCGCAGAAGCTCTTCGCGGCGATGTCCGGCAAGGTCGAGCAGGGCGTCCTCACCCAGCCGTGCCGACTCGTGGTGCGCGGCTCCTCGATCCAGGGCGCCTGAGATGTCACCCGCTCGGTGAGATCTCACCCGCTCGCCGAGACGTCGCCCCCTCGGCGAGATGAACTGCACGACCAACACTCACAGTCACTCCAGTTCGAGGGCCTCGCTGACGTTCCGGCGCAGCGCCACCATCCGCGAGCCGGCCGCACGGCGAGCCGCGGGCACATCGGTCCCGGCCGGCTCGACGACCTCCAGGTAGCACTTGAGCTTCGGCTCGGTGCCGGACGGGCGCACGACCACGCGGTCGCCGGCCTCGGTCTCGAAGACCATGCCGTCCGTCGGTGGCAGCTCGTCCGTGCCGTGGGACAGGTCCGTCGTCGTCGCCACCGGTGAGCCGGCCAGGGTGGTCGGAGGATGCGCGCGCAGCCTGGCCATGGTGTCGGTGATGAGGCTCAGGTCCTCCACCCGGACGGAGATCTGCGCCGTCTCGTGGACACCGTGGTGCTGCGCGAGCTCGTCCAGGGCCCCGGGAACGGTCTGATCGCGGTCACGCAGCTGCGCGGCGAGGTAGGCGAGGCGCACCGCCGCAGAGATGCCGTCCTTGTCGCGCACAGCGCCGGGGTCGACGCAGTAGCCGATCGCCTCCTCGTACCCGAACACCAGGCCCTCGGTCCGGGCGATCCACTTGAAGCCGGTGAGGGTGGTGCGGTGCTCGAGGCCGTGCGAGCCGGCGATCCGGGCGAGCATCCGCGAGGAGACCACCGACGAGGCGAGCACCCCGCGACCGGTGAAGGCGGCGGCGGAAGCCGTCTGCTCGCCGAGCAGCGACCCGATCTCGTCACCGGTGAGCTGGCGCCAGCCGCCGTCGGCCGTGGGATCCGGGACGGCCGCGGAGCAGCGGTCCGCATCCGGGTCGTTGGCGATGACGAGGTCGGCGTCGACGGCGCGGGCGAGGCGGATCGCGTGGTCCAGCGCGCCCTCCTCCTCCGGGTTGGGGAAAGCGACGGTCGGGAAGTCGGGGTCGGGGCTCGCCTGGTCCGGCACCGGGTGGACATCGGTGAAGCCGGCGCGGCGCAGCGCCTCGAGCACCGTCTGGCCACCGACCCCGTGCAGGGACGTGTGCACGATGCGGATGCCGCGGGTGTGCCGGGGCGGGACGAGGGAGGCCACCCGCTGCAGGTAGGCCTCGCGGACCTCGCCGCCGAGGACCTCCCAGCCGTCCGACGTCGGGATCTCGACGGCGGGCGGCGCCGCGGCGATCCGCGCGGCGATCTCGGCGTCGTACGGCGGCACGATCTGCACGCCCTGCCCGGCCCCGGCGACCGCACGCCCGCCCAGGTAGACCTTGTAGCCGTTGTCCTGCGGAGGGTTGTGCGAGGCGGTGACCATGACGCCGGCGTCGGCGCCGAGGTGGCGCAGCGCGAAGGCGAGCAGGGGCGTCGGCCCCCTCTCGGGTAGCAAGGAGGCGCGTCCGCCGGCGGCGTCGACCACGGCGGCCGTGTCCCGGGCGAAGGCGGTCGAGCCGTAGCGGGCGTCGTAGCCGATCACGACCGTGAAGCCGGGCCCGACCACTTCGGCGAGGTAGTCGGACAGCCCTGCCGCGGTCCGCAGGACCACGGCCCGGTTCATCCGGTGCGGACCTGCTCCGAGCTCACCGCGCAGCCCGGCCGTGCCGAACTCCAGCTGCCCGGCGAACCGCGAGTCGAGGTCTTCCTGCGCGAGGGCGGCGTCCTCGTCCTCGGCGCCGGCACGCGCCAGCAGCTCAGAGAGCTCGGCGCGCGTGGTGCCGTCGGGGTCCGCCTCGATCCAGGCTCGGACCTCCTCTGCGCTGACGTGCAGCGGCCTCTGCATCAGTCTCCAGTCCTTCGTCTCAGATGCGGCCGACGACGTCCGCGAGCAGACGCGAGATGCGTGGCCCAGCCTCCGCGCCCGCGGCGATGACCTCGTCGTGGGAGAGCGGGACGGGGGAGATGCCGGCGGCGGGATTGGTGACGAGGGAGATGCCGAGCACCTCCAGGCCGGCGTGCCGGGCGGCGATGGCCTCGAGCGCCGTCGACATGCCGACGAGGTCACCACCGATCCGCCTGGCCATCTGGACCTCGGCCGGGGTCTCGTAGTGCGGGCCGGTGAACTGCACGTACACGCCCTCGGCGAGCGTGGGGTCGACCTCCCGCGCGAGGCCGCGCAGCCGCACGGAGTACAGGTCCGTCAGGTCCACGAAGGTGGCGCCCTCGAGCGGCGAGGCCCCGGTGAGGTTGATGTGGTCGTTGATGAGAACCGGCGTGCCGGCCACCCAGTCGGGGTCGAGCCCGCCGCAGCCGTTGGTGAGCACGATGGTGCTCGCGCCGGCCGCGGCCGCCATCCGGGCGCCGTGCGCGACGCGCCGCACGCCCTTGCCCTCGTAGTAGTGGGTGCGTGCCCCGAGCACCAAGGCGTGGCGCCTCGTGCCGGACGACTCGATCCGCACCGAGCGGATGGTGCCGCCGTGCCCGACGACGGCCGGTGCGCTGAACCCGGGCAGCTCGGCTGCCGGGATGTCGGCCACGGTCTCCCCGAGCAGGTCTGCCGCCCCGCCCCAGCCGGACCCGAGGACGAGTGCGACGTCGTGCCGGGCGACGCCGGTCCGCTCGGCGAGCACGTCCGCCGCCGCGCGGGCGACGGCGAACGGGTCGGTGGCGAGGTCGTCGAGGTCTGGTTCGAGGGTCACGAGGAGACGGTAACGCGGTCGACCGTGCGCCGGTGCCAGCTCGTGCCCCCGCCGAACAAGCCCTGGCGTCCCGTTCTGGGTCACCGAAGGGACGCCAGGGCTTGTTCGGCGAGTGCGGTCGCTCTGCACCGACGACCTCATCGGCAACGCTCTCACCTGCAGAGACGCCCGATGAACGTTTGACGAAGCGTCGGTGATCTTTCGATGGACACGGCCGATTTCGCCTGGCGGCGCTCTTAGTGTCATCTCGGACCGCCTCCCTTCGGCGGTCGCCCCAGGGGCAATCACGCCCCGGGCCGGGCCGCCACAGATCGGACACTCCTCCTCGATGAGCTCGCTCACCCACGCGGACGTCGTTGCGTACGACCAGCACCGTCGGCCCGCGCGACGGCGGAAGCTCCTGCGCAACATCGGGATCTTCGTGCTCCTTGCCGGACCGAACGTGGCGCTCCTGCTGATTTTCGTCTACCGGCCACTGCTGCTCAGCTTCTACTACTCGACTTTGCAGTGGAACCTCGGCTCGTCCGCCGCCCGCTTCGTCGGCCTGCGCAACTACGCCCAGTGGTTCACCGACCCGCAGACACCCACGGTGCTCGGCACGACGGCGGTCTTCGCCGTCGCCACCGTCGGCGGCTCGCTCGTCATCGGGCTGGCGCTGGCGCTCGCGCTGAACCGCAAGCTCTTCGGCCGCGGGATCGTCCGGACCGTCTCGTTCGCGCCGTACGTGCTGTCCGGCATCGCCGTCGGCATGCTGTGGCTGTACATCTTCGACCCGCGCTACGGCCTGCTCGCGACGGTGCTCGGCTGGCTCGGTCTCGACTCGCCCGAGTGGTACACCCAGTCACCCTGGGCGTTGCTGATGATCATCATCGTCTATCTCTGGAAGCACATCGGCTACGTCGCGCTGATCTATCTCGCCGGCCTGCAGGCCGTGCCGCAGGACCTGCGCGACGCCGCCGCGCTCGACGGCGCCACCTGGTGGCGCACCTTCCGCTCCATCATCTTGCCGCTGCTCGGCCCCGTGACGTTCTTCCTCCTCATCACCACGATGCTCAGCTCCCTGCAGTCCTTCGACCTCATCCGCGCGATGACCGACGGCGGACCGCTGGGCTCGACGACCACGCTGATGTACCAGATCTACCTCGAGGGTTTCCAGACCGGACGGGCGGGCTACGCCTCCGCCAGCGCCACGATTCTGTTCGCCTTCCTCCTGGTGATCACGGGTGTGCAGCTGAAGTACATGGAGAAGCGGGTGCACTACTCATGACGACCACCGCGACCAAGCCCGTCGAGGCCCCGGGCACGGGTACCGCGCCGCCCGCACCGCAGCGTCCGCCGGTCCGCGGGCGCCGCCGTCGCCGGCCCGCCTCCGTCGCGCTCGACGGCGGGCTGTACGTGGCGCTGGTCCTCGCGATCCTCGTGATGGCCGTGCCGCTCATCTGGATGTTCCTGGCGAGCTTCAAGACCAACGCCGAGATGGTCAGCCTCCCGCTGCAGTGGCTGCCGGACGCCTTCGCCCCGGCCAACTACGAGCAGGTGGCCACATCCATCCCGATCGGGCGGATGTTCCTGAACAGCCTCGCCCTCACGCTGCTCGGGGCGGGGCTGAAGGTCTTCCTCGGGCTGTGCTGCGCCTACGCCGTCGTCTTCATCGACGTCCCGTTCCGCAACGCGGCGTTCATCGTCGTCATCTTCGCCCTGCTCATCCCCGGGCAGATCACGATCATCCCGAACTACACCCTCATCGCCTCGCTCGACTGGCTCAACACCTACCAGGGCATCCTCGTGCCCGGGCTGGCCAGCGCCTTCGGGACCTTCTTGTTCCGGCAGCACTTCCTCTCCCTGCCGATCTCCGTGCTCGAGGCCGCCCAGCTCGACGGCGCGGGGCACTGGCGGCGCCTCTGGAGGTTCGTGGTGCCGATGTCGATGCCGACGATCGCAGCGGTCACCCTCATCTCACTCGTCAACGAGTGGAACGACTACCTGTGGCCGATGCTCGTCACGGACAACACCGAAACGATGACCCTGCCGGTCGGGCTGACGCTCCTGCAGGACATCGACGGCATGCAGAACTGGGGCGTCCTCATGGCCGCGACGGTCCTCGTGACGCTGCCGATGCTGGTCTTCTTCCTGATCCTGCAGCGCCGGCTCGTCGCCGGCCTGACCGCCGGTGCGGTGACCGGCTGAGAACGGGCGCCCGCCGCGCCCGCTCCCTCCCGTCCGATGCCTTCCTACCCCCACCGACCACCCGACCCGACCCACCTGACCACCAGACGTGAAACCAAGGAGACTTCCATGAGCTCGACCATTCGCCGCGTCCCCGGCGCCGCGCTGCGCCTGCCGTCGCGCCGCAACGTGCTCGCCCTCGGCGGCATCGGCATCGCCGGCGGCCTGATCGCCGCGTGCGGCGGGCCGGCTCTCGGCGGTGCCGACGCCCCGGAGGAGCCGGCCGCGAGCACCGACTGGTCCGGTGTGGAGCCCGCCACGGAGATCACCTTCTGGTCCAACCACCCCGGGAACACCAAGGAGCTGGAGGAGGAGTACATCGCGGCCTTCGAGGAGGAGCACGGGATCTCCGTCCGGCTCGTGACCGCAGGCGCGAACTACGACGAGGTCGCCCAGCGCTTCCAGGCGGCCGCAGGCACCGACGAGATCCCCGAGCTCGTCATCGCCTCGGACGTGTGGTGGTTCCGCTACATGGTCAACGGCCAGATCATCCCGGTCGACGACGTCTTCTCCCACCTCGAGGTCGACACCGCGGACTACGTCGAGACGCTCTACAGCGACTACGTATACTCCGGGCAGCACTTCGCGGCCCCGTACGCACGTTCGACGCCGCTGTTCTACTACAACAAGGACCTGTGGTCCCAGGCCGGCCTCCCCGACCGCGGTCCGCAGACCTGGGAGGAGCTGCAGGAGTGGTCGACGGCGTTGCGTGACGTGGTCCCGGCCGACGGCGCGCCGCTGGGCAACGGCATCGGCCCGTCGTGGTCGGCCTGGTGGTTCTCCAACATCATCTGGGGCCAGGGCGGTGCGATGAGCGAGGAGTGGGACGTCACGCTCGACACCCCCGAGGCACTCACGGCCGGCAACTTCGTCCGGGACATGTACAACGGCGAGAACGCCTTCGCCTCCTTCGGCTCCGACACCAACGCCGACTTCGCCGGTGGGCTCTACGCCTCGATGATCGCCTCCACCGGTTCCCTCGCGGGTCTGCTCGAGGCGGCACCGTTCGAGCTGGGGACGGCGTACCTCCCGGACGGGCCGGTGTCCGGGCCGAACGTGCCCACCGGCGGCACCGGCGTCGCCGTCGCCGCCGACAAGACGCCGGAGCAGCAGCTCGCGGCCGCGATGTTCCTGAAGTTCCTCACCGCGACCGACAACACGGCCCGGTTCTCTCAGACCACGGGCTACATGCCGGTGCGCACCTCCGCCATCGAGGGCGACATCATGAGCGCCCTGTACGAGGAGACACCCCAGTTCCTCACCTCCGTGAACCAGCTGCAGGAGAAGACCCGCACCCAGGACTACGTCCGCGTCTTCACCCCCGGAGGCGACCAGATCCTCACCGACGGGCTCGAGCGGATCGTGCTCAACGGCGATTCCGCCGAGGACGTGTTCCCGAACGTCACCAGCGAGCTGGAGCGTGCGTACGCGGACAACGTGGAGCCCTACCTGTGACCGGCCGCCCGCTCGTCATCGCCCACCGGGGCAGCTCGGCGATCGCACCGGAGAACACCATGCCGGCCCTGGTCGCTGCCGCGCTCGCGGGCGCGGACATGATCGAGATCGACGTGCAGATCTCGGCCGACGGCGGCGGCGTGGTGGTCCACGACGACACGGTCGACCGGACCACTGACGGCTCCGGCCGCGTGGCCGATCTGGGCTCCGACGAGGTCCGCCACCTCGACGCCGGCTCGTGGTTCGAGCCGGTCTACGCCCGTACGACCATGCCGCTGTTCGGTGAGGTCGTCGAGCTCCTGGTCCGGTACCCGAACCTCGAGCTGTTGCTCGAGCTCAAGGGCGCCTGGCCGGCCGAGCCGGCCCGCGCGCTGCTCGCGACGATCCGCGACGCCGGGATCGGGGGCCGCGTGCTCGCCCAGAGTGCGTCCGTGGACACCATGGCCACGGTCCGTGAGCTGGCGCCGGAGCTGCGCAGGGGGCTGCTCGTCAGCCGGTTCACGGCCGAGATGCTCGACGTGTGCACCGAGCTCGGCGTGACCGCCTGCAACCCGCACGGCCGCCTCCTCGTCGACCACCCCGAGCTCGTGGACACCCTGCACGGTTGGGACATGCAGGTCATGGTCTGGACCCTGAATGAGGCGGCCCACTGGGCCGCGGCGACGGTGGCCGGCGTCGACGGGATCATCACCGACCGGCCCGACCGGCTGCTGGGCTGGCTCGATGCTCAGGAGCTACCGCCTCCGGCATGATTTTGGGCATGACCGAGCAGGTGGCCGACGCCGTGGCCGCGGTCGTGGTCCCCGGGCTGCTGTGAGCCGGCGCCCGCCGGGTCGCGGCGGCATCCCGAGGACATCTTCGGCACAATGCCTTGGGTGAGCAGCGATCCCACTTCCGCCCCACCGACCGCCGAGCACACGACCGGCGTACCCGAGGAGGCGCGCCGCGACCACGCTGCCGGCGCCTCCCCGGTACGTGAGGGATTCCGTGTCGTCATCCTCGGGGGCGGGCCCGGCGGCTACGAGGCCGCACTCGTGGCACGACAGCTGGGTGCGCGCGTCCACGTCGTCGAGCGGCAGGGGATGGGCGGCTCGGCCGTGCTGACCGACGTCGTGCCCTCCAAGACCCTCATCGCCACGGCCGAGTGGTTGACCGTCACCGAGCAGGCGCCCGAGCTGGGCATCAGGTCCGACGGCGGTCCGGACGGCGACCCCGGCACGCTGGACGCCGACATGGCCGTCGTCGACGACAGGGTCGTGCGCCTGGCCAAGGCGCAGTCCCAGGAGATCCACGGGCGCCTGGAGCGCGAGGGCATCAAGATCGTCGACGGTACCGGCCACGTCGAGCCGGACATCAGCCGCGTGGGCACCCGCCGCGTCCGGGTCACCACCGCTGCGGGGGAGGAGATGACGCTCGACGCCGAGATCATCCTCGTCGCCAGCGGTGCCACGCCGCGCGTCCTGCCGACGGCGGAGCCGGACGGCGAGCGGATCCTCACCTGGGCGCAGATGTACAACCTCACCGATCTTCCCGAGCACCTCGTCGTGGTCGGCTCCGGCGTAACCGGGGCGGAGTTCGCGGGCGCCTACAACGCGCTCGGCGCCAAGGTCACGCTCGTCTCCTCCCGGGACCGCGTGCTGCCGGGGGAGGACGAGGACGCCGCCGAGCTCATCGAAGGCGTGTTCCGCCGTCGTGGGATGACCGTCCTCTCGCGCTCCCGCGCGGCCGCCGTCCGCCGCACCGAGGACGGTGTCGACGTCGAGCTCACCGACGGCCGGATCGTCAGCGCCTCGCACTGCCTGGTCGCGGTCGGCGGCGTGCCGTCGACCTCCGGGATGGGCCTCGAGGAGGCCGGCGTCGAGCTCTCCGAGTCCGGTCACATCCAGGTCGACCGGGTCTCGCGCACCCGTGCGTTCCGCATCTATGCCGCCGGGGACTGCACCGGCGTCCTGCCGCTCGCGTCCGTTGCCGCCATGCAGGGCCGGATCGCCATGTGGCACGCCCTCGGCGACGCCGTCGCCCCCCTCGACCTCAGCGCCGTCACCGCCAACATCTTCACCGCGCCGGAGATCGCCACCGTCGGCGTCGCCCAGCAGCAGATCGACTCCGGCGAGATCGACGGCCACGTCACCCATCTACCGATCGCCCGGAACGCGCGCGCGAAGATGCTCGGCATCACCGAGGGCTTCGTGAAGATGTTCTCCGATCGGGCCACCGGCGCCGTCGTCGGCGGCGTCATCGTCGCGCCGCGGGCCAGCGAGCTGATCTACCCGATCGCGATCGCCGTGACACAGCGGCTCACCGTGGACCAGGTCGCAAACGTATTCACCATCTACCCCTCGCTCACAGGGTCGATCTCCGAGGCGGCACGGACGCTGCACCGCGCCTGAGGCAGCGACCTCAGCACGGTCGTGGCCGCTAGGGTCGGGGCATGCCCGCGCACTCTCGAGCCGCCGTCCTGCCCGAGCTGACCGGAGACGTCGTCGACCTCACCGCCGCCGTCTGCGACATCCCGTCCGTCTCCGGCGACGAGACCCGGCTCGCCGACGCCGTCGAGGCCGCGCTGAAGCCGCTGGGACACCTGGAGGTGCTCCGGGACGGCGACTCGCTCGTCGCCCGCACCAACCTCGGGCGCGATCACCGGGTCGTCATCGCGGGACACATCGACACCGTGCCCATCAAGACCAACGTGCCCACCTGGCGGGAGACCGCCCTCGACGGCACCGAAGAGCTCTGGGGCCGCGGCACCGTCGACATGAAGGGCGGCGTCGCCGTCGCCCTGCACCTCGCGGCCGTGCTCACCGAGCCGCGGTGGGACATCACCTGGGTCTTCTACGACCACGAAGAGGTCGCCGCGGACGACAACGGCCTCCGCCGCCTCGTGGCCAACCACCCCGACTGGGTGAGCGGCGACCTGGCCGTCCTCGGCGAGCCCACCGCCGGCGGCATCGAGGGCGGCTGCAACGGCACGCTCCGGGCGGAGATCGCCACCACCGGCCGCACCGCCCACTCGGCGCGTGCGTGGCGCGGGGTCAACGCGATCCACGCGGCCGGCGAGATCCTCGACCGGCTCCGCGCCTACACGCCCCGCGAGGTCGACGTCGACGGCCTGGTCTACCGCGAGGGGATGAGCGCCGTCGGCGTCACCGGCGGCATCGCCTCGAACATGATCCCCGACCGCTGCGTGGTGACCGTCAACTACCGGTTCGCACCGTCGCTGGACCCGGCCGGCGCCGAGGCCCACGTCCGTGAGCTCTTCGACGGTTTCGACATCGAGATCACCGACCTCGCCGGCGGAGCCCGGCCGGGTCTCGACGACCCGCTCGTGCAGAGCTTCGTCGAGTCCGTCACCGGTGTCACCGGCGGCGCCCCGGGGCCGAAGTACGGCTGGACCGACGTGGCGCGGTTCGCCGAGCTCGGCATCCCCGCGGTCAACTTCGGCCCCGGTGACCCGATGCTCGCCCACGCTGACGACGAGCGCTGCGCCGTCGAGGAGATCCGCTCCTGCGCGCGGGCCCTGCACACCTGGCTCGCCTGAGACCGGCGGGCAGCCGGGGGCGACACCCCGCCGGACCGCACCACCTCCGGCGCCGAGAGACAATGGCGCCATGAACCGTGAGGTCCGCAGCAACCGCGACAGTGACGGCAGCCGCATCTACAGCCGGGGGCCGGTGCTCCTGCGCCGGGGCCGTATCCCGCGCGAGACGACCGACGCGAGGCTGCTGGCTCCCGAGCAGGACATCGACTGGCTCCACCAGGACCCGTGGCGGGTGATGCGCATCCAGGCGGAGTTCGTCGAGGGCTTCGGCGCGCTGGCCGACCTGGGCCCGGCGATCTCGGTGTTCGGCTCCGCCCGGATCAGGAAGGACGACCCCGAGTACGCCCTCGCGGAGGACGTCGCCCGTCGGTTGGTCGACGCCGGCTTCGCCGTCGTCACCGGCGGCGGTCCCGGCGCCATGGAGGCCGCCAACAAGGGTGCGGTGGAGGCCCAGGGCGTCTCTGTGGGCTTGGGCATCGAGCTGCCCTTCGAGCAGGGCATGAACAAGTGGGTCGATCTCGGCATCAACTTCCGGTACTTCTTCGCCCGGAAGACGATGTTCCTGAAGTACACGCAGGGTTTCGTCGTCCTTCCCGGCGGGTTCGGCACCATGGACGAGCTCTTCGAGGCCCTGACCCTCGTCCAGACCCAGAAGGTGTCGTCCTTCCCGATCGTGCTGGTCGGCTCCGACTACTGGGGCGGCCTCGTCGACTGGCTCCGCGGCACCATGCTCGAGCGGGGGACCATCTCGGAGCCCGACCTCGGCCTGCTGCCCGTCGTGGACACCGCCGAGGAGGCGGTCAACGCCGTCGTGCACGGCATGGAGGAGCTGTTCAGGGAAGCAGAGGCGCAGGCTGCTGCGGCAGACGACGCGGGGGGCGCCCCCGAGTGAACTAGACTTGCCCCAGCGATCACCCCGCCAGGGCGGGGAGCTCCACCCGCGGGGGTGGTCGAGGATCCATGGAGAAGAGGGGTACACCACATGGCCGCGATGAAGCCGAGGACCGGAGACGGGCCGCTCGAGGTCACCAAGGAGGGGCGCGGCATCGTGATGCGGGTTCCGCTCGAGGGCGGTGGTCGGCTCGTCGTCGAGCTCACTCCCACCGAGGCCGGTGAGCTCAGCGAGGCGCTGAACGCGGTCGCTGGCTGACCCCAACCGAACCATCGACGGCCGGCCGGCCTGATGCCTGCCGGCCGTCGCCATGTCCATTGTGTGGAGAAGGCTGTGCCGCACCCCGAGAACCCGCCCGCCATCACCCTCCCGGAGACCCACCTGCTCGACGAGCCGGTGCTGCCGCTCGAGTGCCGCGCCGAGTGGCTGGACCGGGAACCGGCGGTGCTGGCCGTGCCGGTCCACCCGCCGGTGGAGGAGGCGGAACGGGCGCGGCTGGGTGGCGAGGGCTCCGACGTCGCCGCCCGGTACGGCGTCGACCTGCTCGCCGAGGCCGAACGTGACCTGCCCGGCAACGCCGGCTCGGCCGGGTGGACCGCCGTCGTCCGGCTGCCACGGGCGTTGCCCGGGACGCCCGCGTTGCCGTGGGAAGGGCTGCCCGGCACCATCGTGCTCGTCGGCATCGGCGACGGCGGAGCCGCCGCGGCGCGCGAGGCCGGCCTGGCCCTCGGCCGGGCGGCCGCCGGCACGGGCGAGGTGGCGCTGACCATCGGCGACGAGCTGGACGCACAGACCCTGCGCGCCCTCGTGGAGGGCTTCCTGCTCTCGGCGTACCGGATGCCCCGGACCGGCCGGACACCCGCGAAGGCACCGCCGGCGCCCGAGGCGCTGGTCCTCGTCGGCCGGGTCGAGGGCGCCCCGCAGGCCCTGGCGGAGGCCCGCGCCGGCGCCCGCGCCACCTGGCTGACCCGGCTGCTTTCCGCGACGCCGTCGAGCACCAAGAACCCGGACTGGATCGCCCGGCAGGCCACCGCCCTCGTGACGGACGCGCCGATGACCGGCGGGACCCTCGGCGTGGAGGTCCACGACGAGCAGTGGCTCGCCCGGCAGGGCATGGACGCCATCCTCGCCGTCGGCGGCGGTTCGGCCACCGCGCCGCGGCTCGTGGTCGTCACCTGGCGGCCCGACGAGGCCGTGCGCTCCGTGGCGCTCGTCGGTAAGGGGATCACGTTCGACACCGGCGGCATCTCGCTCAAGCCGCGAGAGTCGATGGTGCCGATGAAGACCGACATGGCCGGCTCCGCCACCGTGCTGGCCACCGCCCTGGCCGCGGCCGAGCTCGGCCTACCCGTGCAGGTCACCGCCGTGCTGCCGCTCGCCGAGAACGCGATGAGCGGCAGCTCCTACCGACCGGGCGACGTGGTGACGACCTACGACGGCACCACCGTTGAGATCTCCAACACCGACGCCGAGGGACGCATGGTCCTCGCCGACGCCCTCGGCTGGACCGTCGCGACTCTCGCCCCGGACGACGTCGTCGACGTCGCCACCCTCACCGGCGCGGCCACGCTGGGTCTCGGGCGCTCGCACGCCGCCCTGTACGCCGCCGAGGAGGACCTCGCCGAGGCGCTCACGCGCGCGGGCGAGGAGACCGGGGAAGGGCTCTGGCGGATGCCGTTGGTCGAGGAGTACCGGCCGGCGCTCGACTCCGCCGTCGCCGACGTCGGGCACGCCGTGCGCGAGACCCACGTCGGCGGAGGATCGATCACGGCGGCCCTGTTCCTGCAGCGATTCACCGGCGATGCGCGGTGGGCACACCTGGACATCGCCGGAGCCGGACGCTCCGGCAAGGCCGACAGCGAGTTGCCGGCGAACGCGCCGACCGGCTACGGCGCGCGGCTGCTGCTGCGCTGGCTGGAGTCCCTCTCCGGCTGATCGGGCGACTCCCGAGCCCGCACCTGTCGAAGGTTGCGCGGCCCGTCAGCGGCGGACGGCAAGGAGCAGGCCGTCACCGCTGGGCAGCAGAGCGCTGACCATGCGGTCGTCGTCGCGGATCTGCTTGCCGAGCTCACGGACCGCGACCGTCGCGTCGTCCCGCCGGGCGGGGTCGGCCACCCGGTCGTGCCACAGGGCGGCGTTGACGGCAAGCACGCCGCCCTGGCGCAGCAGCCGGATCGCCTGGGAGACCTCGTCGACCGCCTCGGAGGGGTCGCCGTCGAGCAGCACCATGTCGTAGACGCCGTCGGCCAGGCGGGGGAGCACGTCGTTCCCGCGCCCACCGATGAGGCGAGCGCGGGCCGGCTTCAGCCCGGCGGCGGCGAAACCCTCCCGGGCCGCGCGATGGTGCTCGGGCTCGACGTCGATTGTCGTGAGGACACCGTCGGGCGCCATCCCACCGAGAAGCCACAGGCCGGAGACGCCCGTGCCCGTCCCCACCTCGGCGACCGCACGTGCGTGGGCTGCGGACGCGACGACGCGCAGCGCCGCACCCACACCGGGAGTGACCGGCGTGACGCCGAGCTCCTCGGCCCGGGCACGTGCCTCGGCCGTGGCGTCGTCCTCGGTGACGAACTCTTCGGTGTAGGCCCAGGACTGGGCCTTGTCGGCGCTGATGGTGACCTCCTGGGGTGATTCCCACGGCTGCTTGCGCTGATCGTACCGGTGGCCCGCTCGCCGGCCGCCCACCGGCCGCGCAGCGGACGCTCGGGAGGCCGCTGCGGCGGAAGAACGGTGGCCCAGGAGGTACCCAGGTAGTCTTCAGGTTCGCTCCGTAGCATGACCCGCCACGACTTCCGACAACGCCTGCACCACCAGGCGGACAGGGGACGGCCATGGACGAGGCACCGCGCAACGACGGCGCGGTGGCGCCTGCTCCCGACGACGACGCGGCCGAGCGGCCGGTCTGGTCGCCGCCGTCGTGGGAGGACATCGTCGTCGAGCACACCCCGCGGGTCTACCGGCTGGCGTACCGCCTCACCGGCAACACCGCGGACGCCGAGGATCTCACCCAGGAGACCTTCGTCCGGGTGTTCCGGTCGTTGCACAGCTACCAGCCCGGCAACTTCGAGGGCTGGCTGCACCGCATCACCACGAACCTCTTCCTCGACCAGGCACGTCGGCGCTCGCGGCTGCGTATGGACCCGATCGGTGACGCCGGCGAGCGACTCCCGGCCGCGCACGACTCCGGCGAGCCGGAGCGTGGCTTCGAGCACGCCCACCTGGACCTTGACGTCCAGGCCGCGCTGGACGCACTGCCGCCGAAGTACCGTGCCGCCGTCGTGCTGTGCGACATCGAGGGGCTGTCCTACGAGGAGATCGCGGCTACCCTCGGCGTCAAGATGGGCACCGTGCGTTCCAGGATCCACCGGGCGCGGGCGCTGCTGCGCGATCAGCTCGCGCACCGGCGCCCAATCAGGACGGTCGAGGCGGTCGAAACCTCCAGGCAGGAGGTTCGATGAGCCATCTCCGCGACGAGATCACCGCGCTCGTCGACGGCCGACTCGCGCCCGAGGAGACGGAGGCCGCCCTCGAGCACGTGGTGGCGTGCGAGGAGTGCGCCACCGTGCTGGCCGCCGAGCGCGCCTTCCGGCGCCGGCTCTCCGAGGCCCGGGACGTGCTGCCGAGCGAGGACCTGACCGCCCGACTGATGGAGCTCGGCTCGGGCCCCGTTCCGCCGGCTCCCCGCGGCGCGCGGGCCCTCGTGGGGCGCGCCTGGGAGCCCCTGACCTACGGCCCGGTGCGGCGCCGAGCGGCCGCACGCGGCTCACTCGTCCTGGCGGGAGCCGCCAGCGTGCTCGGTGTGCTGGTGCTGGTCGGCGCCCTGTACGAGCGCACCGGCGATCCCGTCACCATGCTCAACGAGGTGGACGGTCCCGCCGAGAGCCCGCTGCAAGTCATGGCGACGGCGGACGCCGTGGCGTCGGCGGACGAGGCCGACAGTACCGAGGCCGCGCTCGCATGGCTGCGGCAGAACGGCTGGGTGGCGCCCGAGCACGTCCCCGACGGCGCCAGCATCTCGCTCGTCGGGTCGGTCGGTTCTCTGCACCCCGCCGACCCCGAGCAACCGGTGGGCGCGCAGGACGACGAGGTCATCGTCGTCGACTTCCGCCAGGACGGGCGCACGGCGACGGTCGTCCAGCAGCGCGGCGTCCTCGAGGTTGCCGACCTGGCGGGCCTGGAGGAGGTCGACCTCGGCGAGAACGAGGTGCACCAGCTGCCCGGTTCGAGCGCCACCGTCGTGCTGCAGAGCGCCGGGACGACGGTGCTCGTCACCAGCGACAACAGCCCCGAGCTCGTGCGCGCGATCGCGGCCGGGATGCCTGCGAGCCAGCCCGGCCCCGGCGTGGGCGACCGGATCGACCGGGGATGGCAGACTCTCGTCGGATGGACGGACCTCCTGCTGCAGCCGCAATGACGGGCGCCCCGGTGGCGAAGGAGCCAGCATGACGACCAACGAGCGCCCGCCGGCGTACGACCCCCCGCAGTCCCCGAGACCGCAGGGCAACGAGCACCACGCCCACGGGCGGCACGTACCGAACTCGTACGCACCCGACTCGTACGCACCCGGCCCGTACGCACCCGGCCCGTACTCGCCCGGTCCGCCGGAATCCGGGCCACCGCAGGGATTCCCTGGTTTTGCCGCGCCGGGCGGACCGGCCTCCTACCCGCCTCCGCCGGTACCGAAGTCCGCCGCCATCGGGTTCGCGGGCCCCGCGACGGCGGCCGGTGCGCGCCGTCGTCTGCCTCTCGGGGTTGCCATGCTCCTGATCGTCGTGGCCCTCCTGGCCGGTGTGATTCTCGGCGGTGCCGGTGCCCAGCTGCTGTTCGCCCGTGGGCAGGATCCGTCCGCTCTGCCCACCGCCACCAGCCCGGAACCGTTGCCGGAGTCGGTCGCCGGCATCGCCGAGTCGGTCCTTCCCTCGACCGTCTACATCCAGGCACGCGGCGGCCCGACCGAGGCGGCCTCCGGCACCGGTCTCGTGCTGCGCGAGGACGGGTACATCGTCACCAACAACCACGTCATCGACGTCGCCGCCGAGAACGGCACGATCGTCGTCGGGTTTCCCGACGGCAGCGAGGAGGAGGCCGAGGTCGTGGGCCGCACACCCGACTACGACCTCGCCGTGCTCAAGGTGTCCCGGACGGGCCTCGAGCCGCTCGTCCTGGCCGATTCCGACAGCGTCGTGGTGGGCGAGCCCGTGGTGGCGGTCGGTGCCCCTCTCGGTCTCGAGGGCACGGTGACGTCCGGGATCATCAGCGCGCTCAACCGGCCGGTGACCGCCGGCGCCGGCGGCAGCACGACGTTCATCAACGCGATCCAGACGGACGCCGCCATCAATCCCGGCAACTCGGGCGGCCCGCTGGTGAACCGCGACGGCCAGGTGATCGGCATCAACACGGCGATCGCGCAGGGTTCGGGAACGGGGCGCGCCGCCGGCAGCATCGGTCTCGGGTTCGCTATCCCGTCCAACCAGGTCCGACGCACCACCGAGCAGATCATCGCCACGGGCCACGCCACGTACCCCATCATCGGGGTCACCCTCGATGCCAGGTACCGCGGCGAGGGCGTGCGGGTCATCGACCAGGAGGTCGACGGCCACGCTCCGGTCGCTCCGGGCGGCCCGGGGGACGAGGCCGGCATCCGTCCCGGCGACGTCATCGTCAGCATCGAGGGCCGCCCCGTGACCGATCCCGACGAGCTGATCGTGGCCGTGCGCGCCAGGGCCCCCGGCGACGAGGTGGTGCTGGGGGTGCGGCGCGGCGGCGAGGTCGAGGAGATCACCGTGATCCTGGACGAAAGGGCCAGTGGCTAGGGCCTGCGCGGCCGACCCGGACACCCCGGTCGCCTGAGACCCGTATCCTGGGCGGGTGTTCGGGATCAACGGTGGTGAGCTGGTCGTCCTTGCCATCCTCGCGTTCCTCGTCATCGGCCCCGAGCGTCTCCCCGAGCTCGCGCAGCAGCTCGCCCGACTGACCCGTGAGGTCAAGCGGATCGCGCTCGGCGCCCGGGAGAAGGTACGTGAGGAGCTCGGACCCGAGTTCGACGACCTCGCCTCGCTCGACCCGCGCCAGTACGACCCGCGCCGCATCGTGCGCGAGGCACTCATGGAGGACGAGGAACCCAAGCCGAAGCCCAAGCCGCGGGCCGCACGTCGGCCCTCCGAGCGCGCCGGGAAGGCCGCGGCCGCGGCCACCGCGGGCGCAGCGGCGGCTGCCGGGACCGGGCCGACCTCCCAGGACAAGGCCGCCGAGGATGACGAATCCACCCGGGAGGACAAGTCCCCTCGGGAGGACCGGCCCGGCAAGTCCACCACTGGGCAGGACAAGCCCGCTGAGGACACGGCGGGTCCGGCGTCGCAGGCCACCGACGGCGCGCAGGCCGGCGACCGCGCGGAACCGGCCGAGGCCGCGGGCAGGGTGACGGAGACGGCCGCGGCTGGCGCCCCCGCATCGACCGCGGCTGCTTCACCGAAGGCCACGCCGGCGACGTCGGCGGCCGCTGCGCCCGCTGCGGCCGGAGCAGCCGCGGCAGGCGCCGCCGTCGCGGTGGACACCGCAGAGGAGAACACCGCCTCGGCAGAGCCGACCACAGCGGCGGCCGCCAACGGCACGGCGACCGACGACTACGTCGTCCCCTTCGACAACGAGGCGACCTGACCGCACCGTCGGTGCGGCCGGCCGCGGAGAAGTCTCGACGGTGGGCATGTGCCGCCGCTGTCCCGCTCAGGCCGGTTCGCCGTTGCGGTACCGCGAGGGAGGCACGCCGATCACCCCGGTGAAGGCCCGCGTGAAGTGCGCCTGGTCGGAGAAGCCCAACGACGCCGCAAGGTCGGCAAGGTCTGCGCCGTCCCCGGAGTCGATCGCGCGAGCGGCGTCCTGCAGCCGATAACGGCGCAGCACCCACAGCGGCGAGACGCCGACGTAGTGCGCGAAGAGCCGTTGCAGCGTCCGCGGCGAGACGTGCACCGCCGACGCGACCGGAGCGAGCGTCACCTGGCCGCGGCCACGCATCAGGGCCACGGCCTCGCGCACGGTCCCGTACCCCGGGTCGTCGGCGATCTGCTCGAGCCGCGGTGCCAGCAGCTCGGCGGCATACTCCAGGAACAGACGCAGCCGTGCCGGCTCGTCCGGCTCGGCGAGCACCGCCGTGCGCAGCTCCGCCACTCCCGGCCCGAGCACCTCAGAGGCATCAACAACCCGCGACGTCAGCTCACCGGCGTCGACGTCGCGCAGGGCGGCGAGCCCACCGGGCCGGAAGGCGAGGCCGGAGACCCGGCCGGCCACCGGCAGATCGACGGTGAAGACGCGGGTGACCACCCCGTGCACCAGGGCCGCCGGCATGGCGTGCCCGTGCAGCTCGCCGTCGGCGTCCTCGACCGTCAGGTGCGCCACCGGGTCCCCGAGCACCCGCGCCCGAAAGGGCAGGACGCGGTCGCGTCGCCAGGACACCCACCAGTAGTGGTCGACGACGAGCGAGACCGGATCCGGGACCGGTTCCTGAGCGGTCTCGAAGACCTCCGTCCCCGCGTTCGGCCACAGCACACCGGCCGGCCGTCGGACGTGTCGCGAATGTTCAAGGGCCACGAGCCAGACTGTAGGCAGGCTGGCCGACATGAACACCACCGCATCCCCCGCCAGCTCCGCCGTCCCGACCCCGTCCTCCTACCGGCCCGAGGGCTTCACCACGCTCACGCCGCTGATCGTCGTCTCTCCCGCGCGTGCGGCGATCGACTTCTACACCGACGTCTTCGGCGCCCGCGTCACCACACGCATGGACGGACCCGACGGGTCCGTGTGGCACTGCGAGCTCGACCTCGGCACGGGACGCCTGCAGGTGATGGACCCGAACCCGCAGTTCCACACCGTCGGCAACGCCCCAGGCACCGATGACGTGACCTTCAGCCTCGCGATCTACGTCGCGGACGTCGACACCGTCACCGACGAGGCGCGTGCCCGTGGCGCCCGGGTGCGGGAGGAACCGGTCGACTTCGAGGTCACCGGAGACCGGTTCGCCTCGATCCAGGACCCGTACGGGGTGCGGTGGACCGTGATGTCCCGTATCACCGACAAGACCGACGAGGAGATCCAGCAGAACCTCGACGCGTGGCGCACCTCGATGGAGTGACCCAGCCCGAGCACCCGAGCAGCCCGGTAGCGTCGGCGTCGTGAAGGTCGACACCTGGTCCAGCGGTGAGACGAGCGCCGTCCGGTTCGGCGAGGCCTACGGCGCCCGCTGGGCACCGCAGCTCGCCGTCGCCACCGCGGACTACCGCGATCTCTTCGCCGCCTTCGGCATGCCCACCGAGGACTGGCGAGAGCTCGCGGAGACCTCCCGCATCGCGGCCGCCGAGCACGCGCCCGGCGTTGCCGCCGAGCTCGACGGCGTCGCCCGGGGGAGCGGGCTCGAGCCCTGGCAGGTCATGGCGCTGAACGCCCGCACCGAGATTCTCGCGGTCGCGCGGGCCGGCCTCCAGGAGTGCTCGACGGCGGTCTACCTCCCGCGCGACGGGAGCGCTCCGCGCACCCTCCAGACCTGGGACTGGAACGTCGGGGTCGGTGACGAGGGGATCGCCCGCAGCTTCCGCACGGCGGACGGCACCGGCCTCGTGACGGTCGGTGAGCACGGTCAGGCCGCGAAGTTCGGCGTGAGCAGCCGCGGCGTCGGTGTACACCTCAACATCCTCAACCACGCCGACGACGGCGCCGGCGGTGGCGTCCCGGTGCACGTGCTCGCTCGGCTGATCCTCGAGCAGGCGAGTGACCTCGACGGCGCCGTGCGGATCGCCGAGTCCGTACCGGTGAGCGCGTCGACGGTCCTGACGGTCGTGACCCGTGAGCCCGCCGCCGCCTGCCTGGAGATCTCGCCGGCCGGCGTCGGCGTCGTGCCCGCCGCACCGGGCGTGCCGCTCGTGCACGCCAACCACTTCCTCGACCCGGTGCTCGCGGCCGGCGAGGCGGTCGCGGGAGACAGCACCACCTATGCGCGCATGGCGTGCCTGACCGAGCACGCCGAGCTCGCGGCGATCCCCGCGCCGCTCGACCGGGCGCTGGCGTTCGGTGCGCTCCCGGACCCGGCGATCTCCGTACGGCCGAACCCGGTGCTGCCGCCGCACCGGCGGCCGGAGACCAAGCTGACCATCGCGATCGACGTCGCGGGGGCCGCCGTCGAGTACCACCCCGGTGCGCCGGCGGACGTCACCGCCGAGGGCTGGCGGCGGGTCGCCGCGCCGCAGGTCGAGGCCGCGGTCGGTCCGTAGGGGCGGTCGTTCCGAAGGGTTGCTACCGCTTCTCGAACGCCGTGAGGTAGGCGCCGAGCATCGCCTCGAGCTCGGCGACGACGGCGGGGCGCTCGGCGGGATCGGCCGCGGCGATCGCGGGCATGGTCGCCTGGAAGGTCCGGATCATCATCTGGGCGACGCGGTCCAGCTCGGTCGCCGGCCGTCCGGGGTTGCGGGCGTCCAGGAGCGCGCTCACCCGCTCCAGCATCGCCTCCTGCACGGGACGGACGGCGTCGGACAGCCCTGCCGGCATGTCCGGGCGGCCGTGCAGCGCACGGAAGCCCGGGTTCTCGGCGTCGAAGGCGAGGATCGGGTCGACGACCCGGCCGACGACCTCCTCGGCGGGTAGCGTCGCCACGTCACTCATGCCGAAGGCGGCATCGTGCGCGGCACGCAGTCGCTCCGAGTACTCGGTGACGAGCGCGGTGGCGATCTCCTCCTTGTTGCGGAAGTACCGGTACAGCGAGCCGGGCGAGATCCCCGCCTCTGCGGCGATCCCGTTGGTCGTCGCGGCCTCGTACCCGTCGCGGGCGAAGACGTGGGCGGCCGCGTCGAGGATCTCGTTCATGCGTCGCAGGCCCCGTGCCTGGCGCCGACGCTGCGGCGCCGACGTGTCGCTGCCGGAGCGCCGGGCGTCCGACCCGGTGCGGTGCTGCTGCTCCATCGTCGAAGCGTACTGTCGGCGACACCCGCGCCTACGGCGATCGGACGCGCCATGCACACCCGCGAGCGAGCTTCCTGACGTCCGCGCATCCCGCTCGCGCCATCGCCGCGACCGGCGCCGGTCTGGGACCCTACGACCCGTACGAAAGGTCTGCTCATCACCGAGAATCACGCCGACACCGAGAACCACCGCGTCGTCGCCTGGGGCGACGAGCTCAGATCCGTCCACCGGCGCCTCCGCGAGGCGCTCAGCCTCACTCGCACGGCCCTCGACAGCGCCGACGGTGCGTCGCCCGACCAGGCCTACCCACTTCCGCTACGAGGAGCGGAAGCTCCTGGCCGTCCTCGACGCCCTCGAGCTCGACGCCGAGCCGCGGGAGTACCTCGGTCCGCTCGCGCCCTGAGACGCGGTGGACGGACGCCGTGGGCGGCCGCCACGCGACAACGGGGCGACTTGCGAAGGAGATTCCTTCGGAAGCCGCGCCGTTGAGGCTGGCGCGCCGGCGGCAGAGACTCGACGGGTGACGTGCCGGGTGCCGGGACTCAGCGGCCGCCGACGGGGCTGATGCCGAGCGAGCGACCGGCGAGGCCGCGCGAGCGGTGCGAGAGCGAGCTCGCCAGGGAGCGCAGGGCCTCGGTGGCGGGGCTGTCGCCGTCGCGCAGGACGAACGGGGTGCCGGTGTCCCCGGACTCGCGCAGCGCCAGCTCGATGGGGACCTGGGCGAGCAGGGGGACGTCGTAACCGAGCGACTCGCTCAGCTCGGCGGAGACGCGCTCGCCGCCGCCGGAGCCGAAGAGGTCCACGCGGGTACCGTCCGGCTGGGCGAGCCAGGACATGTTCTCCACGACGCCGACCACGCGCTGGTTGGTCTGCTCGGCGATGATGCCGGCCCGCTGGGCCACCTCCGCGGCGGCCACCTGCGGGGTGGTCACGACGAGGATCTCGGAGTTCGGCAGCATCTGGGCCACCGAGATCGCGATGTCACCGGTGCCGGGCGGCAGGTCGAGGAGCAGGACGTCCAGGTCGCCCCAGAACACGTCCGCGAGGAACTGCTGCAGCGCGCGGTGCAGCATCGGGCCGCGCCAGACGACCGGCCGGCCGTTCTGGGTGAACATGCCGATCGAGATGACCTTCACGTCGTGCTGGACCGGCGGCATGATCATGTCGTCGACCTTGGTCGGCGGCAGCTCGACGCCGAGCATGCGGGGGATCGAGAAGCCGTAGATGTCGGCGTCGACCACGCCGACCTTGAGGCCGTCGGCCGCCATCGCGGCGGCGAGGTTCGCCGTCACGGACGACTTGCCCACGCCGCCCTTGCCGGAGGTGACGGCGTAGATCCGGGTGAGCGAGCCCGGCTTGGAGAACGGGATCTCCGGCTCGGCGGCGCCGCCACGCAGGGTGCTCCGCAGCTCCTTGCGCTGCTCCTCCGTCATCACGCCCATCTCCACGCGGACGTCGGAGACGCCGTCGAGCGCGCTGACGACGTTCGTCACGTCCCGGGTGATGGTCTCCTTGAGCGGGCATCCCTCGGTCGTCAGGTCGACGCCGACGACCACCAGACCACTGGGTTCGACGTCGACGGACCGGACCATCTTCAGCTCGGTGATCGGGCGGCGGATCTCGGGATCCATGACGTTGACCAGCTCGGCCTGGACGGCCTCGGCGGTGGGTGCGCTCATGTTTCCATCGTAGGTGGCGTACGCGGTCCGGCGTGGGGCCCGTCCCGGGACCCGCCCCGGGGACCGCCGTCACCGGCCTCATCACCGTGGCGCTCGTCCCCGCTGCCGACGCCTTCGCGAGCCATGTGCGCCAGCTCGCGCTCCAGCTCACGGATGCGTTCCTCCCGCTCCTCGACCATGTCCTCGAGCAGGCCTCGAAGCTCCGAGCGGACGAAGTCGCGGGTGGCGACCTCGCCGAGGGACAGGCGCACGGCCGCCATCTCGCGGGCCAGATACTCGGTGTCGGCCAGGTTCCGCTCGGCGCGCTGGCGGTCCTGCTCGTTGCTGACCCGGTCCCGGTCGTCCTGGCGGTTCTGCGCGAGCAGGATCAACGGCGCCGCGTAGGACGCCTGCAGGGACAGCATGAGGGTGAGCGCGATGAAGCCCATGTCCGGGCTGTCGAAACGCAGCCGCACGGGCGCCAGCACGTTCCAGAGCATCCAGGCCGCGCAGAACACGGTCAGGTAGAACAGGAAGCGGGGCGTGCCGATGAATCGCGCGATCGCCTCGGAGACCCGACCGAAGAACTCGGGGTCGACCCTCGGGCGACGGAAGCGCCCGCCCTCCAGCGGCGTGTCGAGCCGATCAGCCATGTGCCGTCCTTGTCATCGCCTGGTCGGTGATCTCCTCGTCCGCGCCGCGCCAGTCGTCCGGCAGCAGGTTGTCCAGGACGTCGTCGACGGAGACGGCGCCGAGCAGCCGGCGGTCCTCGTCCACGACCGGCAGCGCGGTCAGGTTGTAGGTGGCGAGCAGGCGCGTGACCTTGCCGATGTCGTCGTCCGGCAGCAGGTGCTCGACGTCCTTGTCCAGGATGGCGCCGATGAGCTCGTGCGGAGGTTCCCGCAGGGCGCGCTGCAGGTGGATCACGCCGAGCAGCCGTCCGGTCGGGGTCTCCAACGGTGGTCGCACGATGAAGAGCATGGCGGCCAGCGCCGGGGTGACGTCCTGGCGGCGGGCGTGGGCGAGCGCGGTCGCGATCGTCGCCTCGGGCGGCAGGATCACGGGCTCGGTGGTCATCAGACCACCCGCGGTCAGGTGCTCGTAGGCCAGCAGGCGCCGCACGTCCTTGGCGTCCTCGGGCTCCATCCGTTCCAGGAGCTCTGCGGCCTTGGCGTCGGGCAGCTCGCTGACGAGGTCGGCGGCGTCGTCGGGCTCCATGGCCTCGAGGACGTCCGCGGCCCGCTCGACGTCGAGGCCGGAGACGATGGAGACGCGATCGTCCTCGCCGAGCTCCTCGAGGACGTCGGCCAGGCGATCGTCCGGGAGGCCCGCGGCGACCTCCAGGCGGCGCGTGTCGGGCAGGTCGTGCAGGACGTCGGCGAGGTCGGCGGGCTTGAGGTCCTCCAGCGTGGCGAGCAGTGCGGTGGCCCCCTGGTGCGCCGGGTTGACGGCCAGGCCGGTGACGTCCTCGATGTCGACGACCAGGCCCTCGCCGCGCCGGCCCATGAGACCGCCGCGTGCGGCGCGCCGCACGAACAGCTTCGTCACGTGCCAGTCGCGGTTGCGCTGCTGCTCCATCGCGACGTCCTTGACGGTCGCCGTGCCCGAGTCGTCGCGGAACGTGACCTGCCGGTCCAGCAGCTCGCCGACCACGAGGGTCTCGGTGGGGCGCTGCTCGAAGCGGCGGATGTTGAGCCGGCCGGTGGTGATCACCGCGCCGGCGTCGATGCTCGTCACCCTGGTCAGTGGGACGAAGACCCGCCGCTTGCCCGTCACCTCGACCACCAGGCCTACGGCGCGCGGGGCGCCCTTGAGCCGCATCACGACGACGACGTCGTGCACGCGGCCGACCTGGTCGCCCAGCGGGTCGAAGACCGCCGTGCCCTTGAGCCGTGCCAGGTACACGCGGGTCGCGGTGGTCGGTCGGGAGGTCGGCTGGCTCACCAGGCCAGACTAGCCAGCACCGCCGTCCTGGGGCCTGACGACGGTCCAGGTGGCGCACGGCACGCCCGCGTTGGTTGGCACTGCAGCGCACCCCGGAGGAAGATCGACGTATGTCATTGACCGGCAAGCAGCCTCGCACCTCTGTCCCCACCCCTCCCACGGGTGTGGAGGTGGCGTCCTACGGCACGTACCTCGAGGCGCAGAAGGCCGTCGACCACCTGTCCGACAAGGCTTTCCCCATCCAGCACGTGACGATCGTCGGCACCGACCTGCGGATGGTCGAGCGGATCACGGGGCGCCTGACCTATGCACGAGTCGCCGGGGCGGGCGCGATGAGCGGTGCCTGGTTCGGCCTGCTGATCTCCCTGCTCCTGGTGTGGTTCACGCCCTCCGGGGAGTTCCCGCTGTTCGCCGGCGTGCTGATGGGTGCCGCGTTCGGCATCCTCGCCGGTGTCGTGTCCTACGCCATCACCGGCGGGAAGCGGGACTTCACGTCGGCGAGCCAGGTGGTCGCCTCCCGATACGCCGTCCTGTGCGAGGCGGAGGAGGCCGCGAGGGCGGGACAGCTGCTGACCGAGGGCGGCTTCGGCGGACGGGTGCGCCCGACGGGCCCCGCGTCGGCCGCTTCGCCGTCCTCCGGTTCAACGTCGTCCGGTTCACCGTCGTCCGGGGCGGCGCAGACTGTCCCGCCCGGGCACGGGGCGCCACCGGCGGGAGCGTCCATCGAGCGCCCGGCCGGCGAAGAGCCCGAGCGACGCGAGAAGCCGAGGTACGGGCTTCGTCTGGAGGACATCGAGCAGCGCCCCGAGCACAAGGAGGGCGACCGCGACAGCGCCTCCGGCGAGGCCGGCAACCGCGGATGAGTCGGTCGGTCCCGGTCGGGCTCTCGTCGTCGTCCGTCTACCCAGGCAGCATCCACGAGACGTTCGCGCTGGCCCAGGACCTCGGATACGACGGCGTCGAGATCATGGTGCTGCGCGATCCCGAGAGCCAGCACCCGGAACGGCTGCGCCAGCTCTCGGACACGTACGGGATGCCGGTGCTGGCCATCCACGCGCCCACCCTGCTGCTCACCCAGGGGGTGTGGGGCAGCGACCCGTGGGACAAGGTCGACAAGGCCACCGAGCTGGCCCACGACGTCGGAGCCGACGTCGTGGTCCTGCACCCCCCGTTTCGGTGGCAGCGCAGCTACGCGGAGCACTTCGTCGGCGCGATCGCCGAGCGGGAACGCCTCGACGGCATGCGACTGGCCGTGGAGAACATGTTCCCCTGGCGTGTCAGGACCCGGAGGCGTGAGCGCACCATGCAGGCGTACCTGCCTGGATGGGATCCCCTTGAGCACGACTACCGCTCGATCACCCTCGATCTGTCGCACACCGCCACCGCGGGGTTGGACCACGACGCCGCGCTCGCCATGGCCGATGAGCTCGGCGACCGGCTCGCCCACCTCCACCTCGCGGACGGCACACCCAACTTCATGGACGAGCACCTCGTGCCCGGCAGCGGCGAGCAGCCCTGTGCGGAGGTTCTGCGGATGCTCGGTGCTCAGGCGTTCGGCGGCTCCGTCGTGGTCGAGGTCAGCACCCGGAAGATGTCCGCCGTCGGGCGCCGATCGGCGCTCGCGGACTCCCTGACGTTCGCGCGTAAGCACCTCGAGGCCGGACGACGGATGAGGACCTCCGGCGGCGTCGCCGGGACACCCGAAGAGGCCTGACCCCGGTCGCGACGGCGCGGCGGGGCTGCTCGCCGCCGGTGACGGACGTTCCGGACGGCCCTCGACGGCAATGTGGTACGTTCTTGGCCGTTCCTCGGGCCAGGTCATCGAAGCGTCAAACTGTCGCAAATGACCTGCCACCCACGCGGTCGGCACCGGGCCTGCGGACGACACACAGAGCAGCCGCCTGCTGGTGCCGCCGCCCCGACGCGGCCGCGACCGCGACTCGTCAAGGTCGCACGCCAGCGCGCAAGGGGCCAGACCCCGGCTGCCCGCGCCGCGACGCGGCGCGTGGCGGGTGCGCTCCCGCCTGCGCCGCAGATGCGCGGCCGGCGAGCGCCCGGACGCACGACACGTCCCCCGCCGTGACCTGGAAGGACCGATCAAGAAGGCGGTGGTGCGTGTGGCGAGCCAGGAACTCGCTCAGCTCGGAATCGGGGTCGTCGTGATCCTGCTGGTGGCGTTCTACGGGGGGACATTCCTCATGTCCACCCGCATCGGCAAGAAGAACGAGGACGCCGACGCCTACATGACCGCGGGGAACAAGGTCGGCTTCGGCATCTCGGCCGCCAGCATGACCGCCACGTGGATCTGGGCGTCCTCGATGTACGCCTCGGCCACGTCCGGGTACACCTACGGCATCTCCGGGCCCATCCACTACGGGCTCTGGGGCGCGCTGATGATCCTGTTCATCTACCCGTTCGGGAAGCGCATCCGGAAGGTGGCACCGAAGGCCCACACGTTGGCCGAGGTGATGTACGCCCGGCACGGACGCTCCAGCCAGCTGATGCTCGCGGGCTCGAACATCGTCGGCAGCGTCATCTCGCTCATGTCGAACTTCATCGCGGGCGGCGCACTGATCTCGCTGCTCTCGCCGATCAACTTCGTCCAGGGCGTCCTCATCGTCGCCGGCGGCGTGCTGCTGTACACGCTGTGGTCGGGGTTCCGGGCCTCGGTGCTGACGGACTTCACCCAGGTCATGGCGATGCTCGGGGCGGTTGCCGTCCTCGTCCCCGTCATCTTCTTCGCCGCCGACTTCCCGACCGTGTTCACCAGCGGTGCGGACAACCTGACGGCGCAGCAGGGGAACTTCTTCTCCTCCGACGCCTTCCTCAACCAGGGTGCGCCGTACATCGCGGCGGTCCTGGCCTACGCCATCGGCAACCAGACCATCGCCCAGCGCCTCTTCGCCGTGCGCGAGGACCTCATCAAGCCGACGTTCGTCACCGCGACGATCGGGTACGGCGCGATGGTGATCGGTGTCGGGATGCTCGGCGTGCTCGCCCTCTACCTCGGCATCGAGCCGCAGGGCGGGGACCTGAACAACCTGGTCCCGCAGATGGCGGCCACCTTCCTGCCGCCCGTGCTGCTCGCGGTGTTCTTCATCATGATCATCGGGGCGCTGTCCTCGACCGCGGACTCCGACCTGTCGGCGCTGTCGTCGATCATGATGGCCGACGTCTACGGCCAGAACGTGGCCGGCAAGGAGAAGGCCGACCCCAAGGTCATGCTCCTGGTGGGTCGGGTGACCATGATCATCGCGACGGCGCTCGCGGTCGCCTTCGCGAGCATGCAGCTGAGCATCCTCGACCTGCTGGTGTTCGTCGGTGCGCTCTGGGGCGCGCTGGTCTTCCCGGTCATCGCGAGCTTCTACTGGGACAAGGTCACCAACAAGGCGTTCACGATCTCCGTGCTCGCCGCGCTGGCCCTCTTCCTCCCGGTGCGCTTCTCGCTCGTCCCGATGGCCGGCGTCGTCGGCATCGTCGTCGACGTGCTCTCGGTGGTCGGGATCGGCGTCGTGCTGGGCCTGATGACGTTCGGCTTCTTCGGCCTGAAGCCGGCGAAGATCGTCGGTGCCGTGGCGTCGATCGCCGCAGCACCTTTCGCCATCGGCGCCCTCCACGAGTACACGACGCTCAGTGCCTCGCTGGTCGCCTACGCGGTGAGCACCCTCGTGTGCTACTTCATGTCGTTCCGGGCCGAGCAGTCCTTCGACTTCGCGCTCATCAAGAAGCGCACGGGCGACTTCGATCACGAGAACGTCGACGAGGACCCCGACGAGTACGTCCCGGCAGGCGCGCCGGGATCGTTCGCCTGACTAGGAGGAAGACATGGAGACCATCCTGAGCGCGTACGTACTGGTGTGGCCGGCGACGGTCCTCGTCATCATGGGCGTGATCTTCCGCGGCTTCGTCAAGGACGTCCGCGAGGCGCGAAAGCAGGGGCACGACCTCATCTGAGGCGTCGGTACTGCGCCGAGGGCTCCGGTCGTCTCGTTCGTACGGGGCGCCGGGGCCCTCGACGTTCGTGCGCCGCCCCGGCCGCCGAACCTGACGAAGTGATCGTTGATCGCAGGCGGATCACGACCACTTCGTCAGGTGCGCGGCGGAGCGCCTCAGCCACGCAGTGAGGCCATCCAGGTCTCGATCTCGTCGGGCGTCCGGGGCAGCGCGGCCGAGAGATTCTCCACCGAGCCGTCCTCGCGCACGAGGACGTCGTCCTCGATCCTGACGCCGGTGCCGCGCAGCTCCTCGGGCACCTTGAGGTCGTCGGCACGGAAGTACAGGCCCGGCTCGATCGTGAAGATCATGCCGGGCTCGAGCTCGGCGTCGAGGTACATCTCGCGGCGCGCCTGGGCGCAGTCGTGCACGTCGAGGCCGAGGTGGTGGCTGGTGCCGTGCACCATCCAGCGGCGGTGGTACTGGCCCTCCGGCTCCAGGGACTCCTCGGCGGAGCTGGGCAGCATGCCCCACTCGGCGAGGCGTGCGGCGATGATCTCCATGGCTGCCGTGTGCAGGTCCCGGAACCTCGTGCCGGGCTGCCCGGCGCGCGCGAAGGCGGCGTCGGCGGCCTCGAGCACGACGCCGTAGATCCGGCGCTGGGCGGGCGTGAAGGTCCCGTCGACCGGGAAGGTCCGGGTGACGTCCGCGGTGTAGAGCGAGTCCACCTCGACGCCGGCGTCGACAAGCACCAGCTCACCCGGCCGCACCTGGCCGTCGTTGCCGATCCAGTGCAGCGTGTTCGCGTGGTTGCCGGCCGCGGCGATGGTGTCGTAGCCGATGCCGTTGCCGTCCTCGCGCGCACGGGCGCCGAACGCGCCCTCGATGACCCGTTCACCGCGGTGATGGCTCACGGCCCGGGGGAGTGAGCGGACGATCTCCTCGAAGCCCGCCGCCGTCGCGTCGACGGCGGCCCGCACCTGTTCGACCTCGTAGGCGTCCTTGCGCAGCCGCAGCTCCGAGAGCGCCTCGGCCAGGGCCGCGTCGGCCGCGGCCGCGCCCTGGGACAGCTGCGCACGCTCGCGCACGCTCGTCACCTGCGCCTCGACCGCCGCGTCGGACTGCGGCACCACCCGCACGTTGACCTGTCCCGCGCCGACATCCTTGGCGAGCGCGTCGGCGAAGGAGTCGATGTGGTCGGTGCGCAGACCGGTGGCCGCGGCGACCTCCTCGAGCGAGGGCCGCTCGCCGACCCACAGCTCGCCGTAGCGGGCATCGGCGTAGAACTCCTCGGTGTCCCGGCCGGCCCGCGGGCGGAAGTACAGCACGGCCTCGTGGGTCTCGCCGGTCGCACTCGCACCCTCGAGCGGGTGCAGCACGAGGACGGCGTCGGGCTCTTCGTCGGTGCCCATGCCGGTCAGGTGCGCGAAGGCCGAGTGCGGCCGGAACCGGTAGTCCGTGTCGTTGCTGCGGGTGACCAGCTGACCGGCCGGGACGACCAGCCGCTCGCCGGGGAAGAGCCCGCCGACGGCGGCGCGTCGCGCTGCGGCGTAGTCGGCGGCCGGGGAGCGCTCCGGCAGGCCCTCTTTCCTCGTGGCCCATCCGTCGGCGATGAACTCGCGGAACGCCTGGCTCGAGGGGCGCTGGGACCTGTTGTTGACGCGCTCGCTGAGCGGCTGGGACGTGGTGGTCGGCTGGGAGTCCGTCATGTCGCCATGATCGCACCGGTAGTGGTTGTCGCCGAAGCGGGCCGTTCGCTCGATGGGCAGCGACGGCGCGGCGAACCTAGCGTGGCGGTATGGGAAAGACGAACGAGGACACCGATCCGCCGGCCGAGATCCGCGTCGCTCCGGACGAAGAGATTATGATCAGCAACCGGTACGAGACCATGTCGATCGTCAACGACATCTTCATCGGCGTGTTCTTCGTCGCCGGCAGCATCATGTTCTACTTCAGCTCGCTCCAGACGTGGGCGACGACGATGTTCCTGCTCGGCAGCATCGACTTCGTGCTCCGGCCCGTGATCCGCCTGGCGCGACGCACCCACCTCGAGCGGCTGGGACGCCGCGACGGCGAGAGCTTGGACTACTGACCCGGACGGCGTGAGTTTCGACCGTGAAGCGCGTCCCCTCGACCGAACGTTCGGACGCGGTCGGTGGACTTCTGCCGACGCCGTACCCTGACTCCTGTGTCACCAGCTGAGACGCGGATCGATCTGCACACCCACTCCGACGCGTCCGACGGGACCGACAGCCCGGCCGACCTGGTTCGAGCCGCGGCGCGCGTCGGACTCCGCGTCGTCGGGCTGACGGACCACGACACGGTGCGCGGCTGGGAGGAGGCGGCCGCCGTCGTGCCCGAGACCGGGGTGGCGCTCGTGCGCGGCGCGGAGATCTCCTGCCGCGCCGACGGAGTCTCCGTGCACCTGCTCAGCTACCTGCACGATCCTGGGAACGAGGCCCTGGCCGCGGAGATGGAGCGGTCGCGGGACTCGCGGATGGGGCGCGCGGAGAAGATGGTGGCCCGGCTGGCGGAGGACTACCCGATCACCTGGGAGTCCGTGCGCGCGCAGGCGGCCGGGGAGGCCACGATCGGGCGCCCGCACATCGCCGACGCGCTCGTCGCGGCCGGCGTGGTCGACGACCGGTCGACGGCGTTCGAGACCATCGTGTCCTCCAAGGGCCCCTACTACGTCCGCTACGACGCACCCGACGCGGTCGAGTTCGTCGGCCGGGTGCGTGCCGCGGGCGGGGTCCCCGTGATGGCGCACCCACGAGCCGACGCCCGTGGGCGGATCGTCGGCGACGCGGTGATCGAGGCGATGACCGAGGCCGGGCTGTTCGCGCTCGAGGTGGACCACCGCGACCACACGCCGTCCGCCGTCGCCCATCTCGCGGCGTTGGCCGACCGGCTCGGGCTGGCGAGGACCGGGGCGAGCGACTATCACGGCGAGGGGAAGCCCAACAGGCTGGGCGAGCGTCTCACGTCCCCGGCAGTGCTCGCGCAGATCGAGGAGGCCGGGCGCCTGCCGCTGATCCGGCCGTGAGCGAGTTCGTCGACCTGACGCTGCTGGCGACGACCTTCTTCACGCTCTTCGTGATCATGGACCCGGTCGGTACCGTGCCCGTCTTCCTCGCGCTGACCTCGCGGATGACGGCCGCCCAGCGCCGCAAGGCGGCGCTGCAGGCCACGGCCGTCGCGTTCGGCGTGATCCTCGTGTTCTCCCTGTTCGGCCAGTACATCCTGGGCTTCTTGCAGATCTCCTTGCCGGCGCTGCAGCTGTCCGGCGGTCTGCTCCTGCTGCTCGTCGCGATGGAGCTGCTCATGGGCTGGGGGAGGCAGCCCGAGGCGTCCGACGACTCCGCGAACGTCAACGTCGCGCTCGTGCCGCTCGGGACGCCCCTGCTCGCCGGACCCGGTGCGATCGTCGCCGCCATGCTCGCCGTCCAGGACGCCGACGGAGACGTCGCCGGTTGGGTCGCGATCGCCGTCGCGCTCGTCGGTGTGCACCTGTGCCTGTGGCTCGGCATGAGGTTCTCGGTGGTCATCCACCGGGTCCTCGGCGACGGCGGCACCACCCTGGTCACCCGGCTCGCCGGCCTCCTGCTCGCCGCGATCGCCGTCCAGCTCATGGCGGACGCGGTGTTCGCGCTCATCGAGCAGGAGCTGTAGCCCCCAGGCGCGCTACGGTCCTTGCATGAGCGCCACCGATGGCGACGACGAGGGGGTCCTGGACGACCTCAGCATGCCTCCGTGGTGGCACTTCGTCGGCGGGGGTGCGGCCACCGCCCTCGGGGTCATGGCGTTCCGCCACCTCGCGCTTTTCGTTCCGGCCTGCTTGCTGTTCGCTGTTCTCGCGCTGCTGGAACGCCGAGGCGGCTACCCGCATCAAAGACCGGCATCGTGAAATCCGACGCCATACACCTCGGCCGAACGTTGTCCTCGACGTCGCGGGCTTCATGTCCGTCCCCGTTGGGGTGCTGCTCGTCTCGGGCGTGACGTCGTGGGTCCCGCGCGAGGCGTTGCCGACCTGGTCGGCGGTGGTTGTCGCTGTGGTCGTGGGCGCGGTCGCCGCCGTCTGGGGGTGGGAGCGCCAACGGCTGCGCACAATCACGGCGCGGCGGCTGAGAACAGCCTCTCCGGCTGAGGACTACCTTGAGAACGGTGGAACATGATCGCGGTCTCGTTGAAGGGAGTGCAGACGTCGCAACCGTCTGCCGGGGCGTGAAACCGGCGGATACGGTGATCAGATGAGCGCCACCGATGGCGACGACGACGCAGCGGTCGTGGAGGACCGACGTCTGCCGGCCTGGTGGTACTACACCGGTGCTGCCGTGGTCGTCGCCTCGGCAGTCGTCGCGTTCCGGGTTCACCTCGCTCTCCTGGTGCTCGCCTTCGTCCTCCTCGTGCTGCTCGAGGTCCTGCGCCGCCGCGCCGGCTACACGTACTTCACGGCCACCCAGAGTGCCATCGCGCTGAAGGCGCCGCTGCCCGGGACGTGGTGGCCCAGGTTCGTGGCTCTCTTGTTGATGATCCTCGCCATGCAGTTCGTCGGCGGGTCTCTCGGGCCGGGCGAGGTGTTGCCGACGTGGGCGGCGGCGATCCTCGCGGTGACAGCCGGTGTGACATTCGCTCTGCTGTGGCGCAGATCTGACCAGGCGGAGCTGGTCGTGGTGCGTCGATGGGAGAGGGATCGTCGATCCGACGACACGGGGGCGCGGGGTCCTTCGCCCGACGACGGTGCCGAAGATCGCCCGCCGGAGTAGCAGTCTCCGGCACGGCCGCCCCTGCGGGCCGATAGTCTTCGGGTCGACCCCGAACCCGGCACGAAAGGTCATCCATGGGCGCGCTGTGGCATCCCTTCTCGGACATGGCGGCGGTGGAGCGCGCCGGCGAGTTCGTGCTTGCCCGAGGCGAGGGCGCGTACGTGTGGGACGAGGCCGGCACCCGGTACCTCGACGCCACGGCCGGCCTGTGGTTCGCCAACGTGGGGCACGGCCGGGCCGAGCTCGGCGAGGTGGCCGCGCAGCAGATGGCGACGCTGGCGGCCTACTCGACGTTCGGCGACAACGCCGCGCGCCCGACCATCGAGCTGGCGGAGAAGCTCGCCGGGATCGCGCCGGTCGCCGGCAGCCGCGTCTTCCTCACCTCCGGCGGCTCAGACTCGGTCGAGACCGCCGCCAAGCTGGCCCGCCGGTACTGGGTAGAGGTCGGGCGGCCCGAGAAGACGGTGGTGATCGGCCGGCAGAAGGCCTACCACGGCATGCACGTCGCGGGGACGGCCCTGGGCGGCATCCCCGGCAACCGCGAGGGTTACGGCGACCTCGGTCCGCGCACGGAGATCGTGGGCTGGGACGCCGCGGAGTCCTTGCGCGAGACGATCGAGCGCATCGGTCCGGGGAACGTCGCGGCCTTCTTCTGCGAGCCCGTGCTCGGAGCCGGTGGCGTCTACCCGCCGCCGGAGGGGTACCTGACCGAGGTGCGCAAGATCTGCACCGAGTACGAGATCCTCTTCGTCGCCGACGAAGTGGTCACCGGGTACGGGCGCATCGGCGGCTCGTGGTTCGCCTCGACCCGCTTCGGCCTCGAGCCGGACATGGTCGCCACCGCCAAGGGCCTCACGTCGGGCTACCTGCCGATGGGCGCGGTACTCGTGGGCCCGCACGTGGCCGAGCCGTTCTTCCGGGAGCCCGGGACGTGGCTGCGTCACGGCTACACCTACTCGGGCCACGCCACCGCGGCCGCCGTCGCCCTGGCCAACCTCGAGATCATCGAGCGGGAAGGCCTGCTGGACGAGGCCGCCCGCCTGGAGGTGACGATCGCGCGCGAGCTGGGCCCGCTCGCCGAGCTCGACGCGGTGGCCGAGGTCCGGTGCGGCACGGGGGCGCTCGCCGCCGTCCAGCTGCACGACGCCGCACTCGCCCCGCGCCTGGTCCTCGCTCTGCGCGAGATCGGGGTGGCGACCCGCGCGGTCGGAGCCGGAGCGCTGCAGATCTCGCCGGCGTTCGTCATGACGGACGAGCAGGTGCGCGAGCTGGCCGAAGGACTGCGGCAGGGGATCCCCCGGCTCTGAGTCCGCGCCGGCGCCGGCGCCGGTCAGCCGGAGCCACTCGACCCGCTGGAGCCGCAAGGACCACCGAAAGCAGCAGAAAGCGCCGAAAGCAGTCGTTCGAACGACTGCTTTCGGCGCATTCTGCTGCTCTCGGCGCAGCGGTGCGTCAGGCGGGGGCCTCAGCCCTGGTTGCCCTCGGCGGGACGTCCGCCACGCGTGCGGCGACGACGCCTGCGGGCCGGACGCTCGCCGTCGCCCTCGCTGCGGCCGCCCTGGCGTCCGCCGTCGCGGGAGCTCCGGCCACCGTCGCGAGAGCCTCGGCCGGAGCCGCGCCCGCCGTCACGGCTTCCACCGCGGCCTCCGCCGCCGGATCCGCCGCGGCCGTTCTTCTGGCCCGTCTCGCCCAGGTCCTCGACCTTCTCGGCGCCCAGGCCGGCGCGGGTGCGAGCCGAGCGTGGGAGGCGGCCGGTGATGCCCTCGGGGATGCTGAGGTCCGAGTACAGGTGGGGGGAGGTGTGGTAGGTCTCCACCGGCTCCGGCACGCCGAGGTCGAGGGACTTGTTGACCATCGCCCACCGCGGCATATCGTCCCAGTCGACGAACGTGACGGCGGTGCCGGCGTTGCCCGCGCGGCCGGTGCGGCCGATGCGGTGCAGGTACATCTTCTCGTCCTCGGGGCACTGGTAGTTGACGACGTGCGTGACGTCGTCGACGTCGATCCCGCGGGCGGCGACGTCGGTCGCGACCAGCACGTCGACCTTGCCGGCGCGGAAGGCGCGCAGGGCCTGCTCACGGGCGCCCTGGCCGAGGTCGCCGTGGATCGCGGCGGCTGCGAAGCCACGCTCGGCGAGGTCCTCGGCGACGCGCGCCGCGGTGCGCTTGGTGCGGGTGAAGACGATGGTCAGGCCACGGCCCTCGGCCTGCAGGATCCGGGCGAGCACCTCGACCTTGTTGAGGGCGTGGGCGCGATAGACCACCTGGCGCGTGTTCTTCACCGTCGCGCCGGTGTCCTCCGGGTCCTGCGCACGGATGTGCGTCGGACGGGTCATGTACCGACGTGCCATCGCCACGACCGGCCCCGGCATGGTCGCCGAGAACAGCATGGTGTGACGCGAAGCGGGCGTGGCGGCGAGGAGCGTCTCGACGTCGGGCAGGAAGCCCAGGTCGAGCATCTCGTCGGCCTCGTCGAGCACCACGGTCCGCACGCGGCGCAGGTCGAGGATCCGCTGCTTCATCAGGTCGATCATCCGACCGGGCGTGCCGACCACGACCTCGGCGCCCTGGGCCAGGGCGTCCATCTGCGGCTCGTAGGCGCGGCCACCGTAGACCTGCACCACGCGCACGGTACGACGGCGGGAGGCGGTCGCGAGATCGTCGGCGACCTGCTTGGCCAGCTCACGGGTGGGGACGATGACGAGGGCCTGCGGCTTGCCCTGGTCCTCGACGTCGTCCCAGCCGCCCTCGCCGGGGCCGGTGACGTTCTGCAGCAGCGGGATGCCGAAGCCGAGCGTCTTGCCGGTGCCCGTCTTGGCCTGGCCGATGATGTCCTGCCGCCTCAGTGCCACCGGGAGGGTGAGCGCCTGGATGGGGAAGGGGTGGGTGATGCCGACGTCGCGGAGCGAGCCGGAGATCTCGTCCTCGACACCGAAGTCCGCGAACGTCTTCTCCTCGAGGTCGGCGGGAGCCAGCTCCTCGGTGATGTCGGGCGTGACGCCGGGGGCGTCCGGGGTGGCGAGCATCTCGTCGGTGATGGTGGCATCGAGCACACCGGTGTTCTGGTCAGTCATGTGAACCTTCGATCGTGGCGCGGTGCGCGGCACCCCGATGAGTCGGGAGGGGGCGGCGGCGCGCCTGCTTCGGCAGCCGATCGTGAATTTCGCCGCGTGCGTTCACGCGGATCAGGCTGCGTGACGACCGGGCAACCGTGTACATCTCCTAGGATACCGCGTGGCGCCAGGAGTTCACGGAGCGGTGAGCAGACTCACCCGGCGCGTCGCCAGCGCACTCCGCGCAAGAGGCCCGGGAGACCGGCCGGGACACGGGCGTGAACGATGATGAGGATGTGGCCGCCGCAGCGACCACATCCTCATCTCGTGCCATCCGTGCGCCCCGGAGGGCGGCGCACTCAGACGATGCCGATACCGACCCGGCGCTGTTCCTTCGCGTCCAGCTCGACGTAGGCCAGCGACGACGAGGGCACGACGACCTGGCGTCCCTTGTCGTCGCCGAGGACGAGCGACGTGCCGTCGGAGATCGCCTTGTCCACGGCCGCCTGGATCTCGTCCGTGCTCTGATCGGAATCCAGGGTCAGCTCGCGGTTGACGTGCTTCACGCCGATGGTGATCTCCACCTGGTGGCCTCCTGCTTTCGTCTCGATGAGGGCCCGCCGCTCGTCACGAGCAGGCGGGAGCGTTGCTGCACCTCATCGTAGGTCGTGTCCGTCTGTGCTGCTGTGGCTGCCCGTGACGCACGCTCCGTAGGGGGCGCCGACGCTCCGGAGAGAAGGTCGGCAAGCGTGCCGGTCCCCGGTGGTGCGACAATGTGGGACGTGCGTGCGTCTCGTGTTGCCCTCGGAGCCCTGGCCGGCCTCGGCCTGGTGCTGCCTCTGGCGGTGCCCGCGAGCGCCGACCCCTCGATCACGGACGCCGTCTCTCCCGGCGTGACGGCCTCCGCCGGCACGGACGACGACGCGGCCCGAGAGACCCGTGATCCGCAGGACCGCGAGCAGGTGCTCGAGGACGAGGCCGGGCCCGGCGCGGACGCCGGCGCACTGTCCTGGCTGACCCGCACCCTCGAGGAGCTCGCGCTCGCGCTGCGGGCGCGGGCCGGCCTGCCGACCACCGAACCGATGCCGCAGCA
This sequence comes from Georgenia halophila, assembly GCF_039541595.1. Classification (NCBI taxonomy): domain Bacteria; kingdom Bacillati; phylum Actinomycetota; class Actinomycetes; order Allobogoriellales; family Allobogoriellaceae; genus Georgenia; species Georgenia halophila. The sequence goes on along the minus strand of NZ_BAABGN010000002.1, from coordinate 206,524 downwards.
GGCGTCCGGCGACCTCGAGACCATCTCCCGCAGCCCCGACCCGCCGATCATCGAGGACGGCGGCGTCGACGTCATGACCGTCCGGGTCCAGGTCGAGCGCGGCCTGACGGTGGACGGGCCCGCGTTCGCTCGCTTCGTCATGAAGGTTCTCAACGACGACCGAGGCTGGGGCCACGACGGCTCCGTCCGGTTCGTGGGCGTCGACGGCGAGACCGCCGACTTCTCCGTGGTACTGGCCTCGCCGCAACTCACCGACGAGCTCTGCGTGCCGCTCGAGACGGCAGGAAAGTACTCGTGCGGCCGGAACGGGCGCGCCGTGCTCAACGCCGTGCGCTGGTCCGAGGGAGCCGAGCCGTTCCTGAACGGCGGCGGCAACATCACCGAGTACCGCCAGTACCTGGTCAGCCACGAGGTGGGGCATCTGCTGGGCAACCCGCACGTCGACTGCCCGGCGCCGGGCGAGCCCGCCCCGATCATGGTCCAGCAGACCATCACCCTCGACGGCTGCGAACCGAACGCCTGGCCCGCCACCACCCGCTGAGACCTGCGACGGTCACGACACGTCGAGGGTCCGCCCGCGCGGCGCGCGGAGCCATGTGGGTGGCCCGTGATGACATCGTGAACATGGCGGAATCCCCTGGCGCTGCGCACACCACCACGCTGCGTCTCGCGCTGCCCGAGCAGCCGCCCGCCCCGCCGCGACTCGACGCTCAGCAGTCCGCTGCCGTGGACTGGCCCGCCGACGAGGGGCACCTCCTGGTCGTCGGCGCGCCCGGCACCGGCAAGACGACGACGGCGGTCGAGTCGTTCCTCGCCCGCGCCGCCCAGGAGCCGTCCGCCCGCCCGGGCGAGCAGGGAGTCCTGCTGCTCGTGCCGACACGGCGCGGGGCCGCCCGGGTCCGGGACGCCGTCGCCAGGCGCCTGGGCCGCACGACGACGGGCGTGCTGGTCCGTACGCCCGCCTCCTTCGCCTACTCCGTCCTGCGCATGCGGGCCACGCTGCTGGGCGAGCCCGCACCGACCCTCATCACCGGTCCCGAGCAGGACCAGATCCTCGCCGAGCTCCTCGACGGGCACCGCGCGGGCCTCGGCGCCCCCGTCCACTGGCCCGACACCATCGGTCCCGAGACGCTCGCGATGGGGGCGTTCCGGGACGAGCTGCGCGACCTCTTCATGCGCGCCGCCGAGCTCGGTCTGGGCCCCGAGGAGCTCGCCGACCGTGGCCGGCGTCACGACCGTCCCGAGTGGACGGCCGCCGCCGTCCTGCTCGAGGAGTACCAGCAGGTCACCTCGCTCGGTGAGCTGACGCCGGACCGCGGGAGCCGGCTCGACGCCGCCCGGATCGTCGACGAGGCCACCGCGGCCCTGCGTGCCTGGGAGGACGAGGTGCCGGCACACCCACGCCCGCGGTGGTCGGCGGCCGTCGTCGACGACCACCAGGACTCCACCCTCGCCACCGCGCGGCTGCTCCGGGTCCTGGCCGACGACGGGGCGCAGCTGCTCCTGCACGGCGATCCCGACGCCGGCGTCCAAGGCTTCCGCGGCGGCACCCCCGCTCTTGTCGGGCTCGCCGAGACACGTGAGGAGCTCGGCGGGTTCGAGGCCGCCCGGATCGAGCTGAGCACCGCCCACCGGCAGGACGAGGAACTCCGAGCGGTGACCATGGCGGTCACCTCGGCGATCTCCACCACCGGTACCGCCGGCCAGCGCCGCGCCACGGCGGGTCGTCAGATCGGCGACAGCGCAGCCGGAGACATCGACACCGCTGGCGCGGGCCCCGGTGCCCGGGCGGCGGGCGGCCTGGAACCGGCCGTGCTGCGCTCGCGACCCCAGGAAGGAGCCTGGATCGCTCGGCACCTGCGCGAGGAGCACCTGCGCCGCGGGACGCCCTGGTCCGAGATGGCCGTCGTCGCCCGGTCCGCCGGGCACGTCCGCGAGCTGCAGCGCTCCCTGCGGGCCTGGCGGGTCCCGGTCGGTGGGCAGGCGGCACCCGGAGTCCTGCGCGAGGAGCCGGCGGTACGTCCGCTGCTCGTCGCGCTGGCCGCCGTCCTCGCGGGCCGCCCGACGCCGGAGCAGGCCGCCGAGCTGGTGACCTCCCCGATCGGTGGTGCGGACGCCGTCGGGATGCGCGGACTCCGGCGCACCCTCCGCGGGATCGAGCGGGCCGCGGGCGGCTCACGACCGGTCGACGAGGTGCTGTCCGCCGTCGTCGCCGACCCCGAGCTCGCCGCCGGGCTGCCGGCAGGCCCCGGCGCGGTCGCCGGCCGGGTCGCCGCCGTCCTCGCCGCCGGCCGAGCGGCGCTGGCGAACGACGGCGCGACGGCGGAGACGGTCCTGTGGGCGCTGTGGGACGCCACAGACCTGTCCGAGCCGTGGCGTGAGCGCGCGCTGTCCGGCGGACCCGGCGCCGAACGGGCCGACGCGGACCTCGACGCCGTCATGGTGCTGTTCCGCGCCGCCGAGCAGTACACCGACCGCACCGTCGGGGCCGGCCCCGCCGGTTTCCTCGAGCACCTGCGCTCGCAGGACCTGCCCGCCGACAGCCTGGCCGCCCACGGCGTGCGGGGCGAGACGGTCCAGGTCCTCACCCCGGCGGGGGCCGCGGGCGAGGAGTGGCAGGTCGTGGCGGTCGCCGGCCTGCAGGAGGAGCTGTGGCCCGACCTGCGGCTGCGCGACTCCACGCTCGGGGCCGGTGCGTTGGCCGACCTCGAGGCAGGCCGCGGCAGCCCGTTCGGCACGGGCGGGAACGGCGGCGGTCACACGTTCGGCGCGGCCCGGCGGGCGGTGCTCGACGACGAGCTCCGGATGCTGGCGGTCGCGATCTCGCGGGCGAGCCGGCGACTGCTCGTCACGGCCGTCCTCGACGAGGACTCGCGTCCCTCGGCCTTCTTCGACCTGCTCGCCCCCGACCACGACCCGACCGACGTCCGCGACGTGCCGCCCGCGCTCGACCTGCGCGGACTGGTCGCCGAGCTCCGCACCGTGCTCGAGCGCCCCGTCGGCGAGACGGATGAGGCGGGCGGGGCGGACTCCCGACGCACCGAGGCCGCGGCGCTGCTCGCGCACCTCGCCGAGCAGGGCGTGCCCGGCGCCGACCCGGCAACCTGGGGCTGGCTCGAGCCGGAGAGCACCACCGAGCCGCTGCGTCCTGCGGACGCGCCGGTACCCGTGAGCCCGTCCGGGGTCGAGCAGGCCACCACCTGCGGGCTGCGCTGGGCGCTCGAGCAGGCCGGGGGACGAACGGCCGGGTCGGCGGACCAGGCGGTCGGCAACCTGGTCCACGAGATCGCCGCCGAGCACCCCCACGGGACGCTGGAGGAGCTCCGCCACGCGCTCGACGAACGGTGGGACGAGCTCGGCACGGGCGACGGCTGGGTGGGCCGTCGACGCCGCGAGCAGGCCGACAAGATGATCGAGCGGCTGGCCGCGTACGTCGCCTCCGTCCCCGGCGAGGTCGACGTGGAACGCGCCTTCGCCGTCGACGTCGGCCGGGCACGGCTCATCGGACGGATGGACCGGGTCGAGCACGTGGGCGAGGACCAGGTCCGCGTCGTCGATCTCAAGACCTCGAAGTCCCCGGTCTCCAAGGACGACGGCCAGCGCCACGCCCAGCTCGGCGTCTACCAGGTCGCGGTCGAGTCGGGCGCCTGGGGCGACGACGTTCGATCGGACGGTGCCCGGCTGGTCTACCTGGGCGCGGGCAAGCGCGGCCCCACCTCCCGCGAGCAGGACCCGATCGACCGGGCCGAGGACCCCCGGTGGGCGCACGAGCTGCTCGGCGAGGCGGCCGAGACGATGGGCGGCGCGGTCTTCGTCGCCACCGTCAACGACAAGTGCCGCACCTGTCCGGTGCGCACGTCCTGCCCGCTGCAGGAGGACGGGGGACGGGTCCGATGACCATCCGCAGCGAGCAGCTCGAGCTCTTCGGCCCCGAGCTGGGGACGTCCAAGCCCGCCGGTCCGGCGACGTACTCGGCCGCCGAGATCGCCGCCCGTCTCGACCTGCCGACGCCCACCGAGGAGCAGACCCGCGTCATCGAGGCGCCGCTCGCACCACTGCTGGTCGTCGCCGGTGCGGGATCGGGCAAGACCGAGACCATGTCCGCCCGGGTCGTCTACCTCGTCGCCAACGGCTACGTCCGCGGTGAGGAGGTCCTGGGCCTGACCTTCACCCGAAAGGCCGCCGCCGAGCTCGCCCACCGCGTCCGGGCACGGTTGCGCGGGTTGCGCGCCGCCGGGATCACGCCGCCGGAGCGCGACGAGGACCAGACGGCCGGTGCGGCGCAGACGTCGGGCCTGGACGTCGATCGGCCGCAGATCGCCACCTACAACTCCTTCGCGGGCACGCTCGCGCGGGACCACGCGCTGCGGGTCGGTGCCGACCCCGACGCACGCCTGGTCACCGAGGCCGGCGCCTGGCAGCTCGCGGACGACATCGTGCAGAACTGGCAGGAGGACCTGGACACCGAGAAGGCGGTCAGCACCGTCACCCAGGCCGTCCTCGACCTGGCGGCCGGGCTCACCGAGAACGTCCTGACGGTCGCCGAGGCACGCGCCATGCTCGCCGACCTGCGCTCGGACCTGGTCGACAAGCAGCCCGACCGGCTCAAGGCGCCCAAGGCCGACGTGCTCAAGATCGTGGCCTCCCTCGACGAGCGCGCGGCCCTCCTCGACGTCATCGAGGCCTTCGAGCAGCGCAAGCGCGACCGCGGCCTCATCAGCTTCGCCGACCAGGTCGCCCTCGCCGCCCGCGTCGCGCGTGCCGTGCCCGAGGTCGGCGCCCAGCTCCGGGCCCAGTACCGGGTGGTGCTCCTGGACGAGTTCCAGGACACCTCCGTCGCCCAGCTCGAACTGCTCGCCCACCTCTTCGGGGACGGCCACCCGGTGACCGCCGTCGGCGACCCCCACCAGGCGATCTATGGCTGGCGCGGTGCCTCGGCCGCCTCGCTCGCGCAGTTCCCGGAGCGCTTCCCACAGGCCGGGGACCGGCCCGCCGAGACGCTCGCGCTGAGCACCTCGTGGCGCAACGACCACGGCATCCTCGACGCCGCCAACGCCGTCTCCGGACCGTTGCGAGCCGGCGGTGGCCGCGGACCCGACGTCGAGGTGCCGCAGCTGCGCGCGCGGCCGGACGCGGCCCCCGGCGAGGTGAGCGGCCTCTACGTGACCGGCCAGGTCGAGGAGGCCGAGCGGGTCGCCGGCTTCCTCGCCGAACGCTGGGAGCCCGCGGGCGAGCGGACCGCCGCCGTGCTGTGCCGCAAGCGCAGCCAGTTCGCCGGCGTGGTGCGTGCCCTGGAGGACCGTGGCCTGCCGCACCGCGTAATCGGCATGGGCGGGCTGCTCGCCACGCCGGAGATCGTCGACGTGCGCGCCGCCCTGCGCGTGGCCGACGACGCCACCCGCGGTGACGCGATGGTCCGGCTGCTGACGAACCTGCGGCTCGGCGTCGCCGACCTGCACGCCCTTCAGGACTGGGCGCGGCACCTCGCCAAGCAGGCGATCGAGCCGCTCAGCGACGAGACGGACCGGCGCCTCGACGCCCGCGAGGAGGCGAGCCTCGTCGAGGCGGTCGAGCAGCCGCCCCACGCCGGCTGGACCGGCTCACGCGGGCAGACCATGAGCGAAACGGGTGCGGCACGCGTGCGCCGCCTCGGCGGCGTGCTGCGACAGATCCGGTCCCTGCGCCACCTCACGCTCCCCGAGCTGGTCGTCGCCACCGAGCAGCTGCTCGGCCTCGACATCGAGGTGGCCGTCCGTTCCGGCGGTTCCGGGGCGGGCCGTGCCGCGCTGGACGCGTTCGCCGACGTCGCCGCCTCCTTCGCCGGCGACTCCGAGCGGCCCGCCCTCGGCGCGTTCCTCAACTGGCTGGACGCCGCCGAGGAGCGTGAACGAGGCTTGGACGCCGTCGAGACCGGCGACGTCGAGCCCGACTCCGCCGTCGTGCAGGTGCTGACCGTGCACGCGGCCAAGGGGCTGGAGTGGGACGTCGTCGCCGTCCCCGGCCTCGTCGAGTCACAGTTCCCCGGTTACGACACCAGGCCCAAACCGGACCTGAGCGTCACCAGCTCGGCGTGGCTGACCGCCGTCGGCGAGCTGCCGTACCCGCTGCGCCAGGATGCCGACGCGCTGCCCGCGCTGGACGTCGCCGGCGCCGCCACGCACAGCGAGGTCGAGGAGGCCAGGGTCGCGTTCCGGGTGGCCGCCGGTCAGCACCGGGTCGCCGAGGAACGGCGCCTGGCATACGTGGCGCTCACCCGCGCGCGCCACAGCCTGCTGCTGTCCGGGTCGTGGTTCCGGGAGGGCAAGTCGACGCTGCCGCCGTCGCGGTTCCTGGCCGAGCCGCGCCGGGCCGGCCTGGTCGACGACCTCGACGAATGGGCCGCCGAGCCGCCCGACGGCGCCGAGAACCCCGGTGCCGACGCAGAGCCGGTCCAGTGGCCCTTCGACCCGCTGGGGCCACGCCGGGCTCCGCGCGAGGCAGCGGCGCAGGAGGTCCGGGCAGCCCGCGGCTCCGCCGTCGACCTCACCGCCCGGACAGGTGAGCCGGTCGTGGACCGCTGGCGTGAGGATGCCGAGCTGCTGCTGAAGGAACGTGATCGCGGCGGGCAGCGCGACGTCCCTCTTGCCGGTCACCTGTCGGCCTCCTCCGTGGTCGGCCTGGTCCAGGACCCGCGGTCCTTCGCGCGCGACCGGCGCCGGCCCGTGCCGACCGAGCCCACGGTCGTCTCCCGCCGCGGCACCCGGTTCCACCAGTGGGTCGAGCACTTCTACGGGCGGGCCGCGCTGCTGGACGTCGACGACGTCGCCGGCAGCGGGGAGGACGAGGGCACCCTCACGATCACCGACGCCGAGCTGGCGCGCCTGCAGCGCACCTTCGCGGCCTCGCAGTGGGCGAGCCGACGGCCCTCGGACATCGAGGTGGACCTCGAGACGCCGGTCGCCGGGACGATCGTGCGGTGCCGCATCGACGCCGTCTTCGAGGACGGGGGAGATGTCGAGGTGGTCGACTGGAAGACCGGTCGGCCGCCACGTGACGCCGAAGACCTGGCCGAGAAGGAGATGCAGCTCGCCCTGTACCGCCTCGCCTGGTCCCGTTCGCGGCGCATCCCGCTGGAGCGGGTCCGTGGTGCTTTCTACTACGTCGGGCACGACGAGACGGTGCGTGCCGGCGACCTCGGCGAGGAAGAGGTCATCGCGCGGATCACGCGCGCGATCGCCGCCGGCGGCTGACGGCTACGGCCGGCGGCCGATGAAGCCCAGCAGCTTGGTCTGCCAGTCGGCGTCGTCCGGGACCGGGACGCGCGGCCCGTACTGCCCGCTCGCCCGGAGCATCTCGTCCAGCGGGAGCATGCCCTCGTACATCACGCGGCAGCGCTCCGGATCGAGCCGCTCGTCCTGGCCGGTGGCCCTGGCCAGGTCCCAGGTGTGCATGAAGACGTCGGCCGTGTAGAACTGCGAGACCGCGGTACCGAGCGGCATCTCCGGCAGTCGCGGGTGCCGGAACGGGGTGTCGGTGTGCGACGGGTCGTCGAGCAGCGCCTGGACGGCGGCGCTGTGCTGGTCCCACGCCGCGACAGGATCGTCGTCCACCGACGGCACGGGCGGCAGCTCGATGCCGGTGGCGTCCGTCAGGAAGGGCGGGAACCACTCCACGAGGTGCCGGACGACGTCGCGAGCCGTCCACTCGGGCACCGGGGACCGGTTGTCCCAGGAGGCCGCCGTGGCGCCGTGCACGCGTGCGGTGAAGCCTGCCGCGATCTGTCGGTACTCGTCCGCCGGGGCAGTGTCCTCGGCCCCAATGTTGTCAACCATGAGGTTGATCACAGCACCGAGAGCGGCGCTTGTCAACCAGGTGGTTGTCAACGGGCCGCGTCAGCGTGTCTCGCTGTCGTCCTCACGCTCCGCGAGGAAGTCCGGCAGCTTCGTGCCCAGGTGCAGGTCCTCGGTCGCACCCGCGGAGTCCGGCTCGACCGGCGCGTCGTCACCGTCCGGTTCCGTGTCGGGCTGCTCGGCATCCGGGTCGTCGGCTTCGGGGTCGTCGCCCACAGCCTCGTCCGGCTCGTCGATCTGGCCCGCAGCGTCTGTCTCGTCCGGTTCGTAGGCCCAGCCAGGGGCCGGTTCGCGAGCCCCGATCTCGGGGGCGTCGGTGACCTCGTCGGCCAGCTGGTGGAGCATCTCGGTCGCGTCCTCGACGACCGTGGCCTCGCCAGTGCGCACGCCGTGGAGCAGCCACCGCGCGAGGGCGAGCTCGGAGACCAGCAGGGCGCGCTCCATGAGCGTCTCGTCGGCGCTCTCAGTGCGCGCGAGTGCGTACGCCTCCTCGATGGCGTCGAGGGACTCCTCGGGCGCCGACGCCTGCAGCCACGCCAGGTCCTCGGCCGGGTCACCCACGTGGGCGTCGGTGAGGCCGAGCATCGCGCTGACCCTGCCGTCGGTGACGAGGACGTGCTCGGGGGCGAGGTCTCCGTGCACGGGCGTCGGGCGAAATCGCCACAGCTTGACGTCCTCGAGGGCGTGCTCCCACCGGTTCAGGAGTGCGGCCGGCACCCGGCCGGTGCGGGCGGCCTCGTCCACCTCGGCGAGGCGGCGCTTGCGGTAGGCGTCGGGGTCGTAGACCGGCAGGCCCGCATCGGCGATCACGGCGGCGTCGAGCTCGTGGAACGCGGCGATGGCGCGCCCGAGCGCGGCGGAGAGCCCGGGCCCGGCCGTGAGCTCCTCGAGCTCCAGGGGTCGGCCGACGAGCGCGCGGTGGACCATGGCCCGGCCGCCCTCGGGCAGCTCGGCGAAACCGACCGGACGGGCGACGTCGAACGGCAGCCGGCCCTCGTCGACCTCCCTGACGAGCTGGGACAGCAGGGCGACCTCGCCCTCCAGGGCGGCACCGGCCGCCGTCGTCAGGGGTGCGCGCACCACCCAGCTGCGGCCTCCGGCGTCGAGCAGGCCGGTGGTCTGGTACTCGCTCGACGTGGCCTGGGGTGGCCGCGTCGCCACCACGTCCAGGCCGGGAACGGCCGTGGTGGCGAGGGCGGCGAGAGCGAGTGCTGAACGGACCACACGGCCAACCTAGAACGCGCCGGGGTGCGGGACCAGGCGCACGCGCCGTGGAGGGGTGAGCTCTTCGCGGTACGTACGGCCTGCAGGCTCCCGCCCGACGGCGGATCTGCTCCCGGCCGGCGGGCACGAACGGGTGCACCCGGCCGCGGTGACCCCGAGACGAGTGCTCGGAGCCACCACGCCACCGGCCCGGGGACCCGACGGCCCGGGCGGAACACCTCCCCGGGTGCTGAGTTCCGCCCGGGCGACGCACCCGGCCGATCCTGCTGTTCAGGTGCGCTGGATCTCGACGGGTACCGGGTTGCTCACGATGTCCACCACGGGCGAGGTTCGTCGCACGTGGGCGATGAGCTCCGCGACCTTGTCGTCGGGGGCGTCGGTGTCGATGCGGCAGGTCACCCGGATGCCGTGGAAGCCGGCCCGGGTGTCCTCGGAGAGCCCCAGGAAGCCGTGCAGGTCGAGATCGCCCTCCAGCTCGATCTCGAGGTGACGTACCTCGATGTCCTGCGCGGCGGCGTTGTAGGCGACGCCGACGGCCAGGCAGGAGCCCAGCGCGTGCAGCACGGTCTCGACGGCGTTCGGGGCGTGGTTGGTGCCCAGCAGCACCGGAGGCTCGTCGCCCTCGAGCACGAATGGGTTGCCGCGCGAGTCGTCTTCGCGCCCGGCGCCCCAGAAGCCCTGGACGGAGGTGCGCGAGCGGCCCCCGTCGAGCCAGGTGTTGGTCGCCCGGAAGGTGAAGTTCGCCAGCGACGGGTCGTCCTGGATCGCGCCGACCGTCTGGGTCAGCTGCTCGACGTTCACCCCGTTGCGGGTCGGCTGGCCGGTGATGGACATGATCCTTCCTCTCTGTGTGGTGGTTGCTGAGGTCGAGCGGGGGCTCAGACGCGCCGGCCCCAGGTGACGGCGTGCATGGGTGTGAGCGCGACGTGGCCGACGTCGGTGAAGCCGTGGCGGGCGAGCAGCTCGTCGTAGGTGCTTCGGGGAAGGAGCTGATCGTCGATCTGCGCCTCGAAGAACTGAATGCCCGACATCACCCGCCCGGGTGGTGTCTGCAGCGCCTCCTCGTTGTCCGCGAAGGGGAAGTCGGAGATGACGAACCACCCGCCGGGTTCCAGCGTGTCGTGCACGCGGCGCGTCACCTCGTCGATGTCGCGGCACTCGTGCATCGAGATGTTGTTGATGACCACGGCGGCGGGGCGGTCGAGCGTCATCTCCTCCAGCGGGCTGCGGACCAGCTCGACCTGGTCGAGCCCGGCCGCGGCGACGGCGGCACGCGCCTGGTCGAGCGAGTGCACGTCCCCGTCCACGCCGACGAGCTCGCAGCGTGGGTAGTGCTCGGCCAGACGGAGCAACCCGGTACCCGTGCCGCAGGCGGTGTCGACGACGCGGCAGCCGTCCCGGAGCCGCTCGGCCAGGCCGGGGACCTGGTCCAGACCTGCGGGGACGAGCCGCGTGTAGAAGGGACGCCCGGAGCCGGACACCGCGCGGATCCATTCGGGGCTGGTGTCCTCCCACCACATGCGTTCACCGCTCGCCAGGGTCTGCTCGAAGCGCTCGAAGATCTCGGGCTGCAGCAGCACCGAGAAGACCGCGCCCATGTAGGCGGGCGAGTCGCGGTCGAGCAGCAGGGTCGCCATGTGCGGTGCGAGCCGGTAACGGGCGTCGCGGGACAGGGCGGTGCCGCCGTTGTCGTCGCGCTCGAGCACACCGGCGGCGAGCGTGCCGCGGCACCAGACCCACACGTAGAAGGGATCGAGGCGGCACCGTTCGGCCAGCTCGTCGGCAGTCAGACCCGGTGCGTCGGCCAGCTCGGCGAGCAGGCCTGCGCGCAGCCCGAGGCCGATGCAGCGGTGCGCGACGTAGCCGGCTATGTGGCCGAGCAGCTTCGGGGCCTGATCGGCGATGGCCGGCTCGGTCGTCGGCTCAGCAGTCATGGTGGTGCTCCTTCGCCTCGTCGCGTCCGGTGAGCGGTTCCACGGTCGTCCTGTGCCGGCTGCGGCGCCATACGCAGATCTGCGTACGCACCAAGGACGGTGTCTGCGGCTCACGATCGTGGCACCATGGAGGCAGCACGAACCGGGACGGTGGAGCGATGACCGGTACCGCGACGGAGCGGGTCTGGGGGCCGGACGAGTGGTGGGACCTGCGCGAGGTCCCGCGGGACGTCGGGCCCGCCGTCGGTCTGCCCGTACGGTCGCTCGAGTCAGTGCGCAGCGTGTCGCCCGGTGACGCCCCGGTCGAGGTGGAGCCCATGGTGGCGATGAGGAGCCGACGGCGGTGAGGTCCACGACCTCGCGGCGTTCCGGACGTGTCGAGCTGGCGGAGCTGGCCGAGGCGTTCCACGAGGCCGAGCGGGCACCGGCACCCGGTCGGGGCCTGCCGCGGTCCTTGCTGTGCTCCCTCGCGAACGTGCTGCGCTCGGACGTCGCGACCTTCCGCGCAGTCGACAGCCTGCGTGAGACCTGCCGGTGGAGCCAGGACCTCGAGGGTGGCAGCGTCCGCGTGTTCGGCGGTGTCGGTCCGGGGCCCGACGTCCTCCCCGGCACGCCACCCTTCTGGAGGCACTTCTGGGACTTCGAGCCCTGCAGCTATCCGGACCGCACCGGCGACACGGCGAGCGTCACCATCGCCACGGACTTCCTCAGCAGCCGGCAGCTCCACGCGAGCCCCATGTACGTCGAGTACTTCAAACCCCTGGGACTCGAGCACCATGCCCTGCTCGTGCTGCCGGACGGCGCGACCGGCAGCACGATCCGGCTGTGCCTCAGTCGCGCTGCCGGCCCGGACTTCACCGAGGGAGACCGGTTCCTGCTCGGGCTGCTGCGCCCGCACGTCGCCCGCATCTATCGGCGGGGTTGCCAGCAGACGCCCGGGCGCGCCAACGGCGGACCGGCCCTGACGGCACGGCAGCGCCAGGTGCTGGGCCTGGTGCGGCAAGGGGCGACGAACGCGGCGATCGCGCGTCGGCTCGGGATCGCCGAGGGCACCGTGCGCAAGCACGTCGAGAACATCCACGCCACGCTCGGCGTCTCCTCGCGCACGGCCGCCGTCGCCGTCGCGGACGACGTGCTCTGGCGGACCACCTCGACTCGGCCTTGAGGAGCCTGCGGATCGTGCTCGTCCACAGGGCTGAGACGGCGGCTATGCGCAATCTCACAGTTCGCGTATGTTGCCCGTCTACGGATTACACCACTTGGCGAGCTGGCGCAGGGAGCAGCAGGCATGGACGAGGGCGTCGCGCTGCTCGAGGGAGAGGTGCGTGAGCTCGTCCGCCGCCGCGGAGTCGATCCGGCACGCGACACGGACGGTGTGCGTGCGCTGGCTACGGCGGCGATCGCCGATTACGACGACCGTTCGGTGGCCGGGCTCGTCCCGCCGCTGACGGATCCCGACGGTGCGGTCACCGAGGTGGTCAACGCCGTCGCCGGTCTCGGCCCCCTGCAGCGCTATCTGGATGATCCTGAGATCGAGGAGATCTGGATCAACGAACCGGGCAAGTTTCGTTAGCGCTGTCCTTGCGCCGGTGGACATCGTTGAGCGGCGCCCACGTCGACGCGACGTCGCCGCGAGGATCACCGCGGCTGTGCTGGCGATATACGGGGGATGCTCGCCCACGGACTGATCCCAGGACTTTCCGCCGGACCGCGCCCTAGGCTTCGGAACACGGACGAGCGGGCGCGGCCAGTATCCGGGGTCTTCTGGACGAAGTGGTCCTACCCGCTGGTCGCTGTGATCTTTGGTGGGCAGACACGATGACATGGCAAGCACAGCAGCACGAATACTCGGCAGAGCCAGCAGGTACGCCGGCTGATGACAGCTCACACGAGGAGACGACTCGCAAGAAGCGTCCATGGCGCCGACGGCTTCTCCTCGCGGTGGCCTTCCTCCTGGCCTTCTTCCTCGGCTTCGGCGCCGGCAGCACTCCGGTCGACGTGACGGCCACCGGGGAGTACATGGCTCTTGAGGATGAGCTCGAACAGGCGCAAGAGGAACTGACCTCCACGAGTAGCAAGTTGGAAACTGCGAATCGGCAACTGGAGGACGCCCAGGCGGCGGTGGAAACCGCTGAGGCGGAGCTGGCTGAGGGGGAAGCAGCCCTGGCCAAGCGAGAGGAAGACCTCGCCGCGCGGGAAGCCGAGGATGAAGCCAGAACCGCAGCGCTTGATCAACGCGAAGCGGAGATCCAACAACGAGAAGAAGCCGCCGCCGCGGCACCCGAGCCAGAGCCGGAGCCCGAGCCAGCACCAGCGCCAGAGCCAGCACCGGCGAACGTCTACTACGACAACTGTGACGCTGCTCGAGCTGCCGGCGCGGACCCCGTCTACGCCGGAGACCCCGGCTACGGGTCCCATCTCGATCGTGACGGCGACGGCGTCGGCTGCGAGTAGGGCGTTGTGTCAGTCGACGTTCCGGGCGTCTGCGAGCGTAGTTAACGTCGGGCGACGTGCTCGAGCCGGATCCACGCGGCGGTGAGCAGGTTGCGTGGGTCCGAGACGTCGACGAGGACGAGACTGTGCGTCCAGGCGGTGGCGACCGTGGCCCGGCGCTCGACGCCGTCACGCTCCCAATCGATCCGGGCCGTCACCGGGATGGCTCTCGAGCGCGGCTGAACCTGGTTGGCACGGGGTGGGCGTTCAGGATCCGTTGACGTCCCTCGTTCCAGGCCAGGACTCGCATCTCGGGCACGTGCTCATGGTCGCGCCGACCGCAGACACACCAACGCCCCCGCCCACCCGGTGAGGGTGGACGGGGGCTCTGTGTGGGGTGCTGACGTAGCGGGGGGTGAAACGCCAGCGCCTCTGGAATGAAAACTAGCCCTGGTCGCTCAGGTCGGGCTCTAGGCCGCCTCGGAACGTCCACAGGATCTGCTCAGCATCTGGCCAGACGGAAGAGCGTCTAACTCATTCACCTCGCCGCGGCCGCTCGGCGGACCTGACCTTGGCGGCCCACTCGCGGTCGGCCGTGTCACACTCGTTGGCGCAATAGCGGGCGGCGACACCTTCCCTGGGGCAGTGGTCGCACTGGGGGTGCATCGTCACTACGCCTCGTGCCAGCCGGGCAGGTTGACCACCTCTGCATGTGTGGTGGACGGCCCTTCCTTCGTGGCGGCGTTCGCGATGAGCGCCTTGAGGATCGCGAGGACGGCACCGCCGGCGACGAACCCTCCGACCTCGACGAAGTCCACCTCTAGGACGTTGAGCTGTTCCGCGCCGAGGACGACGATGGCGGACTGTGCGGCGGTGGCGATCGCTCGCTCGGCGGTGGCCTTCCAGAACTGGCCGGTCCAGATACTCATGAGTCAGGCTCCCTTCTTGGCCTCGGCCGAAATGGCGTCGAGTACTTCCTTGGACGCGGCCTGGGACGAGGGACGCACGGCCAGGTCGAGGAGCACGTCGTACTCGCGGGCCGGCAGGTTGTCCTTGATGTCGAGGCCCTTGAGCGTCAGGGCGGCCTTGAGTTGCTCGTCGTTCTGGAGGACCTTGGCGTAGCCGGGAGCGGCAGATGCTCGTCGACGCCTACCTCGAGGCCGAGGGTGGCGCCTAGCGCCCCCAGGTGATCTGGACGGACTCCGGATCGAACACGCCGCCACGCCCCGGGCCCACGCGATCGACTCGCAGCTCGATGCCCAGGGCGGTCAGGATCCGGCGCCGTGTCTCCACGTCAGCGGAGTCCCACGCGTCAGCAGCGCCGGGTCCGGCGAAGGCCGCGAGACCCTCTGCGGGCAGCGCCGTCCGCAGCCGTGCGTGCTCGGCGGTGATCTGTGGTCGGACGCGGTCGGTGATCCTGGCCATCTGCTCGCCGGTGATGATGTCGTCCGCGTACTGGTCCGCCGCGAGGGCGAGTTTCGCCTGCAGTGCGTCGATCCGTTCCCGCGCCGCCGCGGCGATGTCCGGGTCTCCGCCGAGGACGCGGACACCGTCGCGTTCGAGGACGCCGATGGCCACGCGGGTGACGAGGTCGTCGATGTCGTCCATGCCTCGGGAGACGCGCATGCAGCCGGCGTGGGGGCATTTGTAGGAGCGGGGGTAGGTGCGGGTCTGGATACCCGGCCCGGAGGCGCGGCGGACGCGGATCTTGTAGGTGTGCTCGGCCACGCCGACCATGGGTCGGGCGCACTCGCCGCAGGCTGCGATCGACGTCAGCAGGTATTTGATGGCGGTGCCGCGGTTGTTGCTCCTGCGTGCCGGATCGGTCAGCGTGGCGACGACGCGATCGTGGGTCTCTCGATCGATGATTGGCTTCCACTGGCCGGTCGCGACCGGGGTGCCGTTGTGTGTGCGGACGCCGCAGTTCCGCCAGCGCAGCAGCATGCGCCGCAGCGTCTGCGTCTGCCACGGCCCACCCGTGGTGGTCGTGACGCCGCGGCTGGTTAGGTCGTTCCGGATCCGCCACAGTCCCTCGCCGGCGAGCACCCGCGACACGCACTCACGGACCACGGCGGCCTCGGCCTGGTTGATGGTGAGGCCGGTGGGGGCGAGGTCCCATCCGAACGGGCGGCGCCCATTGTGGGCTCCCTGAGCGGCGAGCTCGGCATGCTTGCGACGCAGCCGCCGGGCCGACTGCTCAACCTCGTAGCGCGCAACGGTGCCCTTCATCCTGGCGAGCATGCGGCCCTGCTCAGTGGCGAGATCGATGTCGCCTCCGACGGACGCGAGCCTGAGGCCAGCGCGGTCGGCGTGGTCGATGACGTCCTCAAGCTCACGGGGCGTTCGAGTGAGTCGGTCGACGTCCCACACGACGACCGCGTCGAGGTGCCCCTCGGCGACGTCGCGCATCATGCGCTGGTACGCCGGCCGCCTTCCCGGTGGACGCGGAGACGTCGTTGTCCTCGTAGACCTCAGCCACGGTCCAGCCCAGGCTCTCAGCCAGGGCGGTGCCCCCGTGAGCGTCCTGCTCGGCCCAGGTCAGGGCGGGGACAACCCGAACCTGTGGCCGCTGCTGGACCAGCGCCGGGCCGAGACCGGCCGGTCCCTGGCCGGGGCGTTCCAGCTGCTCGCGGACAAGGCCTACTCCCACGACTCGACCCGAGCCAGGCTGCGCTGGATGCGGATCGCGCACACCATCCCCGAACGCCGCGACCAGATCGCGCGCCGCAAGGTCAAGGGCGCGGCCGGCGGCAGACCACCGAAGTTCGAACCCGCCCTCTACAGCGAACGCAACACCGTCGAACGAGGCTTCAACCGCCTCAAACAGTGGCGCGCGATCGCTACCCGCTACGACAAGTACGCGCTGACCTTCCTCGGCGGCGTGCTCTTGGCTGCCACCGTCACCTACCACCGCACGCACCGATAAACAGACACGCCCTAGTCACCGACGATTGCAGAGGTGTCTGCGTCAGAAAGCATGTAGGCGTCGGAGATCAGCCGATTCACCTGTGCCTGCAGCACCTCCATGCGGCCGAGGAGCGTCGTGCGCAGCGCTGCGTCGGTCTCGGTGCGGAGTCGGACAACTATCGATTGCACCTCCTCCACGTCCTCCTCGATAGCTTGCTGTTGCGCGTCGTCCAACGTTGGGATTGGCACCGACGCCATGAACGCCTTGCGGTGGACTATGTACGCACCTAAGTAAGCCCGACCGCGTGAAGCCACGTAGGCGTCAACAGCAGGATGGGACATCAGGGCCTGTATGACACGGATCGAGTATGGGCAAGCGCTGTCGGGACGGAGGAGGTAGTAGGGGCCGCCATCGCCACCACCAGGGACCACCAGTCCCGCCTCATCGAACATGTACTGCGGAGCACGGGACAGCACACGGACGATGAGCTTCGGCTCGTCAAGCTTGGTCAGTGACTGGGACCTGCCGTAGGCCCAGAAGGATGGTCCTGGGTCAGGCGAGACGTTCCGTCCGGTTGTCAGGGTTCGGCGATGAGCCATCAGATAGTCGAGCGCTTTCGGGAAGCGTGCCCGCATGGTCGCTTCGTCGTATACCGTTGCAGTGCCACGCTTTCGGCCTGGTGCAGGTGGCTGAACGTCGTACGGGAAGATGACGTAAGAGTCGGGGATCGGGTCTTGTCCGTAGGGCTCGAAGGTCCGATCCTTCACCGCTGGACGAAGAATGCCCCACTCGACCTCTTGACGGGCTCCGTTGATGTCGATGAAGACGGCGACTTCGTCCGTCGATCTGCTCTGGTCAGGGTGGATGAAGAAGATGCCGTCGGCAGACGTCTGGACGCCCACGAAGATGTTGACCCATCCATCGTCTCCGAGCCGAGCGACTGCCGTCTGCTCCATCTTCTCGAAAACCTTGGTGCGTGCTTCGGTAGCAACAGGCCATGGCGCAGCTGTCAGATCTGCCCGGTCGACTCGCACGGTAGAGCAGGCTCTCGAGTCTTGCCATGCATCAAGATCGCTGACGATGGAGAACTCGGCAGGCTCGTCTGTCTTCGGCCCTGCCATTACGTACGCGGTGTACGTCATCCGGCCGTCGAAGACTTGCTGGTCGCCGAAGTGCACGAGCCTAGAGAGGCGAGGACCGAGGACGCTGCGCATGGTTGCGGCGGGCACCAAGTTCGTAAACCTGTTGGGCACGATGTAGGCGAACCGGCCGTCCTCCTTGAGGAACTGAAAAGCGCGTTCAACAAACAGCTGGTAGACGTCGAAGTTGTGGGATTGGGCCGATCCGTACCCACTCCGGGCGTCCTGGAAGTAGTCGAGCTGGTCAGGCATGAACTCGGCCAGCACCTGGATGCGGATGTACGGCGGGTTTCCTACCACGACATCGAACCCACCAGCCGCGCACACCGATTGGAAGGCCGCTGAAAGGTCGAGGGGAGCCACCGCCGAGCGGCGTTCAGGGGTCATGGCAGCCGTTGGAACAACGCGATCGAACTTCGGCTCGATCAGGGAGTTGCCGACGATCAGGTTGTGGGAGAGGTCAGGCAGGAGGCCACGGTCGCGAGATGGGTCCACAACTTCCTCACCCAACACAGTGAGAAGGATCGACAGCCTAGTTACCTCGACAGCCGCTCCGTCGATGTCGACGCCGTACAGGTGGTTCTGCGCTAGTGCTGCGCGTTCTACCAGACCGACGTGGCGTCCAGCTTCCTCCTCGGCTTCGATGAGTCGGTTCATCGCCTCGATCAGGAACGGCCCGGAACCGCAGGCAAGATCGACCAGGGACAGCCCGGCCGGCACAGGCAGCCCACGGGTGAGCTTGTCCTCCAGCGCATAGTCGACCAGATCCTCGACAACCCAAGCGGGCGTAGCGACGATGCCGCCTGCGTGGGTCAGCTCGGGCTTCTCTTCGAGTCGTACCTGGCCGTGGGTGTCGATCTGCACTCGCTCCGCCAGGTACTGCTCGTAGACAGCTGCCAGAACGTCTGGCTGCAAGACACCGAACGCGAACTTGCTGTGCGGCCAGTACATCTCCCGGATGATCGAGGCGACGGCCGTCGAGGTGTAGTTCGTGGTCTGAAGGACGTCGAAGAGCCCCGCATTGAACGCCCGATCGGCATCCCGGAAGGCGTCCAGCAGCATGTTCCCTTGAGCCGACTTCAGGAGCGCCTCGTACTGCCCGATGTTTCGGTCCTCGCACACGCGGAGGAACAGCAATGCGTTGAGGAGCCGCTGGGTTCTACGGCCCACCTCGTCGGCCAACAGACCGGGGTTCGTGGAAGCGATGTCGCGGGCCAGCTTGAGTCGCCACGAGCGGAACTGCTCCAGGAAACTTCTGTCGAACGGTGACGTTCCCCGCCGTGGCTCACTGAAGGAGTACATCGCGTAGTAGTCGTCACTCGTCACCGACTCGTACGAGAGCAACGTCCACAGGTCGTCAAACCGTGGGACGTACTGATCGACAGTGAACCTTCCGTCAGGGACGACCGCGACGTCGGGGCCATCCTCGGGGGAGGGCGCGAACGTCGTGTCGTACACAACGGTCTCGGCCATGTTCGTCAGAGTTGCAGCGGGCAGTGACAAGGACCATCCGTAGGAGCGAGTCTGCCGCGCGGCAGCAGCAGCCGAAGCGAGCGGTACCGATGGCTTCTTAGCCTCGACCGGCAGTCGGTCCTTGCCGTTTAGACGAAGGCGGTAGTCGGGGCGGCCCCCAACGTCACTCTCGCTGATGCGTTCGAGCACGACATCACGGAGGATCTGGGGCTGACCTGCGAGATTGTGTACGTCCCACCCGAGGATCGTCAGGAAGCGGTCGATGAACTGTCCGCGTGCCTCGGTCTCGGTGTAACGAGAGTTGGAGGCCTCCAAGTCACTGGCCTGCTGCTGGTACTCATCGACCAGCGCAGCCATCTGTTCCTTGGCCTCGATCTTCGACGGTCGTAGGAACGGCACAGAACTGACCGTATTGGGTCGGGGCTGGCAGCCCTCGTTGGCACGCCGGAGACGCCAGTACCGAGATCGTCAGTGCTCTGCGCGATGATGAGCCGTATGGCGACACAGTTCACGGCGAAGGCGGCTCCTGAGGGCGACAAGCTGCGGGGTGGGTACTACACCCCGGAGCCAATCGCTCGCTTCATCACTGACTGGGTGAGTGCCGCCGGATCCAAGGTTCTGGAGCCTGCCTGCGGCGACGGAGCCATCCTGGAGCACTTGGTCAGAGCTGCCAGCATTGACCAAGTGACCGCCGTCGAGCTGATCCCCGAGGAGGCGGCGAAGGCGGCGAGCATCGGTGCAGACGTGGAGGTGTCTGACTTCTTCGCCTGGTTGACGCCCCAGCGTCAGGCGACCTTCGACGGAGTCGCCGGCAATCCGCCGTACATCCGTTTCGGATCTTGGGATCCGAGTTCGCGCGAGCTTGCCCTTGATCTGATGCGCACCCAGGGCATGCGCCCGACCAAGCTCACCAACGCATGGGTCCCGTTCGTTGTGGGTTCTCTACTTGCGGTGAGGTCCGGTGGACGTGTCGGCCTTGTTCTCCCAGCGGAACTCCTTCAGGTGGGGTACGCGGCAGCCCTCCGTTCCTACTTGGTCGACAACTGCTCAAGCATCACGGTGGTCGCCTTCAAACAACTGGTCTTTCCAGGCATCCTGCAGGAGGTCGTGCTGTTGCTCGCCGAGCGCGGTGACGGACCAGCTGTGATCCGGACAGTCGAGCTGACAGATGCTACGAATCTAGATGCCTTCTGGGAGACGGATACCTCCGCTGTTCGAGCTCCGCTGCATGACTCGGAGAAGTGGACGAAGTACTTCCTCGACACTGAAGCCATCGAGCTGCTGCGTAGCGTGAGAAGAGACCACCGCCTGACTCCACTGGGCACATACGCCGACGTGAACGTCGGTGTGGTCACAGGACGCAACTCGTTCTTCTGCATGACCAAATCAGAAGTTGACCACCGGGGACTTGCAGACTTCACCATGCCTCTGGTTGCTCGAAGCACCCAGGTGGGCGGTCTGCATTTCACGAACGAGGACTTGGATGAGCAGGATGGCACGACGGCTCGGACGCGCCTTCTTACGGTGTCTCAAGACGTCGACCTCGAGAAGCATCCCCAACTCGCTAGCTACCTCGCAGCCGGTGAGGGAGCTGGCGTACCCCAGGGATACAAATGCCGTATCCGCCGAGCCTGGTGGGAGGTGCCCTCGTTGTGGGCTCCTGACGGGTTCATGCTGCGTCAGATATCAACTCACCCACGCTTGATCGCAAACAGCGCCGGTGCGACGAGCACAGACACCGTCCATCGGGTTCGCGTCAAGGACGGTGTCGACATGAAGCGCCTAGCTGTCGGCGCGTTCAACTCGGCAACATTCGCCCTCTCGGAAGTGCTGGGCCGTAGTTACGGTGGAGGCATCCTCGAACTCGAGCCCAGTGAGTGTGGGCTCTTGCCCGTTGTGGACCCGACAGTCGTCTCTGACACGCTGCACCAGAAGGTGGACGAACTGGTTCGGGAACGACGGTTTGAAGACGCACTCGATCTGGTTGACGAGAGAGTGCTCGTCGAGAGCCTCGGGTTCCGTCCTGAAGAAGTTGCGGCTTTGCGCCGAGCATGGGTGCAGCTGCGCGATCGACGCGCAGCTCGGTCGAAGCGCGCCTAAACACGACGAAGCGCCCTGGTGGTTGAACCAGGGCGCTTCGTACCGCGGAGGTGGTTATTCGCTGCGGCCTGCGACTTGATGTCGCGGAACTCATCCCAGTCGCTGTCGTTGCCGATGAGGGCGTGGGCTCGATACCCCGCTCATCTGCATCACGAACCACACTCGGACTTCTTCCTCCGATAGTGCCTTGATCTCTACGGACATTGGTTGTTCACCTCCTCAAGGTGGTCTGCTACACACCGTGACGGTTGCGCTCCTGGCGTCCACCCCTCCTCAAGCGGTGGCGTCCACAAGGTTGCCGTAGAGCTCAAGGAAGACCTCGACAAGGTTGTCAGTGTCCTCGGCTGTCGTCGTCAGCACGGCGTGCTTGCTGGGGGTGACGATGATCCACGCTTTGTGTGGGTTCTCGTCGGCTCGATGCCTCTCGCGGATCGCCTCGACAACGTCTGCATCGAGCGGACGCAGGAGATCCTCGAGCCAGAGCGGAAAGCTCGTCAGAGGTGAACGGCTGCTCCTTGGCTGGCTGTCCGACGGCGAGCCACGCAGTGTGCCGCTTCCACACGCACTCGAAGCGTTCCGTGCGGAGCGTGCCGAACGCCTGCATGGGTGCGCCGGCGGTGAAGGCACCAGGAACGCCAGACCGGGGATCACGGACTCGATGGCTTATTCATGAGTCGTCATGGCCCCATGGTGCTGGCTTCTCGGTGAGCTGCGAACCGGATAAACGCAGGAGTGGCTACACCTACCGTGGCACGGGTAGATCCCGAAGAGTGGCTGTCGTGACTCGTTCGTCCTCCTGGATCGGAGCTTGAGTGTCTGGCGAACCGACCAACTGGTCACGCATCGACCGACGCCTGCCCAGATCCTGGCTGCCCGTACCCTGGTCCGGGAGCACCGTGGACGACTACCTCGCCTCCGTGCCCGGCCCGGTGGTCGGCCAGTTCGAGGAGCTGGCCGTCGCGGAGCCCACCGGCACGCCTGACGGGACCACGGCGGAGGTCACGCTCGTCGCCCGCTCGCGTCCGCCGCTCGTCCCGTGGGCCTTGGTGCCGTGGAGCGACGGCATCACGCTCCGCGTGACGGCCGGCGCCCGTGCGGACTGATGTCCGTCGGCGCCGCCGTACGGTCCCGAGAACAGCCGCCGTCGCGGCGTTGCCCGACACAATGGAGTCATGCCGAGCCAGCAGCAAGACCTCGTCGCCGTCGCGAACGAGCTCTACGGCCTGCCGCTCGGCGACTTCATCTCCACGCGCAACGCTCGCGCCAAGGGGGTCCGCAAGGAGGGGAACACCGACCTCGCCTGGGCCATCCAGGGCCTGGCCAAGCCGTCGGTCGCCGCCTGGCTGGCCAATCTCATGGTCCGGCAGATGGAGGACGAGGTCGATCAGATCCTCGAGCTCGGCGAGACGCTGCGCCAGGCCCAGGACGAGCTCGACGCCGCGCAGCTCCGGGCCCTAGGCCAGCAGCGCCGCAAGCTGCTCTCCGCCGTCGTCGGGAAGGCGCGAGACCTTGCCGAGGAGGAGGGCCAGAAGGTGAGCGCCGGAGTCGCCGAGCAGACGGCGGACACCCTCCAGGCCGCGATGGCCGACGAAGACGCCGCGGCCGCGCTGCGCACCGGCTTCCTGGTCCAACCCATGGAGAGCAGCGGATTCGACTCCGTCGACCTCGGCGGCGTGCTCGCGGTCCCGGACGCACTGGGGGAGCGGGGCGGGGGCGCCAAGCCGGCGAAGGGCGGGCGCAAGAAGAAGGGCAGCAAGGCGAAGAAGGACTCCGCCAGGGCGAAGGAAGAGGCCGCCGAGCGCCGCGCCGCGCTCGAACGAGCCAAGGAGGCGCTCGCGGAGGCGGAGCGGACGGCAAAATCGGCCTCGCGCGAGCAGCGCAAGCACGAGGAGAAGGTCTCCAAGCTCGAGGCCCGTGCGCTTCAGCTCAGGTCGGAGATCGAGGAGCTCCGGCGTCAGCTCGTCGAACGCGAGCAGACGCTCATGAGTGCCGAGGACGGGCTCGAGGCTGCCGAGGACGACCGCGACTCGGCAGTCTCCGCGGCCGAGGAGGCGCGTGACGCCGTCGAGGAGGCCCGCAGGACGCTGGCGCGCCTCGAGGACAAGGACTGACCGACCGGTGGCGCGACTTCGGCAGGTAAGGCCTTCCGGATCCACACCACAGAACAGGGGGCCGCTGCCCCTCACGCGATAGCGGAGCACTTCCGACAGGCTCTACCTGCTAGAAGTGCTCCGCTGAGCGAGCCGGCTCTCGAATCGGTCCTTCGCGTCGCGAGTCCCGCGCCTGGGCCGAGGTTAGGCGGCGACCTTGGAGCGGCGGCGACGGGTCTTGCTGCGGCCCGCCGGGCGGGTGGCCGCGCTCGGCGCCGCACGCTCGGGGAAGGCTTCCAGGTCGACCGAGGAGTCGTCCACGGTCGCGCCCGCGGGTGAGATCACCGACCGGCGCGCGGACCGGCGGAAGCGCTTCTCGGCGAGCTCCGCGGCGCGCTGGCGGGCGGCGCGCAGCCTGCGCTCCAGGATGTGGCGGCGCAGCGCCACGATGGCGACGAACCCGATTCCGATCCAGATGAAGTTGGCGACGGCCGACGGCCACGCACCGCTCGCCGCGGAGCTGGCGCCGACCGCCAGCGCCCCGGTGACGTTGAGGGTCTGATAGGTCAGCGATGCGGGCAGCATGCGACCACTGGAGATGCGGGCGTAGGCGAAGAGGTGGACGGCGACGCCGATCCAACCGAGGGAAGCGACAACGGAAACGAGGAACTCAGGCACACCACCATCCTGAGGCCCTGACGAGTAAAGTTCAATCGAACGTCGCTGCATCCGGAGTACAGTTATGCTTCATGGATATCGACCCACGCAGACTTGGCGTTCTCTTGGCCGTCAGCAGGTCGGGAGGAGTGCTTGCGGCCGCCGATGTGCTCCGCGTGAGCCCGTCCGCCGTTTCGCAGCAAATCGCGCGTCTGGAGGCGGAGACCGGGGTCACAGTTCTCGACCGGCAGCCGTCCGGTGCGGTCCTCACCTCGGCGGGCCGCCTGCTCGCCGAGGTCGCCGAACGCATCGAGGCCGAGCTCGGTGAAACTCGCCGGGCACTGGCAGAACTGGGGGGTGACGTCTCGGGCGTCGTCGTGGTCGGCGCCTTCCAGACAGTGATCCGTGCGGTCCTCGTCCCGCTGCTCGAAGAGCTCGAGCAGGCACTGCCCGGCATCGACCTCATCGTGCACGAGGTGGCCGAGGAGCACGGCCAGCGGGCGCTGCGGCGGGGTGAGCTCGACCTGCTCGTCACGGAACAGGACGTCGCAGTCCCCACCACGGCGCCCTCCGGAACGTTCGACGTGCCGTTCCTGGACGAGCCGTGGGTGGTGGCCATCCCCGCCACCGACGCCGCGCCGACCGGCCTGCTCGATCTCTCCGACCGGGCCTGGCTGATGCCGGGACAGAGCGGCGCGACCTCCCGAGCGCTCAGCCGGCTGGCCACCGAGATGTCCCTCACCCGGAGGGCCGCGCACACCTACCGGGACTTCGACGTCGCCCTCTCGATGGTGGCCGGCGGCCTCGGCATCGCCCTGCTGCCCGAGCTGGCCATCCGCAGGCAGCTGCCCGAGAACGCGCAGTGGGTCGCCCTGCCCGGGCTCGGTTTTCGGCGACTGTTCGTCCGGCACCGCGTCACGCGTACCGAGCCACGGGCCGCGACGCTCGCCGTGCTCGAGCAGATGGTGCGGGTGGCGGCCGCCCTCGAGCCGCTGTGAGGGTGCGTACGGCGTTCTGACCAGGCGGTAGGGCTTCCCGTTCGAAGTCGTCGGAGGGGCGCCGACGTGGAACGATGACGGCCGTGAGCTTTCCCGCCAAAGTGCGGCCCCCCGTATCCCTGGTCCTCCTGCTCGGTTCGATGGCGGCCCTCCCGGCCATCACCACCGACCTGTACCTGCCGTCCCTGCCCGCCGTGGCCGACGACCTCGACAGCTCACAGACGCTCGTCCAGGCCACGATCACCGGGGTGCTCGTCGGTGGAGCCATCGGTCAGCTGCTCACCGGGCCCCTCTCCGACCGCTTCGGTCGCCGCCTGCCGGTCATGGTCGGCTTCGGCCTGCACGTCGTCGTCTCCGTGCTGTGCGCGCTGACACCCGGCATCTGGCCCCTCGTGGTGCTGCGGGTGCTGCAGGGCGTCGGCAACGCGACCGCCACGGTCACCGCCATGGCCGTCATCCGCGACCGGTACACCGGTTCCGGCGCGTCGGTGCTGATGTCCCGACTGATGCTCGTGATCGGCGTCGCACCGCTGTTCGCGCCGACCGCCGGCGGCCTCATCGCCGGTTGGTGGGGGTGGCGGGCCACCTTCGTCGTTCTCGCCGTCCTCGGCGCGGTGATGATCGCCGTCGTGGCGCTCGCGCTGCCGGAGACCCTGCCGCCGGAGCGACGGCGCCGGGAAGGCCTGGGCGGTGCCGCCCGCAGCTACCGTGCCCTGCTCGGTGACCGCCAGTTCATGGCGCTCGCCGTGCTGCCGGGTCTGGCGCTGGGGGCCATCATCAGCTACGTCGCCGGCTCGCCGTTCGTCTTCCAGGAGCAGTACGGCCTCACAGAGACCCAGTTCGCGCTGATCTTCGCGCTCAACGGCGCCGGCCTGGTGGGCGGTGCGCAGATCAATGCGGCGCTGATGGGCAGGTTCACGCCGCTCGGCGTCATCCGTGTGGTCGCGCCCACCTCCGCCGTCCTCGGCATCTGGTTGCTCAGCGTCGCCATGAGCGCGGGCGACGGCACCGGGGGCCTGATCGCCCTCCTGGTTCCCCTGTTCCTCCTGATCTCCGTGAACTCGCTCCTGATGCCCAACGCCTCGGCGCTGGCGCTGTCCAAGCACGGGGAGCGGGCGGGGGCGGCAGCCGCCCTGGTGGGCTCGTTGCAGGCCGGCATCGCCGGCACGGTCTCTCCGCTGGTCGGCGCACTGGGCGGTAACGGCGCGGCCATGGCCACCGTCATGCTCGGCACCGTGCTCACCGCACTGGTCATCGTGGCGGTCGCAACCCCCGCGTACAGGCGGACCTGACGTCTCGCTTCCTCGGGCTCCGCTGCGGGCGGGAGCTCGTTCCTCGCCCCCACCCTGCGCTGCGCCGTCGTCAGCTCGTATCGCGTAACCTTGCGGCCCGTGGCCACAGACTTCTCCGCCGAGATCAACCAGCTCCGCGCGACCTTCGACTCCATCCGTGCCGTGACCGATGTCGAAGGCCTCCGGGCCACCATCGCCGACCTCTCGGACAAGGCTGCGGACCCCTACCTGTGGGACGACCCTGATGCGGGCCAGGCCATCACGTCCAAGCTCTCCCACGCCCAGACCGACCTCGGCCGGGTCGAGAAGATGGGTGAGCGGATCGACGACCTCGCGGCCCTCGTTCAGCTCGGGCAGGAGGAGGTGGGCGACGACGCGGTGGCCTTCCTCGAGGATGCCGAGGCCGAGCTGACCTCGATCCGCAAGGCCCTGAGCGAGCTCGAGGTCCGTACCCTGCTCGCCGGCCCCTACGACCAGCGCGAGGCCGTCGTCACGATCCGCGCCGGCGCCGGCGGGGTCGACGCCGCCGACTTCGCCGAGATGCTCATGCGCATGTACCTGCGCTGGGCCGAGCGGCACGGCTACCCCACCCAGGTGCTCGACACCTCCTATGCGGAGGAGGCCGGTCTCAAGTCGGCGACCTTCGAGGTCAAGGCGCCGTACGCGTACGGCACCCTGTCCGTCGAAGGCGGCACGCACCGCCTCGTGCGGATCTCACCGTTCGACAACCAGGGCCGCCGCCAGACCTCCTTCGCCGCGGTCGAGGTCGTCCCGCTCATCGAGCAGACGGACCACATCGAGATCCCCGAGAACGAGATCAAGGTCGACGTCTTCCGTTCGTCCGGGCCCGGCGGACAGTCCGTCAACACCACCGACTCCGCGGTCCGCATGACGCACATCCCGACGGGCACCGTCGTGTCGATGCAGAACGAGAAGTCCCAGATCCAGAACCGAGCGGCCGCCCTGCGCGTCCTGCAGTCGCGGTTGCTCGTGCTGCGCCAGAAGGAGGAGACCGCCGAGAAGCGGGCGCTCGCCGGTGATGTCAAGGCGTCCTGGGGCGACCAGATGCGCTCCTACGTGCTCCAGCCCTACCAGATGGTCAAGGATCTGCGGACGGAGTACGAGTCGGGCAACACGGCGGCGATCTTCGACGGCGAGATCGACGATTTCATCGACGCCGGCATCCGCTGGCGCAAGAACCAGGAGAGCGAAGCGGCCTGAGGTCCTGAAGCGGCCGGCGTACCGCCCGACGACGACGCTGTGGCATCGAGCACTCGTCCCGCCCTTCAGGGTGGCTGGTGTGGCCAGTCTTTAGAGCGACGTCCCAGGTCGTGGCGTCGCCGACGGTCTGACCAGGCTCCGGGGCGCCACCGGACCGCGGCACCGGGCCGGGGAGAGGCGCACAGTTCCGCCCCGTCGCAGCGGCGTGTCGGAGACGGTGGCGCTGCCCGGACTGCCTAGTCTGCGCGGAGGCCAGTGGTTGTCCTTCCCCCATTGTCGAGACTGGCCGAGAAGTCGCCGTGATCAGATTCGAGAACGTCTCCAAGGTCTATGCCCGAGGAGCGCGCCCCGCTCTCGACCAGGTGAGCCTGGAGGTCGAGCGCGGCGAGTTCGTGTTCCTCGTCGGGGCCTCGGGGTCCGGTAAGTCCACCTTCATCCGCCTCGTGCTGCGAGAGGAACGTCCAACCTCCGGCCGCATCCACGCCCTCGGCAAGGATCTCGGCCAGATCTCGCGCTGGAAGGTCCCGCATCTGCGCCGCCAGATCGGCACGGTGTTCCAGGACTTCCGGCTGCTCAACAACAAGACGGTCTTCGAGAACGTCGCCATCGCGCCGCAGGTCATCGGCAGGCCGCGCCACCACATCCTGACCACCGTTCCCGAAGTGATCGAGATGGTGGGCCTCGAGGGCAAGGAGAAGCGCCTGCCGCACGAGCTCTCCGGTGGAGAGCAGCAGCGCGTCGCCATCGCTCGCGCCATGGTCAACCGCCCCGCCGTCCTGCTGGCGGACGAGCCCACCGGCAACCTGGATCCCACGACATCGATCGGCATCATGCGACTGCTCGACCGCATCAACCGCACCGGCACCACCATCGTCATGGCGACCCACGACGACGAGATCGTCGACCAGATGCGCAAGCGCGTCGTCGAGCTCTCCGACGGTGTCATGGTCCGTGACCAGTCCCGCGGCGTCTACGGCGCGGCGCGGTAAGGGGAACGACTGCGATGCGACTCCGATTTGTTCTCTCCCAGACGTTCCAAGGGCTGTCCCGCAACCTCGCGATGACCATCTCGGTGGCCCTGGTCACCTTCGTCTCGCTGACCTTCGTCGGGGCGGCGGCACTGCTGCAGATCCAGGTCGACAACCTGAAGAGCGACTGGTACGACAAGGTCGAGGTCTCGGCCTTCATGTGCCCGGCGAACTCCTCGACGCCGAACTGCGCCACTGGCGAGGCCACCCAGGAACAGATCGACGCCATCGGTGACCTGCTCGCCTCGGACGCCCTCGCCCCGTACGTCGAGGAGGTCTACGTCGAGACCAAGGAGGACGCCTACGAGGCGTTCCAGGAGCAGATGGAGGACACGGTCTGGGCGCAGACCGTGACCGTCGACCAGATGCAGGTCTCCTACCGAGTCAAGTTGGTCGATCCGGAGCAGTACCAGATCGTCGCCGACGAGCTCGAGGGGCGGCCCGGCGTCGAGGTCGTCGTCGACCAGCGCGAGCAGCTCGAGCCGCTGTTCCTCATCCTGAACCGCACGACGCTGCTCTCGATCGGCCTCGCCGGCGTCATGATCGTCACCGCCGTCCTGCTCATCACGACCACGATCCGGCTCTCCGCCATGTCGCGTCAGCGCGAGACCGGGATCATGCGGCTCGTCGGCGCCTCGAACTTCTTCATCCAGCTCCCGTTCATGCTCGAGGGCGCCGTCGCGGCCCTCTTCGGGGCCGTGCTGGCCGTGGGCGGGCTCTTCCTCGGTGTCAGATACCTGGTGGAGGAGTGGCTCGCGACGTCGACACCGTGGGTGCAGTTCGTGGACACCGGCGACGTGCTCACCGTCGCGCCCTTCCTCGTTCTTGCCGCGATCCTGCTCGCCGGGATCAGCTCGATCGTGACCCTCGGCCGCTACACGAAAGTCTGAGGTACTACTGTGCGCCGTCCTTCCCCCCGACGCACCGCCCGACCGACCGCCCTCCGGGCCGCCGTCGCCGCTGTCCTTGCGGTCGCCCTGCTCGCTCCCGGCGCCTACGCCGAGGACCGTGACGACCTCGTCGAGCAGCGCGAGCGGAACGAGGACCGCCAGGCCGAGCTCGAGTCATCCCTCGAGGGCGTGGACGCCGACCTCACGGAGACCTACCTCAAGCTGGAGAGGGCCCGTGCCCGCCTGCCGGAGGCTGAGGCGGCGCTCGCCGAGGCCGAGGAGGCACTCGCTGCCGCCGAGCGGAAGCAGGAGCAGGTGGCGGCCCGCCTGGAGCTCGCCGAGGCCGAGGCAGCGAGCCTCGAGGAGGAGATCGCTGCCGGCACCGAGAAGATCGATCAGACCGAGTCGGCGATGGGCGCCCTCGCACGGAGCACCTACCGCGGTGACAACGCCACGTCCACGCTCGACGTCGTGCTCGACGCCTCCTCGACCGACGACTTCCTCGAGAGCTACTCCGTGACCACCTCGGCGGTCCGGTCGCAGACGCGGGTGCTGCGGGACCTCGAGACCGCCACCGCGATCACCCGCAACCGGCAGGAGCGCCACGAGGCCGTGAAGGTGCGCATCGGTGAGCTGAAGGTGGAGGCCGACGCCGCCGTCGTGGCGGCCAACGAAGCCCGGGACGAGGCCGCCGCCCGCAAGGCCGAGATCGAGCAGATCGAGGCCGAGATGTCGCAGCTGTCGAAGAAGCTCGAGGCGCAGCAGGACGAGTACCAGAGCCAGCTCGCGGATCTGGAGGAGGACCAGCAGCAGATCGCCTCGGAGATCGCCAAGATCGACGAGGAGAACCGCAGGCGGGCAGCCGAGGAGGCTCG
Organism: Georgenia halophila; assembly: GCF_039541595.1. Classification (NCBI taxonomy): domain Bacteria; kingdom Bacillati; phylum Actinomycetota; class Actinomycetes; order Allobogoriellales; family Allobogoriellaceae; genus Georgenia; species Georgenia halophila. The sequence continues at coordinate 176,433 of NZ_BAABGN010000002.1, read as the reverse complement.
CCGGCGCGCGGCGGCAGAGCGGCGCGCGCAGCAGCAGGCCGAGCAGCGGGCGCAGCAACAGCAGCAGCAGTCCGCGCCGTCCGGCGGCGGCGGTGGCGGCGGAAGCGGCAGCGGCGGCGGCGGTGGCGGCGGAAGCAGCAGTGGCGGCGGTGGAGGTGGCAGCAGCAGCGCCATCATGCCGCCGGTCACGCCGCTGCGCGTCACCTCGTCCTACGGCTACCGCGTGTACCCGATGACCGGCGGCTGGTTCATGCACAACGGCGTGGACCTCGGATCAGCCTGCGGTGAGGCCCAGGCGTCGGCGGCGTCCGGAACCGTGTCCGCGGTCCGGGGGGCCTACGGCAACGGCACGCACGGCAACCAGGTGATGATCAACCACGGCATCATCAACGGCTCCTCCTACGTCACGGTGTACAACCACCTGTCGCGGTTCGCCGTCTCGCAGGGGCAGCGGGTCTCCCAGGGGCAGACCATCGGCTACACCGGTGCCACCGGCGCCGTCACCGGCTGCCATGTCCACTTCGAGGTGTGGAAGAACGGGTCCACGATCGACCCGATGGGTCTTTGGTGAAGCGCGTCGTGGAGCGTCAGTAGCCGCGAAGGCGTTGGATCTCGCGACGTTCGCGCTTGGTCGGCCGGCCCGAGCCCTTCTCGCGCCGCGGCACCGCAAAGAGGTCTCGCGGTACGGGCGCCGGGCTCCGGTCGATGACCGCCTGCGCCGCGACCGGCGCACCCACCCGCTTGAGAAGGACCTGGCGCACCTCGAGCACCCGCTCCGGGCGGTCGCGTTCCACGCCCCGGACGACCACCTCGTCGCCGACGGCGACCGTCGTCGAGGGCTTGGCCCGTTCGCCGTTGACGCGCACGTGGCCGGCCCGGCACGCCGTCGTGGCGAGCGACCGGCTCTTGAACAGCCGCACCGCCCACATCCACCGGTCCACCCGTGTCGAGGTGGGGTTTGCGGTCGCCATGCCCCGAGCCTAGGCCGACGGCGGGCGACCGGTGTCCCGGTCCGACTTCAGCAGGCATGGCCTTCGGCATTTCAGCCCTTGCCCGTCACGTGGGCCGAGGGGCTTGCCGGCGGGGATCCACGTCTCGGCGGGTCTGGGCGGCGCCGGCACAACGGCGCCCGTTCCGAAGGCATACCCTTCCCTTCTCCAGCCGGGGCGACGGCGGAGCCAGCGACGTGTTGGCAGCTGGCGGAGCGGTCGAGCTTCAGCAGGCATAACCTGCGGGATTCCAGCCGCAGCGAGTCACACGACCGACAGGCTCATCGGCCGAGGTCGAGCTGACCGGTCGCGGCGCCGGTCGGGGTTGGCCGTCGGCCGCGGCGCCGGCCCGGGTTGGTCGCCGGCCCGGGTTGACTGTCGGGACCATGGCCGAGGAGCGACCGGACGTCCCGCGACAGGCTTCCCGCCGCACCGGCCCTGTGGGCCTCCCCGCCGCACCGGCCCCGCGGGCGGGGACCTACAACCGCCCCGCTGCCTTGAGCGCCAGGTACGTGTCCGCCAGTGCGGGGGCGAGGTCGTCCGGTGCGGCCTCGACCACCTCGACACCGCGGCGCTTGAGGCGGACCGCAACGGCATCGCGCTCGAGCGCGCCCCGCTCGGCCGCGGCGGCGTCGTACACCGCGTCGGCGCTGGACCGGTCCGCGCGCAGCTCGACCGCCTCCGGGTCCGACGCCGAGGCGAGCACCACCGTGTGGTCGGCGGCGATCGTCCCGAGCGCCGGCAGCAGGCCGGAGGTGATCGCCGAGGGCTCCAGCGCGGTGAGCAGCACCACCAGGGAACGCTGGGACAGCGTGTCCCGCACCACCTGCGTCACCTTCGTGGTGCTCAGCTCGACCAGGGACGGCTCCAGCGGCGCCATGGCCTGCGCCAGCGCGCCGATGAGCCGGGGGCCGGTCTCCCCGGCCACTCGCGCCCGGACCTCGCTGTCGACCGCCACGAGGTCCACCCGGTCGCCGGCACGCGTGGCCAGGGCGCCGAGCAGCAGGGCCGCCTCCATCTGGGCGTCCAGCCGCGGGGCGTCTCCCAGGCGGGCGGCGGAGAGACGGGCGATGTCGAGGATCACCAGGACCCGGCGGTCGCGCTCCGGGCGCCAGGTACGCACCACGACGTCGGCGCGGCGTGCCGTGGCCCGCCAGTCGATCGCGCGCACGTCGTCGCCGATGACGTACTCGCGCAGGGAGTCGAACTCGGTGCCCTGCCCGCGGATCAGGACGGCGGCCCGGCCGTCGATCTCGCGCAGCCGGGCCAGGCGCGAGGACAGGTGGCGCCGGGAGTGGAACGGCGGGAGCACCCGCAGGGTGGCCGGGGCGCGGAGCGAGCGTTGGCGGGCGGCCATCCCCAGCGGGCCGAACGAACGGACGGTGACCAGGTCGGCCTGCCGGTCGCCGCGCCGGCTCGGCACCAGCTCGGTGCGGAGGCGGCGACGCTCGCCCGCCGGCACCGTGACCCGGTGGCGGTTCTGCTCCGCCCCGGCCGACGGCGGCCAGGCGTCGCGGACCAGGGCCCGGAGCCGACGTCGTCCGGTGTTCGTCAGAGTGACCGCCGAGGAGGTGGGCTCGCCGAGTCGTACCGACCCGGACACCGAACGCTCGGCCGCGACCTGTTTCGGGGAAGCGGCCAGCACCGCGTCGGCGACGCACGCGAGCACCACCAGGCCGACCCAGAGCAGCAGCGTCGACGCCCGCGGCCACAGGGCCGCCGGCAGGGCGCCGACGGCGGTGACGATCGCCGCCCGGGTGGTGGGGATCATCAGCGGGGGACGGGCACGGTGCCGAGCACGCCGTCGAGCACCGTCTCCGCGGTGACGCCCTCGAGCTCCGCCTCGGCGCGCAGCTGGACGCGGTGGCGCAGGGTCGGGTGGGCGAGCGCCTTGACGTCGTCCGGGGTGACGTAGCCGCGGCCGGACAGCCAGGCCCAGGCACGCGCGGTCGCGAGCAGGGCCGTGGCGCCGCGTGGTGAGACGCCCAGCGACAACGACGGGGACGTGCGGGTGGCCCGGACGATGTCGACGACGTAGCCGATCACCTCCGGTGCGACCTGGACCTCGCGCACCTCCGCCTGGGCCGCCTCCAGGTCCTCGGGTCGCCCGACGGGGCTCACGCCGGCCGCCGCGAGGTCCCGGGGGTTGAAGCCGAGGGAGTGCCGGACGAGGACCTCGATCTCGTCGCGACGCTCGGGCAGGGGCAGCAGCAGCTTGAGCAGGAACCGGTCCAGCTGTGCCTCGGGCAGGGGATACGTGCCCTCGTACTCGACGGGGTTCTGTGTGGCGATGACCATGAAGGGCTCGGGCAGCAGACGGGGCATGCCGTCCACGGAGACCTGCCGCTCCTCCATCGCCTCCAGCAGCGCGGCCTGCGTCTTCGGCGGCGTCCGGTTGATCTCGTCGGCGAGCATGAGGTTCGTGAAGACCGGGCCCTCCTTGAACGAGAACTCGGCGGTGCGGGCGTCGTAGACCAGTGAACCGGTCACGTCGCCGGGCATCAGGTCGGGGGTGAACTGCACCCGCTTGGTGCCCAGGTCGAGCGCGGCGGCCATCGTCCGCACGAGCAGCGTCTTGGCGACGCCAGGCACACCCTCGAGGAGCACGTGGCCGCCGCACAGCAGCCCGATGACGAGACCCGTCACGGCCGCGTCCTGGCCCACGACCGCCTTGCCGACCTCGGTGCGCAACGAGCCGAGCCGGCTCCGCGCCACGGACTCGGCCACGGCCGGGGCCGGCCCCGGGGTCGGCCCGGTCGGGACGTCGCCGCCGGCCCGCGGTGCCGACGGTGCCGACGCCTGCGGCGCGAAACGCTCGTCGCCCGTGGGCTGCGGGGGACCGGCGTGGGCGGGCTGGTTCGGACTCGCGGGGGACGGGCCGATAGGGGGCTGACTCACGATCGGTGGACCTCTTTCTCCAGGGCGTCGAGCATGGTGGACAGGGCCAGCAGGCCGCCGTCGTCGGTCGGTGCGGTGCCGTAGAGCAGGTTGTCGACGTCCGTGTGCGGCCACCCGGTCGCGCGGGCGACGGCGTCGACGAGGCTCGGCCGGTCCGCTGACCTGGGTAAGCCGAGGGCCCGCGACATGCGCACCGCCGCGCCGGCCCGCAGGGCGGCGGCGGCGTGGTCGCGGGCACCGCCGCGACGATACAGACGGCCGCGCCCCCGGGTGGTCTCCGCCGCCCGGACGACCACCGGCATGACCTCGATGACGACAGGTCCCAGGCCGCGGGCCTTGCCGACGGCCAGAACCACCGCCGCGGCGAGCAGCGCCCACAGCACCCAGGTGCCCGCGGGCGGCATCAGCGGCGCGCCGCGGTCCTCGGCACCGCCGGTCGACCCAGCTTGTGGCAGGTACCAGACGACGTTCCCGTGATGGCCCAGCATGCGCAGGGCGAGAGCGGCGTGGCCGTGGTCCTCGAGGGCCGCGTTGGTCACGGGTCCCACGTCCGCGAGGTAGCGGACGGTGGAGCCTTCGTCTTCCCAGACGGCGTACGCGCCGCCCGCGCCCTCGGAGGCGGGGAAGCACAACTCGACGTCGGAGCCGGTGGCGGTGACCGAGCCGCCACCGATCGCGATGCGAGAGGCCGCCTGTGCGTCGGGGGCCGCGCACTGCGCCTGGACCACCTCCTCGACGCTCGGGCCGGCGAGGGTGATCGGCATGTCCGCGACCACCTCCGGGTCGACGAACAGGTTCCCGCCGATCGCCAGGTCGGCGCCGGTGCCCAACAGCTCGGTGTACTGGCCGGGCCGCAGGTCGGAGACGTCGGTGACGAACACCGTCGTCCTCGGGCCGGCCACGTGGGTCAGCTCGGCGAAGCTGTCCGCCTCCTCGACGGCGACCCCTTGGCCGCGGAGGATCTCGGCGACCGCCATGGTGCCCTGCGGTGCGGGGTTGTCGGGTGCGAGCGCCCGCCCGGACGTGCGCTGCTGGAGCAGCGTGGCCAGGATCGCGAGGGCGAGGAAGACCACCACGACGGCGGCGGTGACGACGCGGCGGCGACGGCGGCGTCGCCGCGTGCCGGGTGCGGCGTCATCGGGAGACCGGGGGCCGGCTCCTTCCGGCGACGCCACGCTGGGGGATGTCGAGGTGGTGGTCGTCATCGCACTTCCGCCCAGCCGGCGCCGACGGGTCGGTGATCGTCGTGCCGGGCGGGCCGCGCCCTCGAGACGGCGGAGGCCAGCTCACGCAGCTGCCGGTCCTCGGCCTGTCCGGGGGCAAGGTGGCCGTAGCAGACGTCGTCGAAGAGCCGGCCCGCCCAGCGCAGCCCGTCGGTGTGGTCCGGCAGTGCCGCGGCCGCAAGCGTGGCGGCCTCGTACGCCGTCAGACCGGCGCGGTCCTCCAGGACCGCGCGCTCGTCCAGCGAACGGACGAGCGCGCGGAACCGCTCGAGAGTGGCGGTCACCCAGTCGCCGCGCCGGGCGGCGTCGTCCGCGGCCGCGAGGAGCGCGGCGCTGTCGCGGACGTCGTCGAAGAGCTGGTGCGAATCCTGCCGCTGCGCCGTCCGCCGTGCGCGGACCCGTCCGCCGAGCAGCAGCGAGACGACCACCACGACGACGAAGGCCAGCACCACGACAAGCGGCACGAATGCCGGTGGCGCCTCCATCCCCATGGATCCGATGTCGCTCAGCAGCCTGCCGAGCCATTCGAGGATCCGCTCGATCAGTCCTGGCTGGTTGTCGTAGACCGCCTTGGCGAGCTCTTCCTCGGCCCACCGCTGTGCCTCGGCGGCATCGGGCTCGACGGGCACGCCGGCGCGTACACCGGTCACGTCAGCCAGCCTCCGCGGGCCGGGCGGACTGGGCGAGGGTGACGTCGAGGCCTTCCTTTCGCATACGGATGTCGATGTAGGCCAGTGCGACGACGGCGGCGAGGAACGGCGTGGTCAGCGCGGAGACGAGCACGGACAGCACACCCATGACGATCGAGGTGATGACCAGGGCCTCCTGCGAGCCCGAGAAGAGAGATGACGCCATGGTCAGCGGGATCATCATCGCGTACGTGAGGATCGCCACGATGATCGCTGCCAGCGCCAGGACGCCGAACAGCCGCCAGAACTGGCGCCTGCTCAGCGCCCACGACCGCCGGATCGCGGAGAACGGCCCGATCCGCTCGAGCATGAGCGCCGGTGCCGACAGGGTCAGCCGCACCACGAAGTAGCCCATGACGACACAGGCCCCGAGGAAGAGGAGGAAGATCAGCAGGCCCGTGATGAACGGGTTGTTGCCACCGCCCTCGACGAGAGCCACGCCGAGCAGCACGAGTGCGGTGATCACCACGACCAGCACCACGGTCCAGCCCAGTGCCAGCAGCAGGGTCAGGCCGATGAGCCTCCACAGCTGCCCGCGCGCGGAGTGCCAGACCTGCCGGATCGTGGCGACACGTCCGACGACGGACTGGCTCACCGAGACGATGAGCAAGGCGGTGAGCACGATCGAGGCGATGTAGACGGCGACGGACACCGCGAGGAGGCCGACGAGTGACGTGATCGCGCCGGTACCCAGCTCCTCCATCCCGAGGGTGGGCGTGGTCTGCCCCATGAGGGGGAGCAGTGTGCTGCCGACGGTGAAGGAGAGGACGAGCGCCTCGATGACCGCGGTGACACCCATGACGAGCAACGAGAGCCCGAACGTGGCCCGCGGGTTGGCCCGGATGGCACGGAAGGCGCCGTCCAGGATCTCGCCGATGTTCATCGGCCGCAGCGGGATGATGCCGGGCCGATCGGCGCCGGTGAAGCCGCGGGGCACCTGCTGCTGCGCTGCGTCCCCGTACTGGCCGTACTGGCCGGGCTGCTGGCTCGGGTCCCCACCCCACGATGGGGGCACCGGCGGTTGGCCCCACGGTTGCCCGGGCCGCTGACCGGGTTCCCCGCCCCACGGCGAGGGCTGGGTGGGCTGCGTGTACTGGGTGTACTGGCCGGGCTGCGGAGCGGGGTCCGGGCCCCAGGGTGAGGGCTGGGTGGGCTGCCCGTGCTGCGTGGGCGGCGCGTAGCGCGGCTGCTCGCCGTCCGGCGGTCCGCTGTACGGGCCGTACCGTCCGGCGTCGTGCTCCGGCGTGCCGTCGTCCTCAGGCCGGCTGCTCATCGCCCTACCTCCCCCCGGCTGCGTCGTGGTGGCGAGACCCATCGTTGCACGCCACAGCGGGTGCCGGAACGGCGGTCCACACCGCGCAGCGTCCGGAATGGGAACATTGCCCCATGAGTCCCAAGCTGCTTGTGATCGACGACGACACCGCGCTGGCAGAAATGATCGGAATCGTGCTCGACGCCGAGGGCTACGACGCCGTCTTCTGCGCAGACGGTACCCAGGCCCCGGAGATGTTTCGCCGAGAGCAGCCCGACCTCGTCCTGCTCGACCTCATGCTGCCGGGACTGGACGGGATCGAGATCTGCCGCATCATCCGCGCGGACTCCGACGTGCCGGTGGTCATGCTCACGGCGAAGTCGGACACGCTCGATGTGGTCGCCGGGCTGGAGGCCGGCGCGGACGACTACATCGCCAAGCCGTTCAAGCCCAAGGAGCTGGTCGCGCGGGTGCGCGCGCGCCTGCGTCGCCAGGAGAACCCGGAGCCGGAGCGACTGCGCATCGGCGACCTCGAGATCGACGTCGCCGGCCACGAGGTGACCCGCGACGGTGAGCCGATCTCGCTGACCCCCCTGGAGTTCGACCTGATCGTGGCGCTCGCGCGCAAACCCTGGCAGGTCTTCAGCCGTGAGGTGCTGCTGGAGCAGGTCTGGGGATACCGGCACGCCGCCGACACCCGCCTGGTGAACGTCCACGTCCAGCGGCTGCGCGCGAAGGTGGAGAAGGACCCGGAGCACCCCGAGGTCGTCGTGACCGTCCGTGGCGTCGGATATCGGGCGGGGGCACCACACGAGTGACCGAAGACCTCGGCGGGCCCCAGCCCGCCGGACCCAGGGCCGGCTCGGTTCCCCATCCCGCCGGCCCGGCCACGACGTATCGCCCGCCCCGTGCCCGGGCGAGCCTGCGCCGTCGGATGCGCCGGAAGGTCCTGCGGCTGATCCGCAGCTGGCGCTCCTCCCTGACGGTCCGTGTGGTGGCCAGCACCGTGCTCGGCGGGCTGGTCGCCCTCGGCGTCATCGGCGGCGTCCTGTCGGCACAAATCCGCGACGGTCTCTACGACGAGCGGGTGACGCAGATGCTCGAGGACGCGGCGCTGCAGACACAGAACGCGCAACAGGTGTTCGACGACGCGACGGCGACCACGGGCCAGCAGGCCCAGGAGGTGGCCAACGACTGGGTCTTCGGCCTGCCCTCCCGCTCCGACGCCGAAGGAGCCGTGCTCCGGCGCTCGCCGCAGTCCAGCTCGACGGTGACCATCGTGGAGCCGGTGACGAACTCGCCGATCGACCTGCGCAGCCTCGTCAGCCCGCAGATGCGCGAGGCGATCGCGAGCGAAGGTGGCCAGCACTGGCAGCCGGTGGCGCTGCCCACCCAGGCCGGCAACGCCCCGGGCATCGTCGTCGGGGAGCCGGTCACCCTGCCCGTCGCGGGCACGTACGAGCTCTACCTCTTCTACAGCCTGGCGCCCGAGGAGGCGACGATCGCGCTGGTGATGCAGGTGCTGGCCGTCGGCGCCGTCGCGATCGTCATCCTCCTCGGGGTCATGACGTGGGCGATCACCCGGTGGGTGCTGCAGCCGGTCACCGACGCCGTCCTCGCCGCGGAGCGGCTGGCGGACGGCATGCTGGACGAACGCATGGATGTGCGCGGTCGGGACGAGCTGGCGCTGCTCGGCCAGTCCTTCAACGAGATGGCGTCCTCGCTCCAGCGACAGATCCAGCAGATGGAGGAGCTCTCGCGGCTGCAGCAGCGCTTCGTCTCGGACGTCTCCCACGAGCTGCGCACGCCGCTGACGACGATCCGGATCGCCGGCGAGCTCATCCACGACGCGAAGGACGACTTCGACCCCGCCGTCCGCCGCTCGGCGGAGCTGCTGCATGCGCAGCTCGACCGCTTCGAGTCGATGCTCTCGGACCTCCTCGAGATCTCGCGCTTCGACGCCGGCGCGGCCGTGCTCGAGGCCGAGCAGCGGGACCTGCGCAACGTCGTCCAGCACGTCGTGGAGATGACCGGCATCCTGGCCGACGCCAAGGGAACCGAGCTGCGCATCCATCTCTCCGACCAGCCGTGCACCGCGGACATCGACCCCCGACGGGTCGAGCGCATCATTCGTAACCTGCTCTCCAACGCCATCGAGCACGGTGAGGGAAGGCCCATCGACGTCACGGTCGGGGTCAACGACGCGGCCGTGGCCGTGCGGGTGCTCGACCACGGCGTCGGGATGGACGCGGAGGCGGCCAAGCACGTCTTCGACCGGTTCTGGCGTGCCGACCGGGCACGGGCGCGCACGACGGGCGGCACCGGCCTCGGCCTCGCCATATCCATGGAGGACACCCACCTGCACAACGGCACCCTCGAGGCGTGGGGGCGTCCGGGCGTCGGCGCCGCCTTCCTGCTCACCCTGCCGCGGCGGGCCGGTACCGTCATCACGATGTCGCCGCTGCCGCTGGCACCCGGGTCGACCCGGGTGCTCGAGTCCGGTACCGCCCGCGCGCCGCTCGGGCCCGGCGAGGCCGGGGCGTCCCGCCAGGACCCGGCGTCGGTCGCCGGGACGGCGGAGGAGGCCCGATGATCGCGGGACACGGGACGAGGACCCGCCGGCGGCGTGCCGCCGTCGCGACGACACTCGCCGCGATGCTGCTGGCACTGGCTGGCTGTGCCAACCTGCCGCGCTCCGGTCCGGTCACCGCCTCGGATCCGAACGTCCCCGCGCCGCAGGGCATCGGGTTCCTCGCGAGCGGCCCGCAGGCGGGGTCGACGCCCGAGGAGATCGTCGACGGCTTCCTCTCCGCCTCCGTGGCCGGCATCAACGACGAGTTCCTCGTCGCCCGCGAGTTCCTCGCCGGCCCGGCCGCCGAGACCTGGCAGCCGCTGGAGCAGGTCCGCATCTACGCCGACGCCCCCGCCCCGCAGATCGAACGCACCGACGACGGCGGCGTGCAGGTCTCCGTCATGGCCGAGGCCTCGCTGGACGGCGCCGGCCGGTACACCGAGGCCGCCGAGGGGGCCATGATCGAAACCGGTTTCACCCTCGCCCGCAACACCCAGGGCGAGTGGCGGATCGTCGAGCTCGAGGACGGTGTGCTGCTGCCGGTGGCCAACTTCCAGTCGGTCTACACCCAGAGCGTCCTGTACTTCCTCACGCCCGATCACGAGGCTCTCGTGCCGGAGGTGCGGTGGTTCCCCCAGCAGAACGTGGCCACGTCGCTCGTGAGCGCGCTCCTCGAGGGTCCCTCGCCATGGTTGGCGCCGGGTGTGACGACGATGGTCCCGGTCGGTACGCGCCTGGTCGTCGAGTCGGTGCTGCTCACCGAGGGCGTCGCGCACGTGGATCTCTCGGTCGACTCCCTCGCCGCCGAGGGCATGGAGCGGGCGCTGCTCTACACCCAGATCCAGGCGACGCTGTCCGGTGTGCCGAACGTCCAGGAGGTGGAGATCACCGCGGCCGGGACACCGTTCGAGCTCAACGCGCCGCCGCCGCGCCTGCCCGCCTATCCCTACACGAGCACACCGCTGACAGCTGTCAGCGACGGCGAGCTGGTCCAGGTCGCCGACGGCGAGGCGAGCCCCCGTGTCCGCAGCGAGCTGCTCGCCGGGATGGACGTCCGCGACCCGGCGGTCGGTTATGAGAGCCCGGTCGCGACGACGGTGTTCCTCGACGGCACCGACCGCCTGGTCAGCGCCTCCGGCAACAACGCGCCGCCCATCCTGCTCACCGAAGGGACACAGCTCGTGCCGCCGTCGGTCGACCGGCAGGGCTGGGTGTGGACGACACCGGCCGCTTCCGACGGGACGTTGCGTGCGGTGCGTTCCAACGGGCAGCTCGTCGAGGTCGGCGCGTCGTGGCTCGCCGACGGCAAGATCCGTGCCCTCAGGGTCTCGCGGGACGGAGCTCGCATCGCGGTGATCTGGGAATCGGCCGGGAGCACCGTGCTCGACGTCGCCGCGATCGTCCGCGCCGCCGACGGGACTCCGCGCGAGCTCGGCGAGCCCAGGCGGATCGGTGACGTCCTCACCGACGCCACCGACATGGCATGGGTCGAGGAGGGAACCCTGGCGGTGCTCGGTACCTCCTCGGTCGCCCCGGACCCGACGGTGCACCTTGTCCCGATCGGGGGCCCCACCACGTACCTGCCCCCGGTGGAGGGCGCCACGGACGTCACCGCGGGCCGTGGGGCACGGTCCCTGGTGGTCACCACGGACGCCGGACGCTTGTTCGAGCGCAACGGCTCGGCGTGGCGGGCGACGCTCAGCGGACTGTCCGACCCGGCCTTTCCCGGGTGAGCCCGTAGGTCCCCGGCGGCAGCGGCCACGACTTCCTGTCCACAGCCGTGCCCCCGGGGACACCGGGGTGGCCACGTCAGCCGTCAGGATGCGGGAGTGGATGTCCGCCAAGCGTTGACCGACGCCGGCAGGCTCGTCCTGCCGGTCGAGTGCGCCGGGTGCGGCCGCTGGGACCTCGTGCTCTGTGCGCGGTGCGTCCGGTTGCTCAGCCGGCCGCCGGTGCGGTGCGAGCAGCGGGCACCCCTGCTCGGCGGAGCCGGCACCTCGCCGCTGCCCACCTGGTCCGTCGGGCAGTACCGCGGGTCGCTGCGCGCCATCGTGCTCGCGTGGAAGACCGGTCGCCGGCAGGACATCGCCCCCGAGGTCCTCACCGCCGCCGAGCAGGCCGCCACCACGTGGGCCCACGACCCCGACCTGAGGTCCCTGCTCACCGACCACGACAGCGTCCTCGTCGTCCCCGTGCCCTCGGGGTGGCGTAGGCGCGTGGCCCGCCGCCTCGTCGTCGCCGACCTCGCCGACGCTGTCGCGCGTGGCCTCGCCGCCGGCCGGCACGAGGGAGAGGTCCTGGTGGCGGACGTCCTCAGGCGTCGCGGCGGCAGCGCTCACCAGGCGGGCATCGGGGCCCGGGCACGGATCGCCAACCGGCGTGGGACCGTGCGGGCGCGGGCGCGCCTGCCCACAGGCACCGCCGTCGTCCTCGTCGACGACGTGGTCACCACCGGCGCCAGCCTGGCCGCCAGCGCCGACGCCGCGGAGGCAGCGGGCGGCCGGACCGTTGCCGCATTCACGCTCGCCTCGACGGCGGGGCCGACCGGTGCGGCGGGCCGTCTCGCGAGCTAGATCCGCCACCGGTGGCGCGCTGGTGACGCGGCGGCGACCCTGAGGTGAATTTCGGGGTCGCCGAGGGATCCCCCCGGCGCCCGATCGGTACTAGCGTGACCCTATGAAGGCCGCTGCCGGACCCGAGGCGAGGCGCAAGGGAGCGCGAGCGGAGTCCGGCCGAGGGGAGGTGGTCACCGCGCAGGTTCGCCCATGACGTGCGAGCCAGTAGTACGTCACCACGGCAGGAGCTGCTCCTGCCGCGCGCCCCCGGATCGAGGAGGACACCATGGAGATTGTCGTCAAGGGCCGAAACACCGAGATCGCCGGCCGGTTCCGTTCGCACGTGGAGGGCAAGCTCGCAAAGATCGAGCAGCTCGCGCCGCGGGTGCAGCGCGTCGAGGTCGAGCTCACGCACGAGCCCAACCCTCGCCAGGCGGACGTCTGCGAGCGTGTCGAGATCACGGTGCGTGACCGCGGACCGGTGATTCGGGCGGAGGCCAAGGGCTCCGACCGTTACGGAGCCCTCGACCTCGCCTCGGGCAAGCTGCTCGAGAGGTTGCGCCGTTCGCGCGACCGTCGCAAGAACCACCACCGCTATGCCGTCCCACAACCGGTCGATGCCACGCTCCCGGAGTCCGCGGACGCAGACGCGGACGCGGAAGGCCTCCCCGACCACCCCGTCGCGCCGACCGCGCCGGGTGAGTCCGTGGAGGCCCAGCTCGGAGACTCCCCGGTGATCGTGCGCCAGAAGCTGCACGACGCCGAGCCCATGACGGTCGACCGTGCCCTCTACGAGATGGAGCTCGTCGGCCACCCCTTCTTCCTCTTCATCGACTCCGAGACCGGGCAGCCGTGCGTGGTCTACCACCGGCACGGCTGGACCTACGGCGTCATCCGGCTGAACACCGAGATGTCGGACGGCGGCGGCGAGGCCTCCACCAACCACGTCGAGACCCGGGAGCGCGCGGCCGTCACCTGATCCCGCTCCGAATCCCGGAGCGCCTCGCGGTGCGCAGAGACCGGGACGTTCATAGACTCCGCCAGATGACGGTCCGTATCGGTATCTCCGGATGGCGGTACGGGCCGTGGCGGGGCGTCTTCTACCCGCGCGGCCTGCCACAACGCAGCGAGCTGGCGTACGTCGCGGACCGCCTCGGCACCGTCGAGATCAACGGCTCGTTCTACTCGCTGCAGAGCCCGACGAGCTACCGGGCGTGGTACGAGCAGACACCGCCCGGCTTCCTGTTCGCCGTCAAGGGCGGGCGATTCATCACGCACATGAAGAAGCTCGCCGGCGTCGACGTCGCGCTCGCGAACTTCTTCGCCTCCGGCGTGCTGGCTCTGAGCGACAAGCTCGGCCCGTTCCTGTGGCAGCTGCCGCCCAACCTCGGTTTCGACGCCAGCCGCATGGACGACTTCCTCGGCCGTCTCCCGCGGACCACGACGGCGGCCGCCGCCCTGGCCGCGGGCCACGACCACCGGCTCAAGGAGGCGTGGACCGACGGGGGACCGGAGCGGCCGCTGCGCCACGCTGTCGAGGTCCGGCACGAGACCTTCCGGGACCCGGCATTCGCCGAGCTGATGCGGGCGCACGGCGTGGCCGTCGTCGTGGCCGACACCGCGGGGAAGTGGCCCTTCCTGGAGGAGGTCACCGCGGACTTCGTCTATACGCGCCTGCACGGCGACTCCGAGCTGTACGTCAGCGGCTACGACGACCCGGCGCTGGACACCTGGGCGGCCCGGATCCGTGCCTGGCACGACACCGGGCGCGACGTCTACGTCTACTTCGACAACGACACCAAGGTGCGCGCACCCGTCGACGCCATCGCGCTCGCCCGGCGGCTGGCGGACCTGCTGCCCGCGCGCGTGGAGACACGATGACCAGAGGATCGGCTCCCGAACGGCCCGGCGCCCAGGAGTGGGTGCCGCCCGAGGGCGACGTGGACGCCCTGCGGCAGGCCGCACCCGGCTGCCGCGGGTGCGAGCTGTGGGCGGACGCCACCCAGGTGGTGTTCTCCTCAGGTCCGCCCGGGGCCCGCATGCTGATGGTCGGCGAGCAGCCGGGTGACCGCGAGGACCGCACGGGCGAGCCGTTCGTCGGACCCGCCGGCCGCGTCCTGGACGAGGCGGTGGAGGCCGCAGGCATCGACCCCGCGAACGTGTACACGACCAACGCGGTCAAGCACTTCCGCTTCGTCGAGCGCGGCAAACGGCGCCTGCACAAGAAGCCCGCCGTCCCGCACATCGCGGCCTGCCGGCCGTGGCTGCTGGCGGAGCTGGCCGCCGTGCACCCGGACGTCGTCGTCTGCCTCGGAGCGACGGCGGCGCGCGCCGTGATCGGCCACGACGTCCGGATCGGCGACGTCCGGGGCCAGGTCCTCGAGGGCGACGACGCCGGCGACGCCGCGGGCCGGGTGCTGGTGACGACCCATCCCTCCGCCGTCGTGCGGCTGCGCGGCAAGCCCGAGTGGGACGAGGCGTTCGGGTCGTTCGTCGAGGACCTGCGAGCGGCCCTCTGAACCTGCCCAGCCGACTCGTCCGCGAGTCCCGTCCAGCCGTCCGGCCCGCCGGCGCGGCCCGCCGGCTCGCCACCGTGTGGGCGGCGCCGGGCAGGATGGTGGGGTGACCACGACGGCGATATCCCGAAGGACGACGGCGGCACCCACGGGCGCGCCGACGCGGGCCCTGACGCCGGGGCAGGCCAGGCGGGTGGCGATCGCCGCGCAAGGCCTCGATCGGGCGCGCCCCGCGCCGGGCTCGGTGACCATGGGACACCTGCGGCGCCTGGTCGAGCGCATCGGGCTGCTGCAGATCGATTCCGTCAATGTTCTCGCCCGGGCCCACCTGCTGCCCGTGTTCTCGCGGCTGGGGCCCTACGACGTCGCCCTGATGGACCGGGCGAGCGGCAGATCGCCTCGCTGGATCGTCGAGTCGTGGGCACACGTCGCCTCCTACGTCCCACCACGGACGTATCGGCTCCTGTGGTGGCGCCGAGCGGCCTACCGCAAGAAGGAGGACCACTACCAGGAGCGTTACCCGGGACTGTTGGAGGCGGTGCGCGACCTCGTCGCTGAGCACGGGCCCGTCACCGCCGGCGAGCTGCACACCGTCCTCGGGCACGAGCGTGGCGCGAAGGAGCACTGGGGCTGGAACTGGACGCCGGCCAAACATGCCCTCGAGCACCTGTGGGACGTCGGTGAGGTCGCCGTCGCCCGCCGTACCTCCCAGTTCGAGCGGGCGTACGACGTGACCGAGCGCGTGCTGCCGCCGGCGGCCCTCGCGGAGCCGGCGCCGGCGAAGGCGGACGCCATCCGCGAGCTGGTGCGCATCGCCGCACGGGCGCACGGCATCGGCACCGTGCGGTGCCTGGCCGACTACTTCCGGACCCGTACCGACGACACCACCCGAGCCGTGCTCGAGCTCGTCGAGGAAGGCGCGCTCGAGCCGGTCCACGTTCCTGGCTGGGGCAGACCCGCCTACCTCGACACCGGAGCTCGGGTACCGCGCCGGACCGGCGCCCGGGCGCTGCTCGCCCCGTTCGACCCGCTCGTCTTCGAACGAGACCGGCTGCTCGCCCTGTGGGGCATGCACTACCGCATCGGGATCTACACGCCCCCGGCCCGGCGCACCCACGGGTACTACGTCCTGCCGTTCCTGCTGGGTGAGCACCTGGTGGCCCGGGTGGACCTGAAGGCGGACCGCCAGGCCATGCTGCTGCGGGTGCGATCGGCATTCGCCGAGACGCCCGACCACGTCCCGGGTCTGGCCCGGGCCGGCTCCGGCGCGTGGCCGGCTCGTGACGCCGTCGTCGCCGAGCTGGTCGCCGAGCTGGGGGAGATGGCGACCTGGCTGGGCATGGACGGCGTCGCCGTCGATCTCGACGCCGGAGGAGACCTTGCCGCCGATGTGGCACGCGCGGTCGCCCGCAGGTGACGCCACACCGCGGGCGCCGCGGCGTCGGAGTGTCGTGCCGCCGGTCGGGATGCATGTCCGCTCTGCGCGATACCTGCCACACGTGCACGCCCGTTCGGGGGCAACGCCTACCATGGACCGGTGCGCCCGACCGAGGGCGCCCGTGCCGCGGGGCCGACCGCCACGAACGACGACCTGGAGTGCTGCGTGCCTTCGATCCTCGACAAGATCCTCCGGATGGGCGAAGGACGGATCCTGAAGAAGCTCAACGCGATGGCCGCGGAGGTGGATGCTCTTGAGGAATCGGTCTCCCACCTCTCCGACGCGGAGCTGCGGGAGGAGACCGACAAGTTCAAGGCCCGGTACGCCGACGGCGAGAGCCTCGACAGCTTGCTGCCGGAGGCCTTCGCCGCGGTGCGCGAGGCCGCGGGCCGCACGCTCGGCCAGCGCCACTACAACGTGCAGGTGCAGGGCGGCGCCGCTCTGCACCTCGGCAACATCGCCGAGATGAAGACCGGTGAGGGCAAGACCCTCGCCGCGACGCTACCGGCCTACCTCAACGCGCTGACTGGCAAGGGCGTGCACATCGTCACGGTCAACGACTATCTGGCGTCGTACCAGAGCGAGCTCATGGGGCGCGTGTTCCGGTTCCTCGGCATGACGACCGGCACCGTCATCGCGGGCCAGAAGCCCGACGAGCGCCGCAAGCAGTACGAGGCCGACATCACGTACGGCACCAACAACGAGTTCGGCTTCGACTACCTGCGCGACAACATGGCGTGGTCGGTCGACGAGCTGGTCCAGCGCGAGCATCACTTCGCGATCGTCGACGAGGTGGACTCCATCCTCATCGACGAGTCCCGCACCCCGCTGATCATCTCCGGCCCCGCCTCGGGCGACGTCAACAAGTGGTACGTCGAGTTCGCCCGCCTCGCCACCCGCATGACGGCCGGCGAGGACTACGACGTCGACGAGAAGAAGCGCACCGTCGGCGTGCTCGAGCCCGGCATCGAGAAGGTCGAGGACTACCTCGGCATCGACAACCTCTACGAGTCCCTCAACACCCCGCTGATCGGCTTCCTCAACAACGCCGTCAAGGTGAAGGAGCTGTTCAAGCGGGACAAGGACTACATCGTCAAGAACGGTGAGGTCCTCATCGTCGACGAGCACACCGGTCGCGTGCTCGCCGGCCGCCGCTACAGCGAGGGGCTCCATCAGGCCATCGAGGCCAAGGAGGGCGTGCAGATCAAGGCGGAGAACCAGACGCTCGCCACGATCACGCTGCAGAACTACTTCCGGCTCTACGACAAGCTCGCCGGTATGACCGGTACGGCCGAGACCGAGGCGGCCGAGTTCCAGGGCACCTACAAGATCGGCGTGGTGCCGATTCCGACCAACAAGCCGATGGTGCGCAAGGACCAGTCCGACTTCGTCTACAAGGCCGTCGAGCAGAAGTACAAGGCCATCGTCGAGGACATCGCCGAGCGGTACGAGACCGGCCAACCCGTGCTCGTCGGCACCACCAGCGTCGAGAAGTCCGAGGTCATCTCGGCGATGCTGAAGAAGAAGGGCATCCGCCACGAGGTCCTGAACGCGAAGCAGCACGAGCGCGAGGCCGCCGTGGTCGCGATGGCCGGCCGCAAGGGCGCCGTCACCGTCGCGACGAACATGGCCGGGCGCGGCACCGACATCATGCTCGGCGGCAACGCCGAGCACATCGCCGTCGCGACTCTGAAGGAGCGCGGCCTGGACCCCTCGGAGAGCCCGGAGGAGTACGAGGAGGCCTGGCCCGCGGCGCTCGAGGAGGCGCAGAAAGCGGTCGCCGAGGAGCACGACGAGGTCGTCGAGCTCGGTGGTCTGTACGTGCTCGGCACGGAGCGGCACGAGTCACGACGCATCGACAACCAGCTGCGCGGTCGCTCCGGGCGTCAGGGGGACCCGGGCGAGTCGCGGTTCTACCTGAGCCTCGAGGACGACCTCATGCGCCTGTTCAACTCGGGCATGGCCATGCGCGTCATGGAGTCCTCCTCCTACCCGGACGACATGCCGCTCGAGCACAACTTCGTCTCCAAGGGCATCGCGAGCGCGCAGGCCCAGATCGAGGCTCGCAACTTCGAGACCAGGAAGAACGTCCTCAAGTACGACGACGTCCTGTCCAAGCAGCGCAACGTCGTCTACGACGAGCGCCGGCGCGTCCTCAGCGGCGAGGACCTCGAGGGTCAGGTCAAGGGCTTCCTCGACGACGTCGTCGCCGGCCTCGTCACCGGGTACACGGGCCAGGGCGCTCCCGAGACGTGGGACCTCGACGCGCTGTGGAGCGAGCTGCGCAACACCTACCCCGTCGGGATCACCCCGGAGGACATCATCGAAGAGGCCGGCAACCCCACGCGGGTCAGCCAGGAGATGCTCCTCGAAGAGCTGAAGTCCGACATCCGGATCGCGTACGAGGCCCGCGAGGAGGAGCTGGGCGACGAGGTCATGCGCCAGCTCGAGCGCCGCGTCGTGCTGTCGGTGCTCGACCGCAAGTGGCGCGAGCACCTGTACGAGATGGACTACCTCAAGAACGGCATCGGGCTGCGGGCGATGGCCCAGCGTGACCCGCTCGTGGAGTACCAGCGTGAGGGCTACGAGCTCTTCCAGGCGATGAACGAGGCCATCAAGGAGGAGTCGATCCAGTACCTGTTCAACCTGGAGGTGAAGCGCCCAGGCGAGCAGCAGCAGGACGAGTCCGCCCCGGCGGTCACGGCGGCATCGGCCGCCGCCACGGCCGCGGCCGCGCCGACGAGCGCGGCAGGCGATGGCGAGGAGGGCAAGAATGTGCCGGCCGGCAAGGCCGCGGCACCGGAGTCCGACGCGCTCGGGCTCGAGGCGCCCTCGCGCCCGACGAAGCTCAGCTACTCGGCATCCGCGATGGACGGCAACCCGACGTCCGGACCGGCTTCTGCCGCCCAGACGGGTCCGCCGACGTCGGCGCCCGCCCAGGCAGGACCCGTCCAGGCGAGCTCCGGCGGAAGCGGCGGCGCTCAGAACCGTGAGCAGCGCCGCAAGGCGGCGAAGGCGGCCAAGAAGAAGCGGTAGCCGGCTGTCGGGAGCGGCCGCGGAGCGTCACTGAAGCGCCTCCTCGGCTCGTGGTCGCTGTGCAGGCCCCGCGCGTGATGACGTCGCGTCCGAAGATCTTCGAACCGCCGGTCGACGCTTCCGCGGAAGCGTCGACCCACGTGGCGGTGGAATACCTGTCGACCGGACGCTGTTGGCGCCTGTTGTACAGATACATGCGAATGCATCGAACGAGAGACGGGCGCCATGCAGTTCGGGATCTTCAGCGTCAGCGACGTCACCACCGACCCCACCACGGGTCGGACGCCGGATGACACCCAACGGTTGCGGGCGATGACGACCATCGCCCAGCACGCCGACCAGGCGGGTCTGGACGTCTTCGCCACCGGTGAGCACCACAACCCGCCCTTCGTGGCCTCGTCCCCGACGACGATGCTGGGCTACCTGGCCGGCACCACCGAGAACATCCTGCTCTCCACGGCGACCACGCTGATCACCACGAACGACCCGGTGAAGATCGCCGAGGACTACGCGATGCTGCAGGTGATCTCGGACGGCCGGATGGACCTCATGATGGGCCGCGGCAACACCGGTCCGGTGTACCCGTGGTTCGGCAAGGACATCCGCCAGGGCCTCAACCTGGCGATCGAGAACTACGCCCTGCTGCGCCGCCTCTGGGACGAGGACGTCGTGAGCTGGGAGGGGCAGTTCCGCACCCCGCTGCAGGGCTTCACCGCCACGCCCCGCCCGCTCGACGGCGTGCCCCCCTTCGTCTGGCACGGCTCCATCCGCAGCCCCGAGATCGCCGAGCAGGCGGCCTACTACGGGGACGGCTTCTTCCACAACAACATCTTCTGGCCGATCACCCACACCAAACGGATGGTCGGCTACTACCGGCAGCGCTTCGAGCACTACGGTCACGGACGCGCCGACCAGGCGATCGTGGGCCTCGGTGGTCAGTTCTTCGCCCGCAAGAACTCCCAGGACGCCAAGCGAGAGTTCCGTCCCTACTTCGACAACGCACCGGTCTACGGCCACGGCCCGTCGATGGAGGAGTTCACCACCGAGACACCGCTGACGGTCGGCAGCCCGCAGGAGGTCATCGATCGTTACGCGGCGATGCGTGAGCACGTCGGTGACTACCAGCGACAGCTCTTCCTGATCGACCACGCCGGCCTGCCGCTCAAGACCGTGCTCGAGCAGATCGACATCCTGGCCGAGGAGATCGTCCCGGCGCTGCGCCGCGAGCTCGAGCCCGAGCGTACTGAGCACGTCCCGGCGAACCCGCCCAGCCACGCCGAGCGAGTCGCCAGGGCCCGCACGGATGGCCGTGAGCATGCCGGGCACGTCGTCGGGGAGGACCACTGGACGGGGAAGACCGCCGTGGACAGCGCCGTTACCCCTGACGGTGCGGCCTCCGGCGGCTGAGCATGCCGCAGCGAACGAGGAAGACAGGAGAAGCATGAGCGAGCGCACGATCATCGCCATCTCGGCCGGCCTCGGCCAGCCGTCGTCCACCCGGCTGCTGGCGGACCGGCTCACCGACGCCACCCTCGAGGGGCTGACGGCGCGCGGCGCCACGGCCACCGTGGAGACCACCGAGCTGCGCGGCATCGCCCACGAGATCGTCAACGCGATGGTTACCGGTTTCCCCGCAGGCTCCCTGCGTGAGGTGCTCGAGAAGGTCAGCGCCGCGGACGGCCTCGTCCTGGTGACTCCGCTGTTCACCACCACCTACTCCGGGCTGTTCAAGTCGTTCATCGACATCCTGGACAAGGACTCGCTCACCGGAAGGCCGGTGCTGCTCGGGGCGACGGGCGGCACGTCGCGCCACTCGCTCGCCCTGGAGTACTCGATGCGCCCGCTGCTGACCTACCTGCGTGCCGACGTCGTCACCACGTCGGTCTTCGCGGCCACCGACGACTGGTCAGGCGAGGCCGACACCGTCAACCCGCTGCCCGCCCGTATCCGCCGCGCCGGCACCGAGCTGGCCGAGAAGGTCGCCGCCCGGGAGCCCGCGGGGGCCGCCGACGACTACGAGGGCGTGCCGACGTTCGAGGAAATGTTCAGGGGCCGGTAGGCCGCCGGACCTGCCCGAGCTCAGCCGATCTCGAGCGCGGTGGCGCGCCACCGGCCGCGGTACGCCTCCAGCCGGACCGCGGCGGCGCGCAGGTGCGCGCCGTCGTGGACCACCACGGACGCCTCGACCACGCCCGGCCCGACGCGGCAGACGTGCACTCGCCGGGTCATCGCCCGTCGAGCGACCCGCGGCCGGCCCTGGATCCGGTTGGCCAGGCCGACGCGGCGCGAGACGGACTCGTACAGCTCCGGGCACAGCCACCGTCCGAGCTGGGCTACCGGTCTGGACCCGCAGAGCACCTCGACGGTGGAGCGTACGAGCGCTCCGGCCCACTGCTGCGGATCGGGGAGCTCTCGCTCATCGACCGGGACGGCATCACGGAGATCGGTGGTCGACGGCCTCTCGGTCTGCGGACCGCTGAAACGCACGCGGTCCCACGGCTGCTCCGTCGAGGTGCGCGGCGTCCCCGCCGGGTCGTCGGCGGGCTGGCTGACGCCGGTCCGCGCGTGGCCCGGACGCGCCGGGCGGGTCAAGGTCGCAGTCATCATGGCTCCTCGGTCGGGACCCGCAGCAGCAGGTCGGGATGGATGAGATCGGGGTCTGCCCCGACCCTCGAGCTGTTGGCCTCGTACCAGGCCGGCCAGGCGGCGGCGACGTCGGAGTCGCTGGCACCCGGCCCGAGGTGCGCTGCCGCGATCGACCAGAGCGTGTCGCCCGCACGCACGAGGTAGGTGTCGACGTCCGCGTCGGCGCCGTCGGCGACCGGCGTGACGTCCGCATCGGGCGATCCCGGCTGCTGGTCGGCCCTCCCTGCCGGAGCGGATGTCTGCGGCGACGTCTGGTCCGGCTGGTCCCGCTCCGGATCATCGGCTCGCACCGGCTCGCGGCCGCCCGGATGCGTTGGCTCTGGGTGTGTGCCGCGCTCTGCCGGCTGGGCGGTGTGGGCACTCCAGCCGAGGTCGAACGGGAGCGCTGGATCGGCCGGCTCCTGGGTCGCTGTCGCGGAGCTGAGAGCGATTGTCGCGCCGGTCCCCGCGGCCGCGGTGGTCAGGAGAGCGCGCCGCAGCACCGGGAAGCCCCACCGCCGTACGGTCCGCTCCAGCGTCAGTGTCCGGCGGCCCGTGGCACGTGCCGACTGGACGACCAGCGAGCACGCACAGGTCAGCGCGTACCACGCGGCGACGAGGCAACCGCCCCACAGGCAGAGCGCGGAGACAGCGTCCGCGAGGTCGTGGACGCCCGACGGCGCCGTGAGAGAGGCCGTCAGCCTGAGCGCCGACCGGCCCAGCCAGACGCCCGGCACCGCTGACACCAGGAGCAGGAGGGGCGCCGCTCGAACGGGGTGCGGGTGGTCGGAACGCAACGGTGCGCCTCCTCGGACTCTGTCTAATCGTATCGTTTGATGCTGTTTGATGTTTGTGAAGCCGATTTGTACCTCAATGCCTGCGCGACGCGCAAGGTACGGAACCGCGTCGTGTGGACGGTGCTGCGTCGGCAACGTCAGTACCGTTCGACTATGAGATGGGAGGCGCTCTTCGAAGACCTTGCTGGTCAGCTGGACGCGGCCGAGCGGGCCGACGACGAGACTCTTGTCGCCGAGCTGACCGAGGCCGAGGCCGGCCGGACATCGCTGGCGGACCGGATCCGGGCCCGTCAGGGTGAGCACGTGCGGCTGCGGCTGCGCACCGGTGAGGACGTCGTCGGTCTCGTGCTCGACGCCGCGCCGCAGTGGGTTCTCGTGGGCGACCGTGATCGCCGGACCCTCGCGCCGCTTGCCGCCGTCCAGGCCGCGTGGCCGCTCGGTCCCGTCGCGCCCGAGGCGGGAGTGGTGGAGCGCAGGTTAGGTATGGCTCATGTGCTGAGAGTCCTGGCGCGGGAGGGGGCCCGCGTGCGGGTCTCGTGCGACGGCGGTGCCTACACGGGCTGGCTGACTCGGGTCGGTGCCGACCATGTGGACCTCAGGCCGGCCACGGGGCAGGCGGGCCCGCTGACCATCGCCCTGGCCGCCGTCGTCTCGTTCTCCACGGTCTGACGGTCGTCGAGGTCAGTGGCCCGACCGAGAGGACGACCACGAAGGCCCCACACCGGTCGGCCGGTTTGACCGCGCGACGGTCAGCGGCGCGTGGAGGTGTCCCGCAGCCTGCCGCTCTGGTGCGCGAGCTCACGGACGATCGTGGTGTGCTTGCCGCCGATCGCGCCCACCACCAACCGGTCGAAGCCGGGCAGTCGGGCCAGGGCCAGCATGACCCTTCGGAGCCACACCTGCACGCGCGATCGGGGAAGGAACCACCGGACGCTCTGACGTGCGACCTGCTGCTTCTCCTCGACCACGGGCCGCCAGAGCTCCTCGTACCGGGCCAGCCCTTCCTCGACGGACGGGCCGTGCCCGAGCTGCTCGGCGAGGACGAACGCCCCGGCGACGCCGAGCGAGGCGCCCTGGCCGGCGATGAGCGAGACCGCGTAGCAGGCGTCCCCGACCAGCACGACGCGCTCGTAGTGCCAGTGAGGCATCTCGACCTGGGCGATCTGGTCGTAGTAGATCTCCTCGTCCCGCGGGCAGCGGGACAGAGCGTCCGGGACGACCCACCCGAGCGAGCCGTACGTCGCGCGCAGGGTCGCGCGCCGGTCGTCGGGCAGGGTGGGGTCGGCCGCGCGATGCACGAGATAGGTCGCCACGCGGCCGTCGCGCAGCCCGTACAGGCCCATCTGTCGATCGACGGAGTCGGTGAGGTGGAACCGGTCGCCGACCCGCGCCCGGACAGCCGGGTCGGAGAACGTGAAGGCGGCCGTGTGGAAGCCGAGGTAGCGCACGACGTCCCGGTCTCTGGCGAACACCGACGAGCGGACGGTCGAGTGGATCCCGTCGGCACCGACGAGGAGGTCGGCGCCGATCCGCTGGCCGTCGCTGAGCGTCACACGGACGCCGTCCGGGTCGGTCTCGACCGTGGTGGGGCTCGTCCCGAAGCGCAGGTCCACCGCTTCGGGCAGGCTCTCGCGCAGCACCAGCTCCAGGTCGGGCCGCATGATCGACAGCAGCCGGCCGTCCTGGGACTGGGCGAACTGCCGAAACTTCAGCCGTGCGCGTGGGCGGCCGCGAGCGTCCACGAACCGTGCCTCGTCGACCCGGTAGCCGAGCTCGTGCAGCCGCGGCAGCAGCCCCATCGCCTCGGCCGCGTCGTACCCCGGTCCGAAGAAGTCGATCATGTAGCCCTGCGTCCGCGGCCCGGACGCCTTCTCCAGCACGGTGACGCCCCATCCCTGGTTCGACATGCGATGCGCGAGCGTCAGGCCGGCGATGCCGGCGCCGCAGATCACCACGTTCATGACGCGTCCTCCAGCGATTCGCCCGCGTGCGGGACCAACCGGGTCAGGACCGGTGCGGCGGCCGCCGCGTCGAGCTCCGGGTCCATCCCGCGTTGCAGCACCAGGCCGTCGATTGCGGCTCCCAGCACAGCGGCTGTGGCGGCGGGGTCCGGCACGCCCTGTTCGGCGAGCCAGGCGGCGAGCTGCGACCGGAAGGCGGCGATCGTCTCGGCCACGGCCGTTGCCAGCTCGGGATCGCGCGTCGCGGCGAGGTAGGTCTCGACGAACAGGACCGACATCGGGTCGGTGCCGGTGGACGATCCGAACGACCTCGCGAGCAGGTTCACCGCCTCCTGCGGGGTGCGCGCTCGCGCGAGCGTCGGCCCGAGCGAGCGTGTCGTCTCCCGCATCGCTGCCGTCGCTGCCTGCGAGAGCAACGCCTGCACCGACGCGAAGTGGTAGTGCACCAGCCCGGGCGCGACCCCGGCGCGCTCGGCCACGATCCGGGTGCTCACTGCCGTCCAGCCGCGTTCGCTGATCAGCTCGACCGCGGCGTCGAGCAGTCGCCGGCGTACCTCACGTACTCGATCTGGCGTCGCCATGATCACCACCATGCTCTTGGACGATTGCCTTGGGCGCTCGCCCAAACGTAGCACGCCGAGACGGCGCCCTGCTCGCCGTGCGCTCGCTGCGATGGGGCGGTGTGGTGGCAGTCAGCGAGTCGTCAGCGCTCCGCCTCGATACGGGCCCGGGTGCGCTCGTACTGCTCGGCGATGTACTCCTCGAGCGCCTTGTCCTCGACCCGCCACTGGTGGCGGCCGCCGACCTGGATGGCGCGGAGCTCGCCGGAGCGGACGAGGGCACGGACCTGTGTGACGGAGACGGCGAGCGCCTCTGCCACGTCGGCCAGTGTCAGAAATCGCTGCGGCATGCTCACATCATCGCACCGCCGTGGCCGGCGGGCTTGCGCCGGCACGGGACTGTGGACGGAGATTTGGGTCCTGGGGCCTCGCGCGGCACGATGGGCGCCAAGGCAGACAGGGGGCAATGATGACCACTGACGATCTTCCGCAGGCCCGGCGCATGCGCCGACCCACCTGGCGAGATCCGCGCCTCGGCGTGGGCATCGTGCTGGTGGCCGGCTCGGTCGCCCTCGGCGCCTGGGCCGTTCGTGACGCCGCGGCCACGGTCGAGGTCTACGCCGCCGGCGACGCCCTCACGCCCGGTGACGCCGTCACGGTAGAGGAGCTGACCGTGCGTGAGGTCCGCCTCGGTGACGACGAGGACCTCTACCACCTCGCCGCCGACCCGCTGCCGGAGGACGCGGTCGCCATCCGCACGATCGGTGCCGGCGAGCTCGTGCCACGCACCGCCGTCGGCGGCTCCGAAGCCGTCAGCGTCCAGCCGATCGTCGTCTCGCTCGGGCTGGCGGTCCCCACGGATCTCGGTCCCGGCACGGTCGTCGACCTGTGGCTCGCGCCGGCGCAGGCGACCACCGGTGCGGCGTCGACCGAATCAACGCGCGAGCCCGAGCTGTTGGCGCCCACGCTGGTCGTCGCCGAGGTGATGGAGGACGACTCGGTGCTGGCGGGCACGCAGGGCACGTCCGTAGAGCTGCTGGTACCCCGCGACGAGGTGTCCGCCGTGCTCGCCGCGCTCTCGAGCGAGGGTCAGCTCGTGGCGGTGCCGACCATCGACGCCGGCGGCGCGGACGTACCAGAGCCGGACGAGACGTGAACGTCGGCGTCCTGCTGGCGCTCAGCGGGCCGGTCGAGAGCGAGCTCGTGCGACTGCTGGACGCGCCCCGCTCGGGCGTGCGGGTGGTACGGCGCTGCGCCGACGTACCCGAGGTCCTCGCCGCGGCGGGGGCCGGGCTCGGCAGCCTCGCCGTCGTCGGCGCGGACCTGCACGGGGTGGACCGGTCCGTCATCACCCGCCTGCGCGCGGCGGGCACTCGGACGGTCCTGGTCGCGGAGCCCGGTGATCTGCCGCGGTGCGCCGCGCTGGGCGCGGACGCCGTCGAGCCGGTCGGCGTCGCCACGGCCCTCGCCGAGGCGGTGCTCGCCATGAGCCGTCGGCCCGACGACGCACCGGGCCCGCAACGGCCGGGCACCGGACCCGGCCGGCTCCCGGACCGGGAGGACGCCGTCGCGGCGGGTGCCGGCGCGCCTCCGCCGGGGGCAGGCGGGTTCCAGACGGAACCGCACGACGACGTCGGGCGGGGGGCGGCGCCCGACCCCCACGGCGCCGCCGAGCCCGGCGCGACGGAGGAGCCCGGGGCGCCCGGGAAGCTGGTCGTGGTCTGGGGGCCGCCAGGCGCGCCCGGACGCACGACCCTCGCCGTCACCCTGGCCGCCGAGCTCGCCACGCTCTCCGAGCGTGCGCTGCTCGTCGACGCCGACACGGAAGCACCGTCCGTGACTCAGGTGCTCGGCATCCTGGACGACGCCTCCGCCGTGGCCTCGGCGGCGCGCCAGGCTCTGGCGGGGCGGCTCGGCCCCGGGTCCCTGCTGCGCGCCTGCCCGATCGTCGACGGGTCGCTGCACGTGATGACCGGCCTGACCAGGGCCGACCGGTGGCGCGAGGTGCCGGCCGCGGCGCTGGAGGTGATCTGGGACGTCGCCAGGGCGACGGTGCCGTGGACCGTCGTGGACACCGGCAGCACCCTCGAGAGCGACCACGACGGGTTCGGTGCCCGCCGCTACGAGGCGACCGCCTCGGCGCTGGCCGCCGCGGACGTCCTGGTGGTCGTCGGAGCCGGTGATCCGGTCGGGATGCGCCGCCTGGTCATGGCACTGGGCGATCTCGGTGACGCGGAGCTCTCCTCGACGGCCCGCCGCGTCGTGGTGGTCAACCATGTCCGGCCGTCGGCCGCCGGGTCCTCGCCGACCGAGGCCGTGCACGAGGCACTCGTGCGGTTCGCCGGCGTGGGCGACGCGGTTATCGTGCCGGAGGACCGGCTCGCCCTCGACAAGGCAGTCGTGCAGGGTCGTTCGCTCCCGCAGGTGGCTCCTGCCTCCCCCGCTCGGGCCGAGATCGAGCAGCTCGCACGGTGGCTGGCCGGGGAACGCTCACGAACCCGACGGCGGCGCGGCCGGCTCGGCCGGCCGGGGAAGCCCCGAGCGGCAAGGGTCTAGACCGGTCCCCTGCGAGGGGCCGACATTCTGATCGACCTCCGCCCAGCATGTCGGTGCGCTGGCAGACTCGGGCCATGCGCATCTACCTGCCGGCCGCCCCGACGGACCTCGCCGACGACGGCGGGCTGTCGCCGCGATGGGCGCACGCCGTCACCGCGGCCCTGCGTGCCGCCTTGCCGGAGGAGGACGACGAGGGCCTCGAGATGGTCGCCACGATGGCCGCCGCCGACGACTCGGTCCGTCTGCTCGCCGATGACAACTCGGTGCCGCGCCGCGTCGTCGTCGCTGCGGACGTGGCGGACGCCGGGGTCGAGGTGCCGCCCGCGCCGGAGACCGGCGGCGAACGTCTGCCGAGCGCCGTGCAGGTGCTCGGCCCGGTGGCCTGGAGCGATGTGGTGGCCCTGCTCGTCGACGAGCCCGCGGCCGAGGAAGACGTGCGAGCGGCGGCCGCCGGGGACGACGCCGCCCTGGACCGCAGCGCCGAGCGCGACCTGCTGTGGTACGACGCCGGGGAGCGGGCGGACCTCCGCCTGGAGATGGCTGATCGCCTCGAGCAGCACCTCGCTGCGCTCAGTGGCGGAGAGCCAGCGTGGAGGCGCCCGACGGATGTCGCCGGACCGAGACCCGCTCGGGGATGCGGTCCTTCATCTCGGAGACGTGCGAGACGACCCCGACGGCGCGGCCGCCCTCCCGCAGGCGGCCGAGCTCCTTCATGACCGCGTCGAGCGTCTCGGGGTCCAGGGAGCCGAAGCCCTCGTCGACGAACAGCGTGCCGAGCTCGATGCCGCCGGCCTCGGACCGGACGACGTCCGCGAGGCCGAGCGCCAGGCACAGCGAGACGTAGAAGGTCTCCCCGCCCGAGAGCGTGTGGGGGTCGCGGGGCGTCTCGGTGACGTGGTCGCGGACCCGTAGCCCGAGTCCGGCCTTGCGCGAGCGCTGCCCGCCCTCGCGCTCGTCGATGCGTTCGAGCGCGTACCGGCCGTCCGACATCGCGGTGAGCCGGTCGTTGGCCGCGGCGACCACGTCCTCGAACCGGCGCAGCAGCACGTAGGTCGCGAGCGTGGTGTCGAGAGTGTTGCCCTCGCCGGCCGTGGCGAGCGCGGCCGTGCGGAGCACGGGAGCCGCCCGGCGGTGCGAGCGGGCGTGGGCGTCGACGGCCGCGAGCAGCCGGTCGGTGGCCGCGCGGACCTGGCGGCACCGCAGGGCCGTCTCGCTGGCGGCGCCGGCCGCCCGGGTGAGTGCGGCACGGGCCGCCTCGTGCCTCTCCCGGGCGGCTGCGGCGGCCGGCTCCTCGGCCCCGGTGAGCTCGACGATGCCCGGCTCGCGCAGGCCTGCCGCCACCCGCGCAACCTCGGCGCGATGTGCCTCGACCCGCTCGGCCAGCGCACGCGCCTCGGTCTCGTCGAGCAGGGCCGCACGGAGGACCGAGGCGTCCTCGAGCTCTGCTTCGGCCAGGGCGGCGGTGAGGCGCTCGTCGGCGTCCTGCATTGCGAGTGCGGCGTCGTGCGCCTCCGTCGTCGCCTCCAGCAGCGTGCGGGCGGCGCGCGCACGGGCACGTACCTGCGTCGCGCGTTCCGTCACCGAGGCAGCCGGTCCCCGCGCCGCGGCGCAGCGCTTCTCGTCCTCGGCCAGGCGACGGGACTGCTCAGCGATCCGTTCGGCCCGGGTCGCGTCCGTGGTGCGGGCGTCGGCCAGCTGCGCGGCCAGACGAGTGGTCTCCGCGTCGTGGTCGGTGAGCGACTGCGCCAGCTCGGCATGCCGGACGACGGCGGCTTCTGCGGCCTCGAGCTGTTTCTCGGCGGCGGCCACGCGTTCCTGGGCCCGCTCGACGGTGAGGCCGCCGGCCGTGTCCCGGAGCGCGGCGAGCCGTTCGGTCAGGCCCGTCAACCGTGCCTGCGCCTGCGCGAGACGGGCGTCGGCCGCCTCACGGGCCGCGGTGGCACCTGCCACATCCTCGTCGGTCGCGTGCTCGTCCGTCGGTCGGGCCGGAGCGGGATGGTCGGTCCCGCCGCAGACCGCGCACGGTCGACCGGGGCTGAGCCGTTCGGCGAGGACGCCCGCCATGCCTGCGACCCAGCGGCGTCGGACGTCGTGCTCGGCGTCGAGCGCGGTGCGGGCGTCGTCGGCGGCCCGCGTCAGGTCGGCGCGAGCGATCTCCACCGGCGTCTGCGCGTCGTCGGCGTTGCGGGCCGCGTGCAGGATCTCCTGGGCTCCCCGCCGCTCGGCCAGGGCGCGCTCACGAGCGGTCCCCGCGTCGCGGTAGTGGCCGATCTCTTCCTCGATGGCCTCGCGCCGCGCGGGTCGTGCGTCGACGGTCGCGGCCAGCTCGGCGGTCCGCGCCGTCGCCTCCCGGGCCTGCGCCTCGGCGCGGGCGAGGGCGCGTGAGCGGGCGGGCAGCTCGTCCTCGACGGTGACGAGCGGGTCGAGCCCGCCGAGCGTCGTCGTCGCTTCGTCGTGGGCTCGGCGCAGCGCCTCGGGTCCGTCCACGCCCTCGAGGTCGTGCGCGGCGGCCGCGACGACGGCCTGCTCGCGGGCCGCCGCGGCGTGCGAGCGACGATCTGCCGCACGCTGGTGCGCCGCGAGCAGCGGGGCGACCGGCGCCGCACGGCGCGCGAGGTCGAGCCGGCCGGCGGCGGCCCGCACGGCCTCGGCGTCCGCGTAGAGGGCACGCTCCGCCTCGAGCAGCGCGCCCCGTCGGGTCAGCCGCGCAGCGAGGTCCCGCGCTGCATCCATCCGTTCGCGGGCTGCGGCCTCGTCGGCCTCCGCGCCGGCGCGTGTCCGGGCGGCGTCGGCGTCCCTGGCCTCCCACCGTTCCCGGGCGGCGTCGCACAGCGCGCGCAGGCGCGGGGCGTCCAGCTCGGCGGCCGCTGCGCGCAGCTCCGCGGCCGGGTCGTCGGTGCCCTGATCGTCGGTGCGCCGGCCCGGTCCCGGGGAAGCGTCCACCTGGTCCGTGGCGCCCGTCGAGGCGGCGGCCACCACCGCCTCGGCGGCGGACCCGACGTCCCGGGCCGCGCCGTCGACGCCGGAGCGGACCTCACGGGCCATCTCGGCCAGCCGCTGCTGCAGCCGGTCGTAGATCTCGGTGCCGAACACCTCCTGCAGCACGGCACGCCGGTCCTCGGGCCGGGCGTGCAGGAAGGAGGCGAACTGTCCCTGCGGCAGCACCACCGTCTGGGTGAACTGGGCGCGGTCGAGCACCACGATGCGCCCCAGCTCGTCACCGACCTCCTGGACGTGGGCGGAGACCGCGACCCCGTCGTCGTGCGCGTCGACGAGCCGCCACAGCTTGGCGCGCGCGTTCTGCACGGTGACGCCGTCGCCGCGGCGCTTCGGGCGCGTGAACTTCGGGGAGCGCCACACCCGGAACGTCCCCGCGCCGGTGGAGAAGACAAGCTCGACGAACGGCTCCACACGCGGCTCGGCGTGGTCGGAGTGCAGGCGGTCGTCCGAGGAGTCGCCCGACATCGTGCCGTAGAGGGCGAACACCACCGCGTCGATCAGGGTGGTCTTCCCCGCACCGGTGGGGCCCTCGAGCAGGAAGAGCCCGCCGGCGGAGAGCTCGTCGAAGTCGATCGTGTGCCGGCCCGGGAAGGGGCCGATGGCCTCCAGCGTGAGCCGGTGGATGCGCATCAGGCGCTCCGCTCCGCGGCCAGGACGGACTCGTACGCCTCCCTGAGGACGGCGACCTCGGCGTCGTCCGCAGGCCGGCCGCCGACCGCCCGCAGGAACGCAGCAGCCACTTCCAGCGGATCCTGCGTCCCGGACGGTCCGGCGGTGCTGCCGGCCGGTGCTCCGGGAACCTCTGCGGGGGCGTGCCGCAGCACGAGGGCGTGCGGGAACCGGCGCGAGATCTGCGCCCACAGCTGCTCGGGACGGACGGGGTCGGTCACGGTGACCCGGAGCCAGTGGTCGGTCAGGTGGTCGAACCGGCGTCCGAGCAGATCGGCCAGCGGGGCCGTGGCGTCCGCGAGCGGGCGCGGGACGGGCGCCTCGAGGAGCCGGACGTGAGCCACGCCGTCGGGGCCGAGATCGACCAGCGCCGTGGACTTGCGATGACGGGCCTCGGAGAAGGAGAAGGCCAGCGGGCTGCCCGCGTACCGCATGACCGGGTCGATCCCTTCGCGGCCGACCCGCTGCGGGCCGTGCAGGTGGCCCAGAGCGACGTAGTCCAGCCCCGCGTCGGCGAACACGCCCGACGGCACCTGGTCGACCCCGCCGACGCGGATGTCGCGCTCGGACTCGCTGGCGGCGCCGCCGGTGACGAAGGTGTGCGCGAGCAGGACGGCCGGCACCCGAGCGCCCGCGGCGTTCCTGCGCGCCAGATCGGCCCGGACCCGACGTAGTGCCGCCGCGGTGACGGCCTGGTGCGACCGGGCCGGCACTACGGTCCCTGCCTCACCGTCATCACCCGGCTCGGCCAGCTCGGTGCGCGCCATGTCGGGATCGAGGTAGGGCAGGGCGTAGACGCGGGCCCCGAGACCGCCGTCGGCGTCGGGGAGCTCGACCGGCTCCGCGATACCGCGCACCCGGGTCCGCACGACGAGCCGGTCGCGGAACAGCCCGGACGCGAACCCCAGGCGGGTCGCCGAGTCGTGGTTGCCGGGGGTGAGGACCACCCTGGTGTGCTCGGTCAGCCGGGCTAGGGCCTCGGAGAGCAGCGTTACGGAGTCCGCGGGCGGGATCGCTCGGTCGTAGACGTCGCCCGCCACGACCACAGCGTCGATCCGCTCGGACCGCACGACCTCGAGCAGGTGGTCCAGGTAGGCGCCGTGATGATCGGTCAGGTCCACACCGTGCAGGGTCCGGCCAAGGTGCCAGTCCGAGGTATGGAGGATGCGCATGCCTCGGACGGTATCCGCGGGTTGTGACACGCGTGCGGACCCCCGCCGGGGCGTCCGGGGATCAGCTCCGGCGCCCGTCCCGCCAGGCGGCCACGATCATGTCCGGATCGGCGGGCGCGACCGGGACGACCGGCCCGCTCGGCGTGCGGATCCAGTCCGCCACCCGCCGGTTGACCTCCCGGACGGCGTCGCGGACGGCCTCCTCGGTGGGCAGGTCGCGGACGGTCTCGGGAAGGTCGGCGACCTCCTTGCGCAGCTGCAGCGCCGGCGGCAGCAGGACGTCGGCCGGCAGGTCCTCGTCGCGGATCTTCTGCCGGATCCACCAGTTCTCGTCGTTGGTGTCGGTGTCCGGCAGCGGCTTCCCGGCGCCGGGCAGGTTGTCGAACTCGCCGCGCTCGGTGGCGGCGCGGATGAGCTCGTCGACCCAGTTGCCGACGGGGACGCCCGGTGGCTTGCGCTCGGTCACGCCAGCAAGTCTGCCAGTAGCCTGCGGGCGCCCGCACCGGGCTGCCGGCCGCGTGCGCGGCCGCGCTCAGTCCTGCTGGGCGGCGAGCGTCTCGAGCACTTCGTCGTGCAGCAGCCCGTTGGTCGCCACGGCGGTGCCGCCCCACGGCCCGTGCACGCCGTCGAGGCCGGTGAAGCGCCCACCGGCCTCGGTGACGATCGGGACGAGCGCCGCCATGTCGTAGACCTCGAGCTCCGGCTCGCAGGCGACGTCCACCGCCCCCTCCGCCACCAGCATGTAGGACCAGAAGTCTCCGTACGCCCGGGTGCGCCACACGCGCTGCGCCAGGTCGAGGAAGGAGCGCAGCGATCCGCGCTCGGCCCAGCCACCGAGGCTGGAGTAGCTCAGGGAGGCGTCGTCGAGGTCCGAGACCCCGGATACGCTGAGCTGACGCGCCGCCGAGAGCGAGCGTCCGGTCCAGGCCCCCGAGCCCTGGGCCGCCCACCACCGCCGGTTCAGCGCCGGCGCCGAGACGACGCCGAGGACCACCTCACCGTCCTCGACGAGCCCGACCAGCGTGGCCCACACCGGCACGCCGCGGACGAAGTTCTTCGTCCCGTCGATCGGGTCGATCACCCATTGCCGGGGAGAGTGGCCCGTGCTGCCGAACTCCTCGCCGAGCACCGAGTCGCGCGGCCGCGTGCGGGAGAGCTGGCTGCGCACGATCTCCTCCGCGCTGCGGTCGGCGTCGGAGACCGGACTGAGATCCGGCTTGGTCTCGACGTGGAGGTCCTGAGCCCCGAACCGGCTCATGGTCTGGCCGTCGACCTGGTCGGCGATCACGTGGGCGAGTCGCAGGTCGTCGGTGTAGCGGCTCGCACCTTGCACAGTCATGTTCGGCAACCTATCGCGGCCCCGCCGGACCCCGGTGGTGCCGCACCGCGAGACTCCGGTCCCGGTCCGTGGACGTTGATAGCGTGCCGGAAGTCGGACATCCCTCACCGAGGAGGCAGACCAGTGACGAAGAGCAGGGCCGCCGTCGTCGAGGAGCGGGACGCGGCGTTCAGCTACCGGGACATCGAGATCGACGAGCCCGGACCGGGCGAGATCCTCGTGCGGGTCGTCGCCACCGGGGTGTGCCACACCGACGAGATCACCCGGCACGGCGACATGCCGATGCCCGTCCCGGCCGTCCTCGGGCACGAGGGCGCCGGCGTCGTCGAAGCGGTTGGCGACGACGTCACGAGCCCTGCCGTCGGGGACCGCGTGGTCCTCGGTTGGCCGTTCTGCGGACAGTGCGAGCACTGCAAGGACGGCGAGCACCGGTACTGCGCGAGGCTCGGCGAGGCGGTGGCCGGCGGATTCCGGCTCCTCGGCCCACGGGCTGGGCAGAGCGCCTACCGCACGGCCGACGGGTCACCGCTGCACGGACACTTCTTCGGACAGTCCTCCTTCGCCACCTACTCGCTCGCGCTCGCGAGCTCTGCCGTCTCCGTCCCCGACGACATCCCCCTCGACATCGCCGGGCCGCTCGCCTGCGGCATCTCGACCGGCGCGGGAGCCGTCCTCAACACCGCTCGACCGGGGTGCGGCGACAGCGTCGTGGTCTACGGCGCGGGCGCCGTCGGACTCGCGGCCGTCATGGCGGCCACCAACACGCCGGCGACGACGATCGTGGCCGTGGACAAGCACCCCTCCCGCCTGCAGCTCGCCCGCGAGCTCGGCGCCACGCACGTCGTCGACGCGGCCGTGGAGCCCGACGTCGTCGAGACGGTGCGTGACCTGTGCGGCGGGCCCGCGGACTTCGCGCTCGAGTGCACCGGCGTGATCGCCGTCGTCGAGCAGGCGGTCGCCACCGTCGGCATGCTCGGGACCTGCCTCCTCGTCGGTGGCGCACCGGCCGGCGCCAGCTTCGAGGTGGACCACCTCACCACGATGTGGGGCAAGCGGATCGTCGGTGTGCTCGGTGGCGGCGGCCGCAGCGACCGCCTCGTCCCGACCCTGTTCGCGCTCTACCGCCAGGGCCGCTTCCCGTTCGACCGGCTCATCTCCTACTTCGACTTCGACGACGTCGAGAGGGCCCTCGAGTCCAGCCACCGCGGTGAGGCGATCAAGCCCGTGCTGCGGGTGCGGCCGGAGGAGGGCGGTCCGGCGGAACCCGTGCCGGAGGCCGACACCGGCGTCGTCGGCATCGCCTGACCGGTCCTCGCCGGCCGGTGCGTCAGGACGGTTCGGTCGAACGGGACGCCAGGAGCCGCCGGAACGACGCGAGCCTGGCCTCGCCTGCTGCTCCGGCGCCGCCTGCGGTGACCCACTCGTCGAGGGCGCAGTCCGGCGCGTCCTCGGTGTGCGTACACCCGCGCGGGCACTCCTCTGCCACGGCGGCGAGGTCGTCGAAGGCCGCAAGCAGGTCCGCCACCCCCACGTGCTGGAGCCCGAACGAACGCACTCCAGGCGTGTCGATCGCCCAGCCGCCGTCCGGCAGGGCCAGGGCGACGGCGCTCGAGGAGGTGTGCCGGCCACGGCCGGTGACGGCGTTGACCTCGCCGGTCGCCCGACCCGCGTCCGGCACGAGCGCGTTGACCAGCGTCGACTTGCCGACGCCGGAGTGCCCTACCAGCACCGACGTCCGCCCCGTCAGCCGGTCGCGCACCGCATCGAGGCCCTGCACCCGCCCGTCGACGACGGAGGTCACCACGGCCGGGACCTCGAGCGCCGCGTAGCGCTCGAGGAACGGTCCGGGGTCGTCGAGGTCCGCCTTGGTCAGGCACAGGACGGGTTCCATCCCGGCGTCGTAGGCGGCCACGAGGCAGCGGTCCACCATGCGCGGGCGAGGTTCCGGGTCGGCGACCGAGGTGACGATCAGCAGCTGGTCGGCGTTTGCGACGATCACCTTCTCGGTGCCCGCGGCGTCGCTGTCCTCGGACGAGCGGCGCAGCACCGAGGTACGCGCGGCGACCTTGACGATGCGGGCCATGGTGTCCTCCTGCCCGGACACGTCCCCGACGACGCCGACCCGGTCGCCGACGACGACGGCGCCACGTTCCCCGCCGCCCAGCTCGCGGGCCTTGATGGCGACCACGGGAGTCCCGTCGTCGGTGATCAGGTGGTACCGGCCGCGGTCGACGCCGAGCACCATCGCCCGCACCGCGTCGGCGTGCTCGGGGCGGTGCTTGGTACGCGGCCGGCTGCCCCGGGGGTTCGGACGCACCCGGACCCGGGCGTCGTCCGTGCCCGTGTCGTCACGCACGCGGCCCGTCCGAGAGCATCTCGGCCCACATCCCGGGAAAGTCCGGCATCGTCTTGGCCGTGGTGGCGATGTCGACCACCTCCACGCCGGGAACTCGCAGCCCGAGGATCGCGGCGAACGTGGCCATGCGGTGGTCCGCGTAGCTCTCGACGACGCCGGCGTGCAGCGGCGCCGGCTCGATCGCGATGCCGTCGTCGGTCTCGCGGGCGCGACCCCCGAGCCGGTTGATCTCGGTCACCATCGCCGCGAGCCGGTCGGTCTCGTGGCCCCGCAGGTGAGCGATTCCGCGCAGGCGCGACGGGCTCTCGGCGAGCGCGCACAGGGCGGCGATCGTGGGTGCCAGCTCGCCGGCGTCGTGCAGGTCGGCATCGAGGCCGCTGATGCGGCCGTCGGCCGGCCCGGTGACCGACAGGACGCCGTCGCTCAGCTCGACGGCGGCGCCGAGCCGGGGGAGCAGGTCGCGCATCCGGTCGCCGGCCTGCGTGGTGGAGGTGGGCCAGCGCGGGACCCGCACGGTGCCGCCGGCGGCCACGGCCGCGGCGAGGAACGGCCCGGCGTTGGACAGGTCCGGCTCGACGACGATCCGGCCACCCAAGACCGGGCCCGGCTGGACGCGCCAACGTCCGGCGTCCGGGTCGGCCTCGACCTCGATGCCGCGTTCGCGCAGCACGTCGACCGTCATGGTGATGTGCGGCAGCGACGGCAGGGTCGCGCCGACGTGCCGCACCTCGATGCCGTCGCCGTACGCGGGGGCGGCGAGCAGCAGTGCGGAGACGAACTGACTGGAGGCGGAGGCGTCGACGTCGACCGGACCGCCGGCCAGGGAGCCGGTGCCGTGCACCGTGAGCGGCAGGACCGCCGCCCCGGCGGGGGAGGTGCCGGTCTCCACCCGGACACCGAGGGTGCGCAGCGCGTCCACGACGGGGGCAATGGGGCGTTCGCGGGCACGCTCGTCTCCGTCGATGTGGACCTCGCCGTCGGCCAGGGCCGCCAGCGCGGGGACGAACCGCATGACGGTACCGGCGAGGCCGGCGTCGACCGTGACGCCGCCGCGCAGCGGGCCCGGAATGATGCGCAGGTCTGCGCCGTCACCGGTGGGCTCCACGCCGGCGCCGAGGGCGCGGAGGGCGGCGACCATGAGCTCGCTGTCTCGTGAGCGCAGCGGCCGGACGAGCTCCGTGGGCCCGTCCGCGATCGCGGCGAGCAGCAGGTGCCGGTTGGTCAGGGACTTCGATCCCGGTACGTCGACGAGGGCGTCGAGGGGGCCCGCTGCGGCGGGCGCCGGCCAAGGCGTGGCGGGCGTGGCGGGTGACGTCGTGCCGAGCGAGGCGTTCAGTTCGGGTACCGGTCCTTCTGTCAGTCCTTGTACCGGCTCTTGGCCCGGTTCTTGACCTCACGGATCTTCGCACGGTGCTGGCGTGCGTTCTTCATCCGCCACGACCAGGACGGCAGCCCGGCCAGGTCACCGGCCGCGAGGAGCGCACCGCCGCACAGCCCGACACCCTTGAGCAGGCCGGACACGTACCCCGAGCGCTCGTCGTCGCTGCCGGCCTGCCAGACGGGGTTCTTCGCCACCGTGGCCGGCAGGCCGACCACGACCAGGGTCAGGGCCGCCGACCGCGGGCTCCGGCTGGTGGCCAGCAGCAGGCCGGAGACCGCGGTGACGGCGCCGGACGCGCGGACGAGCAGGGTCGGGTCCGTGAGGAAGCTGCGCGGTACGCCGGCCCGCTCCAGGGCAGGCTGGACGTTGCGGACCTTCTCCACGTGGCCCTCCGGGTGCAGAACGGCATCGACGCCGTCTGCGACGAACGGGGCGGCGATCATCGGGCGCGCGAGCAGACGGAGGATCTTCATGGCTCATTGCTACCGCACAACGGCGTCGCCTGCGACCCCTCGCACACATCGGGTCCGGAATGCCCGGGCCGCGTGGGTGGTTGTGACGGACGTGATGACTGCTGTTCTTCGACCGACGACCCCGACTGTGGCCTCCGCACGCGTCCCGGAGACGCCGGCGCTAGGCTCGTGGATGATGACGGACAGCCACGAGGGTGACCTCGACCGCGCCCCGGGCGGTGAGAGCGACGCCGCACGGGCAGAACGATTCGAGCGCGAGGCGCTGCCGTACCTGGACCAGCTCTACGGGGCGGCCATGCGCATGACGCGCAACCCCACCGACGCCGAGGACCTCGTCCAGGAGACGTTCGCCAAGGCCTACGCGTCCTTCCATCAGTACAGGCCGGGCACGAACCTCAAGGCCTGGCTCTACCGGATCCTGACCAACACCTTCATCAACTCCTACCGCAAGAAGCAGCGCGAGCCCCAGCAGTCCGACGCCGAGCAGGTGGAGGACTGGCAGATCCACCGGGCGGCGTCCCACACCTCGACGGGCCTGCGCTCGGCGGAGGCCGAGGCGATGGACCTGCTGCCCGACTCGGACATCCGGGACGCCCTGGGCGAGCTGCCCGAGGACTTCCGGATCGCCGTGTACCTCGCGGACGTGGAGGGCTTCGCCTACAAGGAGATCGCGGATATCATGGGTACCCCGATCGGGACGGTGATGTCCCGGCTGCACCGCGGGCGTCGACAGCTGCGTGAGCTCCTCGTGGACCACGCGCGAGAGTTCGGCATCCGGACGGAGGCCAAAGCATGAGCGCGAGGAGCCCCCGCGGAGGGACGCCGAGGGACGAGGTGTGCCGGAGCGAGGCACCGCAGGGCTCGTGCGAGAGGAGCAAGGCGTGAACGCCGAGCAGGCCGAGGACCACCTCGCCGAGCGGGCGGAGCGTGCCGTGCGCGAGCGCGCCGGCCAGCAGGGCCCCTGCAGCTGCGACGAGCTCCTCGAGCACCTCTTCGAGTTCCTCGACGCCGAGCTGGACGAGGGCCAGGAGGCCCGGCTGCGGCGCCACGCCGCCGAGTGCCCGACGTGCACAGAGGCCACGGACGCCGAGCAGCACATTCGTGAGCTGGTTCGTCGCTCCTGCCTCGAGGTGGCGCCGAGCTCGCTGAAGCTACGGGTGCGATCTCAGCTGTCGGTCCTCAAGGTCACCCGGGTCCAGGTCGACTGACGACGGGTCCCACCGCCGGAGCAGCGACGGGATGAGGCGCCGGTCCGCGCGCAGCACCAGGTGCAGCAGGATGCCGCCGACGAGCACGCCCGCGGGCAGGTCGGTGGTCCAGTGCCAGCCGAGCAGATACGCGACCACCACGGACTGCACAGTGATCAGGCCGACGCCGGCCCGGATCCACCGGGTCGCCCGAGGACTCGGTCGGCAGTACCGGATGATCAGGTACGCCGCGGCCCCGTAGAACAGGATGGCCTCCGCGGAGTGGCCGGACGGGTAGCTCGTCCGCCAGCCGCCGTCGAGGAGCCCCCAGTGCCAGTGGAAGAACTGCGCGTTGCCGAGCTCGGGGGAGGGGCGTGCGAACAGCAGCTTCAACGGCCCGACGCCGCCCAGGAAGGCCACCTCGGTGGCCGCCGCGACCAGGATCGGCCGCCACGTCCGGTAGCGGCGCGCCAGCACGACGGCGACGATCACCAGCACGGGCAGGCATACGGCCTGGCCGGTGAGGCGGTCGAGGACCTGCTGGAGGATCCACTCGACCCAGTCCGGGTACGTGCGCACCCAGAACCCGTGCAGATCCGCCTCGAGGGGACGCAGTGGACGCAGCGACAGCAGGGTCAGCACCACGAACGCCACGACGAGCGAGGGCAGGGAGACCGCTCGCTGCAGGGCACGCACGTGACGAAACAGTAGACGCACAACCGTGTCGCTGCGCCAGCTCGACACGGGGTTCCGGACGGAGTGTGAGGTGTATCGCGTACCGGATGAAGAGGCGGCCAAGCAGTGGTCAAGACTGTGGCATGTGCGGCACGTGCGGGATGTCAAGGCTGTGGCACGTGTGGGACCATGTCCCCGTCGCCGCACCAGCGGCGAGAAGCGTGGAGACAAAGATGAGCAAGCGCGGACGCAAGCGTCGTGCCCGCAAGGGCAGACCACAGAACCACGGCAAGCGCCCCAACGCGGGCTGAGCGTCGAGGGTCGGTCGCGTCGGACCGTGGCCGTCACCGAGTAGGGACACCCCTGGACGCGTAGGGTTCGGTGCCATGGCCACCCGATCCTGGATCGTTTCCGGACCGTCCCAGCACCAGCTCGACGGTGTCACCCGGCTGCGGGTCCAGCTCGTCGCCGGCTCGGTCGACGTGCGGACCCACGACGACCCGCACGTGTGGGTCGACGTCACCGACCTGCGCGGTAACCCGCTGGAACTCACCGTCGAGAACGGGCGCCTCACCGTCGGCTACCCCTCGATCGGCTGGGACGGCTGGGTCAAGCGCCTGCGCTCCTACAGCTCCTCGGACTCCGCCCGGCTGACCGTACGCGTGCCGAGGGGCACCGCTGTGACGGCCGCGACGGCGAGCGCGGACGCCTACGTGGCGGACCTCGCCGAGGACATCCACCTCAACACGGCCACCGGTGCTCTTGTCGTCACCGGCTCCCGCGGAGCAGCCTCCCTCCGCTCCGCCTCCAGCGACATCACGGTCTCCGGGCACGACGGACCGGTCACGGCGACAACTGCTGCGGGCCGCGTCAGCCTGGGTGGTGATCTGCCACGCGCCGACGTGAACTCCGTGTCGGGCTTCGTCGAGGTCCGCAGCACCGCGCAGACGTCGAAGGTCGGCGTCGGCACGGTCTCCGGCGACATGCTCGTGGCCCTCCCGGCGGGGACCGGCGTCTCGCTCACCGCCCGCAGCCTGACCGGCGCGGTCCGCCTCGACGGCGCGGACCGCAAGGCCTCCGGCTTCGGTGCGACAACCCTCGAGGACCGCACGGACGGCGGCATCTGCTTTCTCACCTCGCGCTCCGTCTCCGGCAGCCTTGATGTCACTCGCACGCCGACCGCCCTGCCCGGCACATGAGGGTCCGATGAGCGACCACGGACGCCTGGCGCCCGTGGAGGGCGCCGGGGAGGACACCGCGGCCGGATTCCAGGCGCAGCTGGTTCAGGCGGCGCGCGATCGGGCCGGCAGCTGGGACGCGGTCGCCGATGTCCTGTCCCCGCCGGACGAGTCGACGACCGAACGACTGCGTAGCGGCGCGACCGCCACGGCATGGCGCCTGGCGGCCCGGTGGCTCGAGGCCGACGCGGAGCTGTTCACCACCGACCTGATGAGCCTCGACGTCTACGCGCGTGCCGCCCGCCGCCGCCGCGCCGAGGACGACCTCGACGCCCTGCGCGCCGACCACCTCCAGCTCGTCGCACCCGCAGGCGACCTGGTGACGCCCGCGCGCGACGTCGCGGACCTGTGCCGTCAGGAGGCGGAGGCATGGGCGACCGGTGACGCCCCCGGCGCCCGGTCCCTGCGTGCTCGCGAACGGGAGCACCTCACCGAGCGCCTGGTCCCGGTGCTGCCCGGGGTCGGGCGCCTGCTGGCCAACGAGGCGAGCGCGACGGTCCTGCGCACCGTCGGCCGGCTGGTGCTGGCGGTGCTGTCGGTGGAGAGTGGGACGGACTACCACCGTGAGGTCCGCGAACCCGAGGCGGAGGGGCGAGAACGAGCCGTGGCCGAAGACCGTGACCGAGGCGACGAGACCCGCAAGATGGCGGCGATGAACACCTGGCTCGACGAGGTTTGCGCCGAGCTGGGCGTCGACCGGGACATCATGACGGCGTCCACCCCGGACCTGCTGCGGCTGGTCGGCCAGGTGGCCCACGGGCCCAGCCGGCCGGGCGCCCCGCTGACCGCCTTCCTTGTCGGGCTGGCAGCCGGCTCGGCCGGCGGCGGGAGCGATGCCGTCACCGACCGCGCCGAGGCGGTCGCCCGTCTCGTGGCTCGCCGGGAGGGCCGGTCGTGAACGAGCCGAGCGAGCGGCTCGGTGCGCCGGCCCGGCGCATCGCTCTCGCCGCGGTCCGCGACAAGGACATCGACGTCCTCGAGTGCGCGGAGGCCGTCGCCGACGAGGCTGCTGGTGCTGTCGTCACGTTCGGGGGCGTGGTGCGCAACCACGACGCCGGACGCGGCGTCACCGGGATCGAGTACGTGGCCCACCCGGCGGCGGACGCGGTCGTGCGGCAGGTGGCGTCGGACGTCGCCGTGCAGTTCCCGATCGACGCGATCGCCGTCCTGCACCGGGTGGGCACGCTGAAGGTGGGTGAGGTCGCGCTCGCGGCCGCGGTCTCGGCCGCGCACCGCGCCGAGGCGTTCGAGGCGACGGCGGAGCTGGTCGAGGAGGTCAAGCGCCGCCTGCCGGTGTGGAAACGCCAGGTCTTCCCCGACGGATCGCACGAGTGGAGCGGCAGCAGCTGACTGCGCTCCCCGCTCAGGCGGCTCAGGCCCCGGCGGCGGCCGCGAACCGCTGCAGGTAGAGCGGCCACCCGCCGTCGGCGTCCACGTTCGAGCGCTCGGACTCCCAGCCCGGTCCGTGACGGTCCAGGTGGCGGTGCTCGAGCGCCACGAGCGTGCGTGCGTCGCCGTCCGGGAGGAACTGCAGCTCGACCTCGCTGGTCCTCTCCGGGTCGGTCTCGACCTGCCACTCCGGGGTGATGTCCCAGCTGAAGACGAGCCGGTGCGGGGGGTCGAGCACCAGGACCCGTCCCCAGCGGCACACGGAGCCGTCCTCGGCCCGGTCGTAGACGGACCCGCCGACGAACGTCTCGAAGACCGTCTCGACGATCGGGCTGGCGAGCAGGTTGTGCTCGCGCGGCTTGATCTTGTCGAACTGCTCGGTGAAGACCCGGAACGCCGTCTCGACCGGGACGTCGACCACGATCTCGTGCCGGACGGACCTGCTGGTGGGCGTGGTACTCATCGTGTCTGCTCCTTCTCGTGGTGGTTCGCGGGCGGGTGGTGGTTCGTCGCGGGCTGCTGCTCCGCGAGAGCCTTGAGGTTGCTGAGCGCCTGGCCCCAGAACCGGTCGAGGTCTGCCTGCAGCGCTCGCAGACCGGCGGCGTCCACCTCGTAGATGTGGCGGGTGCCCGCCGTCCGGGCCTCGACCAGCGCGGCCTGGCGGAGCACCCGAAGGTGCTGCGAGACGGCCGGCCGGCTGATCGGCAGCTCTGCCGCCAGCTCGGAGACCGAGCTCGGCCGCTCGGTCAGGCGCTGGAAGATCCGCCGTCGGCTCGGGTCGCCGAGGGCGGTCCAGGGATCCACAGCGTTAGTGTCCACTTACGGTAAGTTAGCGCTTACGCGACATGTTGGCAAGGGGCGGTCGGAGCAGCGATGGCTACTGCTGGGACCGAGGGCCACAGTTGTGCCTGTAGCCCTCGGCGCGAGGAGTAGCCGTCACAGGCATGAGGGCGACCCGTATGCCGTAGCGGATCAGGTGCGTCCGGAGACCAGCCCTGTCTGGTACGCGATCACCACGAGCTGTGCGCGGTCGCGTGCCCCGAGCTTGGTCATCGCCCGGCTGACGTGGGTCTTGGCGGTCGTCGGGCTGACCACCATCCGCTCGGCGATCTCGTCGTTGCTGAGCCCGTGCGCCACGAGAGCCGTGGTCTCGAGCTCGCGCGGGGTCAGGGCGTCCAGGCCGGCACTGCCCGTGAGATCGGGCGGGCGGGCGACGAACTCGCTGATCAGGCGACGCGTGACAGCGGGGGACAGCAGGGCATCCCCGCGCACCGCCACCCGGAGCGCCTGCACCAGGTCGGCCGGCTCGGTGTCCTTGAGCAGGAAACCCGCGGCTCCCGCGCGCAGCGCGTTGAACACGTACTCGTCGAGACCGTAGTTCGTCAGCACGACGACCTGCACGGTCTCGAGGCGGTCGTCCGTGGCGATCTGCCGCGTGGCCTCGATGCCGTCCATGATCGGCATCTGGACGTCCATCAGCACGATGTCAGGCCGGTGCTCGACGGCGAGGCGCACGCCCTCCTGCCCGTCGGCGCCCTCCGCGACGACCTCGACATCCTCGGCCTCGAGGAGCGCCCGGATGCCCGAGCGGATCAGCGCCTGGTCGTCGACCAGGACCACACGGATCACGAGGCGCCGCCGGGCAGCTCGGCCCGCACACCGAACCCACCGGTGGCTCGCGGCTCGGCACGCAGCCGCCCGCCGAGCGCCGTCACCCGCTCGCGCATCCCGATGAGGCCGAGCCCGGGCACGGGTGCCCCGCGCAGCAGCGGACCGTCATTGTCCACCTG
Organism: Georgenia halophila; assembly: GCF_039541595.1. Classification (NCBI taxonomy): domain Bacteria; kingdom Bacillati; phylum Actinomycetota; class Actinomycetes; order Allobogoriellales; family Allobogoriellaceae; genus Georgenia; species Georgenia halophila. The sequence continues at coordinate 132,097 of NZ_BAABGN010000002.1, read as the reverse complement.
GACGACCAGACCGCCCGGGCGGTGGTCCACGTGCACGGTCACCGGAACAGGGCCCGCGTGGCGTCGCACGTTCGTCAGCGACTCCTGCACGATCCGGAACGCGGCGGCATCCACTTCCGCGGGCAGCGGCACCGGTGTGCCCGCGACCGTCAGGTCGACGGCGAGCCCGGCGTCGCGGGCCCGTTCCACCAGGTGCGGCAGCCGGTCCAGACCGCCGCTCGGCCTGTCGTCCTCGCGCAGGGCACTGAGGGTGTCTCGCAGCTCGCGGGACGCCTCCGCGCTGGCCTCCTGGATCGCGTGGAGCGCCGGGGAGACCTCCTCACCGCGCTTGGTGGCCAGGTGCGACGCGACACCGGCCTGGACCTTGATGACCGAGATGCTGTGGGTCAGGGAGTCGTGCAGCTCGCGGGCGATGCGCAGACGCTCCTCGACGGCGCGCCGCCGCGCGGCCTCCTCGCGGGTGCGCTCCGCTTCCCCGGCACGTGCCTCGACCTCCCGGACGTAGCCCTGCCACTGGACGAACGCCACGGTCGCCGCCATGGCGGACGCCAGCCAACCCAACGCGTAGAAGCGGCGCCATCCGCGGTCGGTTCGCATGTCCTGAGACTAGGCCGCCGCCGTCGGGGTCGTCGTCGTCCCGGGGGACTACCTCGCACCGCCTTCCGCGGGAGTAGCCGCGTGCGCGCTCCGGGGCCGTGCTCGCGAGGGCTGCCGCCAACTGCGAGGGCCACTGTTGCCACAGGCGCCCCCGGCGCTAGGAGTAGCCCTCGCGGTCAGCAGAGCGGTCAGCCGCCGGCGAAGGGCGGCAGCACGTCCACCTGCACCTCGGAGCCTGAGGTGAGGGTGGCGTCGCCGTTCTCGGCGACGACCGTCGTGACGCCGTCGACCAGCAGGCTCGAGATGGTGAGCACGCGCCCCAGCTTCGGGCCGTGGGCGTCGGTGAGGGCCGTGATGAGGTCGGCGACCGTGCTGCCCGCCGGGAGCGTAAGGTCCTCGCCGGGCGACCCCGCCGCCTCGGCCGCGGCGGCGAAGTAGCGCAACCGCACGACGGCGGCGCCACCTGCCGTGGAGTCGCCGTCGGCCGTCGTGGTGTTCCCGGCGTCCATGGTGTCCTCGGCGCGTGCGGTCATCTCACCCTCCGATGGCGCTCATGGGTCGTGCCGGCTGCAGGAAGCCAGGGTCGTCGATGCCGTGCCCGGCCTTCTTGCCCCACATGGCGAAGCGCCAGAGCTCGGCGATGTCCTCGTCGGAGGCGCCGTCGCGCAGCAACGCCCGCAGGTCCGTCTCGGAACGGGCGAACAGGCACGCGCGGACCTGCCCGTCGGCGGTCAGCCGGGTGCGGTCGCAGGCGCCGCAGAACGGCTCCGAGACGGACGCGATCACGCCGACCGTGCCGCCCGGGAGACCGTCTGCCGGCTCGACGGTCCAACGCTCCGCCGGGGCGGCTCCACGCTCGCGCGGGTCGTGCGGGGTGAGCCGAAACCGCGAGTGCAGGGAAGCCAGGATCTCCTCAGCGGTGACCATCGCGCCACGCTTCCACGCCTCGGGCGGCCCCAGCGGCATCTGCTCGATGAACCGCAGCTCGAAACCGCGACGCAGCGCCCAGGCGAGCAGCTCCGGCGCCTCGTCGTCGTTCAGGCCGCGCATGAGCACGGCGTTGATCTTGATCGGGCTCAGCCCGGCCGCGTCGGCCGCGTCGACCCCTGCGAGCACGTCGGGCAGCCGGTCCCGGCGGGTCAGCTCGGCGAAGGTGGCGCGATCGAGGGAGTCCATCGAGACGTTGATCCGCTTCAGTCCCGCGGCGGCCAGTCCTTCGGCGCGGTGCTCCAGCCCGAGCGCGTTGCTCGTCAGCGAGATCTCCGGTACCTCACCGGTGTCGGTCCGCAGGGCCGTGGTCGCCGCGATGATGGACTCCAGGCCCTTGCGCAGCAGCGGCTCACCACCGGTGAACCGGACCTCACGGATGCCGAGGTGCTCGACCGCGACCGTGATGAGCCGGGTGACCTCTGCGTCCGAGAGCACCTCCGGGCTCGGCAGCCAGTCGAACCCCTCCGCCGGCATGCAGTACTCGCACCGCAGGTTGCACCGGTCGGTGAGGGAGACCCGCAGGTCGCGGGCGACGCGCCCGTAGGAGTCGATCAGCTCCGTCGTCACGGGGCGCGGCGCGGCCGACGCGTTCGAGGACGCCTCGTGCGGCGCGCTACGCGGCCGCGGGAGCCCGAGTTCGACGGTCGGCACCTGACCACTGTAACCACGGGCACGGCTCCGCTGCCGCCGCTGGCGGCCGACGGGGATCCTCGGACGGGCCTGCGGCTCAGCCGTCGTCCGAGGGAAGCCCGAGCCAGGTGTGCCAGCCGTTGTGCAGCACCAGCCAGGCGAGCAGCCCGTACCCCGCCTGGCCGGGGTGCCGGCCGTCGCCGGCGGCGACGTCGGCGTGCCACTGGTCGTGCGTGCGCAGCGGTTCGTGCGTCTCCACGTACGGGATGTGCCGTCGTCGGCACACGTCCGAGAATGCGCGCGATAGTGCGGGAAGCGCGGCTGCGTCGGCGGAGTCCACGTCCGGGCGGGGAGGCGGTCCGACGACGAAGCAGCTCACCCGGGAGGCCGAGGCGATGTCGAGGACGTTCGCGAGATTGAGCCGGGAGCGCGCCAGGGAGAGCCCTTCGACGAGGTCCTGGGCGCCGAGCCCGACGACGAGGCGATTGTCGCCGTGCGGGCCGAAGCGCCGCTGGGCCTCCGTCTCCCAACGGGCGGAGAGTCCCGACGTCGACTCCCCGGGCACCGCCAGCTCGGCGACGAAGATGGGGTCCTCGGTGGTGGTCCGCGCCATCACCCGGCCGATCCAGCCGAGCCCCCGGGCGTCGCCCAGTCCCGCGACGAGCTCGTCGCCGACCACGCACACCCGCATGCCCTCGCGCACCTACTGTCTCCTTCGCAACGTGAGAGGTCTTCCTACCATCCTGCACGGCGACGGCCACGATGCTGGGATGCGCGCCCGCGAGCTCGGGCGCACCCTCGTCGTCCGGATCACATCTCCCGGGGTGGCGGCGAGACTGTCACGCTCAGGTGGCGGCCCGGGCACGCCTGAGCGCTGCCGTTGCCGCTCGCGCGTGAGCGGCAACGGCTGCCGGCCGTTCCTCAACGGTCGAAGGCGCGGTCCATCAGGTCCGCGTTCTCCTCCTTGTGCCGCTTCATCGACCCCGTCGACGGCGATGCGGCCGCCGGACGCGACACGACCCGCAGGTCGCGACCGCCGAGGGCCTCGCCCAGGTGGTCGGACATGAACGTCCACGGGCCCTGGTTCTCCGGCTCGTCCTGGACCCAGACCAGCTCGGCGCCGGAGAAGACGTCCAGCTCGGCCTTGAGGTCCTCGATCGCCAGCGGGTACAGCTGCTCGAGCCGCACGATCGCTGTCTTGCTGTCCTCGGACTTGGCGCGCCGGGCGGCGAGGTCGTAGTACACCCGACCGGAGCAGAGCAGCACCCGATCGACGTCGCCGGCGGCGTTGCGCACATCGGCGTCGACCTCTCCGAGGACCGGTCGGAAGGTGCCCGAGGTGAAGTCCTCGACCTCGGACGCGGCGGCCTTGAGCCTGAGCAGCTGCTTCGGGGAGATCACGATCAGCGGCTTGCGCGGGCGTGAGTACGCCTGCCGGCGCAGCATGTGGAAGTGGCTCGCCGCCGTCGACGGCTGTGCCACGACCATGTTGTCCTCGGCGCACAGCTGCAGGAACCGCTCGATGCGGGAGGAGGAGTGGTCCGGGCCCTGGCCCTCGTAGCCGTGCGGCAGCAGCAGCACGAGCGAGGACGTCTGGCCCCACTTCTGCTCGGACGAGGAGATGAACTCGTCGATGACGACCTGTGCGCCGTTCGCGAAGTCGCCGAACTGGGCCTCCCACAGCACGAGGGCGTCGGGGCGCTCCACCGAGTAGCCGTACTCGAACGCCATGGCGGCGAACTCGCTCAGCGAGGAGTCGTAGGCCCAGAACTTGGCCTGGTCGGGGGTGAGGTACAGCAGGGGCGTCCACTCGGCGCCGGTGCTGTTGTCGTGCAGGACCGAGTGGCGCTGGACGAACGTGCCGCGGCGAGAGTCCTGCCCGGCGAGGCGCACCGGGGTTCCTTCCATGAGGAGGGAGCCGAAGGCCAGGAGCTCGCCGTACGCCCAGTCGATGCCGCCCTCGCGGGACATGGCCTCGCGCTTCTGCAGCAGCTGCGACAGCTTGGGGTGGACCTCGAAGCCTTCGGGCGGGCGGACGTGGGCCTGGCCGACCCGCTCGAGCACCTCGGGGCTGACGGCGGTCTGCCAGCCCACGACCGTGCCGGCGTCCTCCTGCTGGGACTCGGGCAGCTCGAGACCGGCGACTTGGTCACGCTCCGGCCGCCAACCACCCTCACGGGTCTCGGTGAAGGCGCGCTCGAGCTCGCGCTGGAACTCCTTGAGCGCCTGCTCCGCCTCCTCCTCCGTAAGGTCCCCGCGCCCGATCAGCGACTCGGTGTACAGCTTGCGCACCGAGCGCTTGTTCTCGATGAGGGAGTACATGACCGGCTGCGTCATCGACGGGTCGTCGCCCTCGTTGTGCCCCCGACGGCGGTAGCACACCATGTCGATGATGACGTCCTTGTGGAACTCCTGCCGGTAGGCGAACGCCAGCTCGGACACCCGGGCGACCGCCTCGGGGTCGTCGGCGTTGACGTGCAGGACCGGGATCTGCAGGCCCTTGGCGACGTCGGTGGCGTAGTAGGACGAGCGTGCGCTCGACGGCCCGGTGGTGAACCCGATCTGGTTGTTCACGATGATGTGCACCGTGCCGCCGGTGCGGTACCCGCGCAGCTGGGACAGGTTGAGCGTCTCGACGACGACACCCTGGCCGGCGAACGCGGCGTCACCGTGGATGAGCACCGGCAGCACCGAGAAGCCCTCCGCACCGAGATCGATGCGGTCTTGCTTGGCGCGCACGACGCCTTCGAGGGCTCCGTCCCCGGCCTCGAGGTGGGACGGGTTCGCGGACATGTAGACGCGGGTGCTCGAGCCGTCCGGCGCGTTGTACTCACCGACGGTGCCCAGGTGGTACTTCACGTCACCGGTGCCCTGCACCGTCCGCGGGTCCTGGTTGCCCTCGAACTCGGAGAAGATCTGTCGGTAGGACTTGCCGGCGATGTTCGCCAGCACGTTGAGGCGCCCACGGTGCGCCATCGCGATGCCGACCTCGTCCAGGCCCTCCTGGGCGGCGTCGGTCAGCAGCGTGTCGAGCAGCGGGATGAGCGACTCGCCGCCCTCGAGGGAGAACCGCTTCTGCCCGACGTACTTGGTCTGCAGGAAGGTCTCGAACGCCTCGGCCGCGTTGAGCCGGCTGAGGATGCGCCGCTGCTGCTCGGTCGTCGGCTTGGCGTACGGCTGCTCGAGCTGCTCCTGGAACCAGTTGCGCTGCGCCCGGTCGGCGATGTGCATGTACTCGACGCCGACCGTGCGGCAGTACGCGTCGCGCAGCTGACCGAGGATGTCGCGCAGCTTCAGCCGCGGGGCCCCGCCGAACCCGCCGGTCGGGAACGTGCGGTCGAGGTCCCACAGGGTCAGCCCGTAGCTGGCGACGTCGAGGTCCGGGTGGCGGCGCTGTCGGTAGGCGAGCGGGTCGGTGTCGGCCATGAGGTGGCCGCGCGACCGGTAGGCATGGATCAGCTCGGCGATGCGGGCCGGCTTGCCCATCTCGATCGCCGTGTCGTACTCGACGTCCTGCAACCAGCGCACCGGCTCGTACGGCACGCGCAGGGCCGCGAAGACGCGGTCGTAGAAGCCGTCCTCACCGAGCAGCTTTCGATGGATGCTGCGCAGGAACTCGCCGGACGCGGCACCCTGGATGATCCGGTGGTCGTAGGTCGAGGTCAGGGTGAGGACCTTCGAGACGCCCAACCGGGCGAGCGTCTCCACGGAGGAGCCGGCGAACTCGGCGGGGTAGTCCATCGCCCCGACGCCGACGATCGTGCCCTGGCCCTTCATCAGGCGCGGGATCGAGTGCACGGTGCCGAGGCCGCCCGGGTTGGTCAGCGTGATGGTGGTGCCCGCGTAGTCCTCGAGGGTCAGCTTGTTGTTGCGGGCCTTGCGCACGAGGTCCTCGTACGCGGCCCAGAACTGCGCGAAGTCCATCTCCTCGGCCTTCTTCACCGAGGGCACCACGAGCGTGCGGGTGCCGTCCGGCTTGGGCAGGTCGATGGCGAGGCCGAAGTTCACGTTGGCCGGCTTGAACACGGCCGGCTTGCCGTCCTCCGTCTGGGTGTACCCGTTGTTCATGTCCGGCGTGTCCGTGAGCGCCTCGACCATCGCGAAACCGATGAGGTGGGTGAAGGAGATCTTCCCGCCGCGGGCCCGTGTGAGGTGGTTGTTGATGACGATCCTGTTGTCGACCATCACCTTCGCCGGCACGGCGCGCACGCTCGTCGCGACCGGGACCTCGATCGAGGCCTCCATGTTGGTCACGGTCCGGGCGGCCACCCCGCGCAGCTTGACGGTCTCGTCCTCACCGGCCGGCGTGCCGTCACTGAGCTTCGCAGCCGGCTCGTCGTAGGACTGCACCGCCGGCTGGGCGGCCACCGGAGGAGCGGGAGGCAGGTCCCCACGCAGGCTCTCGGTGGCGGGCTGCTCGGAGCGTGGGTCGACACGGGTGACCGGCGACTTGCCGGCCTCCTTGCGGTGCGTGCGCTCCTTGCGGTCCACGGGCTTGCCGGACTCCTGCGGCTGCTCGCGCTCGCGTGTGACGGCCGCGTCGGGGCGCTCGACCGGGGCCGAGCGCTCGGCGCGCGGCCGCGCCTGCGTCTCGGTCCGCTGCTTCGACTGCGGCTCGCTCTGCCGCTCTGTCTCTGCGTTCTCGCCGCCGCCGGTGTCGCGTCCGTTGCGTCCGTTGCTGTCGTAACCCTCGAAGAAGTCCCACCAGGCCGGGTCTACTGAGTTCTTGTCCTGCTGGTACTTCTCGTACAGCTCCTCGATGAGCCATTCGTTGGCGCCGAAGGCGGCCATCGGATCGTGGTGTTCCTGCGTGGACACTCGGAGATCGCCCTCTTCCGGGGTGTGACGTAGATCCCTTCAACCCTATGTGTTGCCCGGGTCCGCCGCCGCCCTGGCTCGCCAAAGTGAGTCCGGAATAACACCCTCGGGCGGGCCCCTCGCCGGTGGGATCAACAACGGGTCAAGGCGGCGTCAGCGACCGGCTAGGCACGCCGCTGAGCCGCGGCTACGATCTACCCACCATGCGACGTTCCCGCCGCGGTCGACATACCGACCTTGACGAGCCCCATCCTGACGAGCCCGACCCAGCCTCGCTGGACGAAGAGTGCTGATCGACTGGTTGATGATCCTCCTCGGGATCGTTCTCACCGCAGGTACGGCTGTCTTCGTCGCCGCGGAGTTCTCGCTCGTCGCCCTCGACCCGGGCACGGTCGACCGTCGCGTCGCCGCCGGTGACAAGCGCGCCTCCGGGGTCCAGCGGGCACTGCGGAACCTTTCCCTCGAGCTCTCCGGCGCCCAGGTCGGCATCACCGCGACGACGGTCCTGCTGGGTTATACCGCGCAACCGGCGATCGCGAGCCTGCTCTCTGGCCCGCTCGGGTCGGCCGGTCTCGCCGACGCCGCGGCGACGGCGACCGCCGTCGTGCTCTCGCTCGTGCTCGTGAACGTCTTCTCGATGGTCTTCGGCGAGCTGGTGCCGAAGAACCTGGCGCTGGCCGAGCCGTTGAGCACCGCCGGGTACGTCTCGCCGGTCCAGGCCGGCTTCACGCGGGTGCTCCGGCCGGTTATCGCCGCCCTCAACGAGTCCGCGAACTGGCTTCTCGGCAGGTTCGGCGTCGAGGTCGCGGACGAGCTCTCGGGCGGACGCTCGGCGTCCGAGCTGGCCGCCCTGGTTCGCCGCTCGGCCGAGCACGGCACGCTCGACGTGTCCACGGCCACGCTGCTGACCCGCTCGATCGGGCTCGGGGCGCTGACCGCGGTCGACGTCATGACGGACCGCGGGCGTCTCCACACGCTCACGCGTGACCAGTCGGCGGCGGACGTGGTCGAGCTCGCCCGCGCGACGGGACACTCACGCTTCCCCGTCATCGGTGACGACAGCGACGACATCGTCGGCCTCGTCCACCTGCGCCGCGCGATCGCCGTGCCTTACGAGCGCCGGTCCGAGGTCCCCGTGGCGTCCGGGTCGTTGATGGTCGACGCGCCCCGCGTCCCGGAGACCCTCGCCCTGGCGCCGCTGCTCGTGCAGCTGCGGGACGAGGGCCTCCAGATGGCAGTCGTCGTGGACGAGTACGGCGGGACGTCCGGGGTGGTGACCCTCGAAGACGTGGTCGAGGAGCTCGTCGGAGACGTGGCCGACGAGCACGACCGCCGCCGTTCGGGCGCGCACGCCGGTCCGGGCGGCAGCTGGGTGGTGCCGGGCGTCATGCGACCGGACGAGCTCGCCGACCGGGCCGCTCTGGTGGTCCCGGACGACGGCCCGTACGAGACCCTCGGCGGACTCGTCATGGACCGCCTCGGCCGTGTCCCCACGGTCGGCGACGAGGTGGTGGCCGCCGACGTCGTCCTCCACGTGGAGCAGATGGACGGCCGCCGGGTGGACCGCCTGCGGGTCTGGCGGGACCCCGACGCGACGGAGGAGGAGTGATGAGCACCGGCGCCGCCCTCCTTGTCGCGATCGTGCTGCTGGCCCTGAACGCGTTCTTCGTCGGCGCCGAGTTCGCGGTCATGTCCGCGCGACGCTCCCGTGTGGAGCCGCTGGCCGATGCCGGTTCCCGGTCGGCGAAGACCGTGCTCTACGCGATGGAGAACGTCTCGCTGATGCTGGCCTGCGCCCAGCTCGGCGTGACCATCTGCTCGACCGGCCTCGGTGTGGTCGCCGAACCGGCTATCGCGCACGCCGTGGAGGGGCCCATGGTGGCGTTCGGGCTACCCGAAGAGGCGAGCCACGTCGTCGGCTTCATCGTCGCGATCGCGCTGGTGGTCTACCTGCACGTCGTGCTCGGCGAGATGGTGCCGAAGAACCTGGCGGTGACGTCGCCGGAGCGGGCTGCCCGCTTCTTCGCCCCGCCGCTCGTCGCCCTGTCGAAGCTGCTGCACCCGGTGATCGCCGTGCTGAACTGGGTCGCGAACAGCGTCCTGCGTGCGATGCGCGTGGACCCGAAGGACGAGGTGACCTCGGCGTTTACCGCCCAAGAGGTGGCCGCGATCGTCGAGCGGTCACAGGCCGAAGGCGTCCTGCGGGACGAGCTCGGGCTGCTCACGGGCGCCATCGAGTTCTCCGAGGAGACGGCGCAGGAGGTCATGGTGCCGCCGGAGCGACTGGTGACGCTCTCGGTGGCGTGCACCCCGGACGACGTCGAGCGAGAGGTGGCGCGGACCGGTTTCTCCCGGCTGCCGTTGCACGCCGAGCACGGCGCACTCGTGGGCTATCTCCACCTCAAGGACGTCCTCTACGCCAAGGCCGAGGACCGCGGACGCCCCGTGCCTAGCTGGCGAATGCGTGCTCTGGCCTCGGTGGCCCCCGAGGACGAGGTCGAGGACGTGCTGGCCGTGATGCAGAGCACGGGCGCGCACCTCGCGCTCGTGGTCCCGCCCGGTGAGCGGACGCCGATCGGTGTGGTCTTCCTGGAGGACATCCTCGAGGAGCTCGTCGGTGAGGTTCGTGACTCGATGCAGCGGGCACGGCGGGCGTGACGCGCGACGCCGAAGGGCTTGTTCCGCGGGCCCCGTACCGGTATCCACGGACCGGCTCCCGGACACCACTCGTCCACACTCCGGATCGGACGATATTGGACGCACGCACCACAACGTCGTTATGGTTCCGTGACACATCGTTGACCGGGATCAATCCCGCGGCGCTCGGGGACGAGTCGCCGCAGCTCCACCCTCCGGAGGTTCGCCCGCCAATGTCGGATCGTGCTGTGCCCGACAAGCCGGCATTGACGCGACGGCAGATCCGGGAAGCCGAGCGTGCACGGGAGGCCGCGGAGGCTCGGAAGGCCGCCGAGGCTCGGAAGGCCGCCGAGGCCGAGAAGGCTACCGAGGCCCGGGGTGCCGAAGAGCCGCGGCAGACCACCGAGAGCCGGCTGACGACGGAGAACCGCCGGCCCGTGACGCAGCAGTACCGCGCCACCGCCGATGCGGTCGCCACGATCGACGCGGCGGTCGCTGCCGAGTCCGACCGGCCGTCCGTCACGAGAAGGGCGGTCCGGGCGCAGCAGCGGGACAAGATCGCCACCGAGGTGCTCACAGCGCGGGAGTCGTTCCCCAGCCGTCGCTCGCTCCGCGCGCAGCGCAGGAACGGCGAGCGACCGACGCGTACCCACAGCTGGGCCCCGCGGGTCGCGCTCCTCGGCGCCCTGGGATCGCTGACCATCGTCGCGCCGCTGACCGGCTTCGCCGCGGCCGACGGTCAGGTGGCCAGCGTCGAGGCCGCGGCGGCGCACGTCGCCGCCGCCGAGAGCGCGGCGGTCCGCACCAGCGACGTCACCGTGCTCGAGGTGCTCGACGGCGCCACCCCGATGACCTCGACGGTCCCAGCGAGCCTGCTGGCCGACCCGGCGGCCTCCACGCGAGCCACGCTCCTGCAGAGCTCTCGGGCGGCTGCGCGCGAGAACGTCACCTGCCGTCCCGTCGAGGGCGCGTCCGGCACCCGGGCGGCGGTCACCGAGCAGCCCGAGCAAGACGTGGTCCAGCCGGTCGCCGCGGGCACGTACCGTCACTCCTCCGGCTATGGCGACCGCTACCACCCGTTCGGTGGCTACGGTTTCCACACCGGGACCGACTTCGCTGCGCCGTCGGGCACGCCCATCCACGCGGTCGCCGACGGCACCGTGGACTATGTGGGCTACGGCAAGGACGGCCGCTCCAGCATGCTGGTGATCCTGCGGCACGAGATCGACGGCGAGACGTACTACAGCTGGTACGTCCACATGTACTCGTACGGCATCTTCGTCACGGAGGGTCAGCAGGTCTCCGTCGGTGACGTCATCGCCGAGGTGGGCAACAACGGCAACTCGACGGGACCCCACCTGCACTTCGAGATCCACACCGACGCCGAGGGCACCACCACCGAGCCGCTGGCGTGGTTGGAGGAGCACGGCGCCGTCGATGTGACGGAGCTCTGCTGAGGTACCGCTTCCGGGCTGGCGCACCGCTCCTGGGCGGTCAGGACCGGGCAGGATGAACCCGTGACCTCCTACCTCGCCGGACCCGGTCCGGTCGCGATCGCCCACCGCGGCGGCAGCCTCGAGGCTCCGGAGAACTCCCGCGCGGCCGTCGAGCACACCATCGGCCTGGGCCTGCAGTACTTCGAGACCGACGTCCGGTCCACCAGTGATGGCGTACCGGTCCTCGTCCACGACCCGACGCTCGACCGCGTCACCAACGGCATCGGCCGTGTGGCGGATCTCACGTGGGACCAGGTCGCCCGCCTCCGCGACTCCTCCGGCGAGCCGCCCCTGCGCCTGGACGAGCTCCTTGCCGACTACCCGGAGCTGCGCGTCAACATCGACGCGAAGGACGACGCTGCCGTCGCCCCGCTCGTCAAGGCTCTCCACCAGGCCGGCGCGCTCGATCGCGTGTGCGTCGCGTCGTTCTCCGACGCCCGGCTGCGCGTCTTGCGAGCCGCTCTCGGCCCGGCCGTGGCGACGAGCCTCGGGAGCAACGGCATCCGGCGGCTCGTGGTCGCCTCACGGCTGCCCGCGGCCGTGCAGCCCGGGGCGCTGCGTGGCCTGCCGGATCCCGCACAGGGTGCGGTGTGCGTCCAGGTTCCGACCCAGCACCGGAACGTGCCGGTGGTGACCCGGCGGTTCGTCGAGACGGCTCATCGTCGGGAGCTCGCCGTGCACGTGTGGACGATCGACGAACCGGAGGAGATGACGCGGCTGCTCGACCTCGGCGTCGACGGGCTCGTCACCGACCGGCCGAGCGTGCTGCGCGACGTGCTGTCGTCGCGCGGGCCGTGGCACTGACGATCGAGTGATTCATCCCTCACGAGAACCACGCTGCGGACGTGACAACGGCCCGGCCCCACAGAACGTGGGTCCGGGCCATTTCCGATGTCCTGAGACATCACACGGTGCCCCCTGCGGGATTCGAACCCACGACCTTCTGCTCCGGAGGCAGACGCTCTATCCACTGAGCTAAAGGGGCGCGGCAGCTTGGACAGCGCCACGTGATGCTACCAGCCGGGCGGGGCTCGGTTCACATGTCGGCGGCTCGGCGGCGTGCGCTTCGAGACGCCGACCACGTGCCGCGGTGATGCCGCTGGACGGCATGGGCGGAACGGATCTCGCCATGGCGGGACTCGTCCGCGGGGCGCCATGTCGCTCGGCCTTTCGCCTAACCTGTCCGCACCACCGACACCATCCAGCGCTCCGGCACCCCCGGGCGGCAGGGAGGAACAGGGTTATGTCTACCCCGCCAGAGAATCCGCCCGGTCAGCCGCACCCCGGCCGGCCGCAGAACGGGGACCAGCAGAACGGGGACCGGACGCCGTACGGCGGAGGGCCGAACGGCCAGGACCCGCAGCCCGAGAAGAACTGGCTCGTCCGGACGATCATCGGGGTCGTCGTCATCATCGTCCTCGCGGTGGCCGCGGTGTTCTACGTGACGAATCAGCAGGACGACGACCCGACGGCGGCATCCACCACCGAGGAGCCGACCACCGAGGAGCCGACGGCCGAGGAGCCCACGGCCGAGGAGCCGACCACCGAGGAGCCGACGGCGGAGGAGCCGACCGGCGAGTCCGGCGGCGACGTCTTCGCGGGCGAGCTCCGGGGCCACGTCGACGACGAGGTGGCTGGCACGGGTTATGCCCTCACGGACGCCGGCTGGAGCGAGAACTCGGCCGGGATGGAGGCCGGTGCGAGGCAGGCCATCGAGGGCGTCTACACCGACGGCACGAACGAGCTACCGATCACCGCCGCCGCGTTCGACAGCATGTCGGAGCACGAGGCCTACGCCGAAGAGCTCGTCGCCGAGTACGAGTCGAGCGGTGCGGAGCTCATCGGGGAAGGCACCCACTACGAGGACGACACCGGCCACTTCTGGGCGTTCGACAACGGGGACGGGACCCGCGCCGTCGTGTGGCGCACCGGCACCGGCATCGTCCTCACGCTGTCCGGCCCGGCCGGAGAGGTCAACACCGTCTACTCGGCCATGTCGATCTGACGGACCGCGGCGCGCCGGGAGGGCCGTACGCCTCGGGGTGCGGCCCGCATCACGTCCCGGGACCCGTCGAGGCGGTGCCTCTCGGCTACTACTCTGTTCCGGTGACACCTGCCGAGCTCGCCACCCTGATCCGCTCCGTCCTGCTCGACGCCGTCGCTGCGGGCGAGGTCGACCTCGCCGCCGACGACGTCCCGCTGCCCAGGGTCGAGCGGCCGCGTCAGCGCGAGCACGGCGACTGGTCGACCAACATCGCGATGCAGCTGGCGAAGAAGGCCGGGACGAACCCGCGCGTGCTCGCCGATCTGCTCGCCGCCCGTCTCGACGCCGCCGAGGGCGTCACCGCCGAGATCGCCGGCCCGGGGTTCCTCAACATCCGCCTCGCCGCCTCCACCGCCGCCGAGATCGCCCGCACCGTCGTCGAGGCGGGACCCGCGTACGGGCAAAACACCTCCGAGGCGGGACACACCGTCAACCTCGAGTTCATCTCGGGAAACCCGACCGGTCCGCTGCACATCGGGCACACCCGGTGGGCGGCGCTCGGTGACGCGCTCGCCCGCCTGCTGCGGGCGTCCGGCGCCGACATCTCGACCGAGTACTACATCAACGACGCCGGCAGCCAGATGGACAAGTTCGGGGCCTCGGTCCTCGCGCGCGCCAAGGGCGAGGACGTCCCGGAAGGCGGCTACCCCGGCGAGTATGTCGCCGAGCGTGCCGGCGAGGTCCTCGAGCAGCGGCCGGACTTGCTCGAGCTGCCCGACGACGAGGCGCTCGCCGTCGCACGTGACCTCGGATACCGGGCCCAGCTGGCGGCGATCCGCCGGACCCTGGACCACTTCGGCGTCCACTTCGACGTCTGGTTCTCCGAGAAGAGCCTGCACGACGGCGGCGCGGTCGACCAGGCCGTCGCGCGCCTGCGCGAGCAGGGTCACGTCTTCGACGACAACGGCGCCGTCTGGCTGCGCACCACCGACTTCGGTGACGACAAGGACCGCGTCCTCATCCGCGCGAACGGCGAGCCCACCTACTTCGCCGCCGACGCCGCCTACTACCTGTCGAAGAAGGACCGCGGCTTTCCCGAGAAGATCTACCTGCTCGGTGCCGATCACCACGGCTACGTCGGCCGGCTCAAGGCCATCGCGGCCTGCGCCGGCGACGACCCGTCGGTCAGCATCGAGGTGCTCATCGGACAGCTCGTCAACATCGCCGGCGAGCGCATGGGCAAGCGCCGCGGGAACGCGATCGACATGGACGAGCTGATCGACTGGCTCGGCACCGACGCGATCCGCTACTCCCTCGCCCGCTACCCGGCGGACTCCCCGCTGTCCCTGGAGGGCGAGAAGCTGCGGGAGCAGAACCTCGACAACCCGGTCTACTACGTGCAGTACGCGCACGCCCGAACCCGCAACGTCGCCCGCAACGCCGCCCAGCACGGCGTCACGCGGGACGAGTTCGACCCCTCGATGCTCGACCACGAGGCCGAGGCCACCCTGTCGGCGGCGCTCGGGCAGTTCCCCGGCGTCGTCGCGCACGCCGCCCGGCTGCGCGAGCCGCACCGCGTCGCCCGCTACCTCGAGTCCCTCGCCGCGGCGTACCACACCTGGTACCAGCAGTGCCGGGTCACCCCGCGCGGCGACGACCCGATCGAGGCCGTCCACCACTCGCGCCTGTGGCTCAACGACGCGACCACCCAGGTGATCGCCAACGGCCTGGACCTGCTCGGCGTCTCCGCACCGGAGCGCATGTGAGTAGCGACAACGCCCCGACGGCGGCCGGAAGCACGGGGGAGGCGCCCAGCACCTCCGGGCGAGCCGCCGCTCGCGCCCCCGAGCCGGACGGCGCCTTCACCGGGGTGTGGTCCACCGGTGCCACCCGCACGGACGACGGCGCACTCGCCGTGGCAGGGGCGGACCTGCGCGCCGTGGCGGCCGAGCACGGCACGCCCGCCTACGTCGTCGACGAGCAGGACGTGCGTGCCCGCTCACGAGCGTTCGCCACGGCGTTCGGCGAGGCCTTCACGACCGAGGCGGGCCTGGCCGGGGCGGACGTGTACTACGCCGGCAAGGCGTTCCTCTCCGTCGCGGTCGCGCGCTGGGTGCACGAGGAGGGGCTGGGCATCGACGCCTCGACCGCCGGTGAGCTTGCCGTCGCACTGCGGGCGGGAGTGCCGGGAGAGGCGATCGGCCTGCACGGCAACAACAAGTCCGACGACGAGCTACGCACCGCCGTCGACCACGGCGTCGGGCGGATCGTGGTGGACTCGCTGCCCGAGGTCGAGCGGGTGGCCGCCATCGCGGCCGAGGCAGGGTCGGTGGCGCAGGTCATGGTCCGCGTGACCACCGGCGTGCACGCCGGCGGCCACGAGTTCATCGCCACGGCCCACGAGGACCAGAAGTTCGGCCTGTCGCTCGCTGCCGGCACCGCACGGAAGGCCGTCGACGAGATCCTCGCGGCCGACAGCCTGGAGCTGGTCGGTCTGCACTCGCACATCGGCAGCCAGATCCTCGACCTTGCCGGTTTCGAGGCCGCCGCCCGCGCGGTGCTGCGTCTGCGCGCCGAGATCGCGGACGCCACCGGGCACCTCATGCCCGAGGTGGACCTCGGCGGCGGGTACGGCATCCGCTACACCGACGAGGACGCGCTGCCCCCGACGCCGGACCAGATCGCGGAGCGGCTGGCGACCGTGGTCAGGGCCGCCTGCGCCGAGCTGGGCCCGCGGCCGCCGCGCATCAGCATCGAGCCCGGACGCTCCGTCGTCGGACCGGCGGGCCTGACCCTGTACACGGTCGGCACGGTCAAGGACGTCGCCCTCGACGGCGGCGCCACCCGGGCCTACGTCAGCGTCGACGGCGGCATGAGCGACAACATCCGCCCAGCCCTCTACGGCGCCGCCTACACCGCTGCCCTGGCGAACCGTCGTTCCGCGGCGCCGGACGTCACGGCGCGCGTGGTGGGCAAGCACTGCGAGTCCGGCGACATCGTCGTCCACGACGTCGCGCTCCCCGGCGACGTCCACGCCGGCGACCTGCTCGCCGTGCCCGCCACCGGCGCCTACGGCCGCTCGATGGCCAGCACCTACAACCTCGTACCGCGTCCGCCGGTGCTCGCCGCCTCCGACGGCTCCGTCAGGGTGATCGTGCGCCGCGAGACGCTCGAGGACGTGCTCGGCCTCGACGTCGGCTGAGTACCCGCCGACCCGACGGCGCCCGCTCACCCGGGTCTGCCGAGCCATCCTCGCGGGGCGCCGCCGCCGGCCGCCGAACAAGCGCTAACTGCCTTTCCCCACGCCGAGACGGGCACTTCGGGCTTGTTCGACGGGACCTTCAGCGGGACCTTCGGCAGGGCCATCAACGGAAGCTTCGGCGGTGACACGGGCTGGCGTGACCGAACCGTCCTACGACTCCCGGGCGGCGGTCGGGATCGCTGGCCGGACACCTGCCCCTGCTCGGCGGCTGGGCCCTTATCCTTGGGGCGCCCGAGCCCTCCATGCTCCGGGCGCCCCGGTACCAGCACCGACACACCATCGAGAGGACGCGCGTGAGCACCAGTGACACAGCCCGTGCGGACGGCGTCGTGAGGATCGCGCTGATCGGCTGCGGGACGGTGGGCAGCCAGGTGGTGCGACTGCTGACCGAGCACGGCGAGGACTGGGCCGCACGCTCCGGCGCGCAGCTCGAGCTCGTGGGTATCGCGGTACGGGACGCCGCAGCGGAACGCGACCCGTGGGTCCCGCGCGAGCTGCTGACCGAGGACGTGTCCGGACTGATCGAGCGGACCGACGTCGTCGTCGAGCTCATCGGCGGCATCGAGCCCGCCCGTACCCTCGTGCTCGAGGCGTTGCGGGGCGGACGGACCGTGGTGACCGGCAACAAGGCGCTGCTCGCCGCGCACGGGCCCGAGGTGCACGCCGCGGTCGAGTCGGGCGACGCCGACCTGTACTACGAGGCCGCCGTCGCGGGCGCGATACCGGTGGTCTACGGGTTGCGCGAGTCCCTCGCCGGCGACAACGTCGTCACGGTCGCCGGTATCGTGAACGGCACCACCAACTACATCCTCGACGAGATGACGATGCGGGGCCTCTCGTTCGACGACGCGCTCGCCCAGGCCCAGCAGCTCGGGTACGCCGAGGCCGACCCGAGCTCCGACATCGACGGCCACGATGCCGCGGCGAAGGCCGCGATCCTCGCCTCGCTCGCGTTCCACACCCGCGTGGGCATCGACGACGTCCCGGTCACCGGGATCCGCGACGTCACGGTCGAGGACGTCACCCAGGCGCGCGAGAACGGCTACGTCATGAAGCTGCTCGCAGTGGCGCGGCGAACCCCCCGGCGAGGCCGTCCGGCCGGCATCGCGGTGCGGGTCCATCCCGCGCTCGTGCCCGAGACCCATCCCCTCGCGGCCGTCCACGGGCCGTTCAACGCGGTCGTCGTCGAGGCGGAGTCCGCGGGCCGGCTGATGTTCTACGGGCAGGGCGCCGGCGGAGTCCCGACCGCGTCGGCGGTGCTCAGCGACATCGTCGCCGCCGCCGGTCACGCCATCCGTGGCGGGCACGCGCCCCGGGAGTCCACCTACGCGCAGCTGCCGCTGCTCGGTCCGGAGGCGACGCCGGCGCGCACCCGGGTCCAGATCAGCCTCGCCGACCAGCCGGGCACGCTCGCGGCGGTCGCCGGGATCTACGGCGAGGAGAACGTCTCCATCGAGAGCGTCCACCAGCAGCGGTCCGACGAGGGAGTCGCGCGCATCACCATCACCAGCCACGTCGCCACCGAGGCGGCGCTGGAGCGCACCGTCGCTCGACTCGTCGCCGAACGGAGCGTGGAGGACGTGGTCTCGGTGAGCAGGGTCGAGGGGGAGTGAGCTGATGGCACGGCAGTGGCGAGGCGTCGTCGAGGAGTACCGGGACCGGCTCCCGATCGGGCCCGACGACCCGGTGGTCACCCTCGGCGAGGGGGGCACGCCGCTGGTCGAGGCACCCGCGCTCACGGAGCGTGTCGGCGCGCGGGTGTGGCTCAAGGTCGAGGGCGCCAACCCCACCGGATCCTTCAAGGACCGCGGGATGACGATGGCGATGTCCAAGGTGGCCGCCGGCGACGCCCGCATGGTGGTGTGCGCCTCCACCGGCAACACCTCGGCCTCGGCGGCGGCCTACGCGGTCCGCGCCGGGCTGGGCTGCGTGGTCATCCTGCCGGACGGGAAGATCGCCGCCGGCAA
Source organism: Georgenia halophila (assembly GCF_039541595.1). NCBI lineage: Bacteria > Bacillati > Actinomycetota > Actinomycetes > Allobogoriellales > Allobogoriellaceae > Georgenia > Georgenia halophila. The sequence continues at coordinate 113,716 of NZ_BAABGN010000002.1, read as the reverse complement.
GCTCGCCCAGGCGATCGTGCACGGCTCGACCCTCGTCGCCGTCGACGGCAACTTCGACGACTGCCTGAACATCGCGCGCGGCCTCGCCGAGGAGTATCCCGTCGAGCTGGTGAACTCCGTCAACCCGTATCGCCTGCAGGGGCAGAAGACCGCCGCCTTCGAGGTCGTCGACGCCCTCGGTGACGCGCCGGACATCCATGTCCTGCCGGTGGGCAACGCGGGGAACATCTCGGCCTACTGGCTCGGTTACAACGAGTACGCGGGCCGCACCACGGCCGCCTCGGTAGACGACGTGGCCACCCGGTTGGAGCCCGTGGCGACGCGCGTCCCGCGCATGTGGGGAGTGCAGGCCGAAGGTGCGGCCCCCTTCGTCAAGGGTGCGGCGGTCGAGCACCCCGAGACCGTCGCCACCGCGATCCGCATCGGCAACCCGGCATCCTGGTCCTTGGCCCAGGCCGCCCGGGACGACTCGGAGGGGCGCATCGACGCCGTCGGGGACGCGCAGATCCTCGACGCGCAGTCTCTCATCGCCTCCGAGGTGGGCGTCTTCGTCGAACCGGCCTCCGCCGCATCCGTGGCCGGCCTCCTCGCCCTCGCCGAGCTCGGCGAGGTGCCCAAGGACGCGCGCATCGTGTGCACGGTGACGGGCAACGGGCTCAAGGACACCGCGACCGCCCTCGGCCGTGCCGAGGTGGCGCCGACCGTCGTCGCGCCCACCCTGGCCGCCGTCGTCGAGACGCTCGGCCTGTAACCGTATGCAGATCGCGCACGAGCACGTCCGGGTCCGGGTCCCGGCGACGTCGGCGAACCTCGGCCCCGGCTTCGACGCGTTCGGCCTGGCGCTTGGCGTGTGGGACGACCTCACCGTCCGTGCCGTGGCGGGACCGACCCGGGTGGTCGTCGAGGGCGAGGGCAACGGCAACCTGCCCGACGGCGAGGGCCACCTCGTCGTCAAGGCCGTCCGCAGCGGGCTGGAGATGGCCGGAGCTCCGCAGGCGGGCCTCGAGCTCCTCTGCCGCAACGCGATTCCGCACGGGCGAGGCATGGGGTCGTCGGCGGCCGCCGTCGTCGCCGGCCTGATCGCCGCGCGCGGCCTGATCTCGGACCCGGCGGCGCTCGACGACGCGACCGTGCTCGCGCTGGCCACCGAGCTCGAGGGCCATCCCGACAATGCTGCGCCGGCGCTCCTCGGCGGAGCGACGACGGCGTGGGTGGACGACGAGGGCCCGCACGCTGTCGAGGTTCCGCTGGCGCCGGGTCTGCGGCCCACGGTCCTGGTCCCCGACGCCAGGCTCACCACGTCATCCGCCCGCCGGGTGCTGCCGGCGCAGGTCCCGCACGCCGACGCGGCCCACAACGTGGCCCGTGCGGCGCTGCTGGTCCTCGCCCTCGGGGGGCGCATGGACCTGCTGCTCGCCGGCACCGAGGACCGGCTCCACCAGGGCTATCGTTCCGACGTCATGCGGCCGACGGCGGAGGCGGTCAGGGCGCTGCGGGAGGCCGGCTGGCCGGCGGTCGTCTCCGGCGCCGGACCGAGCGTCCTCGTCCTCGAGAGGCTCGACCGCCCCACCGCCGAGACGCTGTCCAGGCACGGATGGCGCGTCCTCGATCCCGGAGTGGCCGCGGAGGGTGCACACCTCGTCTCACCATGATGGGCAACGTCTCACCGTGACGGGGGCAACACCGTCCGCAGAACGGCATACGTGCTGCATCGGGACTGCTACCATCGGAAGCGCACCGAATCCCTCCGGCCGTCGTCCCAGTCTTGCGACGACCACTCCGGACAGACTGTGCAGATCTGCCCCGCCAGTCACGCTGTACGTTGCGTGCCCGGGGCCGTCACCACCGCCCAGCCTCCGGGTCGGGCGACCCGAACCCCGCGTCCCACATCTCAAGCAAGGGACGTACACCGAGGGAAGGAACCTCGTGACAGAAACCGTCGACGCCCCCCAGTCCGGCACGTCCGCAGGCAACGGGGGCTCGTTGACCACCATGCGTCTTCCCGAGCTGCAGGAGCTGGCCGGACGGCTGGGCCTGAAGGGCACGAAGCGCATGCGCAAGAGTGACCTCATCGCTGCGATCCGCGACGCGCAGTCGCCGGGTCAGGATGCCCCGACCGCACCGGCCGGCAGCCGGGACGGCGCGTCCGAGCCCGCGAGTCAGCCGGCCGAGAGCGAGCAGCGCACCGAAGCGCCCGCCGGCCCGCCCCAGCGCCGTCGTTCCCGCCGAGCCACCGCGCCGGCAGCCACCGCGCCGGCAGCCACCGCGCCGGCAGCCACCGCGCCGGCAGCGACGGCGCCCGCAGCGACGCCGACACAGCCGGAACCGGTCGCGCCCGCGAACGGGCAGGCGACCGTGAACCAGCAGGAACCCGTGAACGGCCAGAACCAGCAGACTGCCGAGAACGAGCAGGCGCCGGCGAACGCCCCGGAGGCCGCGAACCAGCAGGCGCCCGAGAGCCAGCAGGCGCCAGCGAACCAGAAGGCGGGCGCGAACCGGCGCCGCGGCGGCCGGAACGAGTTCGCCGCCGGCCAGGACCGCGACGCGAGCGAGGCCGGCGCCGCCGACTCGAAGGAAGCGCTCAAGCGTGAGCTCGCCGACCGTTCCGTGGGCGAGGGTGACGCCGGCTCCGCCGACGACTCGCCCCTGTCCCTGGACGCCCTCGGCGAAGCGGCGGCCCGCCGCCGCAGCCGCCAGGACGGTGACGGCGACGCCGGCCAGAACAACCAGGGCAACGGCCGGAACCGTCGCGACGACGACGACCGTGGCGGCCCCGGCGGACCCGGCCGCTCCCGCCGTCGGAACCGGGACCGCAACAGGGACCGCAAGCGCCGTGGCCGTGGAGGCAACGACTTCGCCGTCGAGGAACCCGCGGAGGTCAGCGAGGACGACGTCCTGCTGCCCGTCGCCGGCATCCTCGACATCCTCGACAACTACGGCTTCGTGCGCACCTCCGGCTACCTCGCCGGGGCGAACGACGTCTACGTGACGATGGGTCAGGTCAAGAAGAATGGCCTGCGCCGCGGTGACGCGATCACCGGTGCGGTCCGCCAGCCCCACGACGGCGATCAGCAGCAGGGCAACCGCCAGAAGTACAACGCCCTCGTGCGTCTCGACACGATCAACGGCATGAGCGTCGAGCAGTCGCGCAAGCGCCCGGACTTCACCAAGCTCACCCCGCTGTACCCGGAGGAGCAGCTGCGGCTGGAGACGTCGTCGAAGGCGATCACGCCGCGGGTCATCGACCTGGTCGCGCCGATCGGCAAGGGCCAGCGCGGGCTCATCGTCTCCCCGCCCAAGGCGGGCAAGACGATCATCATGCAACAGATCGCCAACGCGATCACCGTGAACAACCCGCAGGTCCACCTCATGGTGGTGCTCGTCGACGAGCGTCCTGAGGAGGTCACCGACTTCGAACGGATGGTCAAGGGCGAGGTGATCTCCTCCACCTTCGACCGGCCGGCGTCGGACCACACGACGGTCTCCGAGCTGGCGATCGAGCGGGCCAAGCGGCTCGTCGAGCTCGGGCAGGACGTGGTGGTGCTGCTGGACGGCATCACCCGACTGGGCCGCGCCTACAACCTGTCCGCTCCGGCGTCGGGCCGGATCCTCTCCGGTGGTGTGGACGCCTCGGCGCTCTACCCGCCGAAGAAGTTCTTCGGCGCCGCCCGCAACATCGAGAACGGCGGGTCGCTGACCATCCTCGCCACCGCGCTGGTCGAGACCGGCTCGAAGATGGACGAGGTGATCTTCGAGGAGTTCAAGGGCACCGGCAACATGGAGCTGCGCCTGTCGCGCCAGCTCGCCGACAAGCGGATCTTCCCGGCCGTGGACGTCAACGCCTCCGGCACCCGCCGCGAGGAGCTGCTCATGGGCGCCGAGGAGATCAAGGTCGTCTGGAAGCTCCGCCGCGTCATGGGCGCGCTGGACCAGCAGCAGGCCAGCGACCTCCTGCTGGGCAAGCTTCGCGAGACGAGCTCGAACGCCGAGTTCCTCATGACGGTGCAGAAGAACACGCCCGCGCCGTCGGGCGAGCCGGAGCTGGCGATCCGCTGATCGCCGCGGGGCCGAGGACACGCCGCGCCCGGGGGAACATCCGACCCGGGTGTGACGTTCCTCCAGCCGGGGCGGTGACGTCCGAACTACCGGCCAGGGTCAGACTCTGGCAAAATGTCCAGTCGGCCTCCGGTTCACGTGCGCATCCGCGTGCGACCCGGTGGCACACACGATCTAGGAGACAGCATGAAGCAGGGCATCCACCCCGAGTACACCACCACCACGGTGACGTGCACGTGCGGCAACACGTTCACGACCCGCAGCACCGCGACGTCCGGCGAGATCCGCGCCGACGTGTGCAGCGCCTGCCACCCCTTCTACACCGGTAAGCAGAAGATCCTCGACACCGGTGGCCGCGTGGCCCGCTTCGAGGCCCGCTACGGCAAGAAGAAGTAGCGACCCACCAGCGCCGGCGGTGACGCCGCGGACTTGTCCGCGGCTCCCGCCGGCGCTGTTGTATCTGCACGCTTCCAGCCCGTACATCTCCCGAGCCCCTGTGAGCCGATGAACAAGACCGAGACGGCGTCCGAGTCCTCCGATCGCGTCGTCGAGGCGATGCTCGACGAGCACGCCCAGATCGAGGAGGCCATGGCCGATCCGGCCGTGCACGCCGACCCCGGTCGCGCGCGCTCGCTCGGCCGCCGCTACGCCGAGCTCGGCCGCGTGGTGCGCGCCTACCGCGCCGAGCGCGCCGCCGCCGGGGACCTGGCCGCAGGCCGGGACCTCGCCGAGAGCGACCCCGCCTTCGCCGAGGAGCTGCCGGCGCTGGAGGCCGCCGCGGCCGAGGCCGCGGAGGAGCTGCGCCGGGTGCTGCTGCCGACCGACCCCGACGACGGTCGCGACGTCATCCTCGAGGTCAAGGCCGGCGAGGGAGGAGAGGAGTCGGCGCTCTTTGCCGGCGACCTGCTGCGCATGTACCTGCGCTACGCCGAACGCATGGGCTGGTCGGCGCAGATCCTCGGCGCCACCGAGTCCGACCTGGGCGGCTACAAGGACGTCTCCGTCGCGATCAAGACCCGGACCGCCCCCACTGAGCCTTCCGAAGGCGTGTGGGCACGCCTGAAGTACGAGGGCGGCGTGCACCGCGTCCAGCGGGTGCCCGTCACCGAGTCCCAGGGCCGGGTGCACACGTCAGCCGCCGGGGTGCTCGTGTTCCCGGAGGTCGACGACCCGGGCGAGGTCGAGATCCATGACAACGACCTGCGGATCGACGTCTACCGGTCCTCCGGGCCGGGCGGGCAGTCGGTGAACACCACGGACTCCGCCGTCCGCATCACGCACGTGCCCACCGGCATCGTCGTGTCGATGCAGAACGAGAAGTCGCAGCTGCAGAACCGCGAGCAGGCCATGCGTGTGCTGCGTGCCCGGCTGCTCGCCGCCCAGCAGGAGGAGGCCGACGCCGCCGCCTCCGAGCAGCGACGGTCCCAGGTCCGCACGGTCGACCGGTCCGAGCGCATCCGGACCTACAACTTCCCGGAGAACCGGATCGCCGACCACCGGACCGGCTACAAGTCCTACAACCTCGACCAGGTCCTCGACGGCGACCTCGGGCCGGTCATCGCCTCCGCCGTGGAGATGGACGAGGCGGCCCGGCTCGCCGACGGGTACTGAGACGGGTACCGACGTGCCTGGCCCGGCGCCCGAGCGACCGGCCGGCGAGTCCGAGACCACCGTGCCGACGTGGCGCGAGGCGATCCGTGGTGCCGCCCAGGTGCTCGCCGAGGCCGGCGTCCCGTCCCCGGAGGTCGACGCCCGGCTGCTCGCCGAACATCTGCTCGGCACCTCGCTCGTGCTCGCGCCCCCCATGGCCGAGGCCGACGCCCTCGCTCGCTACGCCACGCTCGTGGAGCGGCGCCGCCGCCGCGAGCCGCTCCAGCACCTCACCGGCACAATGGCGTTCCGGTATCTCACGCTCGTCGCGGGTCCGGGTGCGTTCGTCGTGCGGCCGGAGACGGAGGTCGTCGCCGGCGTCGCGATCGACGCTGCGAAGGACGTTCTCGCCGCCGGGCGCACACCCGTCGTGGTCGACCTGTGCACGGGCTCGGGCGCCATCGCGCTCGCCGTCGCCACGGAGGTGGCCGGCGCCGAGGTCCACGCCGTCGAGCTGTCCGCCGAGGCGCTCGCCATCGCAAGCCGGAACATCGATGCCCTGGCACCGCAGGTCGACCTCGTCGCCGGTGACGCGGCGACGGCGCTGCCCGCGCTGGACGGCGAGGTGGACGTCGTCGTGGGAAACCCGCCGTACATCCCGCCGGACCAGGTGCCGCTGGAGATCGAGGTGCGCGAGCACGACCCGGACGCTGCCCTCTACGGGGGCGGGACGGACGGGCTCGACGTGCCCCGCGCCGTCGTCGCGTCCGCAGCGCGGCTGCTGCGCCCGGGAGCCCGGTTCGTCATGGAGCACGCGGAGGTCCAGGCCGCCGCCGTGCGCGAGATGGTGACCGCGGCGGGGTTCTCGCGGGTGGTCACCGGTTCGGATCTGACGGGTCGCGACCGGTACGTGACCGCCGTCCGGTGAGCGAGCTCGCTGTTCCGGCCCCGGCCCTGCGGCCGGTGCGCGGATACCGGCGCGCGAGCGCGCGGGTGAGGGTGAGCGCGAGCGCCACGCCGGCGAGGTCGGCAAGGAGATCGAGCGGGTCACCGGTGCGCAGCGGCAGCCACAGGTGCTGGACGAGCTCGCTGAGAAGGGCCTGACCGAGGCCGTAGCCCACCACGAGGGTCCGCGGTACGCCGGCCCGCAGAGCGGCGTAGCTCACGGCGGCGAACACGAGGAGGTGGGCCGCCTTGTCGGCGCCTGGGATCTCGACGCCGCCCGGTGCGTCCGGCGCGTCGGGCATGTAGAGCACGAGCAGCTGAACCACCAGGGAGACCGCCACCACGGCGGACCGGGCGAGTCGGCGCCGGGGGATAGGGCTCATGTCACGGCCAGGATGTCACGGCGGCGCCCCGGCCCATGACAGACTCACCCGCGTGAGCGTGTACGACTGTCAGGACCCCGAGCAGCGTCGCGCCGGACTCGACGAGGCCGTCGACGTCCTCGGTCGCGGCGGGCTAGCCGTCATCCCCACGGACACCGTCTACGGCATCGCCTCGGACGCATTCGACCCGGCGGCCGTCGCCGCCCTCCTGGCCGCGAAGGGCCGCGGCAGGCAGATGCCGCCGCCGGTGCTCGTCGGCGCCGCGACGGCGCTCGACGGGCTCGCCACCGAGGTGCCGAAGGTCGTCCGCGACCTCGTCGCACGGTTCTGGCCCGGACCGCTGACGATCGTCTGCCTCGCCCAGCCGTCGCTCGCCTGGGATCTGGGAGAGACCGACGGCAGCGTCGCGTTGCGCATGCCCGACGACGAGACCGCGCTCGAGCTGCTGCGCCGCACCGGGCCGCTCGCCGTCTCGAGCGCCAACCGCTCGGGTCAGCCGGCGGCGACCACGGCCGCCGAGGCGGTCGGCTACTTCGACGACACCGTGCCGGTCTATCTCGACGCCGGCGAGTCCGGTGGTGCCGTCGCCTCCACCATCGTGGATGCGACGGCGGAGCGGCTCGTCGTGCTGCGCCGGGGTGCCCTGGCGGTGGAGGAGCTGGCAGAGATCGCGCCCGAGCTGCTTCCTGACGTGCCCGAGCAGGACGAGCAGACCGCGCGGGACGAGCAGGCCGCGCAGAGCAAGCGAACCGACACGGAGCAGCCGCGAGACGAGGGTTCGGGCCCGGCGTGAGGGTCTACCTGCTTGTCATGCTGACGGCCGCGGCGGTCACCTTCCTGTCGACGCCGGTCGTGCGTCGAATCGCTCTCGCCACCGGCGCCATCACGGCGGTGCGCGACCGCGACGTGCACGTCACTCCGATCCCGCGTCTTGGAGGAGTCGCGATGCTCGCCGGACTGGCTGTCTCGCTGCTGGTGGGCTCACGCGTCCCGTTCCTCGAGGGCGCCTTCTCCGAGACCTCGACGGTGTGGGCGATCCTCGCCGGCGCGGCCATCATCTGCCTGCTCGGGGTCGCCGACGACATCTGGGACCTCGACTGGATGACCAAGCTCGTCGGCCAGGTCCTCGCTGCCGGCTTCATGGCCTTGTACGGCGTCCAGCTCATCACCTTCCCCGTCTTCGGCCTCACCATCGGGTCCTCGCGGCTATCGCTGGTCGCGACGATCCTCGTGGTCGTCGTCGCCATCAACGCCGTGAACTTCGTCGACGGCCTCGACGGCCTGGCAGCCGGCATGATCGCGATCGGGGGCGCGGCGTTCTTCGTGTACTCCTATCTCCTGACCCGTGCCGCCTCACCGGGCGACTACTCGAACATCGCCACCGCGGTCATCGCGGCACTGGTCGGTGCGTGTCTGGGCTTCCTGCCCCACAACTTCCATCCCGCGCGAATATTCATGGGGGACTCCGGCGCCTACCTGCTCGGCCTGACGGTCGCGGCCGCGGCGATCGTGGTCACCGGGCAGATCGACCCCGGCCGGGTGAGCACCTCGCAGGTCCTGCCGGCGTACGTGCCGATCCTCCTGCCGGTCGCCGTGCTCCTGCTCCCGCTGCTCGACATGACGCTCGCCGTCATGCGGCGGGTGCGTGCGGGGAAGTCACCGTTCCACCCCGACCGGCTACATCTGCACCACCGGCTCCTCGACCTGGGGCACAGCCAGCGCCGTGCGACCCTGATCCTGTATCTGTGGACCGCGGTGGTGTCCTTCAGCGCCGTGGCCCTCGCCCTCTTCACCCCGACCCAGGTGGCGATCGGCGGGGGAGTCGCCGTCGTCGTCGCCATCATCATCACGTGGTCGCAGCTGTCGGGCCGGCGTGGGGCGGGCGACCTGCAGGGGGCGGAATAGGATCCCGGCGCGTCGCCGGCACGAGGCAGCAGCATCCCGGACCGACCGTGTGACCGACCATGAGAAAGAGCACCCGAGATGACCACCCCGAGCCGATCCAACGGCACCTCGACCGCACTGCGGCAGATGTACACCACCATGCTGCGCCGCATGGGCGTCCTCGTCGCGGTCCTCGCGGTCGGCGGCGGCGTCGTCGGCCACCTGGTCGCCGGGAGCCCCGGCATGTGGGGTGCGCTGCTCGGCGCAGGCATCGCGGCGCTGTTCATGCTCGCCACCGTCGTGACCATGCTTGTCACCGCGGAGAAATCGCTCACCGTCGTCACCGGCGCCGCGGTGGGTGGCTGGATCGTCAAGATGGCACTGGTGTTCGTGGTGCTCCTCCTCGTCAGCGGGAGGGACTTCTACTCGCCGGGGGTCTTCTTCGCCGTCCTCGTCGTCGCGGTCCTCGGCTCGCTGCTCATCGAGTCGCTCGGTGTGCTGCGTTCCCGGGTCCCGACCGTCGAGCCCTCATCGTCGGCGCCGTCGGCAGCCTCCGCCTCGACCTCCACCACGGCCTCACCGGCGACGTCCACCGGAGACGACGGCCCACGCGGCGGCGGTCCCGACCAGGCGACCGATACGGAACCGGACGAGCGCCGGTGACGACGAGGATGAACCGCCCGTCACTCGACGGATCGCTCGCGACCGGCGCAGCTCGCTATGGCGACCGACGCGGCGTTCTGGTAACCGGTGCACGGTGCGTCTCCGGTGGGCCGCCGCGGTTCGGAGCAGGCCGGCACATGCGTTAGGCTCTCTATGTTCCCGGGGATTCGTCCGTCGTCGGACGTGCCCGGACCCCGACTGTGACCGACTCGAGCCCACCCAGGGGGACGCCCTGTCTGCCGCATCGTCTTTGACGCTCCATAGCTACGTGACCGCCGCCGAGGAGGGCGGCGGGTTCCACGCGCCGAGCCTCGCGGACTTTTTCCCCCCTGCACTCTTTGCCGAGGGCACGCTTTTCGAGTTCAACCGGGTCATGCTCGTCCGCCTCATCGCGGTCGCCGGGCTGGTTCTCTTCTTCTGGCTCGCCGCCCGCCGGGCCCGGCTCGTCCCGTCGAGGGTCCAGTCGCTCGGCGAGATGGCCGTCGACTTCGTCCGCACGGGCATCGCGGAAGAGACGCTCGGCAGGGAGCGCGGCCGCCGGTACACGCCGCTGCTGGCCGTCATCTTCTTCGGTGTACTGGCAATGAACATCACCGGCGTCGTCCCGTTCCTCAACCTGGCGGGATCCTCCGTGGTCGGCGTGCCGATCGTCTTCGCGGCCATCGCCTACGTGGCCTTCATCCGCGCCGGCATCAAGGAGCGCGGCACCGGGCACTTCTTCAGGGACCAGCTCTTCCCGCCCGGTGTCCCGAAGGTGATCTACATCCTGCTGACCCCGCTGGAGTTCTTCTCGACGTTCATCCTGCGGCCGGTCACCCTGACGGTCCGACTCCTCGCCAACATGATCGCGGGCCACCTGCTCCTGGTGCTCTGCTTCTCGGCGACGCACTACCTGTTCTTCGAGGCCGGTGGCCCGCTGGCGCTGTTCGGTGTGGTGACCGGGATCGGCGGCCTGGCGTTCACCCTCCTCGAGATCTTCATCGCGACGCTGCAGGCGTACATCTTCGCGCTGCTCACGGCCGTGTACATCCAGCTGTCCGTCGAGGCTCACTGACCGCAACAACGACCCAGAGACTCCGTGGCTCTCGCTGCGGCTCGACCCACCGACGTGATCGCACGATCACGCCACACAGGAAGGAAGTACTCCCCATGGAGGGAACGCTCGAACTCGCCGGCAACCTCAATGCCGTCGGCTACGGTCTCGCCACCATCGGCCCCGGTATCGGTGTCGGTGTCCTCATCGGTAAGACCCAGGAGTCGATCGCCCGTCAGCCCGAGCTGGCCGGCCCGCTGCGCACCAACATGTTCATCGGTATCGCCCTGGTCGAGGCGCTCGGTCTGCTGGGCCTCGCGGCTGGCTTCGTGTTCCCGTGATGACTTCCGTGCTGCTGGCGGAGACGGAGCAGAATCCGCTGCTCCCGGCCGACTACGACATCATCTGGTCCCTGGTCGCCGTCGCCATCATCGCGTTCTTCATGGTCAAGTACGCGGTGCCGCGACTGACGCAGGTCCTCGACGAGCGTGCTGAGAAGATCGAGCACGGCCTGACCCAGGCCGATCGCGCGGAGAAGGCTGCCGCCGAGGCGGAGAAGCGCATCGCCGCCGAGCTGAACGAGGCGCGCCGCGAGGCCGCCGAGGTTCGCGAGCGGGCCCAGGAAGAGGGCAAGCAGATCGTCGCCGAGGCGCGGGACAAGGCACAGGCCGAGGCCGACCGGGTGACCGAGAATGCCACGCGCCAGATCGAGGCGGACCGCCAGGCCGCGCAGATCTCTCTGCGGGCCGACGTCGGGATGCTCGCTTCCGAGCTCGCGTCCCGGATCGTCGGTGAGTCCGTGAACGACCAGGCGCTGCAGTCGCGCGTCATCGACCGGTTCCTCGACGAGCTCGACAACACCGAGAGCGTCGGTGCCACCGGGAGCCAGACACGCGCTGGCCAGGAGGCGTGATGCGAGCGACCAGCACGTCCGCGCTTGCCCGGGCGGAGGAGCGGTGGGAGCCGGTCCTGCGCGATTCGGGCGAGTCCGCACGAGGCTACGGCGAGCAGCTGTTCGGCGTCGTCGACCTGCTCGACTCCGCCGTCGCCCTGCGACGAGCCCTCACCGATCCGTCCCGGGACGGGGCGGACCGGGCCAAGCTCGCCCAGGCGGTGCTCGGCGGCAAGGTCGAGCCGGAGGTGCTCGACCTGGTGGCCGGGCTGGTCCGTGAGCGCTGGTCCGAGGCTGCCGATCTGACCGACGCCGTCGAGGCCCTCGCGGCCTCGTCGGTCTTGGCGTCGGCCCAGCAGGCCGGCCGGCTGGAAGAGGTCGAGGACGAGGTCTACCGGCTGGACCGGATCCTCATCGACCAGCGCGAGCTGCGTCGGGCGCTGTCGGCGCACGAACGCTCGGACGAGGACCGCGGCCGCCTGATGTCGTCGGTCCTGGGCGGGAAGGTCACTCCGGAGAGCGAGCTGCTCGCTGTGCGGGCCGCCTCCGCGCCCCGTGGCAGGAGCGTGCACAGCCTCTTGCGCGGTATCGCTGAGCAGGCCGCCGCGCGCCGTCAACGACTGGTCGCCTCCGTGACGTCGGCGGTCCCGCTGACCGACGCGCAGATCGACCGGCTGACCGACATCCTGCAGCGTCAGCACGGCAGCGAGGTCCAGATCCACGTCGGCATCGACCCAGAGGTCGTCGGCGGCCTGCGCGTGCAGGTCGGCGACAATGTTGTCGACGCTACCCTCGCCTCGCGGATCGCCGACGCAAGGCGCAGGCTGGCCGGCTGATCCTCATCGAACTACACAGACCTGACCGACCGCCGCACCAGGCGGGGAGCAACAGAACGAAGGAAGATCAATGGCTGAGCTGACGATCCGGCCGGAGGAGATCCGGGCTGCGCTGGACAGCTTCGTGAGTTCCTACGAACCCACCAAGGCAGCGAGCGAAGAGGTCGGGCACGTCACGCTCGCGGCCGACGGCGTCGCACGCGTCTCGGGGCTTCCCGGTGCCATGACGAACGAGCTGCTGCGGTTCGAGGACGGCACGCTGGGACTGGCGATGAACCTCGAGGAGCGCGAGATCGGCATCGTCGTCCTCGGTGACTTCACCGGCATCGAGGAGGGCCAGGAGGTCCGCCGGACCGGTGAGGTGCTCTCGGTGCCCGTCGGCGAGGGCTACCTGGGCCGGGTCGTCGACCCGCTGGGTGAGCCGCTGGACGGTCTCGGTGAGATCACCGGCATCGAGGGCCGGCGTGCGCTGGAGCTGCGCGCACCCGGCGTCATGGACCGCAAGTCCGTGCACGAGCCGCTGCAGACCGGCCTGAAGGCCATCGACTCGATGACCCCGATCGGTCGCGGACAGCGCCAGCTCATCATCGGCGACCGACAGACCGGCAAGACCGCCGTCGGGCTCGACACGATCCTGAATCAGAAGGCGAACTGGGAGTCTGGCGACCCGGCCAAGCAGGTCCGCTGCATCTACGTGGCGGTCGGCCAGAAGGGCTCGACCATCGCCGGTGTGCGTGCCGCCCTCGAGGAGGCCGGAGCGCTCGAGTACACGACGATCGTGGCCGCCCCCGCGTCCGACCCGGCCGGCTTCAAGTACTTGTCTCCGTACACCGGCTCCGCCATCGCGCAGCACTGGATGTACTCCGGCAAGCACGTGCTGATCATCTTCGACGACCTTTCGAAGCAGGCCGAGGCCTACCGCGCGGTCTCGCTCCTCCTGCGGCGTCCGCCGGGCCGTGAGGCCTACCCGGGCGACGTGTTCTACCTGCACTCCCGTCTGCTCGAGCGGTGCGCGAAGCTCTCGGACGAGCTGGGCGCCGGTTCGATCACCGGTCTGCCGATCGTCGAGACCAAGGCGAACGACGTCTCGGCGTACATCCCGACGAACGTCATCTCCATCACCGACGGCCAGATCTTCCTGCAGTCGGACCTGTTCAACGCCAACCAGCGCCCCGCGATCGACGTCGGTATCTCCGTCTCGCGTGTGGGCGGTGACGCTCAGGTCAAGGCGATGAAGTCGGTTTCCGGCACGCTGAAGATCACCCTGGCGCAGTACCGCGCCATGGCTGCCTTCGCGATGTTCGCGTCCGACCTGGACCCGACGACGCGCCAGCAGCTGACTCGTGGTGAGCGGCTCATGGAGCTGCTCAAGCAGCCGCAGTACACCCCGTACCCCGTCGAGGAGCAGGTCGCCTCGATCTGGGCCGGCACCAACGGCTTCCTGGATGACGTCGAGGTCAGTGACGTCGCGCGTTTCGAGTCGGAGATGCTCGACCACCTCAAGCGGCACACCAACGTGCTGCCCGAGATCCTCGAGACGGGCAAGCTCGGTGGCGAGACCGAGGACGCGCTGCGCGCCGGTGTCGAGGAGTTCCGCAAGGGCTTCCTCGACTCCTCGGGCCAGGCGCTGAATGCCGAGCCGGGTGCGGACGAGGTCGAGGCGGAGCGCGAGCAGGAGCAGATCGTCAGCGCGAAGCGGAGCTGAGCCATGGCCGGTGAGCAGAGGGTCTACAAGCAGAAGATCAGGACGACGCAGACCCTGAAGAAGATGTTCCGGGCCATGGAGCTCATCGCGGCCTCGCGCATCGGTAAGGCACGCGACGCGGCCAAGGCCGCCGACCCGTACACGCAGGCGCTCATCCGAGCGGTGTCGGCGGTCTCCGCGCACGCGGATCTGGCTCACCCGCTCATCGAGGGCCGCAACGACACCAAGCGGGTCGCGGTGCTCGTGGTGACGGCGGACCGTGGCCAGGCCGGTGCGTACTCCGCGACGGTGCTGCGCGCCACGGAGCGCCTCCTCGCCGAGCTGGTGGAGGACGGCAAGGAGCCCGTGCTCTTCGTCAGCGGTCGGCGCGGCGAGAGCTACTTCCGGTTCCGCGGTCGTGAGATCGCCCAGTCCTGGACCGGCGGCTCCGACGCACCGACCGTCGAGCGCGCGCACGAGATCGCCGAGGCCCTGCTGGGTGCCTTCCTCGCCCCGGTCGAGGAGGGCGGCGTCAGCGGCGTGCACGTGGTCTACACACGGTTCGTCTCCATGGTCAGTCAGGTGCCGGAGGTTCGGCGCATGCTGCCGCTGGAGATCGTGGAGGGCGTCGCGGAGCCCGGCGCGGAGCCGATGCCGCTGTACGAGTTCGAGCCGAGCGCCGAGGAGGTTCTCGACGCGCTGCTGCCCATGTATGTGCGGCGCCGGATCCACGCCCAGCTCCTCATGGCGGCCGCGTCCGAGCTGGCTGCTCGCCAACAGGCGATGCGGACCGCCACGGACAACGCCGAGGACCTCATCAACGAGTACACGCGACTCGCGAACACCGCACGACAGGCCGACATCACCACCGAGATCACCGAGATCGTCTCCGGTGCCGACGCGCTCAGCGCGTCCAGCCGATGAAGCGAGAAGAAGGACAGGACCAATGACCGCCACTGCCACCGACTCGACGCAGCAGACCGGTGCGCCCGGCGTGGGGCGTATCGCCCGCGTCACGGGCCCCGTCGTGGACGTCGAGTTCCCGCCGGACGCCATCCCGGAGATGTACCACGCCCTCACCACTGAGGTGACCCTCGGGGACGAGACCACCACGATGACGCTCGAGGTCGCTCAGCACCTCGGTGACAACATCGTGCGTGCCATCGCCCTGAAGCCGAGCGACGGCCTTGTGCGCGGGTCCGAGGTCACGGACACCGGGTCGCCGATCACCGTCCCCGTCGGCGAGGTCACCAAGGGTCACGTCTTCAACGTCACCGGCGAGGTCCTCAACCTCCAGGAGGGCGAGCAGCTCGACATCACCGAGCGCTGGCCCATCCACCGTGAGCCCCCGGAGTTCGATCAGCTGGAGTCGAAGACCCAGATGTTCGAGACGGGCATCAAGGTCATCGACCTGCTGACCCCGTACGTGCAGGGCGGAAAGATCGGCCTCTTCGGTGGTGCGGGCGTCGGCAAGACGGTCCTCATCCAGGAGATGATCCAGCGCGTGGCCCAGAACCACGGCGGCGTGTCGGTGTTCGCCGGCGTCGGCGAGCGCACGCGTGAGGGCAACGACCTCATCGTGGAGATGGAGGAGGCGGGCGTCTTCGACAAGACCGCGCTCGTCTTCGGCCAGATGGACGAGCCGCCCGGCGTGCGTCTGCGCGTCGCACTGTCCGCGCTGACGATGGCGGAGTACTTCCGCGACGTCGAGAAGCAGGACGTGCTGCTCTTCATCGACAACATCTTCCGTTTCACCCAGGCCGGTATGGAGGTCTCCACGCTGCTGGGCCGCATGCCGTCCGCGGTGGGCTACCAGCCGAACCTGGCGGACGAGATGGGCCAGCTGCAGGAGCGCATCACCTCGGTGCGTGGTCACTCGATCACCTCGCTCCAGGCGATCTACGTGCCGGCGGATGACTACACCGACCCGGCGCCCGCCACGACGTTCGCGCACCTGGACGCCACGACGGAGCTTTCCCGCGAGATCGCCTCGCGTGGTCTGTACCCGGCCGTGGACCCGCTGACGTCGACGTCACGCATCCTGGACCCGCAGTACGTGGGCCGGGAGCACTACGACGTCGCGAACCGGGTGAAGTCGATCTTGCAGAAGAACAAGGAGCTGCAGGACATCATCGCCATCCTCGGTGTCGACGAGCTCTCGGAGGAGGACAAGGTCACGGTCGCCCGTGCGCGCCGGATCGAGCAGTTCCTCTCGCAGAACACCTACATGGCCGAGAAGTTCACCGGCGTGTCGGGCTCCACCGTGCCGCTGTCGGAGACCGTCGAGGCGTTCAAGAAGATCGCCGACGGCGAGTACGACCACGTACCGGAGCAGGCCTTCTACAACATCGGCGGCCTCGAGGACCTCGAGCAGGCGTGGTCGAAGCTCCAGTCCGAGATGCGCTGAGGATCCAGAACTAACGCGAGGAGGTCGCCACCGTGGCGATGAATGTCGACGTCGTCTCGACGACGGCCGCGCTGTGGACCGGTGAGGCGTCCAGCGTGGTGGTGCCTGCCGCGAACGGCTCCATGGGTATCCTCACCGGCCACGAGCCGGTGCTGTCCCTGCTGCAGCCCGGCACCGTGCGGATCACACCTACGTCCGGGAGCCAGGTCGAGGTAGAGGTGAGCGAGGGCTTCGTGTCGGTGGACAACAACGCGGTCACCGTCGTGGTCGAGAGCGGCACGCCCGCGGACGCGAAGTAGGCCTCATTGACGTCGGCGGGGATCGCATGGGCCGTAGTGGCCGCGGTCGCCGTCGTCATCCTCACCGGTCTCGTCGTCTTCGCCGTGCGTGTGCGACGCCTGGATCGCAGGGTCGGTTCCTTCGAGTGCGCCGTACGTTCCGGTGGGCGTGACTGGCGTGGCGGTATCGCCGTTTACGGGGTCGGTCGGGTGCAGTGGTACCGGCTCGTCTCACTCTCCCTGCTGCCGACGAGGACATTCACCCGTGAGAGCCTCGACCTCGTCGAGCGGCGTGGTGGAGCGCCCGACGAGTTCGTCGAGGTGCGCTGTCGTTACGACGGCGAAGAGGTGAGCCTCGCGATGCGCCGGGAGTGCCTCGCCGGGCTGGTGAGCTGGCTGGAAGCAGCGCCGCCGCGTGGGGAGCCGCTCGTCTAGTACTCACACCAGAGGCACAGCCGTCCAGCCCGCTGCTGCGTCTACGCCCTCGACCACCCGCAAGTGCTCGTCCCGTCTGTAGTCCGCTGCTCGTCCAGGAGGTCTCTAGGTGCGCGTGGTGATCGCGAGCTGCTCGGTGGACTACTCGGGCAGATTGAACGCCCATCTGCCGCTCGCCACGAGGCTGCTCATGGTCAAGGCGGACGGGTCGGTACTCGTCCACTCGGACGGCGGTTCCTACAAACCGCTCAACTGGATGAGTCCGCCGTGCCGGCTGGACGTCGCCGAGCCCTCCGAGGAAGAGGCGGCCACCGGGGTGGACGCGGTGTGGACCGTGCAGCACACCAAGAACGACGACAGGCTTGTCGTCCGCATCCACGAGGTCCTCGCTGACCACAGCGTGGACCTTGGCGTCGATCCAGGCCTCGTCAAGGACGGGGTCGAGGCGCACCTGCAGAAGCTTCTCGCCGAGCAGATCGACATCCTCGGCCCGGGACACCAGCTGATGCGGCGCGAGTACCCGACGGCGATCGGCCCCGTCGACATCTTGGCCAGGGACGAGGACGGCACCGCCGTCGCCGTCGAGATCAAGCGCCGTGGCGAGATCGACGGCGTCGAGCAGCTCACGCGTTATCTCGAGCTGCTCAACCGGGACCCGCTGCTCGCGCCGGTGCGGGGAGTGTTCGCGGCTCAGGAGATCAAGCCGCAGGCTCGCGTGCTGGCCGGCGACCGGGGCATCCGTTGCGTGGTGCTCGACTACGACGCGATGCGGGGCATCGATGATGTGGATTCGCGGCTGTTCTGAGCTCTAGCCCAGGCTGCTCCGGGCCCTCGCCCCGACTCCACCGGTTCGACCATGAATGCAACGCGAGACGAGCCCACCCGCATCGGGCGCCAGCCAAGTCGTGGTCGTGGACAACGGGGGCAGGTGTCGCCCTCCGCGGCACAGGCGAGGAGAAGACCCAGCGAGCGCCGCGTCGAGCAGGCGCCTCACGACGCTGGACGGACGGATTCGGGCCAGCACCGCCCAGGGGTGTTGGATGGTCCCCATGAATGAGACTGTCGTGCGTGGGCGAGTGGTCACCAAGGACTCGGTGATCGACGACGGCGTTGTCGTCGTGGACGGGGAGAAGCTCGCCTGGGTGGGCCCCGCCTCCCACGCCGCCGCGGCCGGCTGGGGTGGTGCGCTCAGCGAGATGCCGACTCATGACGGCTACGTGCTGCCGGGGCTGGTTGACCTGCACAACCATGGTGGCGGGGGAACGTCGTTCCCTGACGCGACGACCCCGGAGGACGTCCTCCGGGGCGTCGCAGAGCATCGCCGCCACGGCACAACCTCCGTCGTCGTCTCGCTCGTCACGGCGGCACCCGACGACCTGCGTGACCGTGTCACGTTGCTCGCCGACATCGCGGACTCCGGCGAGATTGCCGGCATTCACATCGAGGGGCCTTTCCTGTCAGCGGCCCGCTGCGGCGCTCAGAACCCGGAGCTGATCATCGCGCCCGACGCCCGCCTCACCGAGGAGCTCCTGCGGCTCGGCCGCGGACACGTCGTGACCATGACGCTCGCTCCCGAGGGTGACGGCGTCCAGGACGTCGCCGCGGCCCTCGTTGCGGGCGGCGCCCTCCCGTCATGGGGGCACACCGACTCCGATCCCGACTCGACCCGCAGCGCGGTCGCTGCCTCGGCCGACAATCTCGCCGCAGGGACGGGACGGTCCGCGCGCGCGACCGTCACCCACCTCTTCAACGGCATGCGGCCCCTGCACCACAGGGACCCGGGCCCGATCGGTGAGCTTCTCGCGGCCGCTGCCCGTGGCCAGGTTGTCGTCGAACTGATCGGCGACGGCACGCACCTGCACCCGGCGATCGTCCGTGAGGTCCACGGGATGGTGGGCCGCGACAGCGCTGTCCTGGTCACCGACGCCATGGCCGCGACAGGTATGGCCGACGGCGACTACGAGCTGGGCAGCAGGACGGTCACCGTCGCCGACGGCGTCGCCCGGCTGAACCCGGGCGGCAGCATCGCCGGCGGCACCGCCCATCTGCTCGACATCGTCCGCACGTCCGTCGACGCCGGCGTGCCGCTCGTCGACGCCGTCTACATGGCCTCGACCGGCCCGGCCGCCGTCCTCGGTGACCCCGGCATCGGAGCGCTCGAGGCCGGCCGCCGTGCCGACGTCGTCATCACCGACGACGGGCTCCATCCCGTTCGCGTCATCCGTCAAGGCAGGGAGATCACATGACTCAGCCCATCATCGAGCGTCGGTTCCCCGACTCCTTCGTCTGGGGTTCGGCGACCGCGTCGTACCAGATCGAGGGCGCGGCGAACGAGGGCGGCCGTGGACGGTCGATCTGGGACACGTTCTCCCACACACCCGGCAAGACGCTGAACGGCGACACCGGCGACGTGGCGGACGACCACTACCACCGGTGGCGCGAGGACATCTCCCTGATGCAGGAGCTGGGGCTGCAGTCCTACCGGCTCTCGATCGCGTGGCCTCGGGTCCAGCCGGGCGGCACCGGCGTGCTCAACGCGGAGGGCGTCACGTTCTACCGCGACCTCCTGGACGGGCTGATCGAGGCAGGGATCGACCCCGTCGTGACGCTGTACCACTGGGACCTGCCGCAGGAGCTGCAGGACGCCGGCGGGTGGGCGAACCGGGAGACCGCGTACGCGTTCGCCGAGTACGCCCGGGCGATGGCCCGCGAGCTGGGGGACCGGGTGAAGGTCTGGACCACCCTGAACGAGCCATGGTGCACGGCCTACCTCGGCTACGCGTCCGGCGTGCACGCCCCGGGCCACACCGATCCTGCCGAGGCTCTCACGGCAGCGCATCACCTCAACCTCGCCCACGGCCTGGCCACCACCGCGGTCCGCGAGGTTCTCGGGCAGGACGCGCAGGTGTCCATCACGCTCAACCTGCACGTCACCCGGCCGGCCGACCCGGAGAGCGCAGCAGACCTGGACGCCGCCCACCGCGTCGACCTCGTCGGCAACCACATCTTCCTCGGCCCGATCCTGGACGGCTCCTACCCGATGGAGCTGACCGAGCTGACGAGACACGTCACCGACTGGTCGTTCGTCCGCGAGGGGGACCTGAACCTGATCCGCCAGCGGGTCGACGTGCTGGGCGTGAACTACTACTCGACCAACTACGTACGCCAGCTCGCCCCCGGTGAGGCACCGGGCGGCGGCTCCGGCGGGCACGGGTCCGGGGCCGGCAGCCCGTGGGTGTCGCTCGACGACGTCGAGTTCCTCGCCCCGACGGGCCCCCTGACCGCGATGGGCTGGAACATCGAGCCCGACGGCCTGTACGAGTTGCTCACCGCCCTGGACAACGCCTACGACGGCCTTCCGCTCATGGTCACCGAGAACGGGGCAGCGTTCGACGACGAGGTCTCCGACGACGGGAAGATCCACGACACGAACCGCATCAACTACGTCGCGCGACACCTGGACGCCGTCGCGCAGGCCATCGAGGACGGCGCCGACGTGCGTGGGTACTTCGTGTGGTCGTTGCTGGACAACTTCGAGTGGGCCTGGGGCTACACCCGTCGCTTCGGCATCGTCCGCGTCGACTACGACACCCAGGTCCGCACCCCCAAGGACTCGGCACGCTGGTACGCCGACGTCATCCGCACCGGCATCGTGAACGTTCCCGCCACCGCGAACGTGGGAGCCACGGAGGGCGTCTGATGCCCTCGTCCCGCCGCTCGAGCCGCCGGCCCTACGGCCAGGGCCACGTGCCGCTGGACGAGGGCCGGCTGCGGGGGATGACGCGCACGGAGCACGGTCCGGGCGGCGAGGAGTACGCCGTTCGGCGGGTCTCCGGGTCAGACAAGTCCTACCGCTGCCCGGGATGCGACCAGCTGATCCCACCCGGCGTCGCGCATGTGGTCGCCTGGTCCACCGAGCACATCCTTGGCGCCCAGGCCGGCCTGGACGAGCGCCGGCACTGGCACAGCTCCTGCTGGACGGCGAAGCGTCGCCCCACGCGTTGAGGCAGGGCCACCGCCAGGTGTCGGCACCTGTGGCCGACCGCGCCCGATCCAACCGCGGGTCCCGCTGCGTAACAGGCGATTCCCGCTCCGTAACAGGCGGTTCCCGCCTAGTGTGAGCGTGACGGCCACGGCGGTCGTCGGGCGGTCGGCGCGGTCGGCCGCGTCCCGCGGACGCAGTCCGACGTGCGCGCGGCGATCGTCGGAGAGGAGCGGACGGTGAGCAGCCACGCCGCACCCACAGCTGCTTCCGACGATGGTCCCGGTCACGCTTCCGACGGCACCGCCGCCCGCACGCCACCGTGGCGGTACGCGATCGGCATGTTCGGCACCTCGATCCCGATCAACATGGTCAAGGGATCGGTGATTCTCTACTACGTCGACATCCTCGGCCTCGACGTGCGCGCGTACGGCGTCGTCATGACGATCTACGCGATCATCGACGCGATCGACAACCCGATCCTCGGCTATCTCTCCGACCGCACCCGGACCCGGTTCGGCCGGCGCCGGCCGTGGCTCGTCGTCGGTGCACCCCTGCTCGCGGCGAGCATGATCGCGCTCTTCTCCGCGCCCGCCGGCCTGGACGGCGTCGCGCTCGTGCTCTGGTTCGCCGTGTTCGCGATTCTGACCGAGGCGTTCGACTCCGTCCTCAACGCGAACTACGGCGCCCTGCTGCCCGAGCTGTTCCCGCGCGAGCGGCAGCGTGCCGTCGCCAACGGCCTGCGGCAGGGCTTCCAGCTGGTCGCGCTCGTCATCTCTCTGGCCGTGACCCCGCTGCTCACCACCCAGGTGTTCGGCACCGAGGAGACGACGGGCGGCTTCGCGACGACGGCAATCCTCTACGCCGCCGTGGCCTGCATCGTCATCGTCTACATGGCGGTCGGTGTCCGCGAGAACCCGCGCTATGCGGCCGACCGTCGTCCTGCGCTCCTGTCCGGCGTCGCAGCCATCGTGCGCAACCCGCTGTTCTGGAAGGTCGGCCTGGTCGGGGCCTGCTACGGCGTCGCGATGGCCCTGGTCCTGTCCGGCGTCCAGCTGTACGTGCGCTACTCGCTCGGCCTGCCGGTCGCCGACGCACTGTTCCTGCAGGCCGTCGTCATCCTCGTCGCGGCCGGCGGGCTCGCCGTGTGGACCCGCATCGTCGCTCGGCGCGGCGCGCTGTGGACCTGGCGCGTGGCGTACGCGATCCTCGCCGTCAGCTTCGCCGGGCTCTTCCTCGCCACCGGACTGGTCCCCGCGATGCTGGCCGGCGCTCTCGTCGGCATCGGTTGGTCAGGAATGCTGGCCACCAACGACCTCATCGTCGCGCGTGTTCTCGACGCCGATGCCTCGACGCACGGTGAGCACCGCGAGGGGCTGTTCCTCTCGGCGTTCGGCTTCTTCGGACGTCTGAACGGCGTCATCACCGGCCTGGCCCTGACCTCGCTCGGAGTCTTCTTCGGCTACAACTCGGGCGACGACCCCGGCCAGGACCCAGGTCTCGCGTTCCGCATGTACCTGTGCGTCTATCCGTTCGTCCTCACCACGATCGGTGCCGTCGCCTCCCGGCTCGTCTCCGTACCCGAGCCGACGGCGGACCAAGCCTTGGGCGGCACCGCGGCGGCCGCCGTCGAGAAGACGGGTCGATGACGCGCCAGCTGGTCATCACGGCCGACGACCTCGCGCGGGACCCGGCTAGCGACGTCGTCGTCCTCGACCTCCTCGGCGACTCCAGCGTCACGGCGACCACACTCATCCCCGTCTCGCCGCACGCGGGCGTCGCGGCACGTCGCGCACGGGAGCTGGACGTCCAGCCGCGGCTGCACCTGACCCTGACGAGCGAGCGCGGGCGCCCGCCCTGGCGAGCGCTCAGCGGCGTCTCGAGCCTCACGGGCCCGGACGGCGCCCTCACCGACGACCCGCACGTCCTCGCCGAGCGGGCGCAGACGGCCGACGTCGTCGCCGAGCTGGAGGCGCAACTGGGCTGGATGCACGCGCACGACCTTCGGCCGGCCGCCGCGGACTCGCACGCCGGCACCCTCTACGGGTTGCACGGACGCTCCGACGGCTCTTGGCTGGCCGAGACCCTCGCCTGGTGTGCACGGAACCAGCTCGCGTTCCGGCTGCCCCGCGATGCCGAGCCCTACATGGGCCGCCTTCCGCCCGAGCTCGCCGAGCGGCATGCCGCGGCCGTGGCCCTCGCTGACGACCTCGGCGTGCGCCTTCCCGACGTCATCCTCACGAACCGGCGCGCGGCGCAGGACCTGGGTTCCTACGAGACCCTCTGCACCGACCTGCTCGCCCGCCTCGAGACCCTCCCGGAAGGAGTCAGCGAGCTGTTCCTGCACCCTGCCGACGACCGCCGCACGGCCGCCGACGGTCGCGACGAAGGCACGCCTGACCGGCTACGCGCCTGGGAAGCGCGACTGCTGCGTGACCCCGTGTGGCGCGAGACCCTGGACCGCTCCGGCATCGAGCTCGTGGGTGGGTGGTGGTCGTGACCCGGCTGGTCCGCGCCCTGCGGTTCGGCCTCGACGATCTCCTCGCCGAGGACCTGCGCACGGTGCCGTTCGAGGTCGACGGCGAGCAGAGCGTCGAGGTGACGCTGGAGTACGACCGCGAGCGCGCCGTCGTCGACCTCGGTTGCGCCGGCCCGGACGGCTGGCGCGGCTGGTCCGGCGGGGCCCGCGAGGGCTTCGTCATCCGCCCCGCCGCCGCCACCCCGGGATACGTGCCCGGGCCGCTCGAGCCGGGGGAGTGGCACGTCCAGCTCGGGCTGTACCGGCTGCCGGTCGAGCCGATCGAGGTGCGGGTCACGATCGAGACGCCGGCGACCTCACAGGTGCCGCCCGAGCCGGCCGGCCGGCGCCAGCCGGCCACTCCACGAGCGAGTGCACGGGCCCTGCCTGCGCCCGACGGGCTCACCTGGTTCGCGGGCGACTTCCACGCCCACTCGACCCACTCCGACGGCGAGCAGTCGCTCGGCGAGCTCGCCGCGCTCGCAGTCCGCAACGGCCTCGATTTCCTCGCCGTCACCGAACACAACACCGTCTCCCACCACCCGCTGCTCGCCGACGTCGGGGCAGCGCACGACATCACCCTCCTGCCCGGGCAGGAGGTCACGACGTCGCGGGGGCACGCGAACGCGTTCGGCGACATCGGCTGGATCGACTTCCGTGAGCATCCCGACCGCTTCGTCTCGGAGGTGGCGGACCGCGGCGGCGTGCTGAGCGTCTGCCATCCCCTCCAGGAGGAGTGGGCGTGGCAGCACCCCCTCGCAACGCTTCCCCGGGCGATCGAGCTGTGGCACGTGACCTGGCTACGCGAGTCCACCGCGACCGCGCCGTGGACCCTCCTCTCGCGCTGGCGGGACGACGCGATCCTGCTCGGGGGCAGCGACTACCATCACCCGCGGCACGGGTACCTGCCGGGGACGCCCGTCACCTGGGTCGCGGCGGAGGACCGCAGCCCGGACGCGCTCCTCGACGGGCTGCACGCCGGCCGCACGGCCATCACCAGGCTCCCGAGCCCGGACGCGCCGGCCCTCGTGCGCATCGGCGACGACCTGGTGGCGCTCGCGGCCGCGGGCACCGTCCTGGGCGACATGGAGGGTCGGCGTCGCCTGCTCCACGGCGACCGGGTGGTCCTGCCCGCCGAACGTGCCGGCACCGGCCCGTTCCGCCTCGAGTCGCCGGGTGGCGAGATCCTCGCGGTCTCGCCCTGAGCACGCCGCAGCCCCGTGCATACTGCTGCAGGCCGTGCCATCCTCGTCGCATGAGTGTGCGGTTGTCGCTGGAGACATTTGGACCCTCCGACGGGCTTCCACTGGTCCTGCTGCACGCCTTCCCGCTCGACTCCCGCATGTGGCAGGACGTCATCAGCGAGCTCGACGACATCCGCGTCGTGACGCTCGACGCGCCCGGCTTCGGTGACTCGCCGTCGCCCCGCGAGCTCGCCGACGAGCTGGGCTGTCCCGTGGCGCCGTCGCTGAAGACCTACGCCGAGGCGATCGCCCTGACGCTCACCGACGCCGGCGTCGACCGCGCCGTGGTGGCCGGCCTGTCCATGGGCGGGTACGCCGCCCTCGAGGTGGCGGAACGCCACCCCGGCCTGCTCGCCGGGATCGGGCTACTCGACACCAAGGCGGGTACGGACGGGCCGGAGGCGCGGGCGAACCGCATCCGCGTCGCCGATCAGGCCGTGGGAGCGATGGGTTCTCGCGCCGTGGCACCCATGGTCGACGCGGTGCTCAGCCCGAGAACGCACCGCGAGCGTCCGGACGTCGTCGCGACGGTCAGGGACTGGTTGGCCACGGCCCCTCCGAACGGCGTCTCGTGGGCGCAGCGGGCCATGGCGGCCCGACCCGATCGGCTGGCGGTTCTCGAGCGTCTCGAGGTGCCCGGCCTGGTGCTACGCGGAACCGACGATGCCAGCAGCAGCATGGACGACGCCGAGGCGATGGAGCACGCCCTGCACGACGGCGAGCTCGTCGTCGTCCCGCGCGCCGGTCATCTCAGCGCGGTGGAGGAGCCCCGCGAGGTGGCGACGGCGCTGCGGTCGCTGTACATGCGCTGCCGCTGAACGGCTGAGACTCAGGGCGACACCGACGTTCGCGGACCGGCAGGATGGCGCCGCCCACGACCGCGCAGGCCCATGACGAGGACGATGGCCATCACCGCGGCGGACCCGACGACGGGCACGGCGATCGCCACGAATATCAGGGCGATGCGCTGCAGAAGGTTCGACGTCATGGGCCACGCAGCAAGAGCGGCGGCGACTCCGAGAATCCAGAGGACGACCACCATGACCTCGGTCGCGTTCAGTGCGAACATCGAGCTCGCCACCTCCTCGGGATAGGGCCGTTCGTGTTCGTCAGCTGACGGACGAGCGGCCGTCGAGCATCCGGCCGGGGCCCTTGCTCGACCTGTCCTTCCTACACCGACAGAGCTGAGCCGTCCACAGCCGCGACCGGTTCCGTCCGGAGGTAGGTGGGCGTGCGGTCTTTGGATTCGTGGACGTGCGGATCTCGGGCAGCGCGCCTGCGTACTGCGGGCCCTCAGCCCGTGGAGCTGCGCCAGGCCGGCTGCACCCGATCGAGCGCGACGTCGAGCGCGATCGAGTCGCCGTCCTTGCCGGAGGCACCGATCACCAGCGGGGGATCCGACGGTGCGACCTCGGCGCCGCGGAGCCGGTCCGCCAGGCTCAGCTTGCCGGTGAGGATGTAGAACTGACCGTCGGTACCGACCGCCACGGTGCGGTCGCGGCGCAGGTACCAGCCGCTGACGTCGGTCCGGGCCGTGCCACGACCGTTGTAGTCCTGCAGCCGCAGGGGTTCCGGTTCGGGCCCGGACCGTTCCGCGGCGGCGACGAAGGCGGTCAGCATGGCGCGCGCACGCTCGTTCTCGGCCCGGCGCCGGCGATCCAGCAGCTCGGCCTTTGCCGCGGCGTCCTCCCGGCGCCGCTCCGCCCAGGACTGCGTACCGTTCACGCTGCCAGCCTACGGCCGTCCGGCCGACCCTGAACCGCTGCGTCGGGAAACGTGGCAGCCGGTCAGGCAGCCCACCACGGTCGAGTGCCCCGTGATGGCCGATCTAGGCTGGGCGTATGCCGACCAGGAACGCCCCGATCCGCCCTGCCACCGTGCTCGACACCGCCGCGGTGGCCGCGGTGCACCTCCAGGCCTGGCGCGAGACCTTCGGTGACCGTGTTCCGGAGGAGGTCTACACGGATCGGGCGGTGCGTTGGCCGGGGGAGTGGGAGGCCACGCTGGCCGACCCGGACGGCCCCGCCACGTGGCTCGCCGAGCGTGACGGCGAGGCGGTGGGGGTCGCCCAGGCGGTGGCTACCGGCGCCGGCAAGATCCGCTCGCTCGAGCTGAAGTACCTCTTCGTGCTCGCCGCCGAGCACG
Source organism: Georgenia halophila (assembly GCF_039541595.1). Classification (NCBI taxonomy): domain Bacteria; kingdom Bacillati; phylum Actinomycetota; class Actinomycetes; order Allobogoriellales; family Allobogoriellaceae; genus Georgenia; species Georgenia halophila. The sequence continues at coordinate 86,741 of NZ_BAABGN010000002.1, read as the reverse complement.
GCAGGCGTACAGGCACCCACCTGCTCGAGCTCGCAGTCGGGGACGCGCCCTGCCTGCTGTGGGTGGTCGAGGACAGCGAGGAAGCGATCGGCTTCTATCGGCAGCACGGATTCGAGCTCGATGGCGCCCGGCGCCCGGCCGTCGACGGTCACCTCACCGAGGTCCGCATGCTCCGGTGACGGCTCGGCCTCAGCGCTTGGGTCGCGGGGCCTCGTCCGTGGGTGCGGTGCCCTCGCCGGCGTCGGACCTCTGGTGCTCGCCGTCGTCGCCCGCAGGCTTCGACGTCGGCTCGGCGGAGCCTGCGCGCTCGGGCTCCGCGGGGGTCGCCTGACCCTTCGGCGCTGGTGAGGTCGGTTCGGCCGAGGCCACCTCGGCTGAGACCGGGCCGGGTGCGGTCGACTCGTCCTCCGCAGCGGTCGCAGTGTTGACCGGCCCGTCCACCCCGGCCCCGGACGAGACCGGAAGGTCATCGGCCGGTGGCGCGGGCGGCGGCGTCTCGCCCTCCCGGTTCGCGAGCAGGGTCCGCATGTCGTCCAGGTAGGACGAGATCGACTCGCGCTGCTTGGTCAGCTCCTCCACCTGCCGGGCCGCGGTGGCCCGGGCCGAGTCGGCGGCCGACTCGGCCTCGGTCCGCAGACGTGCGGCCTCGCCGCGGGCGTCATTGAGGGTGCGCGCGGCCTCGGACTCCGCCTCCTCGCGCCGGGTCCGGGCCGCCCGGTCCGCCTCGAGCACCATCTTCTCGGTGCGCTCGACGGCCTCGGCGAGGCGCCGTTCGGCCTCCCCGGCCCGACGCTCGGTGTCCTGGACGACCGCGGCCGTCTTCGCGACCGCCTCGTCGTGAGCCTCCTTGGCCGCCTGCTCCGCCTCGGCGCGCAGCTGGACGACCTCGTTCTCCGTGCGCAGCCGCAGCTCGGCGACCTCCTTCTCGGCCAGCGCCCGGGCGAGCCCGACCTCCCGCTCGACCCCGGCCCGCTTCTCCGACACCTCGGTCTCGATCCCGATGCGCAGGCGCTCGGCCTCTCGCTCCGCCGAACCGACAAGTTCCTCCGCGCGGCGCCGTGCGTTGTCCTCGCTGGTCTGTGCTGTCTCGTTGGCGGTCCGGGTGACCTGCTCGGCCTCGCGGCGCGCGTCGGCGAGCAGCGTCCCGGCCTCCTGCTCCGCCTGCTGCGTCAGCGAACGGGCGGCCTGCTCCGCTCGTGTCACGATCCGCTCGGCGTCGGCGTTCGCACGCGAGACGACGTCGAAGGCCTGCTCCTCGGCCGAGCGCAGCAACCGCTCGACGCGCGAACCGAGACCCGCGTAGCTGGGCCGCTCGTTCTCCTTCAGGTGCAGCTGCGCCTCCGAGAGCTCGCCCGAGACCTTCAGGAGGCGCGCGTCGAGCGCACCCACCTTGTTCCGGGCGTCCGCAAGGGCTGTCTCGAGGGCGTGCAGTCGCTGGTCCACCTGGGCGCGGTCGTACCCGCGGATGACCACCGGGAAGGCCGGGCGGTCGTCGTGGTCGGCGGGCTGGTTCATCTCCGGGGCTCCTGACGCTCGTGTTACCTCGACAAACCGTAGTCGGCCCGCGGTGCCAGCAGAAACGGTGACACGTCCCAGACGGCGTCCAGGTGCCGTCCAGACAGCGTCGACGCTGGTCCGGCTACCCTTGTGAGGCGCCCCAGCACCGGAGTGAAATGGCGCACGACGGGGCACACCGCTTGATCGAGATACGTATTGTGACGTGCTGACGATGCCGTTTCGGGCATCCCGACGGGAGGACACCCACTCACGTGACACGACGGATCATCTCCGTCGCGCTGATCGTCCTGGGGCTCGTCGCCGTCCTGGCGGCGATCGCCTCCGCGACCATCTGGCGCCCGACGGACACTGCAACGCTCTCGCTGCCCTCCCGTCCGGACGCTCCCGTGGTCGTCTCCGACCCGGGCGTGCTCGACGCCGTGGCGCCCGAGGTCACCATCCGCGCGACGGCGGGTGACGACCAGCCCGTGACCCTGGCCATCGGCCGGAGCGCCGACGTCGACGCCTGGGTCGGCGAGGCCGCGCACCAGCGCATCACCGGCCTGGCCTCTTGGGAACAGCTCGAGGTGGGCACTTCGGGCGCCGAGAGCCCCGAAGCCACGGACGAGGCCAGCCCGACCGGCGAGGGCACCGAACAGGCTACGGAGGCAACCTCGCCGACGGAGGGGTCCACCGAGGAGTCAACCGGGAACGACGGCGAAGGGGAGTCTTCCGAAGGGGAGACGACCGTCCCGAACCCCGCCGGCTCCGACCTCTGGGTCGCCGAGCAGACCGGCACGGGATCCGCCGAGATGCAGTGGACCGACCAGGAGGGCCGTTGGAGCCTGCTCGCCGCAACCGACGGCGCGGGCCCCGCCCCCGAGGTCTCCCTCACCTGGCCGGTCGAGGTACGCACGCCGTGGCTCGTGCCGGGCATCATCGCGGGTGCTGTACTGATGCTCTTGGGCATCGGGCTGCTCATCCTCCAGATCCGCGCCGACCGACGGGTCAGCCGCAGGGCCGCGACCGTGGACGCCCGCGCCGACGAGACCGCCGTGATCACCGCCGTCGGCTCCGAAGACACCCGGCGCGAGCACGGCCGCCGCAGCCGCCGTAGCCGCCGTGACGCCTCACCCGAGGCGACGGCCGCCGCGGCGCTGGACGACACCTCGACGACGGACACGACGACCCGGGCGGTCGACGAGGCCGGCACCGCTCGAGGCGCCGGCATCCTGCCGGCGTCTCCGCGTGCCGCCGAGCTCCGGACCGCACGGGACCCCGACCAACGGTCGGACGGCGATGCCTCCGACGACGCGCGATGCCAGGCCGAGCTCGATCACCAAGGTAGTACCGACCATGAAGGCACTGCCGCTCACGAAGGCACTGCGGGCGCCGACGAAGGAGCCCGCGCCGACGACGCCACGCCGACGGCACCGGCCTCCGGCTGGCGCGCCATGTGGGGCTTCGGCACCTCCAGCGAGACGAGCACCGACGAAGGCCCGGCCGACGACGAAGGGAAGGAGCAGCGATGAGTGCACGCCGCGCCCTCGCCGGGCTGACCCTCGCGATCTCCGCCGGGCTCCTCGCCGGCTGCACCACCGAGCTGCCGCAGCCGCAGCCCGAGGCGGCCCCCGAGACCCCGCCGCCCGCCCTGGACAGCGCGCGGCTCGAGGACATCCTGTCCGAGATCGACGCCACCCTGGCCGAGGCGGACGAGGCCAGGGACGCCGAGCTTCTCGGCCCCCGGATCATCAGCCCCGCGCAGGACATGCGCGCCGCCGAGTACCGGCTCGCCCGGGCCACCGACGGTGACTTCTCCCCGCAGCCCATCGTCACGGCCCCGCAGGTCGCTGCGGTCGCCGCTGCCGAGGGCTGGCCACGACCGGCGATGGTGGTCACCGAGATCCCGGAGGGTGAGAACCTGCCGCTGCTGCTCGGTCTGACTCAGCAGAACCCGCGCGATCCCTACTCGCTCTGGGGCTGGGTCACCCTCTTTCCGGGCATCGAGGTGCCACCCATGGCACGGCCGGAGACGGGCTCCGCCGCCGTGCCGCCGGATGCGGAGGGACTCGTGGCCACGCCGGAAGAGGTCGTCGCCCGGTACGCCCAGACCCTGAACGACAACGACAGCGAGCACGCCGACGCCTTCGCGGACGACCCGTACAAGGACACCTCGCGATCGACCACCCAGGAGCTGGACGACGCCATCGAGGCCGCCGGCTCGGCGTCGGTCGAGGCCGAGGTCGCCGACGACGGCCCGCTGTCGCTCGCCACGGCCGACGGCGGCGCCATCGTCCTCGGCGAGCTGCGCTCTACGCTGACGATGAGCCGCACCGTCCCGGAGAGCGAGCTCACCGCAGGTGGCAACATCGCGGCGCTCCTGGACGACGACGAGGTGGTCGGGACGGTCTCCGGCGTCTCCGACGTCACGGTGGCGTTCTACGTGCCGCCGGCCGGAGCCGAGGACGAGACGATCAGGCCCATCGGCGCGACGAGCGTCCTCACAGAGGTCAACCGCGACGACGAGGCCGCGCCGGAGTAGCAGAGCTCTGAGGCTGGGGCCGCTCCCGAGCACCGCCGGCACCCCTACGTCGCGCCCCTCGCGCCGCGAGCGGCGTAGGGTTTCCCCCGGACCGACCAACCGAAACCGAGATCAGGGACCACCAGGGATGAGCCAGCCCACGTCCGGTATGAACCTCCATGGCGCCGTCGACCTCTCGGCGCTCGCCCAGAGCCGCCCCGGCCAGGCCGGGAACGGCGGTGCGCCCGGCGCGGGGCCCGGGGCCCCCGCCGGCGCCAGCGTGCCCGGTGAGCTCGTCATCGACGTCACCGAGGCCACGTTCGGGGACCTCGTCCAGCGCTCCTCCCAGGTGCCGGTGCTGGTCAATCTCACCTCCGCGCGCTCGGCCGCCTCCGCCGAGCTCACCCCCGTGCTGGAGAAGCTGGCCCGCGAGTACGGCGGAAGGTTCCAGCTCGCCAACATCGACGCGGACAACAACGCACAGGTCGCCGGGGCCTTCCAGGTGGAGTCCCTGCCGACCGTGGTCGCCGTCGTCGGTGGCCGTCCCGTCCCGCTGTTCCAGGGCGCCTACCCCGAGGACCAGCTCCGCCAGGTCCTCGACGAGGTCCTGAAGCTCGCGGCGCAGTCCGGCGTGACCGGTGTGCTGCAGCCCTCCGGCGAGCCTGCCGAGGGAGCCGAGCAGGAGCCCGAGGAGCCACCGCTGCCGCCGCTGCACGCCGAGGCGATGGCCGCCATCGAGAGCGGCGACCTCGCCGCCGCCGAGGAGGCCTACACCAAGGCCCTCAAGCAGAACCCCGCCGACGGCGAGGCGCACGCCGCGCTCCTGCAGGTCCAGCTCATCCGCCGGGTCGAGGCCCGTGACCCCGACGAGGTGCTGGCCTCCGCCGCCGAGGCGGCACCGAGCGACCTCGAGGTCCAGCTCTCGGCCGCCGACGTCGAGGCGACCACCGGCCAGTTCGGCGCGGCCTTCGAGCGGCTGCTCGCGGTCGTGGGTGCCACAGCCGGGGAGGACCGGGACAGGGCCCGCGTGCGGCTGGTCGAGCTCTTCGAGATCGCCGGACCGACGAATCCCGAGGTCGGCCCGGCCCGCCGGGCGCTCGCCAGCGCGCTGTACTGACCAGCGCGCTGTACCAAGCCGTCCCGGCGATGTCCTCGGCGGGTTACGGGGTACTCGGGCGGGTTACGGGTGCTCGGGGACCAGCCAGACGGCCCCCATGGGCGGCACCCGCAGGGTCGCCGACGCGGGATAACCGTGCCACGGTGAGTCCTCGGCCACGACCCGGCCGAGATTCCCGACGCCGGAACCGCCGTACTCCTCGGCGTCGGTGTTGAGGGCCTCCAGCCAGGTCCCGCTCTGCGGCAGGCCGATCCGGTAGTCCTCGTGCGGGGAGCCGGCGAAGTTGACGGCGCAGGCGACCACGTCCGGCGCGCTGCCACTGCCGCTACCTCCGTCGTCGACGGGCTTCTGCCGCCTCAGGTAGCTGAGCATGTTGTGGTCGCCGTCGCCCGCCTCGATCCAGGCGAACCCGTCGTGCGAGAAGTCGTCGGACCAGAGCGCCGGCCGGGCGCGGTAGATCTCGTTGAGCCGCGCCACGAGCCGGGAGACGCCCGCGTGCCCGGCGTCGTCCAGGTGCCACCAGTCCAGCCCGCGGGCCTCGCTCCACTCGGCCTCCTGAGCGAACTCCTGACCCATGAACAGCAGCTGCTTGCCCGGGTGCGACCACTGGTACGCCAGGAGCGCCCGCACGCCGGCCAGCTGCTGCCACCGGTCGCCCGGCAGCTTCCGCAGCAGCGAACCCTTGCCGTGCACCACCTCGTCGTGGCTCAACGGCAGCACGAACTGCTCCGAGAACGCGTACACCAGCGAGAACGTCAGCTCGCCATGGTGGTAGCGGCGGTTGATCGGCTCCTCCGCGAGGTAGCGGAGGGTGTCGTTCATCCACCCCATGTTCCACTTCAGGCCGAAGCCCAGGCCGCCCACCGACGTCGGGGCCGTCACCCCCGGGAACGCCGTCGACTCCTCGGCGACCATGACGATGCCCGGCACCTTGCGGTACGCCGTCGCGTTGGTCTCCTGCAGGAGGCTGATGGCCTCGAGGTTCTCCCGGCCGCCGCGGGCGTTGGGCCGCCACTCGCCGGCCTTGCGCGAGTAGTCCAGATAGAGCATCGAGGCGACCGCGTCCACGCGCAGCCCGTCGATGTGGAACTCCTCGAGCCAGTACAGGGCGTTGGCGACGAGGAAGTTGCGGACCTCGTGCCGACCGAAGTTGAAGACGTACGTGCCCCACTCCTCGTGCTCACCGCGCAGCGGGTCGGGGTCCTCGTACAGGGCGGTGCCGTCGAACCGGGCCAGCGCCCAGGCGTCCTTCGGGAAGTGGGCGGGCACCCAGTCGACGAGCACCCCGATGCCTTCCTGGTGCAGCCGGTCGACCAGGTGGCGGAACTCGTCGGGGGTGCCGAAGCGGCTCGTCGGCGCGTAGTACGAGGTGACCTGGTAGCCCCAGGACCCGCCGAACGGGTGCTCGGCCACCGGCATGAGCTCGACGTGGGTGAAGTTGTGCGAGCGGACGTGCTCGATGAGCTCGTCGGCGAGCTCGAGGTAGCTCAGCCCTGGCCGCCAGGAGCCGAGGTGCACCTCGTAGAGGCTCATCGGGCCGGTGTGCGGGTCGTTGGCGGCGCGCTGTGACAGCCACGCGTCGTCACCCCACGTGTACGTGGACTCGTCCACCACGGAGGCGGTCGACGGCGGCACCTCGGTGCGCCGGGCCATCGGGTCGGCCTTCTGGTGCCAGCTGCCGTCGCGGTACCCGATCTCGAACTTGTAGCGCTCGCCGGCGCCGATGCCAGGGACGAAGAGCTCCCACACGCCGGTGGACCCCAGCACCCGCATCGACGTGCCGCTGCCGTCCCAGGAGTTGAAGTCGCCGACGACCCGAACGGCCCGTGCGTCGGGCGCCCACACGGCGAAGCCGACGCCCTCGACCTCACCGAGGGCGCTGGGGTAGCGGTGCACGTGGGCGCCGAGCGCCTTCCACAGCTCCTCGTGGCGGCCCTCGCCGATGAGGTACTGGTCCATCTCGCCCACGGTCGGCAGGAACCGGTACGGGTCGTCGGTGTCGACGGTGCGCTCGCCGTAGGTCACGCGCAGCCGGTAGTCGGGCACCTCGGTACCCGGCACGACGGCGACCCATACGCCGTCCTGCTCGTGCACCGCGTCGTGGGTGCCGTCCGCCGTGACGACGGTGACCGCGTCGGCCAGGTGCCGTGCCGTCCGGATCGTGACGCCGGCCGGGCCGGGATGCGCGCCGAGCACGGCGTGCGGGTCGTGGTGGCGGCCGAGGGCGACCTCGTGCAGCAGGCCAGGGTCGACCGGGGCCGGAGTTTCGTCCATGCTGCTCACTCTCCCATCCTTGCCCCACGCGGGCCGTCGACGCACGTGGAGAGGATGTCCGACCGCGAGGCGGCGTGCCCGTCCGAAGGAGCGGCGGGTCTCACGCGAGGATCCGTTCGATGCCGCGCAGCGGCACCGGCAGCCAGTCGGGCCGGTTGCTCGCCTCGTAGGCCACCTCGTACAGGGCCTTGTCGAGCTCGAGGGCGCGCAGCAGGGCGGGCTGCTCGCGCGGGTCGCTGCGCGCCAGGTGGGTGTACCCGTCGAGGAACGCCTCACGGGCACGGGTGGCCCAGGCGTTCGCGGTCTCGGCGTCGAGGCCGCCGGCAAGGGCCACCGACGCGGCGGCGTAGTCGTAGGACCGCAGCATCCCGGCGACGTCGCGCTCGGGCAGGTCCGGCAGGATCCGCTCGGCGAGCGGGCGCAGCGGCTCGCCCTCGAAATCCAGCAGCACCCAGCCGCGGCCCGGGACGTCCAGGACCTGGCCGAGGTGGTAGTCGCCGTGGATGCGCTGCAGCCGGGGCCAGTCGGCGTCCACGGCGGCCGTGAAGACCGCCCTGATCTCGTCGTCACGCTGCCGCAGGGCGGGGACGCGGAGGAGGGCCTCGGCCTGCCGGGCGCCCCAGGACGTCATGAGCCGTCCGCGGGCGTCGACGTCGGGTTCCGCCGTCGGCAGGACGACGGCCAGGGTGGTGTGGACCTCCGCCGTCGCCTCACCGAGGGCGCGTGCCCTGTCCGCCGGATCCTCCCCACGCTCCAGCGCCCCGCGGGTGACGCGCCAGGCGTCCGGGGAGCCGGGCAGGAACTCCTGGGCGAGCGCGAGGTGACCGTTGACCTGCTGTCCGTCGGGGCCGGGCCACTGGCCCAGGAGGTCGCCGACCGGCTGGGGCACACGGTCCGCCCCGGCGAGCGCCAGGGCCTGCTGGACCTCGACGTCTGGGTTGTCTCCGGCGTGCAGGACGCGGAAGACCTTGAGGATGACGGGGCGGACGGCGCCCTCGGCCGTCGTGGTCGCGTCGACCGTGTCGATGACGACGGAGGTGTTGGACTGCTCGCCGCCGAGCACGCGGGCACGGAGCACCCGCAGGGCCGGCAGCAGGCCGGTGCGGTGACCGTGGGCCCGGCTGCTGTCTTGCGGGCCGCCGTCGTGCAGGCCTTCGCCGGTCAGCTCGAGCTCCTCGGTGAGGGCGCGCAGCAGCGCCGCGGCGCCCGCCGGGTCGTGGCATGCGTCGTAGATCCAGAGCGTGCCGAGGTCGCTGTGCTCGGCCGTGGCCACCAGCGCTTCCGGAGCGGCGCCCTCGAGCGGCGCGTCGCGGTAGGCCAGCGGCACCTGGTACAGCACCGGCGTGCGCGGCGACTCGTCGAGGACGAGGAGGTCCTCGATGCCGACGAGGCCGCCCGCAGCGCTGTCGACGGCGGGGTCGACAGCACCGTCGACAGGGAGGTCGCCCTCCGAGGGGCCGGGCACCCGGAGCACGCCGACCTGTCGCAGCCGGGGCTCGCTGCCCTTGCCGGTGTACCAGCGCTGCCGCGCCAGCCAACGGGGGAGGAGCTCCGCCAACGGTGGGTCGAGTGCCGCCATCAGTCCTCCGTCTCCTCCGGGGTGGGCCCGGACCGGTCGGCGTCCGGGCCCCACGGCGCGGCCGGCACCTCGGGGGCCGGGTCGGCGTACGTCGTCGGGAACGAGGGTGCGCGTGGCGCCGAGGACGACGTCGGGACGACGTAGGTGCTCGGCCGGGCGTGGCTGTCCGGCGCCGGGTGTGCCGGGCTCACCGCGTGCACCTCGCCCGTCGGCGCCGCCTCCGGCTCCTCCTCGGGCAGCACCTCCGCCGGGATGCCGCTCAGCGGTGCCTCCTCGGTCCCCTCGGGGCTGGAGACGAGCAACCAGAAGAAGTCGCGCGAGCCCAGCGTGACCGACACCGTGCCGTCACGGCCGACCGAGGGGAAGCGGGCGCCGCCGAAGACGTCGGTGAGGTTGCGGCGGGCGTGCCGCGGTATCCGGATCGTTGCCGCACGTGGGGTGTTCGCCAGGTTCATCAGGCACAGCATCGTCTCGGTGTCGTTGCTGCGGGTGAAGGCGAGCACGGCGTCGTTGTCGGCCTCCACGGGCACGAAGTCGCCGTCGCCGAAGACCGGGTGACGGCGCCGGACGTCGAGGATGCCGCGCACCCAGTGCAGCAGCGACGTCGGCTGGGCCAGCTGGGCCTCGACGTTGATCGCCGCGTAGTGGTTGACCAGCGACTGCACGACGGGCAGGTACAGCTTCCCCGGGTCGGAGGTGGAGAAGCCGGAGTTGCGGTCCGGCGTCCACTGCATGGGCGTACGCACGGCGTCGCGGTCGGGCAGCCAGATGTTGTCGCCCATGCCGATCTCGTCCCCGTAGTACAGGGTCGGCGTGCCCGGCAGGGACAGCAGCATGGCGTGGGCGAGCTCGATCTCCGCCCGCGAGTTGCCCAGCAGCGGCGCGAGACGACGGCGGATGCCGACGTTGGCGCGCATGCGCGGGTCCTCGGCGTACCAGCCGTACATGGCGGCGCGCTCCTCGGTGGAGACCATCTCCAGCGTCAGCTCGTCGTGGTTGCGCAGGAACGTGCCCCACTGCGCCCCGGCCGGGATGTCGGGAGTGTCGGCGAGGATCTCGCGCACGGCGCTGGCCCGCTGCTCGCGCAACGCGTAGTAGAGCCGCGGCATGACGGGGAAGTGGAAGCACATGTGGCACTCGGGACGGTCCTCGGTGCCGTAGTACTCCACGACCTCCTCGGGCCACTGGTTGGCCTCGGCCAGCATGATCGTGCCGGGGAACTCCCGCTCCATCATCGCGCGGAGGTCCGCGAGGAAGGCGTGGGTGCGCGGCAGGTTCTCGCAGTTGGTGCCCTCCTCCTCGAAGAGGTACGGCACGGCGTCGAGCCGGAAGCCGTCCACCCCCGCGCGGCACCAGAACCGGACGACCTCATACATCGCCTCGCGCACGTCTGGGTTCTCGAAGTTCAGGTCGGGCTGGTGCGAGAAGAACCGGTGCCAGTAGTACTGCCGCCGCACCGGGTCGAAGGCCCAGTTGGACGTCTCGGTGTCGACGAAGATGATGCGGGCGTCCTGGTAGAGCTCCGTGGTGTCGGACCAGACGTAGAAGTCGCCGTACGGGCCGTCCGGGTTGAACCGGGACGCCTGGAACCAGGGGTGCTGGTCCGAGGTGTGGTTCATCACCAGATCGACGATGATCCGGATGCCCCGGGCGTGCGCCTCCTCCATCAGCTCGGTGAAGTCCTCGAGCGTGCCGTACTTCTCGTCCACCGAGGTGTAGTCGGAGACGTCGTAGCCGCCGTCGCGGAGCGGGGAGGGGTAGAAGGGCGGCACCCAGAGGCAGTCGATGCCCAGCCACTGCAGGTAGTCGAGCCGGTCGATCAGCCCGCGCAGGTCGCCGATGCCGGAGCCGTCGGAGTCGTGGAAGGCGCGCAGCAGCACCTCGTAGAACACCGCGGTGCGGTACCAGTCGGGGTCCTCACCGATGCCCGGGTGGTCCGCGCCGAGGTGTCTGACCGGCTCGACGCGCGGCGGCAGGGCGCCCGCCGGTGGCTCCGGTGCCGCCCCCGACGGCGGGTGCACGGTACTCACAGGGCCCTCACGGACAGCACGTGCGCACAGACGCCGTGCGGGTCGAGCCGGACGTAGGGATGGCCACCCCAGTAGTACGTCTCGCCGCTCAGTTCGTCGTGGACCTCCATGACCGGCACGTCCGCGCCGCCCTCCGTCAGGCCGAGCGCGCTCAGGTCGAGGTGCACCAGCCCGTCCCGGGTGGTGTACGGGTCGAGGTTGACCACGACGATGACTGTGTCCTCGACGCCGTTCGGGCAGTGCTCGGGCAGGACGCGTTTCGAGAAGCAGAGGATGGCGTCGTCGGTGGTCGGGTGGACGTGGACGTTCCGCAGCCGTTGCAGCGCCGGGTGCTCGCGGCGCACCCGGTTGAGGGTGCGCAGCAGGTCCGCGATGCCGAGCTGAGCCGCACGCGACCAGTCGCGCTCCTTGTACTCGTACTTCTCGTTGTCGATCTGCTCCTCGGCACCGGGGCGGGCGACGTTCTCGACGAGCTCGTACCCGGCGTAGACGCCCCAGGAGGGTGAGCCGGTGGCGGCCAGGACGGCGCGGATCGCGAAGGCCGCCCGGCCGCCCTGCTGCATGTAGGGCGTCAGGATGTCGTGCGTCGTCGGCCAGAAGCTCGGGCGCAGGTGCGCGTCGGTCTCGGTGGCGAGCTCGGTGAGGTACTCGCCGACCTCCTCCTTGGTCGTGCGCCACGTGAAGTACGTGTACGACTGGTGGAAGCCGATCGCGCCCAGGGTGCGCATCATCGCCGGCCGGGTGAAGGCCTCGGAGAGGAAGAGCACGTCCGGGTGGCGCTCGCGGAAATCGGTGAGCAGGCGCTGCCAGAAGTTCAGGGGCTTGGTGTGCGGGTTGTCGACGCGGAAGGCCGTCACGCCGTGGTCGACCCACACCTGGAGGACGTCGCGGACGGCGACGTAGATGCCCTCCGGGTCGTTGTCGAAGTTCAACGGGTAGATGTCCTGGTACTTCTTCGGCGGGTTCTCGGCGTACGCGATCGAACCGTCCGCCCGGGTGGTGAACCACTCCGGGTGCTCGCTCACCCACGGGTGGTCGGGGGAGGTCTGCAGCGCGACGTCCAGGGCCACCTCCATCCCCAGCTCGCGAGCCCTGGCCACGAACGCGTCGAAGTCCTCGAACGTACCCAGCTCGGGATGGATGGCGTCGTGCCCGCCCTCGGGCCCGCCGATGCCGTACGGCGAGCCCGGGTCGTCCGGGCCCGCCTCGAGCGTGTTGTTGCGGCCCTTACGGTTCGTCGTACCGATCGGGTGGACCGGCGTGAGGTAGACGACGTCGAAGCCCATGTCCGCGATGGCCGGGAGCCGCTCGGCGGCCGTGCGCAGCGTCCCGGTGCTCCACTCGCCCGTCTCCGGGTCGCGGTGGGCGCCCTCGGAGCGCGGGAAGATCTCGTACCAGGAGCCGTACAGCGCGCGTTCGCGGTCCACCGCGAGCGGGTAGGTGGCCGACGGCGAGACGTGCTCACGCAACGGGTGGGCGGCGAGCACGCCGCGGACCTCGGTGCTGGTGGCCGCGGCGAGCCGGGCCGGTGCGGGCCGGTTGGTGTCCCGCAGCGCCTGCACGGCGTCGGCCAGGATCTGTGCCGCCTCCTCGGGCATGGGGGGAGCGGACGGCCCGCGCAGCGCTCGTTCGATGACGATCGCGCCCTCGGCGAGCATGAGCTCGGTGTCCACCTCGGCGGCCACCTTGATGGCCGCGTCGTGGGACCAGGTGCCGTAAGGGTCGGACCAGCCCTCCACGCGGAACGCCCACGCGCCGGGCGCGTCCGGGCACAGCCAGGCCTCGTACCGGTCCAGCCCCGGGGCGATGTCCGCCATCGGGGCCGAGGAGTGGTCGGTGCCGTCCGGGGCCACGAGGACGGCGGTGGCGGCGACGGCGTCGTGCCCCTCCCGGAAGACCGTGGCGCGGACGGGGAACGCCTCGCCGACGGTTCCCTTGGCCGGCCAGCGGCCGTCCTCGACGACGGGTGACACCTCGACCACGGGGATCCGTCCGACGGGTGCGAACGGCGCCGGGCGCGGTGTCGGTGACACGGTCTCGTGCGCGGGGGCGGGGTCGCGTCTGAAGGTCACACGAAGAACCTAACCAGGTCGGGGCGGGAGCTGCAGTCTCTCGAGGGTCGCGGGACCGGCTCGCCAGGCATCCGTGGACGAGGAAGAGGCACGCCGGGCGCGCCTCTAGACTCGCTCGAGTGAGAGCCATCCGCCGATTCACCGTCCGCAACGTTCTGCCCGAGAGGCTGGCCCCGCTCGACACGCTGGCGCTGAACCTGCGCTGGTCGTGGCACACCCCGACGCGGGACCTGTTCGCCTCGCTCGACCCCGAGCTGTGGGAGCGGGTGCACGGCGACCCGGTCGAGCTGCTCGGTTCGCTGAGCCCGCAGCGGCTCGAGCAGCTGGCGCAGGACCCGGGCCTGGTGGGTGAGGTCGAGCGCCTCGACGCCGACCTGCGGACCTACCTGACGGAGCCGCGCTGGTACCAGCAGCTGGACGGGGACGGGCAGCACGCCGACAAGCCGGACACCATCGCCTACTTCTCGGCCGAGTACGGCGTCACCGCGGTCCTGCCCCAGTACTCCGGCGGCCTCGGCATCCTCGCCGGCGACCACCTCAAGTCGGCCTCCGACCTCGGGGTCCCCATCGTCGGCGTCGGGCTGCTGTACGGCGCCGGCTACTTCAAGCAGTCGCTGACCCGGGACGGTTGGCAGCACGAGACCTACCCGCTGCTCGACCCCGACAACCTGCCGCTGACCCTGCTGCGGGAACAGGACGCCACCCCGGCACGGGTCTCCCTCGCGCTGCCCGCCGGGCGCACGCTGCACGCCCAGATCTGGGTGGCGCAGGTCGGCCGCGTGCCGCTGCTGCTCCTGGACTCCAACATCGCCGAGAACGACGACGTCTCACGGCGGGTCACCGACCGGCTCTACGGCGGCAGCGCCGACCACCGGCTCCGGCAGGAGCTCCTCCTCGGCATGGGCGGCGTCAAGGCAGTGCGGGAGTACTGCCGCATCACCGCCACCCCGGCGCCGCAGGTCTACCACTGCAACGAGGGGCACGCGGGGTTCCTGTCGGTCGAACGGATCCGCGAGCTCGTCCAGGACGCGGGCCTGACGTTCGAGGCCGCGCTCGAGGCGGTCAAGGCCGGCACGGTCTTCACCACGCACACGCCGGTGCCCGCGGGCATCAGTCGCTACGGCACCGACCTGGTCTCCGAGTACTTCGGCGGCGGCGCCGAGATCGACGGCGTTCCGCTGGAGCGGGTGCTGGCGCTCGGCTCCGAGGAGTTCGAGGGCGGCAACCCGGCCGTGTTCAACATGGCGATCATGGGCCTGCGGGCCGCCCGCCGGGCCAACGGCGTGGCACAGCTGCACGGCAAGGTCTCCCGCGGGATGTTCCACCAGCTCTGGCCCGGTTTCGACGTCAGCGAGGTGCCGATCACCTCGATCACCAACGGTGTCCACGGCGCCACCTGGACCGACCCGTCGTTCTCGGATCTGGTCAGCGAGCGCCTGAGTCCCGAGCAGATCACCTCCGGCGAGGGCTTCCTGCTGCAGCCGGAGGAGGGTGGGATCTCCGACGAGGAGCTGTGGGCCATGCGCGCCAGGCTCCGGGAGAAGCTCGTCGTCGAGGCCCGAGCCCGGGTGCGCAGGTCCTGGCTGGACCGAGGTGCCTCGCCGGCCGAGGTCGGCTGGACCGACGACGTCCTCGACCCGGACGCCCTGACCATCGGCTTCGCCCGCCGCGTCCCGACATACAAGCGGCTGACCCTCATGCTCTCCGAGCCCGAGCGGCTCACGAGGCTCCTCACGGACCCGGAACGGCCCATCCAGATCGTGGTCGCGGGCAAGTCCCACCCCGACGACGAGCAGGGCACGGGGCTCATCCAGCGGCTCGTGCAGTTCGCCGACGACGCTCGCGTGCGCGACCGGATCGTCTTCCTGCCGAACTACGACATCGCGATGGCGCAGAGCCTCATGCCGGGCTGTGACGTCTGGCTCAACAACCCGTTGCGTCCGCTGGAGGCGTCGGGGACGTCGGGGATGAAGTGTGCGCTCAACGGCGGCCTCAACCTCTCGATCCTCGACGGCTGGTGGGACGAGTGGTACGACGGGCGCAACGGCTGGGCCATCCCCACCGCCGACGGCGTCCACGACCAGACCGAGCGTGACCGGCTCGAGGCGGCAGCGCTGTACGACCTGCTCGAGAACACCGTGGTCCCGCGCTTCTACGAGCGCGACGAGGCCGGCGTCCCGCGGCACTGGATGGAGATGGTCCGGCACACCCTGGGCACCCTCGGCCCCAAGGTGCAGGCGACCCGCATGGTCAAGGAGTACGTCACCGAGCTGTACACCCCGGTCGCGGCGAGCTCGCGCGCTCTCGACGGCACGAGCCACGGTGCCGCGCAGGAGCTGGCCACGTGGAAGGCCAGGGTGCGCGCCGCCTGGCCGTCCGTGCACGTCGACCACGTAGAGTCCGAGGGCATCGGAGACGTCGTCAACGTCGGGGACCAGGTGGAGGTGACGGCGTACGTCTCGCTGCACGACCTGTGTCCCGACGACGTCGAGGTCCAGGTCGTCGGCGGCCGTGTCGACGATCAGGACAACCTCACCGAGGTGCGCGTCTTCCCGCTGCGCCTGAAGGAGTCCTACGAGGGCGGCCGGTACGCGTTCTCCGTGTCCCGCGTGCTCGAGGGCACCGGCCCGTTCGGCTACACGGTCCGCGTCGTGCCGAGCCACCCCCTGCTGGCGGCCCCCGCCGAGCTGGGCCTGGCCACCTCCACCTCGTAGCCCCGCCGAAGGTGACATCTGGCCGAGCGGGTGACGTCTGGCCGCGCGGGTGACATCTCACGGAACCAGTGACATGCCGCTCGCTCGGCGGCGGAGTGGACGCCTGGCGCCGCCCGACGTCGTCCCGGCAGATG
Organism: Georgenia halophila; assembly: GCF_039541595.1. Lineage (NCBI taxonomy): Bacteria > Bacillati > Actinomycetota > Actinomycetes > Allobogoriellales > Allobogoriellaceae > Georgenia > Georgenia halophila. Next base: position 70,803 of record NZ_BAABGN010000002.1, on the reverse strand, counting down.
TTCGGTCGAGAGCGCTCAGTACACCATCTGCATGGCCTCGCGAACCTCGGCGAGCGTGGACTCCGCGATCGCGTTGGCGCGCTCGTTGCCGGTCCGGAGCACCTGGAGCAGGTAGCCCGGGTCGGCGGCCAGCTCGGCGCGCCGCGCACGGATGGGCGCGAACATCTCGTTGACGGCCTCGGTGGCGACCTTCTTGAGCGTGCCGCCCCCGCCGTCGCCGATCTCCGCGGCGACGTCCTCGGGCCGGCGGTCGCTCGCCAGGGCGGCGAGCAGGACGAGGTTGGAGACCTCGGGCCGGTTCACCGGGTCGTAGGTGATGTGCCGGTCGTTGTCGGTGACGGCCCGCTTGAGCAGCTTCGCCGTCGTGTCGGCGTCCATGCCGATGTCGATGGTGTTGCCGCGGGACTTGCTCATCTTCTGCCCGTCGGTGCCGAGCACGCTGGCCGCCTCCGAGAGCAGCGCGTCCGGTCGCGGGAAGACCGGCACCGATCCGTCGCCGGCGCGGCCGTAACGCTCGTCGAACCGCCGGGCGACCACGCGGGACTGCTCCAGGTGCGGCAGCTGGTCCTTGCCCACCGGGACGAGGTTGGCCTTGCAGAACAGGATGTCCGCGGCCTGGTGCACGGGGTACGTGAGGAGCAGCGCGGACATCGGACGGTCGCCGGTGGCCTCGAGCTCGGCCTTGACGGTGGGATTGCGGCGCAGCTCGGCGTCGGTGACCAGCGACAGGAACGGCAGCATCAGCTGGTTCAGCGCCGGTACGGCGGAGTGGGTGAAGATCGTGCCGGCGCTCTCCGCGTCGATACCGACGGCGAGGTAGTCGGCGATGAGGGACAGCACGCGTTCGCGGATCGGTCCGACGCCGTCCCGGTCGGTGATGACCTGGTAGTCGGCGACGAGCACGAACGTCTCCACGCCCGCGCGCTGGAGCCGCACCCGGTTGCGCAGCGACCCGAAGTAGTGCCCGACGTGGAGGCTCCCGGTGGGACGGTCGCCGGTGAGGACGCGGAAGCGGCCCGGGTCCGTGGCGATCTGGTCCTCGATCTCCTCGCTCCGGCGTCGGGTGCGCTCGAGGGAGGCATCGGAGGTGGACTCCGCGAGGTCGGTCACGGCGTTCTGCTGCTCGGTCATGTGGTCCTCGGTGGTCGGGGCCGTCCCGCGGGCGGACGGCCGCCGCGCAAGGACGGCCGGGGCGTCGGGTCGCTCGGTGTGGCCGTCGTCAGGACGGCCACCGCCGGGACCGGGGAACGCGGGGGCGCTGCATGGGGACAACTCTAACGGGAGGGCCGCGCCAGGTAGATCCGCATGCTGAGGGACTCCATCTCGACGGCGTAGCCCGGCTCCGGCGGGACGTGCTGGCCGTTCCCGTCCTCACCGTCGGACTGCTCGGGCCAGTCGTCGGGGTTCTCGAGGCTCGCGCCGTGGCCGTCGCCGGGCGTCTCCCAGGCCGAGTCCCAGACGAGGTCGTAGCCCGTGCCGCGACCGATGGGCGGCACCACGGTCTGCTCGTCGAGCGAGCCGTTGAGCACCACGAGGGCGTCGACGTCGCCCAGCGGACGGCCCGAACGGTGCATCTGCAGGACCCGGCGGTGCGGGTCGGCCCATGCCTCCGGGGTCATCGGCGTGCCGGTCTCGTCGTACCAGGACAGGTCCGGGACGGTGTCGTCGCCGGCCGGACGCCCGGTGCAGAACCCCTCGGGCCGCAGCACCGGGTGCTCGCGCCGCAGCCGCAGCAGGCACGTCGAGGTGGCGAGCAGGTCCGCGTGCCAGCCGTCCCGGTTCCAGTCCAGCCAGGAGATGTCGTTGTCCTGGCAGTACGCGTTGTTGTTGCCGCCCTGAGTGCGCCCCATCTCGTCGCCGGCGGTGAGCATCGGTGTGCCGGCCGCGACCAGCATCGTGCCGAGCATGTTGCGCATCGATCGGCGCCGCACGGGCACGATCTCCGCGGCGGGGGAGTCACGCGGGACGGATCCTTCGACGCCGTGGTTCCAGGACCGGTTGTCGTCCGTGCCGTCGTGGTTGTCCTCGAGGTTCGCGGCGTTGTGCTTGTGGTCGTACGTGACGAGGTCGGCCAGCGTGAAGCCGTCGTGCGCGGTGACGAAGTTGACCGACGCCAGCGGACCGCGACCGCCGGGCACCTCGCCGTGCGAGAACAGGTCCGCACTGCCGGCGAGCCGGGTGGCGAGCTCGCGCAGGTCCTTGCCGGTGCCGCCCTTGGCCGCCGTGGCCGGGTCGGCGAGCCAGTAGCGGCGGACGGTGTTGCGGAATCTGTCGTTCCAGTCGGCGGCCGGGGCGGGGAACTGGCCGGTGCGCCAACCGGCGGGTCCCAGGTCCCACGGCTCCGTGATGAGCTTCGTCGCGCCGACCACGGGGTCGGTGGCCATGGCCACCAGGAACGGGTGGCGAGGGCTGAAGTCGGCGGCGTCGCGGCCGAGGGTGACGGCGAGGTCGAAACGGAACCCGTCCACACCGACCTCGCTCGCCCAGTAGCGCAGCGAGTCCAGGGTGAGCTGGACCACCCGGGTGCGGCGGAAGTCGAGCGAGTTGCCGCACCCGGTGACGTCGACGAGCCGGGCGGGGGCGGCGCCGTCGTGCAGGTAATAGCCGGTGTTGTCGAGGCCGCGGAAGCTGAGGGTGGGTCCGTCACCACCGCCCTCGCAGGTGTGGTTGTAGACGACGTCCAGGATCACCTCGAGGCCGGCCGCGTGCAGCAGCGCGACCATGCCCTTGACCTCGGCGAGCACCGCCTCGGGCCCGGCCTGCTGCGCGGCCTTGGTCGCGTAGCTGGGCTCCGGCGCGAAGTAGCCGAGCGTGTTGTAGCCCCAGTAGTTCGTCAGGCCCTTCTGGGTGAGGAACGGCTCCGGGAACTTCGCGTGGACGGGGAGGAGCTCGACGGCGGTCACGCCGAGCTCCTTCAGGTGCGCCACCGTCGCCGGGTGGGCGAGCCCGGCGTAGGTGCCGCGCAGCTCGGGCGGCACCTCCGGCAGCCGCATCGTCAGGCCGCGCACGTGGGCCTCGTAGAGGACCGTGTCCGCCCACGGGGTGCCCGGGCCGGGCACGGCGGCGTCGAAACGGTCGTCGACGACGACGCCGTGAGGGACGTGCGGAGCCGAGTCCCGGCCGTCGGCCTGCCAGGGGCCGTCCAGGGGCGCGAGGTCGTCGCCGACCACGTGCGAGTAGATCGCCGGTGCCGGCTCCACGGCGCCGGCCAGGGCGCGGGCGTACGGGTCGAGGAGCAGCTTGGCCGGGTTGTGCAGCAGCCCGGCGTCCGGGTCCCACCGCCCGTGCACGCGGAACCCGTAGCGCTGGCCCGCGCCGACTCCCGGGACGTGCCCGTGCCAGATCCCGTCGACCGGACCGCAGAGGGAGAACCGCCGCTCCGTGGGGGTCCCGTCGCCGCCTTCGTCGAGGAGGCACAGGTCCACCCGCTCGGCCTGCGAGGCATGCACGGCCACGTCGATGCCGTCACCCACCAGGTGCGCACCGAGACGCCGCGGGTTCGCGGCGGGTGACCGGGCGGGCTCGGCGGGGACGTCGGCGTACGTCCTGCCTTCGACGGCGGTGTAGGTCATTTTGCCCATTCAACTCCACGACGCTGCGCAGCCGGGCCGTCTTGGACACGTTGCGCGACATCTCACCTCGCGTGGATGGCCGCGCCTCGGACGTCCGTCTCCCGATTCCGCGCCGACGGCGCCCAGGTGGCACCCTGGTGCCATGCGGATCGTCGTGTGCGTGAAGTACGTCCCGGACCTGCAGGCGGAGCGGTCGCTCGACGCCGACGGGCACCTCGTGCGAGGCCTCGACGACGGCATCAACGAGCTGGACGAGAACGCCGTCGAGGCCGCCCTCGGCCTCGCCGAGGCCGCCGGCGAGGACACGGCCGCCGAGGTCGTCGCCCTCGCGGTCGGCCCCGACGACGCCGTGGACGCCGTGCGCAGAGCCCTGCAGATGGGCGCCGCCTCAGGCGTGCACGTCCTCGACGACCGGGTCGCCGGCGCCGACGTCATGGGTACGGCGCGGGTGCTCGCTGCCGCCGTCCGCACCATCGAGCAGGACGGTCCGGTGGACGTGGTCGTCACCGGCATGGCGACCATGGACGGACTGTCCTCGATGGTCCCCGCCGCGCTCGCCGCGGAGCTCGACCGCCCGGCGCTGACGCTGGCCAGTCGCGTGTCGCTCGAGGGCAGGACCCTGACCATGACGCGGAGCATCGGCGAGGCGGACGAGGAGCAGGCCGCGGAGCTGCCCGTGGTCCTGTCGGTGACCGACCAGCTGAACGAGCCGCGGCTGCCGGGAGCGAAGTCCCTGATGTCCGCGCGGAAGAAGCCGGTCGCGACCTGGTCCCTCGACGACCTCGCGGGCGGCGCGGAGCTGGCCGGAGACGCGGAACCCGGCGGCGACGGCGCACTGGCCGCGACGACCGTCGTGACCGCCGAACCCTTGCCGCCGCGCGAGGCGGGCCGCATCATCACCGACACCGGGGACGCCGGCACGAAGCTGGCCACGTACCTGGTCGAGAACAAGCTGGTCTGACGGGAAGACATGCGCACTGATCCGGTCCTCGTCGTCGTCGATCACGTCGACGGCGCCCTCACGACACCGTCCGCCGAGGTCCTCACCCTGGCGCGCACGCTGACCACCGGCCCGGTCGACGCCGTGGCGCTCACGACGCCGGACCTGGCCGCGCTGGGCAGGTACGGCGCCCGCGCGGTGCACGTCCCGCAGCTCGACGGCCTGGCGCCGTCGGTCTCCGCCGTCGCCGCGGAGGCGGTCCTCGCGGCCGTGCACGGCGTCGAGCCGGCCGCCGTGCTGCTCGTCTCCACCTTCGCCGGGAAGGAGCTGGCGGCCCGCCTTGCCGTGTCGCTGGGCTCCGGCGCCATCGTCGACGCCACCGGCGTCGAGGCGTCGGACGATGGCCTCGTCGCCTCCAAGGTCGTCCTGCAGGGCACCTGGTCCACGACGTGCCGGGTCACCAGCGGCGTCCCGGTCATCGCCGTCAAGCCCACGGTCGTCGACGCCGAGCCCGCCGAGCAGGACGAGACGGCGGACGTGCCGGAAGTCGTCGACGTGCCCGTCACCTTCTCCGCCACCGCACGGGCCGTCCAGGTCCTCTCCCGCACGGAGCACCCGCGCGGGCGCGCACCGTTGACGGAGGCGCGGACCGTCGTCGTGGGCGGGCGGGGCGTCGAGGGCGACTTCTCGCTGGTCACCGAGCTCGCCGACGAGATCGGCGCGACCGTGGGCGCCACGCGCGTCGCCACCGACGAGGGCTGGATCGACCACGCCGCCCAGGTGGGTCAGACCGGCGTGACGATCTCCCCGCGGCTGTACATCGGCGTCGGCGTCTCCGGCGCCATCCACCACACCGCCGGCATGCAGAGCGCCCAGACGATCGTCGCGGTGAACAACGACACCGACGCCCCGATCTTCGAGATGGCCGACCTCGGCGTCGTCGGGGACCTGAACGACATCATCCCGCAGGCCCTCACAGAGCTCCGCCGCCGCAAGGCGCAGCAGTAGGCCCACGCGGGCCGACACACGGTCGCCGGCTGGCGGCCGCCCCGAGGTGACCGGCGGCCCCGCCCGACTCGTCGCGCGTCCCTACACTGGCTCGGTGACCACGTACCTCGACCACGCCGCCACCACGCCGGTGCGCCCCGAGGTGGCCGCTGCCTACACCGAGGAGCTCGGCCGCCTCGGCAACCCGTCCTCCCTGCACGGCGCCGGCCGGGAAGCACGGCGCCGCCTCGAGGAGGCACGCGAGCAGCTCGCCGCAGCGATCGGCGCCGAGCCGGCCGAGGTCGTCTTGACCTCCGGCGGCACCGAGGCCGACAACCTCGCGGTCAAGGGCGCCTACTGGGGCCGCCGAGCCACCGACCCGGCGCTGCGCGCCGTGGCCATCTCCGCCGTCGAGCACCACGCCGTGCTGGAGGCCGCCGAGTGGCTCGGCGAGCACGAGGGCGCCGACGTCACCCAGCTCCGGGTCGACTCCGACGGCACGCTCGACCTCGACCACCTCGACGAGGTGCTCGCCCCCGGGACGGTCGCCGTCGTCTCGACGATGTGGGCCAACAACGAGACCGGCGTGCTGCTGCCCGTTCCCGAGGTCGCCGCCCGAGCCCACGCCGCCGGCGTGCCCGTCCACTCCGACGCCGTCCAGGCGGTCGGCAAGGTCCCCGTGCACTTCGCGCGCTCCGGGCTCGACGCCATGACCCTGACCGGCCACAAGCTCGGCGCACCCGTCGGCACCGGCGCCCTGGTGGCGAGGCGCGATCTCACCCTGACCCCGGTCGAGCACGGCGGCGGACAGGAGCGCGGGGTGCGCTCCGGGACCCTCGCGGTCGCAGGCGCACGTGCGCTGGCGCTCGCCGTCGAGCTGGCCGTCGCCGACCAGGAGGCCGAGGCCGACCGCCTGCGCGGGCTGCGGGACCGGCTGGTCGCCGGGGCGGTCTCCGCCGTCGACGGGCTGCGGCTCACCGGACCGGCCGATGCCGAGACGAGGCTGCCCGGCCACGCGCACCTGACCGTGGCCGACGCTGACGTCGACGCGATGCTGCTCGGCCTCGACATGGCCGGTGTCGCGGCGTCGTCCGGGTCCGCCTGCCAGGCGGGCGTCCAGCAGGCCTCGCACGTCCTCGTCGCGATGGGCCGCGACCCGCAGGAGGCCCGGTCCGCGCTGCGGTTCTCGCTGGGCCGGACGTCGACCCGGGACGACGTCGACGCCGTCCTGGCCGCCCTTCCCTCCGTCATCGAGAATGCCCGGAAGGCGTACGCCACCCGGCGGCCACGACCCGCCGCGACCTCGGGGAGCGTGGCCTGATGCGCGTGCTGGCCGCTCTTTCCGGCGGCGTCGACTCCGCGGTCGCCGCGGCACGAGCCGTCGACGCCGGGCACGACGTCGTCGGTGTGCACATGGCTCTGTCGCGCTCACGTGCCCAGCACCGCAACGGCTCACGCGGCTGCTGCTCCATCGAGGACTCCTCCGACGCCCGACGGGCCGCGGACGTCCTGGGCATCCCGTTCTACGTGTGGGACCTGTCCGAGGAGTTCGAGGAGACCGTCGTCGCCGACTTCCTCTCTGAGTACGAGGCAGGCCGCACCCCGAACCCGTGCGTGCGCTGCAACGAGCACATCAAGTTCTCGGCCCTGCTCGACCGCGGCGTCGCGCTCGGGTTCGACGCGGTGGCGACCGGGCACTACGCCCGCATCGTGGACGTGCCCGACGACGGTGGTGGCACCGCTCGGCGCGAGCTGCACCGCGCCGCCGACTCGGCCAAGGACCAGTCCTACGTGCTCGCAGTCATGGGGCAGGAGCGCCTGGAGCGCTCGCTGTTCCCGCTCGGGGACGTGGTGTCCAAGGAGGACGTCCGCGCCGAGGCCGCCGCCCGGGGACTCAGCGTGTCCGCCAAGCCCGACTCCTACGACATCTGCTTCGTCGCCGACGGCGACACTCGCGGGTTCCTCCAGTCCCGCCTGGGGAGCCGGCCCGGCGAGGTGGTCGACGTCGACGGGGAGGTCCTCGGCGAGCACGACGGCGCCTACGCGTTCACGGTCGGGCAGCGCAAGGGCCTCGGCCTGACTCGGCCCGCGCCCGACGGCGACCCGCGCTACGTCCTCGAGGTGCGGCCGGAGAGGAACCAGGTCGTGGTCGGACCGAACGAGCTGCTCAGCGTCGACGAGCTACGAGCGGACCAGACCGTGTGGCTCGCCGAGGACGTGCCCGCGGGCGAATGGACCGACGCCGAGGTGCAGATCCGCGCCCACGGCGAGCCCGTGCCGGCGCGCGTGCGCCGGGACGAACGGGACGCCGGCAGTGTCTTGGCACGGCTGGTGACGCCCCTGCGCGGGATCGCACCGGGCCAGTCGCTCGTCGTCTACGCCGGCCCCCGGGTGCTGGGACAGTCGACGATCACATCGGCCCGCCGCGGTGCTCCCGTGCACGCCTGAGGTCGCGACGGCTGCTGAGATCGGCACCCGGTCACCCCACGCGGCGTGCCCGCGGGTCTTTTCGCCCCCGGTCGCGCACGTCGGCCGGTGCCGCCGGCTGAGCGCCGCCTGCGCCCTCGGTCCCGTGGGCCTACGGTTGCCAGCGTGCACGATCTTCTTCCGCTCGCACGGACCGCGGTCGACCCCGACGCCGTCTCCCGCACCGACGACACGCTGGTGCGCCGGCTGGTCGCCGACCCCACGACGCGGGTGCTGCTGCTCCAGCGGGGCCTCGTCGCCTGCGACGGTGACGCGCTCGACCTGCGCGAGCCCGCCGATGTGCCGGGCGACGCGTGGACCGGCGAGGTCGTCTACCTCGGCCGCGACGCCGACCATGCGTACCTCGCGGTGACGCTGCCCGCGCAGCTGGGCGCGCAGCGCGATCCCGACGGCGGGCCGGCCGTCGAGGACGCACGCCTCGCCGATCTCGTGTCGGGGCTGCGTCTGACCCACCTGCGTGATGTCGGCGACGTGCTCGACGACCGCGACGCCGGCCTCGCCACCACGGCCGTGGCCGTCAGCGCCTGGCACGAGCGGCACCCGCGGTGCCCGAGGTGCGGCGAGCCCACGGAGGTGATCGACGCCGGCTGGGTGAGACGCTGCAACACTGACGGCTCCCTGCACTACCCGCGCACGGATCCCGCCGTCATCATGGCCGTGACCGACCACGGCGACCGCATCCTGCTCGGGCATGCCGCCCATTGGCCGGAACGGCGGTTCTCGACGCTGGCCGGCTATGTCGAGCCGGGCGAGTCCATCGAGGTGGCGGTGGCTCGCGAGGTCATGGAGGAGGTCGGCCTCGAGGTCGGGGACGTGGAGTACGTCGCCTCCCAGCCGTGGCCGTTCCCCGCCTCGCTCATGCTCGGCTTCCGCGCCGCCCTCGCCGAGGGAGCGAGCGACGACGTACGCGTCGACGGCGTCGAGATCACCGATGCAAGGTTCTTCACCCGCGCGGAGCTGGCACACGCCGTCCGGGCGGGCGAGGTGCTGCTACCGATGCGCTCGTCGATCGCCCGCTCGCTCATCGAGGAGTGGTACGGCGGACCGCTCGAGATCTCCGGGACCTGACGCCTTCAGGCGCCGAGACGCTGCACGACCTCCTTCAACGACGGGTTCGTCGCCGCACTGCCGTCCGGGAAGACGACGGTCGGGACCGTCTGGTTCCCGCCGTTGACCGACTCGACGTACGACGCCGACTCCGCACTCTCCTCGATGTTCACCTCGTTGTAGGCGATGCCCTCGCGATCGAGCTGCGACTTCAGCTGGCGGCAGTAGCCGCACCAGCTGGTGGAGTACATCGTGATCGTGTCGTTCTCGGGGACCTCTGTGGTCATGGAGTCTCCTTCCGTCGTCGGCGCCAACGCCGCCGACCGCCACATTCTTCCCTGTGGGACCATCACCTTCTGGCCCGCCGACGTCCACAGGGCCCACGGCGCGTACCGACCATGTCGGTGCGTCCTGAGACACTGGGCGGGATGAGCATGGACCAGCTCGCGACGAGCACCGACGAGCTCCTGGACGCCCTCGACGAGGACCAGCGCGCGGTCGCCGAGCGGCTGACCGGACCGCTGTGCGTGCTGGCCGGCGCCGGTACCGGCAAGACTCGAGCGATCACCTACCGCATCGCCAACGGAGTGCGTTCCGGAACCTACAACCCCCAGACCGTCCTCGCCGTGACGTTCACCGCGCGGGCCGCCGGCGAGATGCGTTCGCGCCTGCGTGATCTCGGTGTCGGCGGCGTCCAGGCACGCACGTTCCACGCCGCGGCGCTGCGCCAGCTCTCCTACTTCTGGCCCTCGGTCATCGGCGGCGGCGTCCCGCGCATCGCTGAGCACAAGGCCTCCCTCGTCGGCGAGGCGTCGGGTCGCCTCGGCCTGGGCGCGGACCGGACCGCCATCCGCGACCTCTCCAGCGAGGTCGAGTGGGCAAAGGTGTCCCTGATCACCGCCGAGGACTACGTCTCCAGGGCCGCCCGCGCGGGACGCGAGGCGGTCGGCGGTCACGACCACGCGACCATCGCGCGCCTGCTGAGCGTCTACGAGGACGTGAAGAACGAGCGCGGAGTGATCGACTTCGAGGACGTGCTGCTGCTCCTCATCGGCATCCTGCTCGAGCGCGACGACGTCGCTGCCCAGGTCCGTGGCCAGTACCGGCACTTCGTCGTCGACGAGTACCAGGACGTGTCGCCGCTCCAGCAGCGGCTCCTCGAGCTGTGGCTCGGCGACCGCCGCGAGCTGTGCGTGGTCGGCGACGTGTCCCAGACGATCTACTCGTTCACCGGCGCCACACCGCGATTCCTCACCGACTTCCCGCGCCGGTACAACGACGCGCCCGTGGTGCGGCTCGTACGCGACTACCGGTCGACCCCCCAGGTGGTCGACCTCGCGAACAACGTCCTGACCCGGGCGGGACGGTTCCGCGACTCCGGCGCGGTCGAGCTGGTGGCGCAGCGTCCGTCGTCGGCCGCGGTCCGGTACGAGACCTACGACGACGACCTGGCCGAGGCGCGCGGCGTCGCAGAACGCATCGCGGCCCTGGAGAAGGACGGCGTCCCGCTGAGCGAGATCGCCGTCCTCTACCGCACGAACGGGCAGTCGGAGGCCCTCGAGCAGGCCCTGGCGGACGCCGGTGTCGGCTACCTCGTCCGCGGTGGCGAACGGTTCTTCTCCCGACGGGAGGTCAAGGAGGCGATCGCCATGCTGCGGGCCGCCGTGCGCTCCAGCGCCGGGCAGCCGGTGACCGAGGCGGTGCGCGACGTGCTTGCCTCGGTCGGGTGGTCGGTGACCCCGCCTGCGGCGCGGGGGGCGGCGCGCGAACGCTGGGAGTCGCTGAACTCGCTGGTCAACCTCGCCGACGACCTCCACGTCACCAGGGACGCCGGCATGGCCGAGCTCGTCGCGGAGCTGAATGAGCGCGCGACCGCTCAGCACGCCCCCACGGTCGACGGCGTGACGCTGGCGACCCTCCACGCCGCGAAGGGCCTGGAGTGGGATGCGGTCTTCCTCGTCGGGGTCTCCGAGGGGCTGCTCCCGATCTCCTTGGCCGACGGCGACCAGGCGATCGCCGAGGAACGGCGGCTGCTCTACGTCGGGATCACCCGCGCCCGCGAACACCTCCAGCTCTCCTACGCGCGCGCCCGCACGGTCGGCGGCCGAGCCTCCCGGAAGCGGTCCCGGTTCCTCGACGGCATCTGGCCCGACGACGGTGCTGCCGGTCGGCGCGGCGGCATGTCCCGTCGCGGGGCAGCTCGGCAGCGCGCGGAGACGTTCCTGGAGGAGAATCCGGCCGACGTCGAGCTCTACGAACGATTGCGCAGCTGGCGAGGTGAGGTCGCCAAGGCCATCAGCAAACCGGCGTACACGGTGTTGCACGACACGACGCTCCAGGCCATCGCGACGGCGAAGCCCAAGGATCTGCGCCAGCTTGCGGTCCTGCGGGGGATCGGCGCGACCAAGCTCGACGCGTACGGCGGTCAGGTGCTCGCGGTCGTCCGGGGCGACGCCGTGGACGTGGACGCGTGGTTGACGCGATGAGCCAGGTCGACGGCGCGCGAGGAGCCGTAGGAGGGCGGAACGCACCGAGGAAAAAGTTCCGAGAAAAAGACATTGCCCTCCATGGAACGGCGGGTCTAGGCTCAACGTGTCTTGAGTCCGCCGGACCCTGCCTAGCCAGCACAGAGGGTTCCCGATCCCGAGGGAGGTGTCGAAAACGATGAAGCTTTGCCACATTCGCGTCGATCTGATCGCGCCGGTTTTCGCCACCCCCGGGGGCAAGTACGCCCTCGCCACGGATGGCGCCGTCGTGCGCAACCGCATTGGCGAGAAGGGGATCGCTGTCCGGACCTAGCTCATCGAGCTGTTTGCTCCGGCCGCGATCCCACCGGGACCGCGGCCGTCGTTGTCAGAGGCGTCCGGAGTCCCCACGACCAGGACACTGACACTGAGAACGACCAAGGAGCAGCAGTGCAGCTCACGGCTCTACTCGACCAGATCAGCCAGGGATCATCCGTCTCCTGGCCCGCGACCCCGCCCGCGACGAACCGCGACGGCGAGGCCGGCTGGGGAGTCCTGCCCGCGTCCTCGGCCGGCGGCGCGGCGATCCCGTGCCAGTCCGCCGAGAACAGCGACCTGTGGTTCGCGGAGCGTACCGCCGACGTCGAGCTGGCGAAGGCGTTGTGCCGCGAGTGCCCCGTGCGTGAGGCCTGCCTGGCAGGCGCGCTCGAGCGCGGGGAACCGTGGGGAGTCTGGGGCGGCGAGGTCTTCGCCAACGGCGTCGTCGTCCCGCGCAAGCGTGGACGTGGCCGCCCGCGCAAGGACGAGGCGGCCTGATACGCCGTCGGGTGCGGCGGCGAATCAGCGGACGCGGAGAACGTCGGCAGCGGCCGGTGGTCAGGCGGGTTCTTGTGCCCGCCCGGCCACCGGCTTCTCCGGCGTCGGTTCATCCAGGGACACTCCTGCGCACCCGCAGTCGGGGTGCACGGCCCACGGTCGCAGCACCGGCAACGGGCTGAGAGCGCTCACCTCGAGGCTGGCACGGTCCGCCACGAGCTCTCGCCCGTCGATCGCGGCGAGCACCTGGTGCGCCGTCAACGCCGCGCCCATCTGGCCCAGCTGGCTGGTCGCGACCGCCGCCGGTGAGCACCGCAGCTGGGTGGCGACGGCCGGCCAGGCCGGGTCGGCATCGGTCCGGTGCAGGTCCATGCAGCGCGTGCACGGCCCGTCGCCCGGGATGATGAGCGGGCCCACCACGACGTCGACCTCGCCGACCACCACGGGAACGTGCGCCACGTCGTCCCGCACGAGCGGCAGCAGCAGCACCGGATCGGCGACCCGGGAGCAGACCACCACCACCATGTCCGGCCGCCGTCCCGGCGGGGCCTCGGTCCTCAGCCGGTCGAACGTCGACCGCAGCCTCGCCTCGGCCCGGACCCTTCGCCGGTCGCCGACATCGGCGGGATGGTAGGGACCGACGTCGAACGGGTCGACCGGCCCGTCGTCCTCCAGCAGCACCGTGCCGATGCCGGCCTCCGCCAGGTGCGACGCGATCCGCAGGCCCACGTGGTCCAGGCCGACCACGGTGACCACCGCTTCCGAGCGGCGTCCGAGCAGCGCCGGGCCGTCACCGTCCGGCAGCAGGCGCGACCAGTACGCGTCCTCCGGCGGCACGGGCGTGCTGGTGGCCCGGTCGGCCACCGGGTCGAGCACTCCGGAACGCTCGAGCAGCCGGATGAGCTCGCGGACCCGACCTGCCCGTACCCCCGCGGTCCGGCCGACCCGGACGAGGTCCGCCTCTGTCGGTTCGTAGCCGCCCCTGTCGAGGTGGTCGAGGACGCGTTGCTCGCCGGGGGAGAGGTCCTCGAGGACCACCGCGCACCGCGGGTCGACGCCGATCTGGCTCTCGCCCTGCCCGCGCCACAGCACCGAGAGTCCTGTCCGTAACCGCATGCCGCCTCCTCGTCGTGCGAGGGACTCTCGCACGCGGCCGAGCGTCGGTGCAGACGGCTTCCACAGCGTGTGGACAAGGGGAGCAGCGGCGGGTGCGGTGGACGCGGAGGCGCCGAAGACCGCCGCTCAGCGCGCCCGGCCCCCGGTCACCACGCCGAGTGCCGGCGAACGCCCTACGAGTCCCGGCCGTCCGCGTCGCCGGTCTCGCCGGTGCTGCCCGTCCCGCCGGTCTCGGTGCCGGCATCGTCGGACGTGTCGCCCTCGTCGGAGGTGTCGGACCGGTCGGTCTCGTCGGTGTCCTCGCTCGCCAGCGTGCCGTCGAGCATGGCCGCGAGCGCGGCGTCGACGTCCTCCTCGGCGGCGCGGGCGGCCTTGCGGCCGGCGACGAAACCGCTCGGGTCGTCGAGCTCGTCCGCGCTCGGCATGAGGTCCGGGTGCGACCACAGCGCGTCACGCTCGGCCGTCCCGTACTCCGCCCCGAGCGCAGCCCACAGCGCGGCCGCCTCCCGCAGCCTCCTGGGCCGCAGCTCGAGCCCGACGAGCGTCGCGAACGTGTGCTCCGCGGGCCCGCCCGTCGCCCGCCGCCGCCGGAGCATCTCCTGAAGGGCGACCGCCTGTGGCAGGTGTGCGGCGACGGCCTTGCCGGCGACCTCCTGCACCCAACCCTCGACGAGGGCCAGCGCCGTCTCCAGGCGGACCAGGGCCGCCTGCTGGGCGGGGGACTGCTCGAGCGCGAACACCCCTCCGGACAGCGCCTCGCGGAGCTCTTCGGGGTTGGTCGGGTCGATCCCGCGGACGGCCTCCTCCATCGCCTCGACGTCGATGGTGATCTCGCGCGCGTACGCCTCGACGATGCCGAGCAGATGCGCACGCAGCCACGGCACGTGCGCGAAGAGGCGCGCGTGCGCCACCTCTCGCACGGCGAGGAAGAGGCGTACCTCCTCCTCCGGCACGTCGAGGCCCTCGGCGAAGTCGGTGACGTTCGCGGGGACGAGTGCCGCCGTCGTGTTCTCGACGAGCGGCAGACCGGTGTCCGAGGGGCCGAACGCCTCGCGGGCGAGGGCGCCGACCGCCTGACCGACCTGCATGCCGAACACGGCGCTGCCCAGCTGACGCAGCATGCCCTGCACGGGCCCGGAGTCGGCGGCCATCGCCTGGACCTCGGGCGGCAGCTGCTCAGCCTGCGACCGGATGGTCTCCACGAGCGCGTCGGAGACGGAAGTCGCCACGGGCTCAGACAGCCGCTTCCAGGTCGGCATCGTGCGCTCGACCCAGTCCGCCCGGCTCCACGCCTCCTGTGTCCCGCCGGCGGGATCGAGCTCCGTGGCCGTGTCCAGCCACAGGTCGGCGACCGAGAGGGCCTCTCGGACCCGCTGCGCCTCGGCGGCGGTGACCGCGGGGTCGCCACCCGCGTGGGCGGCCTGACGGGCCAGGTCGTGGGCGACGCGCCAGTTGACCGGCTCGCCACCGCCGGAGGCCAGCATCTGCTGCATCTGGGAGATCATCAGCATCAGCTGATTGCGGTCGGCGGGCAGACCGGCCGCCTGCGACATCGCCTCGGGATCCATGCCCGAGGCCCGCATGGCACGCATGGCCTCCTCGGCGGCGGGTCCACCCATCATCGAGCGGAGGAGCTCCTCCCAGCTGCCGGGCTCCTCGCCCTCGCTGCGCGCGGGTTCCTGACTCATGGCGGCTCCTGAAACGGGTGGTGGGACTCCACGGTAAACCGCCGCGGCCCGGCGGGTGAGCGGCAACCGGCCCGCTCGGCCGGGGTTCGCTCAGGGCGCAGCGGACGCGGCGCTCCGACACGTGCGGCATGATGGGCCGGTGCGTGAGCAGGAGTCCGCGGCCCCGGTCGAGTTCCCAGGGCGGGACGAGACCGCCGCGCCGGCCGAACGCTCCTCGCGGCGCGCCGTCACGCTCGTCATCTCCGGCGGCCTGCTCGCGCTCGCGCTCCTGGTCGCCATGCTCGTGCCGCTGCCCTACGCCGTGCAGCGGCCCGGGCCGACGGTGGACACGCTCGGTGAGCACGACGGCGAGCCGCTCATCCACGTCGATGGCGCCCAGACCTATGCCACCTCGGGCGCGCTGATGCTGACCACCGTCTCGGTGATCGGGGGACCGGAATACCCGGTGGGGGCGTTCGACGTGCTCATCGGCTGGCTCCGGTCCGACCAGGTGGTGCTACCGGTCGAGGCGCTCTTCCCCGACGAAGCCACCCGCGAGCAGCTCGACGAGCGGTCCAGCCAGCAGATGGCCTCGTCGCAGACAAACGCCACCGTCTCCGCCCTCGAGGAGCTCGGCCGCGAGGTACCCATGGTGCTCACCGTGACGGGCACGGCGCAGGGGAGCGGTGCCCGCGGCGTCGTCGAGAACGGCGACGTGATCACCTCGATCGAGGTGCCCGGGAAGGAGCGCACAAGGGTGCAGGCCTTCTCCGAGCTCGTCGAGGTGCTGCGGCGGACCGAACCCGGCACCACGGTCAGCCTCGGCGTCACGCGCGACGGCGAGCAGGTCGAGCTCGAGGTCGAGACCAGCGATCCCGGGCACGGTTCCGATCAGGAGGGGTCCGTGCTGGGCGTCTTCCTCGAGCCCGACGTCGAGATCCCGTTCGAGGTCGACTTCGACATCGACGACATCGGCGGACCCAGCGCCGGCACGATGTTCGCGCTCGGGATCATCGACCGGCTCACGGAGGGCGAGATGACCGGCGGCGAGCAGATCGCCGGTACGGGGACGATGGACCTCGCCGGACAGGTCGGGGCCATCGGTGGCATCGAGCAGAAGCTCGTGGGTGCCCGCCGCGACGGTGCGCAGTGGTTCCTGGCCCCGGAGGGCAACTGCAGCGACGTCGTGGGCCACGTCCCGGACGGCCTTCGTGTGGTCAGCGTCGACACGCTCAGCGAGGCGCGGGACGCCGTCCAGGCCATCGGTGCGCACGAGGGCGACGACCTTCCCACGTGCGCGGCCGAAGCTTCCTGACCTACGCCGGCCGCCCCTTTGCGCCAGACCTCTCGCGGTCAGCGCAGGGTCGCGTGCAGCGCCTCCACCAGCCCCGGCACCGCGTCGGCAGACCCCGCGACCGCGTCGTCCGAGTCGTGGCGCCGGCTCCGGATCGCGCACCAGGACTCGCCGCTGCGCAGCACGCCGGCCGCCATCCGGACGTCCTGACGCTCGGGGTGGGCCATCAGCTGCTCGACGGCCTCCTCCTGGTCCTCCGGCAGTCCCTGCTCCGCCTCCGGCGGCACCACCATCCGCTCGAGGACGACGGCGGCGCCGTCCACCTCTTCCGGCCACCCGAGCTGGCCGAGCAGCTCCTCGATCGTCTCCGCGGCCGGGAGGCCTTCCTGCTCGATGCTCGTCAGGTGCTCCGGATCCCGCTCGGCCGCGGCGAGCGCGTCGGCGGGCAGCTCCTCGCCGAGCGCGGGAGTGGCGGCGAGCGCGTCGGTCGTGCGCACGAGCGCGAAGACGGCCACCGGCCCGTCCCAGCCACGCGCCGCGACGTGCCGCTCGATGTCGCCGACGGCGACGCGCAGGGCGAGCGCGCGACCCGTCGGTTCGGTGGTGGGTGCCTCTGGGGTCGTGTCGTCCGTCATGCCCCCATCATCGCGTGCTCGGCTCCGGGCGCTCCGAGCACCGGACTTCCGCGGCGTTTTGCGCACCGTGGCCCGCGGTATGGGAACCTAGTACCAGGCCGGCACGTTGGCCATGGTGGCTGCGCACGTCGTGCGCGGCCGGACCAGGGCGCCCCAGGCGGCCACACACACGCTTGTTCGAGAACCTAGAGGTGCTACTCAGTGACGTTCGCATCCGTCCCCCGTTCGTCCGGCCGGGAGGAGAGGGGCCCGCGCCGCCGAGGCGCCCTCGTGCCGACCCTCGTGGTCCTCGCCGTGGTGGCGGCCGTCGTCCTCGCGCTGGCGCAGGTCTGGACCGAGATCCGGTGGTACGAGCAGCTCGGCTTCACCGACGTGCTCATCCGCGAGTGGACCACCCGTGGGGTGCTCTTCGTCATCGGCTTCCTGGTCATGGGAGCGGCGGTCTGGCTCAACCTGCACCTGGCGTACTCCCGGCGCCAGATCTACCCGCCGACGACGCCGGAGGAGCGCAACCTCGACCGTTATCGCGAAAGCATCGAGCCGCTGCGCCGCCTGATCATGTTCGGTGCCCCCGTCGTCCTCGGCCTCTTCGCCGGCGCGTCCTTCAGCGGCATGTGGCGTTCGGTGCTCACCTTCCTCAACCAGGAGCCCTTCGGCGCGACGGACCCGCAGTTCGGTATCGACATCGGCTTCTTCGTCTTCACCCTGCCCGTCGTGCGCTCGATCGTCTCGTTCCTCATGACGGTCGTGTTCCTCAGCGCGGTGGCCGCGATCATCACCCACTACCTCTACGGTGGCGTCTCGCTGGCGCCGCGACAGCAGCGCGTCAGCACGGCCGCCCGCGTGCACCTGTCGATCCTCGCCGCGGTGTTCGTCCTGCTGATCGCCCTGAGCTATTGGCTGGACCAGTACTCCCTGCTGGTCGGTGACAACGGGCGCTTCTCCGGCGCCTCGTACGCCGACATCAACGCGGTGCTCCCCGCGAAGCTGATCCTGGCCGGGATCGCGCTCATCGTCGTCGTGCTGTTCGTGGTGACGGCGTTCCGCGGCAGCTGGACGCTGCCCGCGGCCGGCATCGCCGTCATGATCGTCTCGGCCCTCGTGGTCGGCACGGCCTATCCCGCCATGATCCAGCGCTTCCAGGTCGACCCGAACGCCATCTCGGCGGAGAGCCGGTACATCCAGCGCAACATCGACGCGACGCGCGCCGCCTACGGACTGCAGGACGTGCAGTCCGAGACGTACTCGGCGACGACGGAGGCCGAGGCCGGCCAGCTGCGTGAGTACAGCGAGTCGACCGCCTCCATCCGGCTGCTCGACCCGAACATCGTCTCGCCGACGTTCAACCAGCTGCAGCAGTCCAGGCAGTACTACGGCTTCGCCGACGTCCTCGCGGTCGACCGCTACGAGATCGACGGCGAGAGCCGGGACACGGTCATCGCCGTACGGGAGCTCAACCTGGACGGGCTCGCCCCCGAGCAGCGCAGCTGGATCAACGACCACACCGTCTACACGCACGGCTTCGGCGTCGTCGCCGCGTACGGCAACACCACCGGCCCGGACGGGCGTCCGGCCTTCTTCCAGCAGGGCATCCCCAGCGTCGGCGAGCTCGGCGACTACCAGCCCCGCGTCTACTTCGGCCAGCAGATGCCGACGTACTCCATCGTCGGTGCGCCCGAGGGCGCCGACCCCTGGGAGCTCGACTACCCGGACGACGACGCCGCGAACTCCTACGAACCGACCACGTACAGCGGCGACGGCGGCCCCACCATCGGCTCGTTCTTCGAGAAGCTGCTGTACGCACTGAAGTTCGGCGACACGCAGATCATGTTCTCGGACCGGGTCACCGACGAGTCCCAGATCCTCTACGACCGCGACCCGCACGAGCGCGTCGCCAAGGCCGCGCCGTACCTGACGCTCGACAACCGTGCCTACCCGGCCGTCGTCGACAACGACGACGACTCCTCGACGCCCAAGCAGCTCGTCTGGATCGTCGACGCGTACACCACCACGAACGACTACCCGTACTCGGCCCGGGAGTCCCTCGAGGAGGCGACGACCGACACCATCGTCCAGGCGCAGGGTGGCAACGCCTCCGTGGGGGCGCTTCCCGAGCAGGTCAACTACATCCGGAACTCCGTGAAGGCCGTGGTGAACGCCTACGACGGGTCGGTGACGCTGTACGAGTGGGACCAGGAGGATCCCATCCTCGACACGTGGCAGAACGTCTTCCCCGGCCACATAACGCCCACGTCGGAGATCAGCGGGGACCTCATGAGCCACCTGCGCTACCCCGAGGACCTCTTCAAGGTCCAGCGCACGCTGCTCTCCGAGTACCACGTGACGAACCCATCGACCTTCTACTCCGGCTCGGACGAGTGGAACCTGCCGACCGACCCGACCACGAACACCGGTGAGCTGCAGCCGCCGTACTACCTGTCGATGCAGATGCCCGACCAGGAGGACGCGAGGTTCTCGCTGACGTCGAGCTTCATCCCGGGCGGTCAGACGGACCGCAACATCCTCACCGGGTTCCTCGCCGTCGACTCCGAGACCGGGGACTCGGCCGGCGAGGTGCGCGAGGGGTACGGCCAGATGCGGCTGCTTGAGCTGCCCTCGGACATCACCGTGCCCGGCCCCGGCCAGGTGCAGAACAACTTCAACTCCAACCCGCAGATCTCCTCCGCGCTGAACCTGCTGTCGCAGGGCAACTCCGAGGTGACGCACGGCAACCTGCTCACGCTGCCGATCGGTGGTGGACTGCTGTACGTCCAGCCGGTGTACGTGCAGTCCTCGGCCGGCACGTCCTACCCGCTGCTGCGTCGCGTGCTCGTGTCCTTCGGCGAGGAGATCGGGTTCGCGTCCACGCTCGACGAGGCGCTCGACCAGGTCTTCGGTGGCGACTCCGGTGCCGAGACCGGTGAGACCGACGTTCCGACGGAGGAGGGGCAGCCCGAGGATGAGCAGCCCGAGGAAGGCGCCGAGGAGCCCGGCGGCACCACCGAGGTGCCGGCCGAGGCCCAGCAGCGGCTGAACGAGGCGCTCGCCGCGGCGCAGGAGGCCATGGTGGAGGCCAACGAGGCGCGCACCTCGGGTGACTGGGCGGCGTACGGCGAGGCCCAGCAGCGCCTGCAGGAGGCCATCGACGAGGCCCTGGCCGCGGAGGAGGAGATCGCCGCGGCCGAGGGGAGCGGCGGTGAGACGCCCACCGACCAGCCGACCGAGGGCTGACCACCGGTGTGAGTCAGCCCACCCCTGGCAGATTTGCTGAGCGGAGCACCCGCGAAGTAACCTGTACAGGACGGCGCGGGGTGGAGCAGTTCGGTAGCTCGCCGGGCTCATAACCCGGAGGTCGCAGGTTCAAATCCTGCCCCCGCTACGAGAAGACGAAGGCCCGGACCGATTGGTTCGGGCCTTCGTCGTTGTCGCGAGCTCCGGTCTGTACGGCTGGTCCGCAGTGTCGGGGCGGAAGCTCAGAGCCGGGGGTCGACGTGGATCTTGGGGCCGGGCCCCGCCGTCGGCGGTCGCTCACCCGCAAGGACGTCCCCGACCCGTTCCAGGCCGACCGTCGCGGCGACGAGCGGTCGCGGGTCGACCCGCCCCGAGGCGTACAGCTCCACGGTGCCCGCCAGCCCGCCGGACGCGGACAGGACGCCGACGGCGGTCACGTCCTTGAGGGCGAGCCGGCGCGTGTCGATGACGCTCTGCTGGGCTGCGAGTCCGATCAGGACCACCCGCCCGCCCGGTTCGACCCGCTCGACGGCGAACGAGGGCATCTCCGCGCCGTTGGTCGCATCGACCACCGCGTCGAGGGCGAGCCCTTCGAGGTCACGCGCCGTCGCGACCTGGTGGAACCCGAGCGAGGCGGCGAAGTCCCGTGCGTGTTCACTGCGTTCCAGTACGCTGACCTCCCCGCCGTGCGCACGAGCGACCTGGGCGACGAGCAGGCCGATGGTGCCGGCGCCGAGCACGAGCACCCGTGCGCCGGGCCGGACGTCAGCGGCGCGCACGCATCGCACGGCGTTGCCGCCCGGCTCGACCAGTGCCCCGAGCGTCTCGTCCACGGCGTCCGGCAGGGGCACGAGCGCCGAGACCGGCACGGGGAGCCGCTCGGCGAGCGCACCCGGCCAGCCCCCGCGCACGCCGATCTCGAACCGGTCCGCGCACAGGTGCTGGCGATCGGCGCGGCACCGCTCGCACCGCCGGCAGCCGAGCATGGTGTCGCCGGTGACTCGCCGGCCCGCCCACGTCGGGTCGACGCCGGCGCCCACGGCCGAGACCCGGCCGCACCACTCGTGGCCGATACGCACCGGGTACGACGCGTCCCCGGTGGCGAGGTAGGCCATGTGGCCGCTGAAGAACTCGGCGTCCGTGCCGCACACGCCGGCGCGCTCGACGTCGACGACGACCTGTCCCGGACCGGCCTCCGGCTCCGGGACGTCCCGAACCTCGCCGTGGCCGGGGCCGGTGATCACGAACGCACGCATCGATCGACCTCCTGACCGGGACCGTACGGGATGCCGGTCACGAGGGAGCGCCGCGGGGTTGCCACACGGGTGCCACGTCGCGGGCCGGTACGCGGCCGACGGCGATCACGTGAATCGCCGACCGCCGACCGCCGACCGCCGACCGCCGACCTGCTCGACGCGGCGTTCACGCGGTCGGGTGAGCGCCACGGAGGACTAGGAAGCGGCGGCCGCTGTTCGGGTAAGGCACGATGTCCGCCGCCAGCGGAGAGTGTGTGTTTTCCGAACATGTTAGGCTGTTCGGGAAAGTCTCAAATTCCGCCGCCAGCGGAGTCCGCCTGATACCTGAACAGAGGTGGTGAACCCATGGCAACCGATGTGGTGCTGAATGCTGCGGAGGTAGAGCGTCGCGTCGTCAACCTCTTGCGTGACCGCCTGCCCGTTACCTGGATGGTCACGGACGCCGCTGAGCCAGGGCCGGACTCGCGGCGGCCCAATCTGTCGATACAGCTTGATGGGCCTGACGGGAGGGCTGCGAGACTCGTCGTCGAGGTCAAGCAGGTCGTCGAGCGCCGCGACGTTGCGCGTCTCGCGGACCAGGTTCGCCTCATGGCGGCGGACGCCGGCGACGTTCCCATCGTGGCAGCTCGCTATCTGTCGCCATCGGTTCGCGAGGCTCTGGCGGAGGACGGTCTCTCCTACGTAGACGCCACGGGCAACATGCGCGTCGTTGTCCACTCTCCGGCCCTGTTCATCGCCGACCGGGGTGAGGACCGGGATCCGTGGCGCAAGGGCCGGCCGCGGGGAACGCTCAAGGGTGAGCCCGCCGCGCGCGTCGCTCGCGCTCTGTTGGACTACGACCGCGACTGGACAGTCCGTGAGCTGATTGTTGCGTCGGGCGCATCCACGGGTGCGGCCTACCGGGTGCTGGAGTACTTGGAACGCGAGGATCTTGTCGTCAAGGATGGCAAGCGTTATCGAGTGACCGACTGGGAGCGGTTGCTGCGCGCATGGAGTACCGATGCCGCCTTCCAGCTGACTACGCGCGTGATGGCGTTCATCGAACCGAGGGGAGTGGATGCCTTCCTGGCGAAGGTAGCCCAACGGTCGACATTCCCCAAGGCGGTGACGGGATCAATCGCTGCCAAGGAGTGGGCGACCTACGCGCCAGCCAAGGCCGCCTACGTCTATGTCTCGTCGATTCAGGAGGCATCGGAGCAGTGGGGGCTGCGACCCAATGCGGCTGCGCCAAACGTAATCCTCTTGGAGCCCAAGACGGTCGGCGACGTCCCGTTCCAGAACACCGCGCCGGCCGAGGGAGGCTACCTGGTAGCGGCTCCCGCGCAGGTGGCGGCCGACCTCCTGAACGGACCGGGGCGCGAACCCGCCGAAGGTGAGTACCTCATCGAATGGATGAAGGCCAACGAGAAGCGCTGGCGCCGTGGCTGACGAAGTGACCCGTGACCCTGGCGCGCATGGGGCTGCTTGACGCGCTGGAAGCACTGGAGTCGCATCTCGACGCGCTCGTCATCATCGGCGCACAGGCCGTCTACCTCCACACGGGGGCCACGGAGATTGCCCTTGCCGAGTTCACTACCGACGGCGACGTCGCAGTGGACCCCGAGGTGCTGAGTTCCGATCCGCTGGTGGAGGAGGCGATGAGCGCCGCGGGCTTCACGCCGGATCGGCGGCCGAGCGCGATCGGCTCCTGGATCTCCGCGCGCGGAGTTCCGGTCGACTTGATGGTGCCCGACGCTGTCGCGGGAGCCGGACGCCGAAGCGTCCGCGTGCCGCCGCACAACGACAAGTCGATGCGAAGAGCGCGAGGGATCGAGGCGGCGCTGGTCGACAACTCGAAGATGCTGATCCGGGCACTCGACCGTGCAGTTGACGCTCGAGAGTTCGAGGTCTCCGTGGCCGGGTCCGCAGCGCTGCTGGTGGCCAAGCTGCACAAGATCCACGACCGGCTCGAGAAGCCTTCGAGGCAGGACAACAAGGACGCCCACGACGTCTACCGTCTGCTGCGCGCAATCGAGACCCAGGACTTCGTCGAAGCGATCAGTCGGCTGCGGGCCGAGGACGTCAGCGCGAAGGTGACCCGCGAGGCGCTCGACCAACTCCGAGACCTCTTCGCACAAGGAGCAAGTGCCCGCGGCTCCCTCATGGCCGGCGCCGCGGAGGAGTTGGTTGGTGACCCGGCTGCCGTGTCGGAGAGTGTGGCGCTGCTGGCGCAGGACCTCCTTGAGGCCCTTGTCTCCTAGGTTTCCTGGGAGCGCGGAAGGCCAGCGCGGTCGAACTCCTGCTGCAACCGCGGCCGGCGCTGATGGGTCTCACGCAGTCTCGCGATCAAGTCGTCGACGTCGGCAGCGTGCTCGGTCCCCGCGGCCAGCTTGCGCATCTTCCCCAGCCTCCGTGCCGCGAGTCGGTAGTACTGCGCGCCCGCATTCGCCAACTCCTTCTCCACGAGTCGCTGATGGATCGGGAGGACTGCGGTCGGGTCGATCTTCTCGTAGGACTTCACCAGTTCCGCCCACGTGTGGTCGCTGTCGAGGGCGAGTGAGTGCGCGAGTTCCCAGGCGAACTGAGGCTCCTTAAGGGTGAGGAGCACAAGGAGGGCGGCGTCGTTCGGGCTCGCTGCCAAGGTGGCAACGACCTCGTCGCGGAGCTCGGGCCACGCCTTCCCCGCAGCCTTGTGCAATCGAGCCGCAGTTGTCGACGAAGGCCAGCGCCGGAACATCGCAAGCCTCGCGTTGAGAGCTTCGTCGGGCCGGTGCTCCTCGAGAAGTCGGCACCGGTAGTCCGCGGCCTTTTGCGACTGGTGACCATGGTCGAAGTCGCTGGCCTGCTTTGCCCAGTCGATGGCGACGTCGATCTCGCCGATCTCCTCGAACGCCTCGGCGGTGTCCTCCAGCCAGGCCGCGACCCTCCGGTCCTTCGCGTGCGTACGGATGATCGCGTCGATGTCGCGGTCGAGCACCGCGAGCCGTTGTGCGTTCCAGTCGAGGGCGAACCACTCGTGCGAGTGACGCGATGTCCAGCGATCCTCTTCGGAGGGCCGGGGTCCGAGGCCGGCTTCCACTTCGGATAGCCGCCTCCGGTACGCCGCCATGCCGACATCCCCAAGCGCCGGTGCATACGCCACAGGGTCGAGCTCGAAGTAGTCGACCTGGTCATCGTCGAACTGAAACGTGATCATCCAGTCGACCAGCTTGTCGACCGGAGTCTTGGCGGCGGCAGCCGCCTTCGGGTGTAGGTCCAGCAGACGACGGCATGCGTCCCCGATGACCCCGCTGGAGTCGTCCGCGCGTGCGATCACCCTGATCGCCGATGCCAGGGCCTTGTGCGTCACGGTGTAGATCTCGGCCGGATCCGTCGTCGGGATCGCGTTCTCGAGGATGTCGACGGCCTCATGCATTTCGCAACCATGGGCGTTCGCGGCGCTGTAGCGGTAGAGGTCCGAGCGTGTGCGGATTAGCGGGAGAACGGTGTTTTGCCAGCGAGGTCACCCTCTCATTCTCTACGCCCAGAACTTTCACAGCCTCGATCCCGGCCCGGGGACGTCCCGCACTTCGCTGCGGCCGGGCGCGGTGATGACGAACGCACGCATCGATCGACCTCCTGACGGGGACCGTACGGGATGCCGCATCGGATCTCTGCGGTACCGCGGTCGCCGACCGGGCGCCACGTCACGGACCGGTACGGAAGCGGCGGAACGTCATGGGCTAGCCTGCTGACGGCCGTGCGGCGAACCGGCCGCCCCGACGAACGGAAAGCGCGACGATGCCCCTGCGCAGTGACGCCTGGTACTCCGGCGAGGACCGCAACGCCTACATCCACCGGGCGTGGATGCGCCGCGGCGTACCGGGCTCTGCGTTCGAGGGCCGGCCACAGATCGCGATCGCGAACACGGCGTCGGACCTGACGCCCTGCAACGCGCACCTGGGCGAGGTGGCCGCCTCGGTCCGCAACGGCGTCTACGAGGCGGGCGGCATCCCGCTCGAGCTGCCCGTCGTGTCCCTCGGGGAGACCCAGGTGCGGCCCACCGCGATGCTGTGGCGGAACATGGCCGCCATGGCGACCGAGGAGATGCTCCGCGCCAACCCGGTCGACGGCGTGGTGCTGCTCGGCGGCTGCGACAAGACGATCCCCTCGCTCCTCATGGCGGCGGCGTCCGTTGACCTTCCGGCCGTGCTGGTGCCCGGCGGGCCGATGCTGACCGGCACCTTCCGCGGCGCGCCGCTGGGCTGCGGCACCCACGTGTGGCGACTGTCGGAGGAGGTCCGGGCGGGCACGCTGTCCCAGGAAGATTTCGTGACGTCGGAGTCGGCGACCATCCGCAGCCGCGGCCACTGCAACACGATGGGCACCGCCTCCACCATGGCGGCGCTGGCGGAGGTCCTGGGCACGGTCATCCCCGGGACGGCCGGCATCCCGGCACCGGACAGCCGCCTGCTCGAGTCCTCGCACGCCGCCGGACGGCTCGCCGTCGAGCTGGTCCGCGAGGAGCGCCGTCCCAGCGACGTGCTGACCACGGCCTCGTTCCACAACGCGATCGTGGCGCTCGGCGCCATCGGTGGCTCCACGAACGCCGTCGTGCACCTGCTCGCGATCGCCGGCCGTCTCGGCATCGACCTGACGCTGGACGACTTCGACCGGATCGGGTCACGGGTGCCGCTCCTGGCGGACCTGCTGCCGTCCGGCCGGTTCCTCATGGAGGACCTGCACCGCGCCGGCGGGCTGGCGGCCGTCATGGGAGAGGTGCGGGACCTTCTCGACCCGGCGGCCCTGACGGTGACGGGCCGGCGGTACATCGAACACCTCGACGACGCCGCCGTGTGGGACCGGGAGGTCATCCGTCCGCGCGCGGCCCCGGTCCTGGAGGAGGGCGGCATCGCCGTTCTCCGCGGGAGTCTCGCGCCGCAGGGTGCCGTCATCAAGCCTGCGGCCGCCTCGCCGCACCTGCTGCAGCACCGCGGCCGTGCGGTGGTCTTCGACAGCATCGAGGACCTGCACGCGCGGCTCGACGACCCGGACCTCGACATCGACGCCGACTCCGTCATGGTGCTGCGGGGCTGCGGCCCGCAGGGGTACCCCGGCATGCCGGAGGTGGCCAACATGCCGCTGCCGACGAAGCTCCTGGAGGCGGGCGTGCGCGACGTCGTGCGCGTCTGCGACGGCCGTATGAGCGGCACCGCCTACGGCACCGTCATCCTGCACGTCGCCCCGGAGTCCGCCGCCGGCGGTCCGCTGGCGAAGGTGCGCACCGGTGATTGGATCGAGCTCGACGTGCCCGGGCGGCGCCTGAGCCTCGACGTGCCCGCGGCCGAGCTCGCCGAACGGGAGCCCAGCGCGACGGCCGCGGCCGCCTACGCGGCGCCGACGCGCGGCTGGGAGAAGCTCTACATCGAGCACGTCCTGCAGGCCGACACCGGCGCCGACCTGGACTTCCTCGTC
The DNA here is from genome assembly GCF_039541595.1 of Georgenia halophila. Taxonomy (NCBI): domain Bacteria; kingdom Bacillati; phylum Actinomycetota; class Actinomycetes; order Allobogoriellales; family Allobogoriellaceae; genus Georgenia; species Georgenia halophila. Next base: position 43,857 of record NZ_BAABGN010000002.1, on the reverse strand, counting down.
GGCGCGACGGGTGACCGGGTCGCACGCGAGTCGCACTGACGTCGGCTCGGCCGAGGCCTTCAGCGGCGGTAGGTCAGGAACCGGTAGCGCGGGCCCTTGGCGGACACGTGCCAGCCCTCGGCCGGGTCCGCAGCGGTCAGTCGCCACACGGCCGGGTCGATCTCCGGGGCCCGAGTGTCGCCGTCGACCGTGACGTCGATGTCGGTGACCTCGAGGACGTCGGCACGGCCGATGGTCCGGGCGTACACCTCCCCGCCGCCGAGGATCCACACGTCACCGCCACCCTCGCCGGCCAGCTCGAGAGCGGCCGCGAGATCCGGCACCGTGTGCGCGCCCGGCGCCTCGTAGTCCGGGCGGCGGGTGAGCACGATGTTGCGACGGTCGGGCAGCGGCCGGAAGCGCGGCGGGAAGGACTCCCACGTGGTGCGGCCCATCACCACGCTCGTCCCGGACGTGACGTCCACGAACCGGGCCATGTCCTCCGGCACGTGCCAGGGCATGGTGCCGTCCGCGCCGATGATGCGGTCGTGGGCCTGGGCCCAGATGAGTCCCAGCACTAGACCGCGACCGGCGCCTTGATGGCCGGGTGGTGCTGGTAGTCGAGCACCTCGACGTCGTCGAAGTCGTAGTCGTCGAGCGAGGCCGCCTTGCGGAGCACGAGGGTGGGGAACGGGAAGGGGTCGCGGCCGAGCTGCTCGCGAACCTGGTCGACATGGTTGTCGTAGATGTGGCAGTCGCCGCCCGTCCAGACGAAGTCGCCGACCTCGAGGCCGGTCTGCTGAGCGACCATGTGGGTCAGCAGGGCGTAGGACGCGATGTTGAACGGCACGCCGAGGAACAGGTCGGCGCTGCGCTGGTACAGCTGGCAGCTCAGCCGACCGTCGGCGACGTAGAACTGGAAGAACGCGTGGCACGGCATGAGCGCCATCTCGCCGAGGTCGGCCACGTTCCAGGCGGAGACCAGCATGCGACGCGAGTCGGGGTTGCTGCGCAGCGTCTCGAGCACCCGCTCCAGCTGGTCGACGTGCCCGCCGCCCGGGGTGGGCCACGAGCGCCACTGCACGCCGTACACCGGGCCGAGCTCGCCGTCCTCGTCGGCCCACTCGTTCCAGATCCGGACACCGTGCTCCTGCAGCCAGCGCACGTTGCTGTCCCCGCGGAGGAACCACAGCAGCTCGCCGATCACGGAGCGCAGGTGGACCCGCTTCGTCGTCACGAGGGGGAACCCTTCGCGCAGGTCGAACCGCATCTGGTGCCCGAAGACGCTGCGCGTCCCCGTTCCGGTGCGGTCGCCCTTCGGGGTGCCGTTCTCGAGCACGTGCCGCAGCAGGTCCTCGTACGCGGTGTTCGGGCCACGGGTCTCGGCCGTCGCGGCGGCGTCCTCGCCGGGGGGACGGGTCGGCGTCTGAGTCACGCGACCATCGTAGGTCCGGGTGGCGACACGGCAGGAGAAGCCACGCGAAGACGCCCGCGTCCGTGGCGGACGCGGGCGTCTGGAGCGGTCGGAACGTCAGGCGACGGCCGGCTCCTGCTTGCGCTGCTCGACCTCGGCGCGGTTGCCGGAGTGCGCAACCTCGATCTTGCGGGGCCGCGCCTCCTCGGCCACCGGGATCGTCAGGGTGAGCACGCCGTCGGCGTAGCCGGCCTCGATGCGGTCGAGCGCCAGGCCGTTGCCGAGGGAGAGCTGGCGGGCGAAGGTGCCGGTCGGACGCTCGTGGCTGAGCCACTGGGCGTCCTGCGGGACCTCCGTGCGCCGCTCGGCGCGGACCGTCAGGGTCCGGTCCTCGACGTCGACGTCGATGCTCGCGGGGTCGACGCCCGGCATGTCGATGCGTGCCACGTAGGACTCGCCCTCGCGGTAGAGGTCCAGCGGCATGCCCGGGACGGTCGGGGCCTGGCGCCGCATGGTGGCGAGCCAGTCGTCCATCTCGCGGAACGGGTCGAAACGGGTTGCCATGAAGATCACCTCTGGTTCAACTCTGCCGGCCCGGACCCTCCGGGCCGCCCGGCCGGGACCGCCCTCGTGGCCCGGTCGGATGCTTCGTTCACAGCAACAGTTTTAGCACTCTCCTTATTCGAGTGCTAAGCGGTGATCGCTCAGGGCGAAAACTTGAGCGCGTCGCGCTCAAGCAGCGGTATCGACGCAGGTCAGGCCGATGCTCCGGAACCAGGCGAGGCGGCCCAGAGCGTCGTGGAGGGGCGGATTGAGGGCGGCGAAGGTGCCGGCCGGCGGCCCGGCACTTCAGACACGGCCCGACCGCTCAGGACCGGCCGCTCTCGATCCGGTCCGCGTGCCGGGAGTTCGCCGCGCACCACGCCTGCACCATGTCGCCTCCGCCGTGCCCCTCGCCCTCGTCGACGAGCAGCTCGCTGCCGGGCCATGCTCGGTGCAGGCGCCAGGCCGTCACCACGGGCCCGCTGACGTCACGGCGCCCATGGATGAGCGTGGCCGGGATGCCGGCGAGCCGCTCCGCGCGCTCGAGGAGCGGTGGGTCGAGGAAGGCGTCGTGCGCCCAGTAGTGCGTCACGAGCGTCGTCATGACGTGCCGGAACCTGTCGTCGTCCCAACGCGGGTCACGGTGGACCCTGCCGGTGCCGATCGAGATGTGGGTGTCCTCCCAGTCCGCCCATGCCTGGGATGCGGCATCGCGCACGGCGGGGTCCGGGTCCGTCAGCAGCCGCAGGTACGCCTCGACGAGCCGGTCGTCACCCCTGCGGCAGGCACCCGCCCGTTCCGCGTGGCCGGCGAACCTCTCCCAGGCCTCGGGGAAGAGCGCACCGACCGTCTCGGTGATCCAGTCGACCTCGAACCGGCTCGTCGTCGTCACAGCCATGAGGACGACGCCGTGCACCCGGTCGGGATGCTTCTGCGCGTAGGCGAGGGCGAGCGTCGAGCCCCACGAGACCCCGTTGACCAGCCACGCCTCGACCTGCAGGTGCTCGCGGAGCCGCTCGATGTCGCGGATCAGGTGGGCGGTGGTGTTCTCGGCCAGGTCGTAGCCCGGCTCGGTCACCAGCGGTCGCGACCGCCCGCAGCCACGCTGATCCAGGGCGATGATGCGGAACCGCTCGGGGTCCAGCTTGGCGCGGTACCCGCCGTTTCCGAGACCGCCGCCGGGTCCGCCGTGGAGGTAGATCGCCGGGATGCCGTCGGGGTTGCCCGACTCCTCCCAGTAGATCTCGTGGTCGCCCTCGACGGGCAGATGACCGGAACGCCGCACGGGCGACTTGGGGAACACAATCGGGACGGTAGCAGCGGCCTCAGCTGCCGAGGGCGTCGACGGCCGCCATCTCCTCGTCCGTCAGATCGAGGTCCGCCGCCGCGAGGTTCGCCTCGAGCCGATCGGCGTGGACAGACTTCGGGATGACGACGTAGCCGTGCTGGACGTGCCAGCGCAGCACCACCTGCTGGGGCGTCGCGTCGTGGGCCGCGGCGACCTTCGCGAGCACTGGGTCGTCCATGTCGGTCCGCTTGAACGGGCTGTACCCCTCGAGCACCACGCCGCGCTCGCGAAGCGCGTCGACGAGGGCGGCGTCGTGGTCGGACGGGCTCCAGGGGACCTGGTCGACGGCGGGGGAGACGCCGGTGGCGCCCACGAGCTCGTCGATGAGGTCCGGCGAGTAGTTCGAGACCCCGATTGCTCTGGCGCGGCCGGCCTCCTGCGCGGCGACGACACGCTCCCACATGCGGACGCCGGCGTTGTCGCCGCGCGGCGGCCAGTGCACCAGCCACAGGTCGACGTGGTCGAGCGCGAGGTCCGACAACGAGCGCTCGAGCGTCTCGTCCTCCCGGCCGACCCGTTCCGGCGGGCACTTCGTCGTGACGAAGACGTCCTCACGGGCCAGGCCGGAGTCCGTCAGGGCACGCCCGATCTCTGCCTCGTTGCCGTACATGGTCGCGGTGTCGAGGTGCCGGTAGCCCAGCTCCAGCGCGGTGCGCACCATCCGGTACGCCTCCTCGCCACGCGCCTGCCAGGTCCCCAGTCCGAGCAGCGGCATGTCGACCGCGCCGTCGCGCGCGGTGAGGTGGACTGCCGGCACGGTGGGGCTCACGACGTCGCTCCGAACGTCGCCGGCGGGGGACCGAAAGCCTCCCGAGTGCCGTCCAGGACGTTCTTGCCCATGATCTTCGTCCCCTGATAACCGATGACTGCTCCGACGCCGAAGGGCGCCAGTCGGCCGAGGGAGACGGCTCCGGCGCGGGCCAGCCCTGCCTGGACGAGCCGGCGGGTCAGCGTCTTGTTCACCGCCCTGATGGTGCCGAGCGGCAGCCGGGTCAGCGCCGCACGGGCCCAGTAGAGGGTGCCGAGGCCCAGCTGACCGGAGACCGCCTTGGCGCCGTCCTCACCGAGCAGGGCGGCGAGGAGCAGGGCGCGGCGACGCTCGACGTCGTCCACCGCGACGCCGTGGACGGCGGCGACCGCCATGACGTGGTTGGCGGACGCCGAGAGGAAGGCTGCCGTCTGGGCCCCGGTGAGGCCGACGGCGGCCAGGGTGCCGATGCCGGGGAAGGCGGCGACCGCGCCCACCGCGCCGCCGAGGCGTGCGCTCCGGGCGAGATACCGCTTCTCGAGCCGGCCGATCAGCTCGGCCGGCGAGATACCGGCATGCTCGCGCCGCAGCTCGGCGACCGCGTCCTCGCCCTTGTCGGCCCGGCGGACCGCGGCGTCCAGCAGCCGGTCGAGAGCTCGGCGGTCGGCCAGATCGGGACCTCGGCTCTCCTGCCTCGTCATCGGACCGCCTCGTTCGTGAAGAAGACGGTGTTGCCGGCGCCCGCGGTGAGGGTGCGGCTCACGGTGCACTGCCGCTCGATGGCGGCGTCGGCACGTTCGACGGTCTTGGCCATGGTCTCCTCGTCGAGGCGGGAGAGGTCGGTGACGATCTCCGCCGTGATCGAGCCGTAGCGGTTGTCCTCGGCGTTCTTCTCGGCCGAGACGCCGACGACGGCGGCGAAGTCGTCACCCAGCGCATGGGCGAGGCGGTGGTCGGCGGACAGTGTGCTGCACGTCGCCAGGGCGATCTGGAGCAGCTCGCCCGGCGTGAACCGGCCCTCGCCGTCGCCCACGAGGACCTCCGCCCCGCGCGCGTTGCGACCGGTGTAGGAGCGGGTGCCCGTCCGTTCGGCCCACAGGGCCTTCGACGGCGCCTCTTCCTCGTCCGGCGTTGCGGACGGTTCCCTCTCGGGCATGCCTGTCATGGCTGCCATCGTCGCACGTGAGAGGCCGCTGTGCGCCCGCGCCGTTACGTTGGGAAACGTGACAACGTACGAGAGCCCGCAATCCCTGCCCGAGGCCGCCATCGTCGTCCTGTACGGCGCGACCGGAGACCTGGCCAGCCGCATGGTGCTGCCGGCGATCGACGAGGTCCGAAGGCGCGGCCTCATGCCCGCTCACTGGCGGCTCGTCGGGTGCTCGACCGGCCGGCTGGACGACGACGCCTTTCGTGACCGTGTCGCGGCCGCGCTCGAGGGCAGCGAGCAAGGAACCCCCGACGACGTCGACGAGGTGCTCGGCCGCGTTCGGTACGCCGGGGGCGGCTTCAGCGCCGAGGATCCGGGCGACCTGCCCGGCGTGCTGAACGAGGTACGGGAGGACCTGGCCGGCGAGACGGACGCCGAGCCGCTGGTCCTGCATTTCCTCGCCGTCCCGCCGGGAGCCTTCGCGCCCATCGCGCGCGGGCTGGGCGCGCACGGTCTCGCGGAGGGCGCTCGTGTCGTCTTCGAGAAGCCCTACGGCACGTCGTTGGAGTCGTTCGTCGAGCTCGACGGCGCTGTCAAGGAGGTCCTCGACGAAGAGCAGATCTTCCGGATCGACCACTTCCTCGGCAAGGAGGGGGTGCAGACCATCTACGTCATGCGGTTCGCAAACCAGCTCTTCGGCTCGGAGTGGTCCCGGGCGAGCGTCGAACAGGTGCAGATCGATGTGCCGGAGGATCTGGACGTCGCGAACCGGATCGGCTTCTACGAGGCGACCGGAGCGGCCCTCGACATGATCGTCACCCACCTGTTCCAGGTGGCTGGGCAGGTCGCGATGGAGCCGCCGCGCAGCCTGCGCGAGCCTGCCGCCATCCATCAGGCGAGGGAGGACGCGCTGCGTTCCTTCCGTCCGCTGGAGCCGGCCGAGGACGTCGTGCTCGGGCAGTTCGAGGGGTACCGCGACATCGAGGGCGTGGCGCCCGACTCCGAGCAGGACACGTACGTGGCCGTGCGGCTGTGGGTCGACTCCGAGCGTTGGCGCGGCGTGCCGTTCCTCCTGCGCACGGGCAAGCGGATGGCGGCCAAGGCGCAGCGGATCACGCTGGTCCTGGGCCCGCCCTACGGGCCGCTGGACCCCGAGCTGGACACGCCCAACTCCATCCAGATCGACTTCAGCGGTTCCGGCGAGGTCCGGCTCGGCATCACGGTCAAGACTCCCGGCCCGGACCTGACCTACTCCTCAGGCACGGCTGTCCTCGACCTCGACGACGTGCCCGGGGGCGAGCCGATCTCCCCGTACGCGTCACTGATCCACGACGTCCTCCTCGGGGACCGTTCGCTGTTCACGACGGCGGAGGCGCTGCAGGGAGCCTTCACCGCCTTCGCGCCGCTGCAGGGCGACGCGCGCCCGGCCCCGCTGCCCTACGTGCCCGGGTCCTGGGGGCCGGAGGAGGCCCGCCGACTGCCCGCTCCTCACGAGTGGTTCCTGGGCCAGTGAGAAATCGTTCCTGAAAGTGGCCGTGGCTTCGGTCACATCCGGGTACCGTGGTGCACGCACCTGGCTCAATGGCGAGCCAGGGCACCTCACTCGGCATCTCGCTACTGGCGCCTCGTTACTGACGCTTCGCTACGCGGGAACGCGTTCGGCACCGCCCGTTCGCCAGGCTCAGGACGTCTTCGCCAGGTGCTCCAGGCCCAGCCGCCGCTCGACCGCCACGACGTCGTCGACCGTGCCGACGGCAGTCCGCTCGATCTTGCGGCCCATCAGCGGCACTGACGCCGTGACGTCGCCCTCGTAGGTCTCCTCACACCCCTGCGGCGTCGGGACGAGGCGCTGGCCGCCGCGCACGCGCACCGGGACGCCGTTGATCTCGAGCGTCAGCGTCGAGGTGCGCGAGCCGTCGGCCGCCGGTCCGCCCCACGCCTCGACCATGGTCACCTCGAGCGACTCGCCGACGAAGGAGCGGAACGCCGACGGGATCTTCGTCGTCGGCATGTCCGCCCGTGTCGTCACGGTGAAGGCGGCCCCGTCCCGGGCGACGTCGCAGCTCGAGCGCAGCGCTCCGGCGGCCGACATCTTCCGCGTCACGAACTCCTCGTTCGCGAGCATGGCGGCGACGGTCTCGACGTCCGCGGGGTAGGCGATGGTGGCGGCGAAGCGCACGGTGACTCCTCGGATGGTGACGAACGGTGAAGTCAGCGTAGTGGGGCTCGCACCGGGCTTACGCTGGGGCCCGTGCCCCACACGCTCGCCCAGATGATCGCCCAGTCCGGCCACCTCGACGAGCGGGACGACGCCGAGTGGCTGCACCAGCTCGTCGGTGACTGGCAGGTGGTGGCCGACCTCGCCTTCGCGGACCTTGTGCTCTGGCTGCCCACGTCCGACGGCGACTTCGTCGCCTCCGCCCACTGCCGGCCCTCGACCGCGGCCACCGTGCACTACCAGGACATCGTCGGGGAGCACCCGACAGAGGTCCGCCGGACCTTGATGGCGCAGACCATGGAGGACCGTGGCATCCACGTCCGCGCGGACCCGCAGGGGCGCGCCTCGCTCCCCATGCGAGAGGTGCTGCTGCCCGTCGTGCACGCGGGGCGAGTGCTCGGGGTGCTGACCCGGGAGGTCGGTCTGCCGACCTCTCGGGTGCCCTCCAGGCTGGACGTCTCCTACATCGAGATCGCCGACGTGCTGTGCGGGATGATCAGCCGCGGCGAGTTTCCGCAGCAGGGAGCGCCGACCGGCCAGCGCCGTGGCGCTCCGCGCGTCGGCGACGGCCTGGTGCGCCTCGATCCCGAGGGCCGGGTCATCTACGCCAGCCCGAACGCGCTCAGCAACTTCCACCGCCTCGGTGTCATCGGCGAGATCAAGGGGCAGGTGCTGGGCGAGGTCGTCACCGAGCTCATCGAGGACCACAGCACGGTCGAGGAGACGATGGCGGTCGTCGTGATGGGCCGGGCGGCCTGGCGCACCGAGATCGAGTCGCGCGGCGTGACCCTGACCATCCGGGCGGTCCCGCTGACGGAGAACGGCGAGCGCCGTGGCGCACTGCTGCTGTGCCGCGACGTCTCGGAGGTGCGCCGCCGCGAGCGCGAGCTCATCACGAAGGACGCCACCATCCGGGAGATCCACCACCGGGTGAAGAACAACCTGCAGACCGTCTCGGCGCTGCTGCGGCTGCAGTCCCGCCGGAGCCCCAACCCGGAGACCAAGTCGGCCCTCGACGAGGCAGAGCGCCGGGTCTCGACCATCGCCATGGTGCACGAGACCCTCTCGCAGGGCCTGGACGAGGTCGTCGACTTCGACGAGGTGTTCGGGCGGCTGATGCGGCTGGCCGCCGACGTCGCCTCCCCGGACTCCAAGGTGAGCACGGTGGTCGAGGGTGGTTTCGGGAAGGTCGGTGCCGAGGTCGCCACCTCACTCGCCGTGGTGCTCACCGAGCTCGTGTCCAACGCCGTCGAGCACGGCCTCTCGGGCCGCTCGGGTACCGTCACGGTGGCGGCCTCCCGGACCGGCCCGCACCTGTCGGTGACGGTGCGCGACGACGGCACCGGCATCGAGGACGGCCGGGTGCTCTCCGGGCTCGGGACGCAGATCGTCGAGACGCTGGTCAAGGGTGAGCTGAAGGGCTCGATCGAGTGGAGCCGCCGCGAGGAGGGCGGCACCGAGGTGACCTTGTCGGCGTGGATCGGCGTGCCCGGCAAGATCATCCGCCGGTTCTGACGCCCCGCCCGTGCCGATTCGTCACTGCCGTGCCGATTGGTCATCGGCGTGTCCGTTGGTCATCACCGTGCCCACTGGTCATGTCTCGACATCGAGACGTGACCAGTCGTCACAGAGGTGACGAGTCGGCACAGGGATGACGAGTCGGCACAGAGGTGACGAGTCGCGGCCGGACAGACGACGACGCCGCCGGTCACCCGGCGGCGTCGTGTCGGAACGTCCTGTGTGTCAGCCGGCGCGGCGTGCGCGGGCGGTGCGGCGCTTGAGCGCCCGGCGCTCGTCCTCGCTGAGTCCGCCCCAGACACCCGAGTCCTGCCCGGTCTCCATCGCCCACTTCAGGCACGTGTCGACGACGGTGCACCGGTGGCAGACGGCCTTGGCCTCCTCGATCTGTACGAGTGCAGGACCGGTGTTGCCGATGGGGAAGAAAAGCTCCGGGTCCTCGGTGAGGCAGGCAGAGCGGTGACGCCAGTCCATGAGGGTCTCCTTAGTGCATGCAAGGACCGGCAGCTCCGGAAGAGGCGGTCCAGGATCAGGTGCTGCGACAACCTTTTCACGGCCCTTGAATCCCTCACAAGGGTTTCCGGAAAATGACGTGAGGGTGACGCCGTGCGGTTTCTCACAGGGTCGGCACGGCTGGTCGGGCGGCTCTCAGCGGCCCGTCAGGGCGGTTCGAAGGCGGTCCGGCCGCGGTCACGACACGGCCCCGAAGCGGCCGTAACCGGTAGATTCGTCACCCATGAGCCCGACCTTCTCGGACGTCCCCGCCCCGCTGCGGCTGGCCCTGGCGGGGGCGTGCCTGGAGGCGCTGTGCCTCGCCGCATTCGCCGTCGGAGCCGTTGCCTCGGCGGTGCTCGGCGGGCCGGGCGGATTGGGCGTCGCCGTCCCGTTCGCGGTCCTGCTCATCGTGTTCGCCCTCCTTCTCGTCGGTTCCTCACGCGCCCAGTGGCGCGGCATGCGATGGGGCCGTGGCCCGGTCATCACCTGGCAGCTGCTGCAGATCGTGACCGTGCTGACCGTGCTGGGGACCGTGCCGCCCTGGGGCGTCGCCGCCGCGCTCGCCGTCTCGGTCGGAATCGTCGTCGGCACGCTCTGGCCGTCGTCGCGCGACTACGCCTCGACGACCCGCTCGACGTCGGCGGTCCTCTGAGCCGTTCTCGCCCGCGCGACCTGGACGGGCATCGCACGACCACGCCGGACCACCACACCGAGCCCCGGCTGGTACGGCCGCACGGGGTCCACGACGGAGCGCAGGTTCACGTCCGTCAGCTGCGCGGTGAACGCGTGCGCCGGCCGCAGGATCAGCAGCGTCGCCCGCGGCCGCCAGAGCGCGAGCGGACCGCGGTAGGCGGCGGCGACCGACTCGCTGCGGGCGGCGGCCAGCACCGTGAGGTCGCGGCGGCCGGCCAGTGCCGCGGCGAGCTCGTCGAGATGGTTCGGCGGCCATCGGTCGAGGTCGTCGAGGACGACGACGCCGGCCCCGTCCGGCACCGGCTCACCCGGATCGGGCGAGACCACGTCTCGGCCGCCGCCGGTGAGCTGACTGCGCAGGGTCTGCAGCGCCGTCGTCCGGCCGCTGCCGGACGGTCCGACGACGAGCACCACCTCACCGGGTTCGCACGAGACGTGCACGGCCGAGCCGTCGTCGCCGCCGCGGCCGAGGGCCGGCCACGGCTCCCTGCCGAGGTTGCCCAGGAGGTCGGCGTCGAGCGTGACGTGGTCGGGCAGGGCAGCAACCCGAGGAACGTCGGGTCCGGGGGTCCCGACGTCGAGCGGGCCGCAGAGCGCCATCTGGAGCGCCGTGGCCCCGCCGGGTTCGAGGAGCACACCCCGGCCGGGGATCGGGGGACCGCCGAGGAGGTCGCGCGGCACGCCGGCGACAAGCGCTTCGCTCTCGTCACGGGGCGCGAGGACCAACCGGGTGCGCACGGACTCGAGCCACCGGGCACCGACGAGCGACGCAGGCCCGGAGAGCACGGCCGAGACGCCGGCCCGGCGGCCGTCGCGCACGGCGCGGGAGAGCAGCGCCGTGCCCTGCCCGGCGCCCGCGACGAGGTCGAGCTGCTCGACGACGGTTTCGGCGTCGTCGACCACGAGCACGGCCGGCCCGGTGAGGATCTCGAGCAGCCGTGCGATGCGGCGCGGGTCGTCGCCGCCGACGACGGTGCCCAGCGACGGTCCGCGCAGGTCGGCGAAGCGACGCGCATCGGCGGCGACCACGTGCACGGTCACGCCGGCACCCAGGGCCGCCGCGACGACCGTCCGCAGCGCTTCCGTGTGACCCGTGCCGGGGCCGCCGACGACCAGCAGGTCGGTACGGTCCCAGATCCACGTGCCGAGTCGTTGCTGCTGGGGCAGATCGGTGCGCGCGAGCACGAGTCCTGGCACGTCAGCCGTGCGGATGGTGCCGGTTCGCGTGCTGCGGGCGTCGGCGGCCTCCTCGGTGGCCATCTCGACGACCTCGGTGAGCCCTACCCGTTCCGGCAGCGGCGGCGCCCAGGGTCGCGGCGGGGCCTGGCCACCGGCCCGTGCGCGCCATCCCCGACGGGTCTCCTGGACGACCTCCTCCACCCAGCGGCCCGTCCCGCACCACGGCGCCTGGACCGTGCGCAGACGGTCGGTGCGCAGCACCGCGCGACCGGGGACGGCCGGCAGCTCGGCCGCTTCCGACGACCCCACCACGTCGTGCGACTCCGCCGGCTCCAGCACCCGCAGGCAGATGCGGACGGTGAGGTTGGCGCGCACCTCGCTCGTCACCGAGCCGCCCGGGCGCTGGGTGGCGAGGATCAGATGGACCCCGAGGGACCGGCCCTGCGTCGCGAGGCGCACGAGCGAGCCGAGGACGTCCGGGTGGGAATCGGCCAGCGCCCGGAACTCGTCCACCACGACGAGCAGCCGGGGCAGCTCCTCATGGGGCCGGGTGGCGCGGTAGGAAACCAGGTCCTTGACGCCGGCCCGGGCGAGCAGCGCCTCGCGGCGGCGTACCTCCGCCCGCAGGCTGCTCAGGGCGCGGGAGGTCGCGGCAGGGTCGAGATCGGTCAGCACCCCGGCGACGTGCGGCAGCTCGGTCAGGCCGGCGAAGGTGGCGCCGCCCTTGTAGTCGACGAGCACGAGCTGCAGGTCCGCCGGCGAGTACCGCACGGCGAGCGCCACGAGCCAGGCCAGCAGGATCTCCGACTTCCCGGCGCCGGTCGTCCCGGCGAGCAGCGCGTGGGGACCGTGCTCGACGAGGTCGAGCTCGACCGGCCCGTCGGAGTCCACCCCGATCGGTGCGCACAGCCCGTCCCGGCCACCTGACCACTCTCGTCCGACCTCCGATGCGCCGCCGAGCAGCTCCCTCAGCTGCACGTCGGTGGGCAGGCTCTGCGGTGCTGTCTCGCCGGCCGGGGCGAGCAGCTCGGCGACGAGCGCCGCCCACGACCGGCCCACGCCGTCGGCCGGCACCGGCACCACGCGCGTGCACCACGTCGGCACCTGCTCGATCGACCCGGCGAGGACGAGATGCACCTCGCAGGTCTCGCGGCCGGACGCGTTCGGCGTGCTGCGCGCCGGCGCCGGCCCGGCCGCTTCGCCCCGCAGCGGTTCCGCGTGGACGACGACGCGCCACGTGACGTCCTCGCGGGGCAGGCACGGCCACGGCGCGGGCAGCTCGAGGGCGAGGCGGTGGCACGTCGCCAGCTGGGCGACCACCCATCGCACGGTCGCGGCGACGTCCTCCGGCGGCCCGATGAACGCGATCCGGTCGCCGTCGACCAGGTCGAGGAGGTCGGGTGAGCGGCACCGCCGCGGGGTCGCGGTGAGCCGAGCACGCAGCGTCGCGCCGGGCCGAGGGGGCAGCGCGCGGGTCGCGGCCAGCAGGAGGACCGTGGCCGGGTCCGGGAGCTCGGCGGGCGGGGAGCTGCGTCGGCCGGCGAGCACCGCGACGACCAGCCCGACCGGTACCGCGAGAATGACCCACCGCCACGGTGACGCCGTTCCGGCCAGCAGCAGCGGCACCATGCCGAGGCACGCGACCAGCGGCAGCGCCAGCCGTATCAGGTCCCGCTTCGGCCTCGGCTGCTGCGGCTCCGGTGGTGCCGGCACCCGAAGATCCTCCGGACGACGGCGCACTTCGAGCACCGTCGACCCGGCCACGAGGCGAGCACCCTCCGGCAGCCGGCGCCACCGGGCGGGTAGCCGCCGGGGCGGCGACCATCGGCGGCGCCCGGGCCGTCGCCGCCGGCTCCGGCGCCGTTGCGGCCTAAGCCACGCGGAACCGTTCGCCGAGCCCAGGTCGCGGGCCTCGATCCGGCCCCGGCGCGCCCGGACCGTGAGCTGATGCCGGGAGACCTGGGCGTCGGTGAGGGCCAGATCAGCTGTCCCGCGCCCGACCACCACCGCGTCCGGACCGAGACCGAGGCACCACCCGGTGTCCGGCCCGGACACGACGGCGAGGTGCCACGGGCAGCGCAGCGCCGAGTGTGGGTCGGCCCGCGGATCCGGCCCGGGGGCGAGTGGTGGTGGGGACGGCGGGGACACGGCAACAGGGTGTGCCGGACCGTGTCCGAAGGTGCGCGCGCCTGTGGACAGGACCCGCGCCACAACGTTTGTGGACAGGTGCGCCGGCGGATGCCCTCAGTCAAGATAGAGTCACGTGATGTTCACGCTTCGACAACGTTTCTCAGGGCTACGGCAAATACGTCACAGACGAATAACAATCACCTACGTGCCTCTCCCCGCCGGAACGGCACCACCGCACCGCAGTCTTGCCCATCGTGATCCGCGCCACTGTGCGGGAAAAGTGCTGCTCGCCGACCGCCTGGGCAGACCTGCCGCAACACCACTGGTGAGCGGAAGGGGTTTGTGTGGTCGCGGAGACCTTTCTAACGTGGCTGAGCACCATGAGAACTCGGGGTGACCCGTCCGGTGCCGCGCACCCAGGAGGGGTCGGGCGGAGCCGGGAGGCAGTGCCTCGTCTCCGAACCGAAGGGACCATGATGATCAGGACGACCCGACGTAGGGCCGTTGCCATCGCCGGAGCGGGCATGCTCGCTGTCGGCATGGTGGCGTGCAGCCAGACAGACCCAGCAGGTGGCGGCGGCGACGGGGGCGACGGCGGCGACGGCGGTGGGGGCGACGGTGGCGGCAGCGGCACCCTGGCCGAGATTCAGGAGTCCGGCACCGTCACGCTCGGCATCGCCGGCGAGCGGCCCTACTCCTACATGGAGGACGGTGAGCCGACCGGTGCCACGATCGCCATCGCCGAGGAGATCTACGGCCAGCTGGGCATCGACGACATCGAGACCCAGGTCGTGGCCTGGGACTCGCTCATCCCGGGGCTGAACGCCGGCCGCTTCGACCAGATCAGCGCCGGCATGTCGATCCTGCCGGAGCGGTGCGAGCAGGCCGCCTTCGCCAACCCGACGATCATGTACACCACCGGCCTGCTGGTCCCCGAGGGCAACCCGATGAACCTGAACGACCTCCAGGACGTCAAGGAGTCCGGCGCCCAGCTCGCCGTGCTCACCGGTGCCATCGAGGACACGTACGCCCAGGACATGGGCATCGAGGACACGCTCACGCTGCAGAACGCCGAGGACGGCATGGACGCGGTGGTCAGCGGCCGGGCCGACGTCTTCGCCCTCACCGCCATCTCGCTGAACTCGATGGTGGAGAACAGCGACCAGCCCGTCGAGGCCACCGAGCCCTTCATCGCCATCGTCAACGGCAAGGAGCAGGTCGGCGCCGGCGCCGCGGTGTTCCGCCAGGGCGACCAGGACCTGCTCGAGGCCTGGAACGAGGAGCTCGACAAGATCGTCGGCTCCCAGGAGAAGTACGAGGAGGTCCTCGGCGAGTTCGGGTTCGGTGAGCCGTGGCGTCCGCCGGAGGACATCACCACCGAGCAGCTCTGCGAGGGCGAGCTGCCGGACGCCGAGCAGTCCGAGGCCGTTCCGGACGAGGGCTGATCGGCTCCGGTCTTGAGCGACTTCATACAGGCCCTGATCGATAGCTGGCCACGGTACTGGGACGGCATCGTCGTCACGCTCCAGCTGTCCGTCGGCGGCGCGATCCTCGCGTTCGTCATCGCCGTGGTCCTCGGACTGGCCGCGATCACCGGGGTCGGGGTGCTGCGGGGGACTTCACGAATCATCGTGGAGCTCTTCCGCGGCACCTCCCTGGTGGTGCAGCTGTTCTTCCTGTTCTTCGTGCTGCCCCAGTTCGGGTACCAGCTGGAGCCGCTGGCCTGCGGCATCTTGGCCCTCGGGCTGAACTACGGGGCGTACGGCGCCGAGGTGGTGCGCGGCTCCCTGAACGCGGTGCCGCAGGGACAGTGGGAGACCACCACGGCCCTGTCCATGCCCTGGGCGACGAAGATCCGGCGAGTCATCTGGCCGCAGGCCTGGGCGCTGATGCTGCCCGGGATGAACAACCTGATGGTGATGCTGATCAAGGGCACCGCGCTGGCGCTGCTGATCTTCCTGCACGACCTGACCTACTTCACCGACGAGGTCGTCAGGCAAGACCACGGCACGGCCTTCGCCTTCGGCATCGGGTTCGCCCTCTACTACCTGATCGCCCTCGGGTTCTCGTCCTTCCTCCGGTTCCTCGAGCGCCGTGCCCAGCGGAGGCTGGGACTGGCGCCCTCGAAGGCTAGAACGACACGAGCGACGGCGGAGGCGGTGGCCTGATGTGGGACATGCAGAGCGCCCTGGAGGTCCTGCCGCGGCTGCTCGAGGCCTTCGCGACGAAGACCCTGGTGCTGACCGTGCTGGGTTCGCTGATCGCGGCCGTCCTCGGTCTGGTCTGGACGGTCTTGGTGCGCGAGACGCCCCGGGTCATCAGCGCGCCCGTGGCGTGGCTCCTCGACGTGATCCGGATGACCCCGCTGCCGATGCAGGCGTTCCTGATCTTTCACCTGTTCGTCGACCTGGACCTGCTGACGATCGGCATCGTGGTCCTCGGGATCCACTACTCCACGTACATGGCGGAGTCCTACCGCGCCGGTGTCGAGTCGATCAGGGCCGGCCAGTGGGAGGCGGCGACCGCGCTGTCCCTTCCGAAGTCCCGCACCTGGCGGGCCGTGATCCTGCCGCAGGCGCTGCGGGCCACGCTGCCGTCCCTGGGCAACTGGGCGATCGCCATGTTCAAGGACACGCCGTTCCTGATCGTCATCGGCGTCGGCGAGATGGTCACCGCGGCGCGCGTGTACGGCGGCAACGAGTTCCGCTACGTCGAGGCGATGACGATCGCCGGGCTGATCTTCCTCGCAGCCAGCTACCCGACGGCCATCCTCATGAGGCGATTGGAAGTGCGACTTGCCCGCTACTGATGACACATCCGCGACGGCGACCCCGTCCGGAACTTCCGGCGCGGAGGCGCCACCGGTCCTGAGGTTCGAGAACGTCGTGAAGAAGTTCGGTGACAACACCGTCCTCGACGACCTCAACTTCGATGTCAAGAAGGGCGAACGCGTCACGCTCATCGGACCGTCCGGCTCCGGCAAGACGACGATCCTGCGCCTCGTGATGACCCTCGAGCACCTGACCGGGGGGTTCATCTACGTCGACGGCCATCCGCTCACGCACGAGATGCGCGGCGGCAAGCGGGTCGAGCGGAAGAAGAAGGACGTCGCCCGGATGACCACGCGGATCGGGATGGTCTTCCAGCAGTTCAACCTGTTCCCGAACATGACGGTGATGGAGAACCTGACCGAGGCGCCGATCCACGTCCTCGGCCGGTCAAAGGCCGAGGCTCAGGAACGGGCCCGGGAGCTGCTCGAGAACGTCGGTCTCGGCGACAAGGTCGACGAGCACCCGATGCGCCTCTCGGGCGGGCAGCAGCAGCGTGTGGCGATCGCCCGCGCGCTCGCGATGGACCCGGAAGTGCTGCTGCTGGACGAGGTCACGTCGGCGCTGGATCCGGAGCTGGTGGGCGAGGTGCTGAACGTGCTGCGCCACGTCGCGGAGACGACGAACATCACGATGCTCATCGTCACGCACGAGATGCAGTTCGCCTCGGAGGTCTCGCACCGGGTCCTCATGTTCGACGGGGGACACATCATCGAGGACAAGCCCCCGGCCCAGATGTTCAGCGAGCCGGAGAACGAGCGCACGCAGGCGTTCCTCAAGGCCGTCCTGTGAGCGGACGGCGAGCCGCCGTGCCTCACTGACTCCGGCACGGACCGCGGGTACGCAGAAGGCCCCGGTGACCCCCTCCGCTCCCTCCGAGCGGGCTGGTCACCGGGGCCTTCGCTGTTCCTCAGGCAGCCAGCGCGGCCACCGGAGGAGTCTTTGCGGCCGAACGAGCCGGCAGGACCGAGGCGACGAACCCCGCCAGGACGGCGCCGAGTGCCGCCGTGCCGAGGTAGGGCCACGGCACCACCAGCTGCAGGTCACCGGTGCCGGTCAAGATGATGGCCGCACCTCCCCAGCCGTAGAGCAGCCCGAGCACCGCGCCCACCCCCGTGCCGACCAGGGCCACGAGGACGCCCTCGACGGTCAGCGTGCCGCGCAGCTGCCCGCGCGTCATGCCGACCGCGCGCAGCAGGGCGTGCTCGTGGCGGCGCTCGATCACCGACAGCGACAACGTGTTCGCCACGCCCACGACCGCGATGACCACGGCCACGCCGAGGAGGCCGATGACCACTGCGAGGAGCGTGTCGATGACCTGGGTGAAGGCCGCTCGCTCGACGGCGGCCCCCTGGGCATACGGCACCGTCCCGGTACCGCTTGACTCCGCGAGCGCATCCTGGACGGCCAGGACGGTAGTACCGGCGGCGACGTCCGGCGCGATCCGGGCCCAGACAGAGGTGACGGGGGCGTCCGGCTCGACGTCGTCCAGGCCGCTGAGCGGCGCGACGACGGTCGTACCGGCATCCGGAAGGACGACGGCGGTGCCCGTGTACGCACCGGCCGGCCCGGTCAGTCTCACCTGACCGCCGTCGGTGATGCCGGCGTCGTCCGCGACGTCCTGTCCCAGGAGCACGACGTCCTCGGTGAGACCCGCCAGCATGTCGCGGTCACGCAGGACGTCCCGGTCGGCGGGATCCATCCACATCACGGTCGTCTGCGTGGGTGAGGAGCCACCCTCGATCGTGGTGGTCGTCGAGCGCACGGGCACGGCGTCTTCCACGCCCTCGGCCTCCGCCACGGCCTGGACCTGGTCGCGGGTGATCTGCCGACCGCTCGAATTCACCATGATGTCGACCGGGAACTGTGAGTCCAGGGCGGCGTTCAGGCTCGAGCGGGCGCTGCCCGCGCCCGTGGCCATCATCGTCACCAGCGCGACGCCGATGAGCAGGGCGGAAGCGGTGGCCGAGGTCCGGCGCGGGTTGCGCCGAGAGTTCGCCGTAGCCAGCTGGACCGTGGGCCGCGACCGCTTCGCCACACGCGCCCATGCGGTACCAAGGGCTCGCACGAGCTGCGGCACCAGGTACACGGCTCCGACCAGCACGCCGGCGAAGGACAGCATCCCGCCCAGCACACCGACGGCCAGGGCCAGCATCGTGACCGAGCCCGAATCCGGCTCCGAGAGGGTGAGGACGGCGACGACGGCGCCCACCAGGAGCAGCGCTCCGAGCACGAACAGGACGATGGCGATCGCGCGACGCAGCTTGCCGCCGGCCGCTCGGGTGCCGGGATCGCTCGCCGGGCGCAGCGCACTCACCGGCGCCACGCTCGTGGCGGCACGGGCGGGGGCCAGCGCGGCGAGCAGGGTCACCGCGGTGCCGGTCACCAGGGGCACGAGGACCGTCCAGACGGTCGGGGCGATGACGCTGGGAATCGTGATGCCGAGGTCGGCGTTGCCGAGGAACCACAAGGCGATCTGACCGAGGCCGAGACCGGCCGCGATCCCGCCGAGGGAGGCGGCCAGCCCGAGCAGCACGGCCTCGACGAGGACGGACTGGCGTATCTGGGCACGGGTGGCGCCGACGCACCGCAGCAGGGCGAGGGTGTGGCGCCGCTGGGCGACCAGCACCTGGAAGGTGTTGGCGATGACGATGGCCGCGACGAACACCGCGACCGCGGCGAAGGCGAGCACGAGACCGATGAGCATGTCGGTGCTGCCGGTCAGTTCTGCCGTCTTGGCAGCGGCCTCCTCCTCGGCGGTGCGGACCAGTGCCGAGGGGACCTCGGCGCTGACCGACCGGGCGAGGGCGTCCGGCGAGACGCCCGAGGCCGCGGTGATCAGCACGGAGTCGTAGGACAGCTGGCCGCCACCCATGGCAGCGCCCCACTCCTCGGCCAAGGCACGATCGACGAGGACCGTTCCGACCGGTGCGACGATCGCCGGCGGGTCGACGATCGTGCCGGAGAGGGTGAGCTGTCTGTCCTGCGTGTTCCAGCCGCCCTCGCCGTCCGGCAGGTCGACGCCGACGGTGACGGTGTCACCGGGCTCGGCCGCGAGCCGTTCGGCTACGGACTCGGTCAGCGCCACCTCGCCGGGGCCCGGGCGCTCGCCCGACGCGAGCTCGTACGGGTCGAGCTCCTCGGTGCCCGGGACGGGCGTGATGAGGCCGGCGTCGCGCTGGCCCTCGGCGCTGACCTGACCGAAGATCTCGACGACGCCCTCGGCGGTGCCCGCCTGCGGCAGCTCGGCTAGCTCGGTGACCTGCTGAGCGCCGACCGGGTCGCCGGTGGGACGAAGGATGACGTCGGCGTCCGCGAGGGAGGCGGTCACGGCGCTGTTGGTGGTACCCGTGATGAGGTTGCCGGCGAGCAGGGTCGCGGTGACGAACGCCGTGGCGACGGCGATGGCGATGCCGGCCGCGGCGAGGCGGCCGACGCTTCGGCGCATCTGCGCCAGAGTCAAACGGATCATCGCCCTGTCACCTCGGCCACCTCGGCACCACGCAGGGCGTCGAGACCGGCCAGGACCGAGTCCGGCGTCGGGTCGCTGATCTCGCCGGCGAGGCGTCCGTCCGCCAGCAGCACCACGCGCTGTGCGTAGGCCGCCGCGGCCGGGTCGTGAGTCACCATGACGACGGTCTGCCCCAGCTCGCGCACGCAGGAGCGCAGGAAGGACAGGACCTCGGCGCCGGCCGAGGAGTCCAGGTTGCCGGTGGGCTCGTCCGCGAAGACGACGTCGGGACGGGTCACCAGGGCACGGGCGATGGCGACCCGCTGCTGCTGGCCGCCGGAGAGCTCGGACGGGCGGTGCGTCAGCCGGTCCCGCAGCCCGAGGATGTCGACCAGGTGGTCGAACCAGGCGCGGTCGACGGCGGTGCCGGCCAGCTCGCACGGCAGCGTGATGTTCTGCTCGGCGGTGTACATCGGCAGCAGGTTGAAGGACTGGAACACGAAGCCGACGCGCTCGCGGCGCAGCAGCGTCAGCCGCTTGTCGTCGAGCGCCGTCAGGTCCGTCGAGCCGAGGAAGACCGTTCCCGCCGTCGCCTCGTCGAGGCCGGCCAGCAGGTGCATGAGGGTGGACTTGCCAGATCCGGACGGGCCCATGATCGCGGTGAACTCGCCGGCGGCGAAGGACACGTCGATCCCCCGCAGGGCGCGCACGGCGATGTCACCGCTCCCGTAGATCTTGGCCAGGCCCGCGGCACTCGCGGCGGGGGGCGGCGTCTGGTTCATGACACTCCTTGACGATGGTGGGTGGTCCGGAAGACCCGGTACCCACGACGCTACGGAGCAGGCCCCGCGACGTCGTCGCGCCCAGGTCTGGTTCCGGTGTCATCCCGGGGGTGGACCCGTGCGGGACGGTTCGCCCCCGAGGACGCAGGCAGATGAGGACAGACGCGCTCGCAGCCGCAGGAACTCAGGAGCCGGGGGAGACCAGGCCCGTCTCGTAGGCGATGACGACGGCCTGGACCCGGTCCCGAGCGTCGAGCTTGGCCAGCACCCGGCCCACGTGGGTCTTGACGGTCGCCTCGGCCACGAACAGCTCGTTCGCGATCTCGGTGTTGGAGCGGCCGCGGGCCATCAGGACGAGGACCTCGCGCTCACGCTCGGTCAGCCCGTCGAGCAGGTCCGGGGAGGCGCGTTCCTCACCGGGCAGCAAGGTCGAGAGGTGGTCGAGCAGCCGCCGCGTGGAGGACGGCGCGATGACGGCGTCGCCGCGCCGGACGGTGCGGATCGCCGCCAGCATCTCCTCCGGCGGCGCGTCCTTGAGCAGGAAGCCGGACGCTCCCGCCTTGATGGCGTGCAGCACGTACTCGTCGAGGTCGAAGGTGGTCAGGATGATGACCTTCGGCGTGCCGTCGGCGCTGTCGCTGCCGCTGCCCGCGCTGCCTCCGCCTTCGTTGCCGTTCGCTGCGCCGGTGAGCTCGCGGGTCGCCGCCAGGCCGTCCATGGTCGGCATGCGCACGTCCATCAGCACCACGTCCACGGGGTGAGAGCCGAGCAGGCGCAGCGCCTGGGCGCCGTCGCCGGCCTCGAGGACGATCTCCATGTCCGGCTGCGAGGAGATGACCATGGCGAAGCCGGCGCGCACGAGTTGCTGGTCGTCGACGAGCGCGACGCGGATCGCTGGGTCCAACTCAGGCCTCATTCACGGGGGTCGGGCCGGCCGGGTGGCCGGGGGAGCCGGGCATGTGGTCGTCTGGCGCTTGCTGCCACTCGACGGCGGACGTGCCGCCCCCACCGGGCAGCGGGATCTCGGCCCGGACCCGGAAGCCACCGCCGGCCCTGGGGCCGGCCGTCAGGTTGCCGCCGAAGAGCTCGGCACGCTCACGCATGCCCATGATGCCCTGTCCCTGCCCGTCGGAGCTGGCGGCCGCGCCGCGGCCGTCGTCCTCGACCTGCATGACCAGCCGGTCCGGCAACCACTGTTGGAGCACGGTGACGCGCGCACCGGGCCCGCCGTGCTTGAGCACGTTCGTCAACGCCTCCTGGACGATCCGGTAGGCGCCGACGCCCACACCGGGCGGCAGTGGACGCGCCTCGCCCGTGCGCACCAGGGAGACCGCGAGGCCGGCGTCGCGCACCTGGGCCACCAGCGTCTCCAGGTCGGCGCCGTCGAGTTGGGGCTCCGGACTGGTCGGGGCGACGCCCTCACCGCCCGGGTCGGCACGCAGCACCCCGAGGATGCGGCGCATGTCGGCCAGGGCGTCCCGCCCCATGGTCGAGATGGTGGACAGGGTGCGTTCGGCGGCGGCCGGGTCGGTCCGGGCCGCGTACCGTCCGCCGTCGGCCTGGGCGATGACCACGGAGAGAGAGTGTGCGACGACGTCATGCATCTCGCGCGCGATGCGGGTGCGCTCGGCCGCCGTGGCGAGCCGGATCTGCTGGTCCTGCTCGATCTCCAGGCGCCGGGCGCGATCCTCGAGCGACTCCAGCCGCTCGACGCGGCCACGCCGGGCCAGGGCGATCGCCCAGGTGGCGAACACCATGGCGGCGACGGTGAGGAAGCCGCCGGCGAGGAGCGAGGCGTCGCGGACCGCGGTGACCGGTCCGCCGGCGAGCAGCACGCCCATCATCAGCGCACCGAGCAGGGCGCCGGCCAGGCCGGCGCGGCGCGCCCACCGCTGGTGCGGCTCGGTGTGCACCGTCACCGAGTAGAGGGCGACGAGGACGAGGACGTCCGTCGGCAGCGTGAAGGCGCCCACGCAGAAGTGCACGAGCGCCGCGGCGTAGACGATGACTGCCGAGTGGACGGGCCGGGTGCGGCGCCAGGCCATGGCGACGCTCTGGACGAGGGCGCAGAGGCCGGCGACGGCGGCCGTGACGAGGCCGAGGGCCATCCCGCCTTGGCTGAACCCGACGGCCACGACGACGCCCGGGATCCCGAGGAAGACGAGAGCGACGGCGGCGACGACGGTGTCGACGCGCTGGTAGGAGGCGGGATCGCGCAGCCGCGCGAGCAGCCTTCCGATCGTCTCCATGGCCACCCAGCCTAGAGAGCGCGCCGCCCGGGCGGATCGGCCCGCGGGCGCGACCACATCACACCACGGTCGCAGGCACGGCTCGGGACGTCATACCGAGGGATCAGCGGGCTGCCGCGCTGTGGGTGGCGTGCGCCATCATGGGACCGTGAACGCGTCCTCGCCCGACTCAGAAGCCGTCAGCACCGCTGCACCCGCCGGAGCAGCCGCCGCCGAGGCCACCGCGACCGCCGACGTGACCGCGCCGCCCGCGGCGGACGCCGACGCGCGGCAGGAGTGGACGGCGCTCGCCGAGGCCCTCGACGCGGCGCAGTTCGCCTACTACGTGCGTGACGCCCCGACGGTCTCCGACGCCGAGTACGACGCCAAGCTGCGCGAGCTCGAGGCCCTCGAGGAGGCGCACCCGGACCTACGAGTGCCGTCGTCGCCGACCCAGCGGGTCGGCGGCACCTACTCGACCGAGTTCGCCACCGTCCAGCACCTCCGGCCGATGCAGAGCCTCGACGACGTGTTCTCGCTCGACGAGCTGCGCGAGTGGGCCGCGCGGGTGCACGCCGAGATCGGTCGGAGCGACGTCGCGATGACGTGCGAGCTCAAGGTCGACGGGTTGGCCGTCAACCTGCTCTACGAGCACGGCCGGCTGGTGCGGGCGGCGACCCGCGGCGACGGCCGGACCGGTGAGGACGTGACTCTCAACGTGCGCACGATCGACTCGGTGCCGCACCAGCTCGCGGGTGACCGGCACCCGGCGGCCATCGAGATCCGTGGCGAGGTCTTCTTCCCGGTGGAGGCGTTCCGCTCCCTCAACGCCTCGCTGGTGGACGCGGGCAGGGCCCCGTTCGCCAACCCCCGCAACTCGGCCGCCGGCTCGCTGCGCCAGAAGGACCCGAGGGTGACCGCATCCCGGGCGCTAGACATGGTCGCCCACGGCGTCGGGCACGTCGACTGGGGCCTCGCCGGGCCGCCCGAGCCGTGGTCCTCGATGTCTGACCTGTACGAGCTGCTGGCGTCGTGGCACGTGCCGGTCTCCGCGCGGACGCGCCTGGTGAC
Source organism: Georgenia halophila (assembly GCF_039541595.1). Taxonomy (NCBI): domain Bacteria; kingdom Bacillati; phylum Actinomycetota; class Actinomycetes; order Allobogoriellales; family Allobogoriellaceae; genus Georgenia; species Georgenia halophila. The sequence continues at coordinate 20,085 of NZ_BAABGN010000002.1, read as the reverse complement.
CTCGCTCACCGAGGTGGAGGAGATGATCGCCTACTACGGCGATCACCGGCACGACGTCGAGCACGAGATCGACGGCCTCGTCGTCAAGGTCGACGACTTCGCCCTCCAGCGCCAGCTGGGCTCGACGTCCCGGGCGCCACGCTGGGCGGCCGCGTACAAGTACCCGCCGGAAGAGGTCAACACCCGGCTGCTCGACATCCGCGTCCAGGTCGGCCGCACCGGCCGGGTCACGCCCTACGGCGTCATGGAGCCGGTGCTGGTGGCCGGCTCGACCGTCACCCAGGCGACCCTCCACAACGCCAGCGAGGTCGAGCGCAAGGGCGTGCTCATCGGTGACACCGTCGTGCTGCGCAAGGCCGGGGACGTCATCCCCGAGATCGTCGCGCCGGTGGTCGACCTGCGCGACGGCGCCGAGCGCGCCTTCGCCATGCCGGAGGTGTGCCCCTCGTGCGGTACCGCCCTGGCCCCGGCCAAGGAGGGCGACGTCGACCTGCGCTGCCCGAACGCCCGTTCCTGTCCTGCCCAGCTTACCGAGCGGATCGCGCACATCGGCTCCCGGGGCGCCCTGGACGTCGAAGCCCTCGGCGGCGAGGCGGCCCTCGCGCTCACCGACCCCGAGGCCGCCCGCGAGAAGGTGGTGACGGCGCGCGCGATCGTGTCGGGTCAGGAACCGGTGCCCGACGAGGCGGCGCTCGCAGCGGCCGAGGCGGAGCTGCCGCCCCGGCAGGAACCGGTCCTCAGCACCGAGGCGCGACTCTTCGAGCTCACCGCCGAAGACCTGAAGGACGTCAAGATCTGGCGCGAGGTGCGCAAGGAAGGCGCCGGGACCGGGTTCTGGGAGCAGCGCCCGTTCTTCTGGACGCAGCCCAAGCTGCGCCCCGACGGCACGGTCCGCGAGGAGGCCAAGCCCACCGCGAACACCGAGCGGATGCTCGCCGAGCTCGAGAACTCCAAGTCCCAACCGCTGTGGCGGGTCCTTGTCGCGTTGTCGATCCGGCACGTCGGCCCGACGGCGGCACGCGCCCTGGCCACCGAGCTGGGCTCGCTGGACGCGATCCGGCAGGCCGACGTCGAGCGGCTCGCCGCCGTCGACGGCGTGGGGCCCACGATCGCCGAGTCCCTCGCCGAGTGGTTCGTCGTCGACTGGCACCGCGAGATCCTCGAGCGCTGGGCCGCGGCCGGGGTGCGGATGGCGGACGAGCGGGACGAGTCGACGCCGCGCACGCTCGAAGGCCTCACCGTCGTCGTCACCGGGTCGCTGACCGGCTTCAGCCGCGACTCCGCCAAGGAGGCCGTCCTCGCCAGGGGCGGCAAGGCGTCCGGTTCGGTGTCGAAGAAGACCGACTTCGTCGTCGTCGGCGACAACGCCGGCTCCAAGGAGGTCAAGGCCCGCGAGCTGGGCCGGCCCATCCTGGACGAGGACGGCTTCGCGGCCCTGCTCGAGGGCGGACCGGACGCCGTCGCTGACCGCGTCGAGCTGGGGGAGAAGCCGTGACCCGGAAAGGTGCCGTGACCCGGGAAGGCGCCCTGACCCGGGAAGATTTCGCCGGTGGGGCCGTGACCACCGTCCCGTTGGCCGTCGAGGCCGCGCGGCCCGAGGACTTCGCGCGGATCGGGGAGATCGGGGTCGTGGCCTACTCCGCGGCCGACTCCCTGCAGCCCTCGTTGAACGAGGAGTACGCCGAGGCGCTGCGCTCGGTCGAGGAACGTGCCACCCACGGCGTCGTCCTCGTGGCCAGGGCGGGCGGGGTCGTCCTCGGCTCGCTCACACTCGCTCCGGCGGGAAGCCGTTGGGCCGATCTGGCGCGCGACGGCGAGGTCGAGGTGCGCATGCTCGCCGTCGATCCGGGCGTCCAGGGTCGCGGCGCCGGCGAAGCGCTCCTGCGGGGGGCGCGGCGCTGGGCGGAGGAGCGGGGGCATCGGGCGCTCGTGCTGTCCGTGGTCAGCACCGACGGCCCCGGCAGGCCGCACCGGCTGTACGCACGCATGGGCTTCCGCCGCGACCAGGCCCGCGACTACGTGGGCTGGTGGGAGCCGCAGCCGTCGATGTGGGTGTACGAGCTGCCGCTCGAGTGACGCCGCGGCCGCCGCCCCGATCCACGACCGGCGCGACCTCTACAGCAGGGGACCCAGCGGCTTGAGCAGCCGCTCGGCGACCCGGGCGAGCAGGCCGCGGCGTTCCCACTCCTCGAGCGTGAGCTGGCGGCAGTTCGTCAGGTCGGTGCGGAAGACCGTCTCCATGTGCTCGGCGAGGTCACGGTCGAACAGCTCGAGATTGATCTCGAAGTTTCCCGTCATGGAGAGCCGGTCGATGTTCGTCGTCCCCACGGTCGTCCACCGGCCGTCGACCGTCATCGTCTTCGCGTGCACCATCGCGTCCTGGTACAGCCAGATGGTGACGCCGGCCTCGAGGAGCGTGGCGTAGTAGGTGCGGGCCGCCCAGTCGGCCACCACGTGGTTGGAGACCTCCGGGATCAGTACGCGCACGTCCACGCCGCGGCGGGCCGCCGCGACGAGGACCGCGAGGATCTCGCGGTCAGGGATGAAGTAGCCCTGAGTGATGTAGACGTGGTGCTCCGCCCGGTCGATGGCGTCGAGGTAGATCCCGCGCACCGGGAAGATCAACCGTGTCGGGTAGTTCTGCGCCGCCCGGATCCGCGCGTCCCACGAGCGTGCGCCGCGGTCCGGGATCGCCGGCTGGCCCCGCTTGCGGTGGTCGTTCCAGAAGTCGACGAACGCGTTCTCCAGCTCCCACGCCGAGGCCCCGTCGACGCGGATGTGGGTGTCCCGCCAGCGCGTGGCGTACAGGTCGCCGATGTTGTAGCCACCCACGTAGGCGGTCGTGGCGTCGATGACGAGCACCTTGCGGTGGTCCCGGCCGGTCTTGCGCACGTTGAACGTCAGCACCCCTGGGCGGAAGAAGGGGAAGCGCAGCACGTGCAGGTTCGGCATCTCGGGGAAGCGCTTGAACGACGGCGGCACCACGCCGTTGCCCCAGCTGTCGAAGGCGATGAACACGTCGACGCCGCGCTCTGCGGCCGCCACGAGCGCGTCCTTGAAGGCGTGGCCCGTCTCGTCCGCCTTCCAGATGAACGTCTCGAAGAAGACCGTGCGCTCGGCCGCGTTGATCCGGGCGAGCATGTCGGCGTACAGCTCCGCCCCGTAGGTGAAGGTGGTCACCTTGGACTCGGCCACGTCCACCGTCTTGGGACTGGTGTGCGGGAACTCGCCCGACGGCGGCTCCCGTCGTTTTCGGACCCGGTCGACGGCGAGGACGGCCACCACGGCGGCGGCCTGCAGCGTGGCAACGGTGCCGAGGTACCACCGGGCCGCCAGCCAGATGTCGCGGACACGGACGTACGGAAAGCGGGCCTGGGTGGCGCGGCGGCTGTGAAGGGGCATGACAAGCAACCTAGGACACCTGGTGGCCTGCGTCGTCAGGCCGTGCCGTGCGCCGTCGTCTTCCCGCCGATCCATTCGATCTGGAGGCGGATCGGACGTCCGCCACGGCGGCTCGGCGCCCCAAATCCGCGCGCCGGCCGGCTCTGCATGTGCGCGGCGCGAGAATTGCCGATACTGGAGGGGTGATCTCTCTCGACCTTGCCCGTGCCCTTGCCGACGCCGGCCTGCAGTGGAAGCCGGTGTCCGGCGACCGCTTCACCATCGACCAGCCCGACCTGACCGGGGAAGTCTTCACCGTCTCGGACATGACCGTGGAGCCGCACGACTTCTCGACCGGCACCGTGCTGGGCTTCAACGGCACCACCGAGTGGGCGCTGGACTCCGTGGAGCTGGAGGAGACGTTGTGGCTGCCGCGCGAGGACCAGCTCCGTGAGCTGCTCGGTGGCACCTTCCGTGGACTCGAGCGCGAGAACGGCCACTTCCGGGTGCGCGCGACCTTCCCGGCCGGCGGCGACAGCGAGGACGTCGAGCACGCTGCGCCGGCCGCCGCCGACGCCTACGGCGCAGCCCTCCTCGACCTCATCGCCCGCTCGGACGGCTGACGAGCGCCTGAGCGCCCGAGCGCCGCAGCTGGTGGTCCGCACAGCCGGGGCCGGGGCTGCCCGTAGAATCGCCACCATGTCCACCATTTCTTCCGACGAGGTCGCGCGCGTCGCAGCCCTGGCCCGGATCGCGCTGACGGAGCAGGAGATCGGCCGGCTCGCCGGCGAGCTCGACGTCATCGCGAACGCCGTGACCAGGGTCAACGAGGTCGCCACCCCCGACGTACCTGCCACCTCCCACCCGGTCCCGCTGACCAACGTCTGGCGCGAGGACGTGGTGGTCGAGACCCTGGACGTCGCGGACGTCATGAGGGCCGCCCCGAAGGCCGCGAGCGGCATGTTCGCGGTGCCGCAGATTCTCGGGGAGGACGCATGAGCACTGCCGACATGAACGCGGACGGCCTGACCCGCAGGACCGCCGCCGAGCTCGCCGACCTCCTCAGGGCCGGCGAGGTCTCCAGCGTCGAGGTCACCCGGGCGCACCTGGACCGCATGGCCGCCGTCGACGGTGCCGTGCACGCCTACCTGCACGTCAACACCGACGAGGCGCTCGCCACCGCGGCCGACGTCGACGCTCGCCGCGGCGCGGGGGAGGACCTCCCCGGACTGGCCGGCGTCCCGATCGCGGTCAAGGACATCGTCGTCACCAAGAACCAGGTGACCACGGCGGGCTCGAAGATCCTTGAGGACTGGGTCCCGCCCTACGACGCGACGCTCGTGCGGCTGCTTCGCGAGGCGGGCATGCCCATCCTCGGCAAGACCAACCTCGACGAGTTCGCGATGGGCTCCAGCACGGAGCACTCTGCGTACGGACCCACCCGCAACCCGTGGGACACCGACCGCATCCCCGGCGGCTCCGGCGGCGGGTCGGCGGCCGCCGTCGCCTCTCATCTGGCGCCCATCGCCATCGGTACCGACACCGGCGGCTCGATCCGCCAGCCGGCGGCCGTCACCGGCACGGTGGGCGTCAAGCCGACCTACGGCGGCGTCTCCCGGTACGGGCTGATCGCCCTGGCGTCCTCCCTGGACCAGGCGGGCCCGGTCTCGCGCACCGTCCTGGACTCGGCCCTGCTGCACGAGGTCATCGGGGTCCACGACCCGCTGGACTCCACGTCGTTGACCGACCCGGCCGGCGGGCTCGTCGAGGCGGCCAGGTCCGGCGACCTCGCCGGCATGCGCGTCGGCGTGGTCAAGGAGCTCGGCGGCGAGGGGTACCAGCCCGGCGTGCGGGCCAGCTTCGACCACTCCGTCGAGCTGTTGCGCAGCGCTGGTGCCGAGGTGGTCGAGGTCTCCTGCCCGAGCTTCGACTACGCCCTCGCGGCCTACTACCTGATCCTGCCGGCCGAGGCCTCCTCCAACCTCGCCAAGTTCGACGGCATGCGGTTCGGGCTGCGCGTGGAGCCGCACGAGGGGCCGGTGACCGCGGAGACGGTGATGGCCGCCACCCGTGGCGCCGGGTTCGGCGACGAGGTCAAGCGCCGCATCATCCTCGGGACCCACGCACTGTCCGCCGGCTACTACGACGCGTACTACGGCTCCGCGCAGAAGGTCCGCACGCTGATCCAGCGGGACTTCGCCGCCGCGTTCGCGCAGGCGGACGTGCTCGTGAGCCCGACGGCCCCGACGACGGCGTTCCGCTTCGGCGAGAAGGTCGACGACCCGCTGGCCATGTACCTCAACGACGTCGCCACCATCCCGGCGAACCTCGCCGGGGTCCCGGGCCTCTCCCTGCCCTCGGGGTTGAGCGACGACGGGCTGCCCGTCGGCTTCCAGGTCCTGGCCCCGGTGCGCGAGGATGCCCGCCTGTACCGCGTCGGCGGGGTGCTCGAGCGTCTGCTGACGCAGGAGTGGGGCGGCCCGATCCTGGACAAGGCCCCCGAGCTGGAGACGAGCCGATGACTCAGCCAACGACTCAGCCGACGCCATCCGCTTCGATGGTGGACTACGACGAGGCGGTGCGCCGCTACGACCCGGTGCTGGGCATCGAGGTGCACGTCGAGCTCGGCACCGCCTCCAAGATGTTCGACGGCGCCCCGCAGACCTTCGGCAACGAGCCGAACAGCGCGGTCACGCCCGTCTCCCTGGGACTGCCGGGAGCGCTGCCCGTGGTCAACGGCACAGCCGTGGAGTACGCGATCCGCATCGGCCTGGCGCTGAACTGCGAGATCGCTGAGACGTGCCGGTTCGCCCGGAAGAACTACTTCTACCCGGACGTGCCGAAGAATTTCCAGACCTCCCAGTACGACGAGCCGATCGCCTTCGAGGGCCACCTGGACGTCGAGCTCGACGACGGCGAGGTCTTCCGCGTCGAGATCGAGCGCGCGCACATGGAGGAGGACGCCGGGAAGAACACCCACGTGGGCGCTTCCGGGCGAATTCACGGGGCCGAGTACTCCCTGGTGGACTACAACCGTGCCGGGATCCCGCTGGTGGAGATCGTCACCAAGCCGATCGTCGGTGCGGGCGAGCGCGCCCCGGAGGTGGCGCGCGCCTACGTCTCGGCGCTGCGCGACATCTTCCGCGCCCTCGGCGTCTCCGAGGCGCGCATGGAGCGCGGGAACGTGCGTGCTGACGTCAACGTCTCGCTCCGACCCGACCCGTCCTCGCCGCTGGGCACCCGTAGCGAGACCAAGAACGTCAACTCGTTCCGGTCCATCGACCGCGCAGTGCGCCACGAGATCTCCCGCCAGGCCGGGGTCCTGGACGCCGGCGGCGCCGTCGTCCAGGAGACCCGGCACTGGCACGAGGACACCGGCGTGACCTCGCCCGGGCGCGTGAAGTCCGACGCGGAGGACTACCGGTACTTCCCCGAGCCCGACCTGGTGCCGCTCGCGCCACCGCGGGAGTGGGTGGAGCAGATCCGGGCCGCCCTTCCCGAGATGCCCGCGTTGCGTCGTCGCCGCCTGCAGGGCGAATGGGGATTCTCCGACCCCGAGATGCGGGACCTGGTCAACGCCGGTGCCGCAGACCTCATCGAGGCCACCGTCGCCGCCGGCGCCGCACCCGCGGCCGCACGCAAGTGGTGGATGGGTGAGCTCTCCCGCACCGCGAAGACCGACGGCGTGACGCTGGAGGACCTCGCCGTCACCCCGCTGCAGATCGCGCAGCTGCAACGGTTGATCGACGACGGGCGCCTCAACGACAAGCTGGCCCGGCAGGCTCTCGGCGGCGTCCTCGCGGGCGAGGGATCGCCCGAGGAGGTCGTGGCCGCCCGGGGTCTCGAGGTCGTCTCCGACGACGGTGCGCTCGAGGCCGCCGTCGACGAGGCGCTGGCCGCCAACCCGGACGTCGTCGCGAAGATCCGCGGCGGCAAGGTCCAGGCCGCCGGTGCGATCGTCGGCGCAGTCATGAAAGCCACGCGCGGGCAGGCGGACGCGGGCAGGGTCCGCGAGATCATCATGTCGCGAGTCGAGGGCTGACTCCGACCCGACCGACCACCCATGCCGACCGCCCACCCATGCCGAGAGCAGCCGATCGCACCGAGTGCTGGTGCTTCAACGGCTGCTTTCGGTGCAGATGCCTGCTCTCGGCGGGAGGGTGCTCAACTCTCGGCGGGAGGGTGCTCGACTCTCGGCAGTCAGCCGGCGAGCTGCTCGCCGACGGCGACGGCCGTCTCGCGCAGCACCGGCACGGCACGCTCACCGAACGCGAAGGTGACGCGCGCCGCCGGACCGGAGACCGAGACCGCCGTCGGCGTCGGGGCGCCGGGCACGGGTACCGCGAAGCACCGGACACCGATCTCCTGCTCGCCGTCGTCGACGGCGTACCCGCGCTCGCGGATGGTGGCCAGCTCGGCCAGCAGGGCATCGATGTCGGTGATGGAGCGGTCGGTGGCGGCCGGCAGGCCGGTGCGGGCCGTGAGGTCGCGCACCGCGTCGTCGTCGAGCTGGGCGAGCACCATCTTGCCCACGCCGGTGCAGTGGCAGTACACGCGCCGCCCCACCTCGGTGAACATTCGCATCGAGTGCGTGGACGACGCCTGTGCGACGTACACCGCCATCTCGCGGTCGAGCATCGCGAGGTTGGCCGTCTCGCCCAGCTCGCGCGCGATGTGCTCGAGGTACGGGCGGGCTCCCGCGCCGAGCTGCCGGCCCGCGGCCTCGCCGAGCCGGATGACCCGTGGCCCGAGCGTGTAGCGGCGGGAGGGCAGCTGACGGGCATACCCTCGGCTCACCAGGGTCCGCATGAGGCGGTGGATCGTCGGCAGCGGGAGGCCCGAGCTGACCGACAGCTCGCTGAGGCCCGCGTCGCCGCCCAGGTCCGTCAGTGCCTCGAGCAGATCGATCGCCCGGTCGACCGACTGGACTCCTGACTCGGCCACGTGGTTCCTTCCCTGTCACTGCTGCGCCCAGATCGGAAGTAGTCTTTCATATGTCGAAACGCACGTGTCGCGTCTCCCGAAAGGACCTCCACATGGGTGCCAGCTCCACGCCGTCCACGCTGCCCAGCCCGAGCTACACCATCACGCTGCGCGTCGAGGTCCCGGCGTCGCAGCGGGCCACGGGCACCGTCGTGCACGCCGTCGCGGAAACGGGCGCGGCCGTCATGGGCGTGGACATCGCGCACTCGTCGACGACCTCGCTGACCGTCGACGTCACGTGCGACACGGTCGACGCCGAGCACGGTGAGCAGGTTCGGAACGCGTTGGACGCGCTGGACGGCGTGCGCGTGCTCAAGATGTCCGACTCGACCTTCCTCATGCACCTCGGCGGCAAGCTGGAGGTGAACCCCAAGGTCCCGCTGAAGACGCGCCGCGACCTCTCCCGCGCCTACACGCCGGGCGTCGCCCGGGTGTGTCTGGCCATCGCCGACAAGCCCGAGGACGCGCGCCGCCTGACGATCAAGCGCAACACGGTCGCCGTGGTCACCGACGGCACGGCCGTGCTCGGTCTGGGCGACATCGGGCCCGCCGCGGCCCTTCCCGTGATGGAGGGCAAGGCGGCGCTGTTCAAGCAGTTCGCCGGCGTGGACGCCTGGCCCGTGTGCCTCGACACCAAGGACACGGAGCAGATCATCGCGACCGTCAAGGCGATCGCCCCTGTCTACGGCGGCGTCAACCTGGAGGACATCTCCGCACCGCGGTGCTTCGAGATCGAGGCCCGGCTGCGCGAAGAGCTCGACATCCCCGTCTTCCACGACGACCAGCACGGCACCGCCATCGTCGTCCTGGCCGCCCTCATCAACGCGCTGAAGGTCGTCGGCAAGTCGATGGAGGACGTGCGCATCGCCGTTTCCGGCGTCGGTGCGGCGGGTTCCGCGATCATCAAGCTCCTGCTCGCCCAGGGCGCCCGCACCGTCGTGGGTTTCGACCGCAACGGTGCCCTCCACGGCGGCGTCCGCAACGACGACCAGCACCGTGACTGGATCATCGACCGCACGAACCCCGAGGGGTTCACCGGCACGCTCCGCGACGGCCTCGAGGGGGCCGACGTCTTCATCGGCGTCTCCGCCGGCAACATCCTCACCGGCGAGGACGTCGCCCGCATGAACGACGACGCGATCGTCTTCGCGCTCGCCAACCCCACGCCGGAGGTCGACCCGATCGCGGCCGGGGACAGTGCCGCCGTCGTCGCCACCGGCCGCAGCGACTTCCCGAACCAGATCAATAACGTGCTCGCGTTCCCGGGCCTCTTCCGCGGCCTGCTCGACATCGGTGCGACACACATCTCCGACGAGCTGTTGCGGGTCGCCGCCGTGGCCATCGCCGAGGTGGTCTCCGATGACGAGCTCAACCCCGCATTCGTCATCCCGGGCGTCTTCGACACCCGCGTGGCCGAGGCGGTCGCCGAAGCCGTGCGCAGCGAGGCGGAGCGCCGCCTGCGGGCGTCGACCGACGAGTCCGGAAACGAGCCGGACACCTCGCCGCCGGCCCTGTACGCCATGGACCCCGCCAGTGGGCCGTCGATCGACCCGGCGTACTGAGGGACGGTCCGCCGTCGGCGGTTGAGTCTGTCTCGTGGAACCCCCTCGGCCGGCGACGCCGGCCCTGCTTGACTGAGCACCATGTCACCTCGCGTCGTCGTCGCCCCCGACAAGTTCAAGGGATCCCTCAGCGCCACAGAGGTGGCCGCGCGCGTCGCGGCCGGGCTGCGCGGCGAAAGGCCCGCCGTCGACGTCGACGAGGTGCCGGTCGCCGACGGCGGAGAGGGCACCGTCGAGGCCGCCCTGGCCGCCGGATTCCGGCCGGTCCGTGTCACCGCGACCGGCCCGCTCGGTGAACCGGTCGAGACGCGCTACGCGGTGGGCGGGGAGGTCGCCGTCGTCGAGATGGCCGCCGTCACCGGCCTGCAGATGATCACGCCCGACGGCGGAACCGCCCGGCGGGCGAGCTCCCGCGGGCTCGGCGAGGTCATCGCCCACGCCCTGGACCACGGCGCCAAGACCGTGGTCGTCGGCATCGGGGGATCGGCCAGCACCGACGGCGGCGCCGGCATGCTCGCCGCGCTCGGCGCCCGCCTGTCCGGCCCGGACGGCGACGTGCCGAACGGCGGCGAGGCGCTGCGCACGCTCACCCGCGTGGACCTGGGCGGGCTGCATCCACGCCTGGCGGACGCCCACCTGGTCCTGGCGAGCGACGTCGACAACCCGCTGCTCGGGCCCGCCGGCGCCGCGGCCGTCTACGGCCCGCAGAAGGGCGCCGACCCCACCACCGTGGACGACCTCGACGCGGCGCTGGCCACCTGGGTGGCGGCGCTCGAGCCGGTCCGGCCGGAGGCCCGGCGGCTCGCCGAGGAACCGGGCGCCGGCGCGGCCGGGGGAGTTGGCTACGGCTGCCTGCTGCTCGGCGCGGAGTTCCGGCCCGGGGTCGAGGTCGTCCTCGACCTGGCCGGCTTCGACCGCCGCCTCGAGGGCGCGGACCTCGTGGTCACCGGTGAGGGCAGCCTGGACGAGCAGTCACTCCACGGCAAGACGCCGGTCGGGGTGGCCCGGGCCGCCGCCGCGCACGGGATCCCGGTCGTCGCCGTGTGCGGCCGGAGCACCCTCGATGCCCGGCGGGCACGTGACGCCGGCCTGCAGTCGGTCCACGCACTCACCGACATCGAGCCGGACGTCGCTCGGTGCGTGGCCGACGCCGGCAACCTGCTCGAGCGCCTCGCCGCTCGCATCGCAGCCTCCCTCTGACCGCAACGCCACCTCGCGGCCCCGCCACGCGAGCGCCCGGTTCGAGGGCTGCACGTACCCGCGGTACGGGCGTTCGGGATGGGCCGATCAGGAAGCCGCACCCGAGTCCGAGGACGGGTCCGGGGCCAGTTCGTGATGCCCCGAGCCGCGTTGACCGCGGTACCGCGCTGCCCTAGAGTTTCCACCAGGGAAACACTAGATTCCGTACTGCGGAAGAGGGAGGATCGGCGTGACGATTCCGGACGGCGTGACGATCAACGGCGAGATGGGCGAGCGGTACGAGGAGGTGCTGACTCCCGCGGCGCTCGAGGTGATCGCCACCCTGCACCGCCAGCTGGACGACCGCCGCCTCGAGCTCCTCGAGGCCCGCGAGCGTCGCATCGAGGACCTGGCAGGCGGCGGCACGCTCGACTTCCTGCCCGAGACCAAGCACATCCGTGAGGACGACAGCTGGCGCGTCGCACCGCCGGCGCCCGGTCTCGAGGACCGCCGCGTGGAGATCACCGGCCCGACGGACCGCAAGATGACGATCAACGCCCTCAACTCCGGCGCCAAGGCTTGGCTCGCCGACCACGAGGACGCGAACACCCCGCAGTGGAGCGCCGTCGTCGGCGGGCAGCTCAACCTGCTGGACGCCATCGACCGCAAGGTCGACTTCACCGGCGACAACGGCAAGACCTACACCCTCAAGCCGGACGACGAGCTGGCGACCATCATCGTCCGGCCCCGTGGCTGGCACCTGCCGGAGAAGCACATCCTTGTCGACGGCCGCGAGACCTCGGGGTCGCTGGTCGACTTCGCGCTGTACATCGCGACGGCGGGTCTGCGCCAGATCGAGAAGGGCCAAGGCCCGTACTTCTACCTGCCCAAGATGGAGTCCCACCTCGAGGCGCGGCTGTGGAACGACGCGTTCGTCATCGCCCAGGACCTCCTCGGCATCCCGCGCGGCACCGTGCGCGCCACGGTGCTCATCGAGACCTACCCGGCGGCCTTCGAGATGGAGGAGATCCTCTACGAGCTGCGCGAGCACTCCTCGGGCCTCAACGCCGGCCGGTGGGACTACATGTTCTCCGTCATCAAGTGCTTCCGTACTCGCGGGAAGGACTTCCTACTGCCCGACCGCAACGCCGTCACGATGACGGTGCCGTTCATGCGGGCGTACACCGAGCTGCTCGTGCGCACCTGCCACAAGCGCGGCGCGCACGCGATCGGCGGCATGGCAGCGTTCATCCCGAGCAAGGACGAGGCGGTCAACGAGGCCGCCTACGCCAAGGTCCGCGACGACAAGACGCGCGAGGCGAACGACGGCTTCGACGGCTCCTGGGTGGCGCACCCGGGCATGGTCGAGGTCTGCAAGGAGGTCTTCACCTCCGTGCTCGGCGAGCGCCCCAACCAGATCGAGCGCACCCGCGACGACGTCGACGTCACCGCCGCCCAGCTCCTCGACGTGGCCTCGACCCCGGGCGAGTGCACCGAGAACGGCCTGCGCAACAACGTCTCCGTCGGCATCCAGTACCTCCAGGCCTGGCTCGGCGGGCTCGGCGCCGTCGCCATCTTCAACCTCATGGAGGACGCGGCGACGGCGGAGATCTCGCGCTCTCAGGTCTGGCAGTGGCTGCACAACGACGTCACGCTCGCCGACACCGGCCACACGGTCACCCGCGAGCTCATCGACCGCATCGTCGACGAGGAGATCGCCAAGCTGCCCGGCGACCCGGCAGAATACGAGGACGCGAAGCAGACGTTCCTCGAGGTCGCCGTCGCCGACGACTACGCCGACTTCCTGACGCTGCCGGCATACGAGCGCATGGCCTGACCACCTCGTCTCGCGTGGCAGTCTGTACGTGCCGCCGAGCCATCGCCGTCGCGCGGTACCGAGACCGACCAGGCAGCAGGAGGTTGACGCCATGTCAGCGCTGAGCAGCGTCACCGCACAGCTCACCGGGACCCTGGGCCCGGACCGGGTCATCACCGACCGGCAGCGCCTGCGCACCTACGAGTGCGACGGGCTCGCCCAGTACAAGGTGGTGCCGGGCCTCGTCGTGCTCGCCCGCGACGCCGACGATGTGCGCACCACCGTGCGGGCGTGCGCCGAGCACCAAGTCCCCTTCGTGGCTCGAGGGTCCGGTACGGGCCTGTCCGGGGGCGCGCTGCCCCAGGCCGAGGGCGTCCTCGTCGTGATGTCCCAGATGCGGCAGATCCGCGAGATCGACATCGAGAACCAGCGCGCCGTCGTCGACCCCGGCGTGATCAACCTCCAGCTGACCGGGGCGACGAGCCCGGACGGGTACTACTTCGCGCCCGACCCGTCGAGCCAGTCCGTGTGCTCCATCGGCGGGAACGTCGCCGAGAACTCCGGCGGCGCGCACTGTCTGAAGTACGGCTTCACCACCAACCACGTCACCGGTCTCGATCTCGTGACCCCGGCGGGCGAGCTCGTCGAGATCGGCGGGACGGCGCCCGACCCGCCCGGATACGACCTGCTCGGGGCCCTCGTCGGCTCCGAGGGCACCCTCGGCGTCGTGACGTCCGTCACGGTGCGCCTGACCAGGCTGCCGCAGGAGGTGCGTACCATCCTCGCCGGCTTCCGCTCCATCGACGACGCCGGCGCCGCGACGTCCGCCATCATCGCGGCCGGCGTCGTCCCGGCCGCCATCGAGATGATGGACGCACTCGCGATCGAGGCCGCGGAGGCGGCCGTGCACTGCGGCTACCCGGACGGCGCCGGCGCCGTCCTGGTCATCGAGCTCGACGGCCACGCCGCCGACGTCGCCGGCGAGTTCGACGAGGTCATGCACCACTGCCAGGACAACGGCGCCTTCGAGACGCGCGTCGCCGCCGACGACGTCGAGCGCGCCCTGATCTGGAAGGGCCGGAAGTCGGCGTTCGCCGCCGTCGGCCGCATCAGCCCCGACTACATCGTCCAGGACGGAGTGATCCCTCGTACTGCGCTGCCGACAGTACTGCGCCAGATCGCCGACCTGGGCGCCGAGCACGGCGTGCGGGTGGCGAACGTCTTCCACGCCGGCGACGGCAACCTTCATCCGCTGGTGCTCTTCGACGACTCGGAGGAGGGCGCCGTGGAGCGGGCCGAGGAGGTCGCCGGCGGCATCCTTGACCTGTGCATCACCAACGGCGGGTCCATCACCGGTGAGCACGGGGTCGGTTCGGACAAGGCCAAGTACATGCCGAGGATGTTCACCGAGGACGACCTGGACACGATGCAGGCCGTGCGCTGCGCCTTCGACCCCGACCACGTCTCCAACCCGGGCAAGGTCTTCCCCACACCGAGACTGTGCGGCGAGCGGCCCGGACGGCAGCAGGGCGCGCACCCGCTGCAGGAGGCCGGCGTGGCGGAGGTCTTCTGATGGTGACGTCGACGTCCCCCGCCGCACCGGTCGATCTCGCTGCGCTCAACCGCAGTCTCGACGGCGCCGGAGAGATCCGTGAGGCCGGCCCCGACGACATGGTCGACGGCGTCCCTGCCTCCGCCGTCGCGCGCCCCAGCTCGGTCGCAGCGCTGTCCGCCCTGCTGCGCGAGGCGACCGGGCAGGGGCTGGTCACCGTCGCGCGCGGAGCGGGCACGGCCATGAGCTGGGGCAACCCGCCCGAGCGGGCCGACCTGCTACTCGAGACGACCGCGCTCGACCGCCTGGTCGAGCACGAGGCCGGCGACCTCGTCGTCGTCGCCCAGGCCGGTCTGGCGATGCGCGATCTGCAGGAGCGGGTCGGCCGTGCCGGCCAGGAGCTGGTCGCTGACCTGCCGCCCGAACGCCTCGCCGCGGGCTCGACCGTCGGCGGTGCCCTGGCCACCGGCCCCTCCGGCCCCCGCCGCCTCCAGCGGCTGGCGTTGCGCGACCTCGTCCTCGGCGCCACCGTCGTGCTCGCCGACGGGACCGTGACCGCCTCCGGCGGCAAGGTCGTCAAGAACGTCGCCGGGTACGACCTCGCAAAGCTCATGACCGGCTCGCTGGGGACCCTCGGCGTCATCGTGCAGGCAGCCTTCCGGCTCCACCCCGCACGCCCCGAGCGCGCCACGGTGACCCGCGCCGGTCCCACGGAGGAGGTCGCCCGCCTGGCGCGTCAGGTCGTCGCCTCCCAGCTCGCACCGGCCGCCGTCGAGCTGGACCGCGCGGCAGGAAGCGACCAGGCGACGCTCGCCGTGCTGCTCGAGGGCACCCACGACGCCGTCCGGTCCCGGTCGGCGGAGGCCGCCGCGCTCGTCGGTGGCGAGGTCGGGGAGGCGCCGCCGTCGTGGTGGGCCCGGATGCCCGGCGGTGATGTGACCGCCAAGGCCACCGCCACGCTCACCGGGGTCAGCGATCTGCTCAGGACGGCCCGCGCGGCCGAGCAGGAGCACGGTGCCGCGGTCGCGGTGCGCGGCTCCGCCGTCGGTGTGCTGCACCTCGGGATCACGGCGCCGGACCCGGCCGCCGTGGCCGCAGTCGTCGGCCGTCTGCGTGCCGCGGCCCCGAGCGCGCGCGAAGGCACCGTCACGGTGCTGGTCGCGCCGCCGGAGCTGCGCGCCGGGCTCGACGCGTGGGGTCCGGTCGCCGGTCTGGACCTCATGCGCAGCATCAAGAACCAGCTCGACCCGGGCCGCAACCTCGCGCCGGGACGATTCGTGGGAGGGATCTGATGAGCGTCGACGCCCCGAAGGGCCAGATGGGGGAGGCGGAACCGGTCGAGGCGGGCAGCACCCTGCCCGACGTGCTCGGCCTGGCTGCCTTCGATGCCCACCACCCACCGGCACGTGAGCTGGTCGACGACTGCGTGCATTGCGGCTTCTGCCTGCCCGCGTGCCCGACGTACACGCTGTGGGGCGAGGAGATGGACTCGCCGCGCGGGCGCATCTACCTGATGAAGGAAGGACTCGAGGGCGAGCCCATGTCGCCGGCGATGGTTCAGCACATCGACGCGTGCCTGGGCTGCATGGCGTGCGTGACGGCGTGCCCCTCCGGCGTGCAGTACGACAAGCTCATCGAGGCCACGCGCCAGCAGGTCGAGCGTCGCGGCTCTCAGCACCGTTCGGTGGCCGGCCGTGCGCTCCGCGAGGCCATCTTCGCGCTGTTCCCGCGGCCGGACCGCCTCCGACTCGTTCGCGGACCGCTCTCGCTGTACCAACGCAGCGGACTCAGCGCACTGGTGCGCCGGTCCGGGGTGCTCGACAAGCTCTCCCCGACGCTGGCGACGATGGAGGCCATCGCGCCGCCGATGCAGCGGCAGGTGCGCATCCCGGAGCTCGTCCGCGCCCGCAGCGAGAAGCGGATGACGGTTGGGCTGCTGCTCGGCTGCGTGCAGCGCGAGTTCTACCCGGGTGTCAACGCGGCCACGGTGCGTGTGCTGAACATGGAGGGTTGCGACGTCGTCACGCCGCAGGCCCAGGGCTGCTGCGGCGCCCTGTCGGTGCACTCCGGGCGCGAGGAGGAAGGCCTCCGGTATGCCCGTAGACTCATCGACGCCTTCACTGACGCCGGTGTCGAGCGCGTCGTGGTGAACTCCGCGGGCTGCGGCTCGACCATGAAGGACTACGCCCACCTGCTGGCCGACGACCCGGACTACGCCGAGCGTGCCCAGGCGTTCTCGGAGAAGGTCCGCGACATCAGCGAGGTGCTGGTCGAGCTCGGTCCGGTGGCCAGCCGCCATCCGCTTCCGGTGACGGTCGCGTACCACGACGCCTGCCACCTCTCCCACGCGCAGCGCGTGCGCTCGCAGCCCCGGCAGCTCCTCGGCGCGATCCCCGGCCTGACGATCAAGGAGATCGCCGAGGGTGACCTGTGCTGCGGCTCCGCCGGCATCTACAACCTCACCAACCCGGAGCCGGCACGCGAGCTGGGTGAGCGAAAGGCCGCCAATGTGGCCGCCACCGAGGCCGAGCTGCTCGTCACGTCCAACCCGGGCTGCCTGCTGCAGATCACCGACGCGCTCGGTCGGCAGGGCAAGCACATGTCGACGGCGCACATGATCCTCGTGCTGGACGCGTCCCTGCGCGGCAAGGGCATCGAGACGCTTCTGCAGGAGCCGCCGGCCTCCGGCCGGCAGGACGTCGCCCGGACGACGTCCGACGGCGGCACGTGCGCGTGCGGCAAGGACGGTGGCTGCGGCGGCTGAGCACCCGCTGGCACGCCCTTCGAGCATGTACCAGGCCCCCGCCGCGACGAACGCGACGGGGGCCTGGTACGTGGGCCGTCAGACCTTGGCGAGCTGCAGCTCCGGGTTGTCCATGTCCGTCTTCGTCGTGATGCGTACCGCCGCGAGGACCAGCGCAGCGACCACGACCAGGAACACGATCGTGCCGACGTTGAGACCGATCCCGAAGATCCACATGTAGCCGATCGAACCCGCAGCGAGGCAGTAGTAGGTCATCGGGACGATGGTCTTGCGGATGAGGTCGCCCTCGCGGCCGAGCAGTCCGACGGTGGCGGACGCGGCCACCACGTTGTGCACGGCGACCATGTTGCCCGCCGCGCCGCCGACCGCTTGGAGGGCGACGACGGTCTCCGGGGCGGAGGCGCCGATTCCCTCACCGGTGGAGAACTGGAACAACGAGAACATCATGTTGGACACGGTGTTGGACCCTGCCACGAAGGCGCCGAGGGCGCCGATGAAGGGAGCGAGCACCGGCCAGCCCTGACCGGCTGCGTTCGCCGCGGCCTCGGCCAGCGTGATCGGCATGGAGTCGAGCCCGGCGCCGTTGAATCCCTGCCCGGAGTTGATGAAGATCCGCACCAGCGGCAGCGCGCACAGCAGGGCGAACGCCGCCCCGGCCAGCTGGCCGCTCGCGACCTTCCACGAGGAGGCAATCTGCCGGCGGCCCATCCGGTGCAGGAGGTAGGTCGTCAGGCACGCCACCAGGAAGATCGCGCCGGGGGAGTACAGCAGGTTCATGTCCTGAGAGATCCCGGTGCTGAAGATGTTCTGGATCGGGATCACGGCCGTCACGTTCAGGAACTCCTGGATGGCCGGCACGTTCCGCGTGATCAGCAGCAGGACGGCGACGACAACCATGGGCTCCAGGCGAGCGGCAGGGACATGCGCTTCGTCAGGGTCGCGGCCTCCGCGTCAGGGTTCACCGTGCCCATCCAGCGGTTGCTCCAGCGCTCCCGGGGCGGAAAGTCCCAGATCTTCTTCGGCATGAGGAAGCCCTTGGAGGACGTGTACATCACGAGCACCAGGCCGACGAAGCCGCCGATCATCGCCGGGAACTCCGGGCCGAGGACGTACGCGACGGTGACGTACGGGACGATCATCGCGAGCGCCGCGTAGACCGTGAACGGGAAGACGGCGAGGCCGTCCCGGAAGCTGCGCTTCTCGCCGAAGAAGCCGGTCATGAGAGTGACCAGGAACAGCGGGACGAGGATGCCGACGATGGCGTGGATCGTGGCGACCTGTGCGGCGGTGTGGGCGACGAAGCCCATGTGGTCCAGCCCGAGCGAGTCGGCGCGTGCCTGCGCGCCGCTCACGAGCGAGCCGTCGCTGCCGGCGAGACCGGTGCCGATGCCGGTGATCATCGGTGTTCCGACCGCGCCGAAGCTCACCGGTGTGGACTGGATGATCAGGCCAGCCATGACGGCGGCCATGGCCGGGAACCCGAGCGCCAGCAACAGCGGGGCGACGACGGCGGCCGGCGTGCCGAAGCCGGCGGCGCCCTCGATGAAGGACCCGAAGAGCCACGCGACGATGACGACCTGGACACGCCGGTCGGCACTGATGTTCGTGAAGCCGGCGCGGATGGACTGGAGCGCGCCGCTCTTGGTGATCGTCTCGAGGAGCAGCAGCGCGCCGAAGACGATCCACAGCAGACCCACTGCGATGAGCAGGCCCTGCACGATCGACGCGGCGATCGTCGTGAACGACATCTGCCAGACGCTCAGGGCGATGACGATGACGACGACGAGGCCGACCGGCATGGCCTTCTTGGCCGGCCATCTGAAGCCGATCAGCAGGGTGCCGATCACGAGGATCGGCAGGACGGCGAGCAGTGCGAGGACCGCGAGGTTATCCATGAGCACTCCAGGTACCGGCATCATCACCGGATCGACGACTTTCCGTAGAATGAAATAATCACTCCACGCCGCGGTCTACCTAGCACCGAGCATGCCTGACGCGACACAGGCACGGCGGGGAGAGTCAGTGTCGGTCAGGACGCAGGGGCGCATCCGGGACGGGCGGACGGAGACGGCTGGACGGAAACCGGCGGACGGAGACGGGCGGACGGAGACGGGCCCAGGAGGCCCTCGTGCGCGGTGGAGGCAACGGACCTGTCCCTGTCTGAGCACGGCAGCGCCCGCAAAGCTGCGCTGAACCGCCCTGAACGGCAGGAACCTGCCGTAAACGCGGGGTGAACGTCGGCCTGTGACTCAGGCCATGTCCGTCCGGATTGACCCTCGCTCGAGCGCCTGCCTAATATTGTCGAGTTCCGCCAGGGAGGCACGGACACCGAGAAGGTGGCCGGTCCCGCGGAGCTCCCAAACAGCAGAAGCGCCGCAGTTCGGCGCGCCTGCTCGGGATACCAATCGATGTGATCAGCGCGACCTGGTCAGCACTAGTCGGCCGAATTGACAGCGTCGGTCGCCTCAGTTAGATTGGTGAGGTTGCCCCGGTTCGGGTCAGGGCGGTTGTTCTGGTTCGTTCGGTGTGTGTCTGTTTTTTGAGAACTCAACAGTGTGCCAAGTTTTTTGATGCCATGTGGGATGCCTGGGCGTCGGTGGCTTTGGCTGGTCCTTTTTTGGGGTGGTCGGGTTGCTGGTTGTTCTGGGTGTTCTGTTTTGTATTTTTGGTTTGATGCGCTGGCCTGGGGCCCCGTCCTTGGGTTGGTGTGTTGGGCTGGGTTTTGATGGCTCCTGCTTTTTTGGTGGGGGTTTTCTTCGTATGGTTTTTCTCGTGGTGCCTGGTCTTCGGGTCGGGTGCTGCTGGGGAATGTTTTTAACGGAGAGTTTGATCCTGGCTCAGGACGAAC